>CBKWJC010000045.1:0-52298 GCA_966674685.1 uncultured bacterium
GATTAGGTGTTAGGTAGCTGCTGAATCAAGTCTCAAAAGCATTATTTGCAGGTTAACGAGATTTCTTGCTTTAAAGAGAGTCGAAAACAGTGGTGTAAAGCTTGTAATCTACCGTCACCATTCGAACACAAAATAGTAAACTTTGTCGGAAATTGTTTGGTAGCGCGGCTCAGCCGCGCTACCAAACAATTTCCAACCCCAAAAACTTTATTTCCAATAAAGTCTAGTATTCTGGGTGGATCGGATATTGTCAACGTTGAATTGAATCTTGAAACTGATATTGAACAGGAAGTTATAAAATAGGAACAAAATGCTCTTAGGCTCTGAGATATGACTCTTGCGATATTAGCGGAACCTGCACCTTTGACAATCAGTTCTGATGGTGTGGTTTGTGTCGGTGGAACACGGGTGACTTTAGATACTGTGGTCGCTGTTTTTAAGCAAGGATCAACAGCTGAGGAGATTGTCCATCGTTATCCATCCTTGAGGCTAGGTGACGTTTATGCTTCAATTGCCTTTTACCTCAATCATCAAGAAGATGTAGAGGAATATCTTCAGCAGCGACAGCAGAAAGCTCAAGAAATTCGTCAAATGAATGAGGCCCGATTTGACCCACAGGGTTTACGAGATCGCTTACTGTCTCGACAGGTAGAGCAGCAAACATGATCAAGCTGCTAGCTGATGAGAATTTAGACAACACAATTATCCGAGGCTTGCTGCGCCGTAATCCGGATATTGATATTGTCCGAGTTCAAGATATTGGCTTGTCAGGAGAAGACGATCCTGCTGTGCTTGACCGGGCTGCTGCGGAAGGACGTATTTTGCTCACTCATGATGTTGCTACGATTACCCGCTATGCCTATGAAAGATTAGCCAAGAACCTTTCTATGCCAGGGGTGATTGAGATTCATTCGGATGCACCCATTGGGAGGGTAATAGAAGATCTTTTCATGATTTTGGAGTGCGGTATGCCGGAGGATCTAGATGGTCAAATTTATTACCTTCCCCTATAAGCTGATAGTAGTCTAATCAGACCAATCAATTCCCGTTAAAGCCTTAGAAGACTTGGCAGAAGCGCTAGTGGATTTGCGGCGCTAGCTACATTTATATGAATGGTTGGCAACCTATCCGCAGCAGGCTGAATAGAAGGGCATTAGATTGTGTAAGCGCGATCGCAGATATTCCAGAGCGTGAAAAGTGCGATCGCACTTCCTGTCACGCTCTGTCTGCAAACTGTCTCCTGCAAAGTCTGTTTAGTGAGCGCTAGAGCTATAGTAATGGACGAGTCTCTAGCCCAGAACCATGAACTTCCAGATCCAGCCTGTCACCACCCCCGCAGACATCGAGCGCTTTCTCGACGTGCCTGCGCGTGTGTATGCCAACGATCCCAATTGGGTCGCCCCCATTCGCAGCAGCGAAGCCAAAAAGCTCGCACCCGATAATCCATTTCTGAGTTACGGCAAGTTACAAGCCTTTATTGCACTGGCCGATGGTGAACCCGTTGGCCGAGTTGTCGCCGCAGTTAACCAGCGGTTGATCGACGTGGAGAAAAAGCAGCTCGGACTGTTTGGTTTTTTTGAGTGCATCAACCAGTTCGAGATTGCTCAAGCCTTGCTGAATGCCGCGACTGATTGGCTTCGGGAACAGGGCATGACGGAGGTGCGTGGCCCGATTGATCTGTCTACCCATAACGACTGCTTGTTTTTAGTCGATGGTTTCGACACGCAGCCGATGGTGATGATGCCCTATAATCCGGCCTATTATCCGGAATTTATGGAAAAAATGGGCTGGCATAAGGTAAAGGATGCCTATGCCTACGATTTTCCACTGGATGAGGGTTTACCGCCGAAATTTGAGAAGGCTTACCGGATCGCTAAGCAGTCTGGCGTTACGTTTCGACCGCTTAACACGAAAGGAGAAGCGTTTGAGCAGGATGCCCGTGCCCTCTATCGGCTGTTTACGGAGGCGTTTGCCAACAACTGGAGTTCTACGCCGCGCACGGAAGAGGAGTTTTTAGAAGAAGCCAAGGAGCTTCAGCAGTTGGTTGATCCAGATGTATTTCCGATTGCCGAAGTGAATGGTAAGATGGTGGGCTTTTTCATGGGTTTACCGGACTACAACATTCCCCTAAAGCGGCTCAACGGCAAGTTCAACTGGCTGGGCATTCTCAAGTTTCTCTGGTATCGTCGCCAAATTGATCAGGGGCGTGTCATCGCCATCTGTTCGCTGCCGGAATATCGCCGCAAGATGGTGCCGCTGGCGCTGATTTACCTGGGGATGCGGGGCGGCATCAAGAAGGGGAAACCCTATAAGCGGGCGGAACTTTCCTGGGTTTGGGAAGACAATATGCCCTCGCGGCGTTTGATTGAGGCTTCGGGCGGCAAGTTGTACAAGACGTATAGAATCTACGAAAAGTCGCTAGTTGAATAAAAGTAACTGTGGGTAAAAGCTTAGCTTTTACCCACAGTTACCAAATGGTTTAGAACAGCAACAGGACGGTAGCAATGAAAGCATTAGTCACGGGTGCCAATGGCTTCACGGGATCTCATCTGGTTAAAGCGCTGAGTCAGCGGGGCGATCAGGTCGTCGGATTAGTGCGCCAAACCAGTGATCTGTCGCGCTTGCAAGATGCTGAGATTGAACTGGTCTATGGCGATATCTGCGATCGCGACTCTCTCCTTAAGGCCATGACTGATGTTGACACCGTATTTCACATCGCCGCCTATGTGGAATTGGGTCTGGTGGATGAAGCCTACATGGAGCGGGTCAATGTCGAGGGCACGCGCAGTGTGCTGGAAGTGGCGCAAGCGCTGCGGATGGAGACGGGCAAGCCGACCAAGCTGGTCTATTGCAGCACGATTGGAATTTATGGCGATACCCAGGGGCAGACGATTGACGAGACGTTTCAGCGTACTCAGACGACCTATTCCTCAGCCTACGATCGCACCAAGCTCCAGGCGCAGCAGCTAGTGGATCAGGCGGCGCGCAATGGTCTACCAATTGTCAGCCTGATGCCCTCTGGTATTCTCGGCTCGGATGATCCGCACTTTGGGCCTGCAATTCAGCTTTTCCTCAAGGGCTGGATGAAGTTCTGGCCGGGTGGCGACCGGGTGACGGGGGTGGTGCATGTGGACGATTTGGTCAGCGCCATGCTGCTGGCGGCGGATAAGGCACCAGCAGGGGAGCACTACATCATCTCAGCAGGGGATTTGACGACGAGGGAAATGTTCCAGTTGCTGAGTCGAGAAACGGGCATTCCGGCTCCCAACGATCCGCCGGAAGCGCTAGTGCGCTTGGTCGGCAATGTACTCGACCCGATTGGCCGAGCCTTGAAGTGGAATCCACCCATCGGTCGCGAACGGGTTCACTATATTTATGACCGCTGCGTGCGGGTGGATGCGAGTAAGGCACGGCGGGAACTGGGCTGGCAACCGCGCTCGGTGGAGGCGCTATTGCAGCAAATTGTCAAAGAAATGCAGGCAGCTCAGAAGGCTTCCAAGACAGAATTAGGCGATAATCGTAGCGCAGAGGAACACCATATACAGCGATCAGAAGAAAAGTAAAATGCTTTATGGGATTCTAGACTTGAGTCTGAATCTAAATCATCAGGATTACAATGATCCTTAACAAGCAACTAACAAAGAAGAGACTATGAGCGCATCTGACTATTGAATATTCCAAGAAGAAAGGATTTAATTTCTCAATCAAGATAATCGCGAAGTTGGACAAGCTATATTTTTATGATTGAACCATTTCTAGTGAGTGCAATTGCTGGTTTAGTATCAGAGGTTTTAGGAGGATCTCTTAAAAAACTTGGCAAAAAATATTCTGTTGATATTAAATATGTGCTTAGTGAGAAAGTCGAAGCAGAATTTCAAAAATGTCTCAATGTTGCGATTACAGCCTTTTTGGAAGCTATTTCTGAAGACAAAAAATTACAAAAAGAGCAACAGCAACAAATCATTGACTACCTCAAATCATCAGAAGTTATGGAGGAAATTTGGCATTTGCTTGATCCTGGCTCGGAAATTTTTGATAAAGGGCTTCTAACTCAGTATGCATGCAAAAAACTATCGGATTTTCTGGGCGAATCTACAGAGATTATAGTTTTTAATGCTTGGGAGGAGTTCCTTAAAGCATTCTCTTTCGCCTCAAGATCGGCACCTGAATTACGAGAATTTCTTAGAGCCAGTTATGAAGCAGGTAGCTTTAAAGCTTTATCTAATATAGAAGATGTTTTAGAGAAAATGGATGGCGCTATCAGAAGTTTAAAAGACGAAGAACTAACAGTTAGTCAGGCCATTGAAATTTATGCTAGCGAGCTAAAACAATATCAAAGCTGGGCTATTAATTTTCAAATAAGTTGACAACAATAAACTCAGAAAGTCATGATAGGCAGTGTAAAAGAGACAGTAGCTGATCTTGTTGTAAAAGTTAGTGAGCTTTATCGTGAATTAGTAACTAATACCGTTCAATTTCAGGAACTACGGCACTATACAAAAGAAACACTAGATGAATTCAAACATCTTTTGGAAAGGTTGAGTGATAAACTAGAGGAATCTGAGAAAGATAGGATAAGACGTGAAACCGAGCTCTTATCCAAGATTAATGCGTTGGAGGCTAAACTTGCTGCTTTAAGTGAACAAGCATTACATGCAGCAGCTAAGGAGGCTGCGCTACAAGTCTTTGAAAAAATGGTTACAGAGCAGCAGTCATCTAGTCTTTCGAATCAGATAAATGAGGGGAATAAGCAACTTCCCAACAAGGACAGTAAGCCTGATTGTTGAAAGGGTGACCACTAATATTTAATCTTAAATTAGAAAGCTATTACTCAAAAAACAGCCTAATTTTAAGTAATAGATACTTTATTGAGTAATAGAAATATTGTCCTTCCTAATAGGTAAGACTTAAAGGCAAAACAAAATCGGCTTCACAAAACAGATCCCGTGATATTCAGTACAATCAAACCACGTATTTTTGTCCTGGAATCACTCACAGGAGTCGGCCATTGGTTCAATCACCCCAGCCCCAAGCCAGCGCTTCACGCCCCATGCAGCGAGTGCTCGGTAGCCTCCGCGTTTATCCCTGGTTAACCGTGGGCGCAATCGGTAGCGCTTTGCTCCTGGTGGCCGCCTATGCAGCGACGCCGCAGCTCTATCGCTGGGCCATCGATCAGGGCATTACCGAGCGGAATCTGATAGTCGTGTTTCAGAGCGGGATGGGATTAGTCATCGCTGCGATCGCACGTGGGCTGTTTAACTTTGGGCAGAGCTTTTGTGCCGAAGCCATGTCCCAGGGCGTGGTGTATGACCTGCGTAACCGAATTTTCAGCAAGATTCAAACCCTCAGTTTCAGCTACCACGACCAGTCGCACACCTCCCAGTTGCTCACCCGAGTCACCAGCGACATCGAGCAAGTTCGCACCTTCCTCAGCACCAGCCTGATTCAGGTAATTAGCGGCGTGGTGACGTTAGTGACAATTGCCGTGATTTTGCTGCTGATGAACTGGCGGCTGGCGCTGATTAGTCTGATGGTGGTGCCTCTGGCGGGTTGGCTGATGGCTCGCTTTTTTAGTCAGAATAGCCAGCTGTTCTATCAGGTGCAGGAACAGCTCAGCGATCTCAATGCCGTCCTGCAAGAGAATCTGCTGGGGGTGCGGGTAGTCAAAGCCTTTGTGCGGGAACGGGTGGAAACGGAGCGCTATACCGACCAGAACCAGAGCCTGGTCGCCGCTAACATGAAAACCATCGTGGCGATTCGCAACACGTTTCCGTTCATCTTCCTGGCCAGCAATTTAGTGATTGTGGCGGTGATTGGCTACGGGGGGGCGGCGGTGATTGGCGATCGCCTTTCGGTGGGGGAACTGGTGGCGTTTAATGCCTATCTGCTGCTGATTTTGCAGCCAATTCTGCTGATTGGCTTTGCCGCTCCAGCGATTGCCCAGGCTGCTGCTTCCGCCGAACGGGTGTATGAAGTGATTGATGCCGCGATTGAAATTAAAGACCGTCCCCAGGCCGTGCCCTTCACCACCTGCGGCGGCAGAATCACGTTTGAGAATGTCTCCTTTCGCTATCCGGGCGCGTCGGTGCCAGCACTGACCAACATCTCGTTTGAGACCAAGCCGAATGAGCTGATTGCCATTCTGGGCATGACTGGATCGGGCAAAAGCACCATCATTAATCTGATTCCCCGCTTCTATGATGTGACGGCAGGAGCCGTGCGGATCGACGGGCGCGACGTGCGGGATTTTACCCTAGAAAGTTTGCGATCGCGGATTAGCACCGTCTTTCAGGAAAGCACGCTGTTCTCCGGCACGATTTTCTCCAACATCACCTACGCCAAGGCCGACGCAACAATGGCGGAAGTGATTGAAGTGGCCAAAGCCGCTCAGATTCACGACTTTGTTGTCAGTTTGCCCGATGGCTACGACACAATTGTGGGCGAGCGCGGCGTCGGTCTCTCCGGTGGCCAAAAACAGCGAATTGCGATCGCGCGTACCCTGCTTACCGACTACAACATTCTGATTCTGGACGACAGCACCTCTGCCGTCGATGCCCAAACCGCCGCCCAGATTCAAGCCGCTCTCGATGACCTGATGCGCCGCCGCACCTGCACCTCCTTTGTCGTCGCCCAGCGCATCAGCACCGTCCGCACCGCCGACCGAATTCTGCTGATGGATAAGGGCCGCCTAGTCGCTCAGGGCACCCACGAGCAGCTCATGGCCAGCAGCCCCCTCTACGGTGCCATCTTAGAATCACAAGTCGGTTCGGCTACTGCTCCGCGCTGAAATCACCTGTAGGGGCGAATGGCCATATAGCCCTTCGGGCATGGCTACGCTAACGCCCCTACCAGACACATGAAACTACAACCTCGAAATTTTCTCTAACCCGGCATTTTCTCAAAAGCAGGCACACTGTCATCAATTGGTGTCGAAGGCAGCTTGCGACACGTATAGACATTCGCCATCGGCTGAAACCAGCTCGCATCATCGATCACACCGACTCGAATTCCCACTCGCTCCGGATGACCACTATTGATGCTGAACAACTGAGAACCACAGTTCGGACAGAACAACTTGGTCATGGTGGTACCGCGATCGCACAAATGCTCGTAACTAGCGGTCTCGCCCTGAATCGTTAGCGCATCTGCCGGAACAAACACAAAGCTGGCATAGACACCACCACCTGAACGGCGGCAGTCATTACAGTGACAGTTGGCCTGGAGCTCTGGCGCAGTGGATGACAAAAACTGAACCGCGCCACAGAGGCAGCGACCTGTGAACGATGAGGTCATAGAGTTCTCCTTCTCCTACCACAAGATTTCCAATGCTGGACGACAGGAATATGATTGCTATCTTGCCAGATTACGGATAACAACTTGTCTCCAAATCAGCACTACATGATGATTTCAGTGCTGAGTGCTGAGCCTTGAGTTGCGGAGTCTTGACAGCCTTTACAGCCCTCTACAGCCTTTACAACCCCTCTCTTTACTCCTCTCGCCTCACTTTCTAAGTGCTGAGAGTTTCAGAAATCCTATGGGTTCCCAATCCAATCACCGCGATAGTGCTAGCCTTAACTCATTCTCACCCCCAGAATCGAGTTTCAGCATCATTCCAACATTCCAGCTATGACTTCTGCTCCCGCTGCCGCTGACCGCTCCCCCAAGGCTAAATCCTCAACCACCGGGCGTTTCTTCCGCTACTTTGCGCCCTATCGGAAAGAACTTCCTTTAGCCATTCTCCTAGTTGCGATCGGAGCTACGACACAGGCAATCGGGCCACTGCTGATTGGCTGGTCAATCGACAATTTGATTCTGACAGGAGATCTCCGGGGACTATTGCGGATGCTAGTCATCCTGACAGCGATTTATTTCTTGGGAGTCTGGGCGATCCGGGGTCAAATCTGGCGGATGGGGTCGATTGTGCAGCGGCTGCTGGGTCAGCTACGACAAGATATTTTCGATAAAGTGCAGAGCTTGCCCGTCAGCTTTTTTGACCGCAGCGAGGCGGGCGATCTGATGAGTCGTCTGCTCAACGATGTCAGTACGGTGAATCAAGCGTTTGGTCTGACGATTCCCCAGGTGCTCGGCCAAACCTTTAGCCTGGTGGGGATCATCATCGCCATGCTGTCGATTAATCTGCAACTGGGATTGCTCAGCAATCTGGTTGTGCCACTGATGATTTTCACGACGGGATTTTTCTCCCGCTGGGCCAGGAGTCGATTTCGCATCACTCGCCAGACAATTGGCGATCTCTCGGCCAAGCTGGAGGAGGATATTGGCAGCGTCCGCGAGGCGCAGGCATTCAACCGCACTCAGCTCAATATTGAAGAGTTCGATAGCCTCAATGCTGCCAATCGCCGCGCCAATGTGCAGGCCGTGGCGGTGACAGCCGCGTTTTTGCCCTCGATTGATTTTCTCAACACTCTGGCTACGGCTGGGGTGATGGCCTACGGTGGCTACTTGGCGGTGACAGGCGTGATGACAGTCGGCACCGTGACTGCGTTCTTGCTCTATGTGCAGCAGTTTTTCCGCCCGATTCAGATTCTCAGCCAGTTTTATACTCAAGCCCAATCGGCTCTGGCCGGACTGGATCGGATTTTTATGCTGCTGGATGAGCCTGTCACGTTGCAGGATGCCCCCAATGCCACTGAGATGCCGCCGATTCGGGGCGAGGTGCGGTTTGAGCAGGTAGGGTTTGGCTACAATCCCAACCAGCGAGTACTGAAAGGCATTAATCTCTGTGCTCAACCGGGACAGATGATCGCGCTAGTGGGGCCAACGGGAGCCGGAAAGAGTACGATTATCAATCTGATTATGCGGTTCTACGATGTGACCGATGGAGCCGTGAAGATTGACGGCATCGACATTCGCACTGTCACCCAGGCTAGTTTGCGCCGCCAGATTGGCATTGTGCTACAGGATAATCTGCTGTTTACAGGCACCGTCGCCGAAAATATTGCCTTTGGCGCTCCTCACGCCAGTCAAGCCGAGATTGAAGCGGCGGCTCAGGCGGCCAATGTGCATGAGTTCATCACCTCTCTGGCCCAGGGTTACAATACCCGCTTGGGTGAACGGGGTGCTCCTCTCAGTCAAGGCCAGCGGCAGTTGGTCAGTATTGCGCGGGCTGTGCTGGTCAATCCCCGCATTCTCGTATTAGACGAGGCGACTAGCAGTATTGATACTCGTACTGAAGGACTGGTGCAAGATGCGATCGCAACTCTCCTAAAAGGGCGCACCAGTTTTGTGATTGCCCACCGTCTCAGCACCGTCACCCAAGCGGATCAAGTGCTGGTGATTCAGCAGGGGCAAATTGTGGAGCAGGGCACCCACGCCGAGCTGATCGAGCAGCAGGGCATCTACGCCAACCTCTACAGCCTGCAATTGGGAGCCAGTTAAACTATGACGATAGGCTTCAATTAGTAATCATTTAGCAATCATTTTGTGTTGCACTGCCTTAGCCCGCACAACACAAAATGATTACCTATATACCACTACCAACCATGACTAACGATTTAGCCTTCATCCTCAAACTGCTCTTGCTGCTGGGCTGCGGGCTGATGGCGGGCGTCTTTTTTGCCTTTTCCACCTTTGTGATGCGTGCTCTTGCCCAGCTAGAACCGCCCCAAGGCATTGCCGCCATGCAGGCGATCAACATTGTTGTGATTAATCCCTGGTTCATGACCGTATTTATGGGCACGGCAGTGGTTTGTGTACTGCTTGCGATCGCAACCCTACTCCACTGGCAGCAATCCCCTGCGGTCTACGTACTCTCGGGCAGTTTGCTGTATCTAGTTGGCACCTTTGGCGTCACAATTGTGGGCAATGTCCCCCTGAATAATGCACTAGCAGATGTAGAACCCAATAGCGCAGAAGGGACAGCTTTGTGGGCACAGTATCTAACCCGCTGGACTATCTGGAATCATATTCGGACAATCGCCGCCCTCGTTGCCACCGCCGCCTTCGCCATTGCCCTCAAGTCATCCAGTTGAACTGATGAATTCGATAGATCAATACCACAGAGCTTGAGAGTGGAATCATTCGCGCTTGCACTGCAATTTGGGGCGCAATTTTAGTTTGGGAGGAGGGAACAATAATCCTGGAGCGCGATCTCAACTTTATACAGTCGCGATATGGTCGCGTATTGCTATTCATAAGTTGTGCTGTAGCGGTGTGTCAGATCGTCCGTGGAGCCCAATATTGAGCAGATATTTGGGGAGCTAGCTTCACGCTGTCAGCCATATGACTCGCGCTACAGGCTATTTGCTAACTTCAAACTGCTTAAAAGCTGCATCTTTAGGTTTCTCTCTATGCACTCAACTCATCATTTAGCCACTCAGGCGGCGGATTCACCGGAATATATTCAGCTTCTGATTGAACATGCGCCTGCTGCGATCGCAATGTTGGATCGAGAGTTGCGCTACGTGATGGCGAGTCGCCGCTGGTTGGAAGACTGTGGTTTAGGGGATCAACCAATCATTGGGCGGTGTCATTATGACCTCTTCCCAGAGATTTCTGACGAGTGGCGGCAAATTCATCAGCGCTGTTTGGCTGGAGCGGTTGAACGCTGCGAAGAAGAAGCCTTTGAACGGCAAGATGGCAACGTAGACTGGCTGCGCTGGGAAGTTCGTCCCTGGTATCAAACCGATGGTGCAGTGGGTGGCATCATCATGTTCACGGAAGTGATTACAGCTCGAAAGCAGGCGGAACTGGCGCTCCAGCAGGCTAACGGCAGCTTAGAGACCGCAATCACGGCTCGTACAGTTGAACTCCAGCAAATGGTGGCTCAGCTCGAACGGGAAATGCAGCAGCGAGAACGGGCAGAACAAGAGCGCGATCGCTTTTTTCATCTTGCGGCAGACATGCTTTGTATCGCGGGTTTTGACGGCTATTTTAAGCGGCTCAATCCCAAGTTTGAAACAGTCTTGGGCTATACCGCTGAAGAACTGATGGCTGAGCCTTTTCTATCGTTTGTCCATCCAGAGGATCAAGGGGCAACGATTGCGATCGCAGGTCAATTAGCCGATGGTAAACGAGTGGTCGCCTTTGAGAATCGCTATCGCTGTAAGGATGGCTCGTACCGCTGGTTCTCTTGGACATCAGCTTCGGACATGGAGGCCAAACTGATCTATGCTTCCGCTCGGGATGTCACCGAAAGCAAGCAGGCTCGTGAAGAACTCTACCAGAGCCAACAGCGCTATGCGTCGCTAGCCGCTGCTGCACCCGTGGGTATCTTTCGCACCCATGCGGACGGTCGCTGTATCTACGTCAATCAGCGCTGGAGCGAAATTGCGGGTTTATCGTTTGGTGATGCGTTGGACTGGGGTTGGACAGAGGCCATTCATGAAGCGGATCGAGATCGAGTATCCGATCAGTGGCAGCAGTCAGTTGCCGTACAGGTGCCGTTTCAAGCTGAATATCGTATGCGTCGCCGAGATGGTTCGGTCTCCTGGGTGTTTGGCCAAGCCGTTGCAGAACAGGATTCAGATGGCAACGTGATTGGCTATGTGGGCACGATTACCGATATTAGCGATCGCAAATTAGCAGAAGCGGCTCTCAAAGAAAGTGAAACCCGCTATCGGCGGCTGTACACCCATACCCCAGTAATGATGCATGCCCTCAATTGCGATGGCGAAATCATCCACGTCAGCGACCTATGGCTCAGTAAGCTGGGCTACCAGCGTCACGAAGTAATTGGACGTCAACTCACCGACTTTCTCACCGAAGAATCGCGTCAGTATGCCCTGAGAATTGGCCTACCTGCTCTACAGCAAGCGGGTTCTTGCCGTGATGTCCATTACCGCATGGTCATGCAAAACGGTGAAATCATTGATGTCCTGCTGTCAGCTATTTCTGAACAGTGCAAATCCGGTCAGGTGACACAATCGCTCGCAGTCTTGGTCGATGTCACGGAACAGAAACAGGCTGAAGCACAGCTCCACAACCAAGCCTGTCGAGAACGGTTGTTCAATCAGCTCACCAACCGCATTCGTAACTCCCTCGACTTTGAGCAAATCCTCAGTGTGACGGTGCAGGAAATCCATGCCTATCTCCAGGTTGATCGATGCCACTTTGCCTGGTATCTCGAAGATGAGGGAGCCGCCTGCTGGGATGTCACCAGTGAAGTACAGGCCGAGGGCTTGCCGAGCTTTGTCGGTCGCCACCCTGTGGAAGCCTTTGGCCCACTGTCAGATTTTATGTTGCGGCGAGACATGATTCGCTTAGATAACATCACCGATTGTCCCTATCCAGAGGTGACGTACGTTCTCCAGGCACTGGGCAACAAGTCCATGCTGGTTCTGCCTGTTTGTGCGAATTCGGGGCAGTTCGGCATCATTGCCTGTATTCATAGCCAAGCGGTGCGACCCTGGACGGATGATGAGGTGGAGTTTTTGGAAGCCGTGGTGGCGCAACTTGCGATCGCGCTCAATCAAGCAGAACTGTATACGCAAACGTGCAATAAAGCTGCTGAGCTAGAGCGAGCCATGACGGATCTTCAGCGTACTCAAACGCAAATGATCCAGGCCGAAAAAATGTCCAGCCTGGGTCAACTCGTGGCAGGTGTAGCTCACGAAATCAACAATCCGGTCAATTTCATCTACGGCAATTTGAGCCACGCCCATGGATATACTTACGACCTGTTGAGACTAGTTCAGCTTTATCAAGACCACTACCCGACGCCTGCACCTGCCATTGTGGATGAAATGGATGCCATCGATTTGGACTTTCTAGTGGAAGATTTACCCAAATTGATGAGTTCGATGAAAGTGGGCACCGAGCGGATTCGCGCCATTGTCGCCTCGCTGCGTACTTTCTCCCGCATGGATGAGGCCGAGATGAAAGCGGTCAATATTCACGACGGTATTGATAGCACGCTGATGATTTTGCACAACCGGATCAAAGCCAAGTGCGATCGCGCCGAAATCCAAATTATGCAAAACTACGGCAACTTGCCGCTTGTGGAATGCTATGCGGGACAGCTCAATCAGGTGTTTATGAACCTAATCAGCAATGCCATTGACGCCCTCGACGATGCCCTCGATCGCAACTTGCTTCAGGAAAGCCCCTGCCTCACCATCACAACAGAACGAATCGGCTCTGACCATATAGCAATCCGCTTTGCCGACAACGGCATTGGCGTTCCCACCGCTGTACTCAGTCAAATCTTTAATCCCTTTTTCACCACCAAGCCCATCGGCAAAGGCACAGGTATGGGACTGTCGATTAGCTACCAAATTATCACCGAAAAACACGGTGGTTCTCTCAACTGTTATTCCGACCCTGGCAAAGGCACCGAATTTGTGATTCAAATTCCCATCCATCAACCCGACTTGTGATTGATGCTGTTCGCTGAGCTCCGCCTGTTCTGGTGAAATGGTTTCAAAGGGCACTCACTCCTGCTTGAAGGGGCATCAGCACCTAGATTGTTAATATCAAGTTCGTGTATCGGAACCCTGCTTATATCGTTTCTCTTAACTATTGCTACACATCAATTGTTCAGTATCGTGAGGCGAGAGGCGAATTGCACCTCAGCACTGGACTCATCTGTAGCGCTAAATTGGAGAACTGATATTAGTTTTTGTGAAACGCTTGCTTAGCAAGCGTTTCACAAAAACCAAACAATGGGGTTTTAACCGGATTTCATATCACTACTCTTTTCACTACTCTTTATGGTGATTTCAGTTAAAAATGAGAGAACGAAAGAGGAGAGTGCCTCAGGATGAGGCACTCTCCTCTTTCGTTCTTATCTAGAACCACTGGAAAATGAACTTCTGTTAGAACGGATAAACCAGAGGGGTAATGGTAACGGTTAGAACCCAAAACAGCAGATTGAGCGGGATACCAATCCGCATGAAGTCGGTGAACTTGTAGCCACCGGGGCCGTAAACCATCAGGTTGGTCTGATAGCCGATAGGAGTGGCAAAGCTGGCTGATGCGCCAATCATAATTGCGATCGCAAACGGCATAAAGTTCACGTCTAGGCTTTGAGATACGGCCAGCGCAATCGGAAAGACTAGCGCAGCAGCGGCATTATTGGTAATCACCTCCGTCAAAATTGTGGTGATGCCATAAACCACCGCTAAGGCAATCCAGGGATTATTCCCTGCTAAGGATACAAACGAAGTTGCGATCGCGGTTGCGGCTCCGGTACTTTCTAGAGCTTGACCGATACCTAATGCTGCTGCAATGACGAGCAAAACCGACCATTCCACGCTGCTCAGCGCTTTATCGGGCGCACAGCAGCGGGTCACAATCATCAAAACCGATGCCAACACCGCCGCCTGTAGCATACTCATCCAGCCAACAGCCGCCAGCAGCACCATGCCAACCAAAATCGCTAGCGCCAGAGGAGCTTTATCGTGGTTCAATGGTTCCGAATTGGGCACTGCGCTGAACAAATAGAAATCGCGGGAACCACGCTGCCGCTCCAGAAAGGAAGGGCTAGCCTCTAGCAGTAGCGTATCGCCGGGGCGCAGAATAATATCCCCAATTTTGCCTCGCAGCCGTTCACCATTGCGAGCAGCCGCGATCACGACGGCATTGTAGCGAGTGCGAAACTGGCCTTCGCGAATGGTTTGGCCCACAATCGGGCAGGTATTAGACACCACGGCTTCAATCAAGCAGCGTTCTGTTCGTGGTTCATCCAGCTTGAAAACTTGATTGGTGGCGGGTTTGAGGCCACGCAGCTTTTGCAGATCGACAATCGAGTCGATCACGCCAACAAACACCAGTTGATCGTGTTCTTGCAGAACTTCTTGAGGACTGACCGCACCAATCATCCGGCCATCGCGCACAATCTCACCCAGATACAGCCCAGGCAAATGACGCAGTCCAGCTTGTTCAATATTCTTACCAGCCAGGGGGCTCCCCGGCTCAACCACCATTTCAACGGTGTATTCACGAGGGTCGTCGTAGTTACTCAGGGCAGGCTTGCGATCGGGCAGTAGCCAGCGGTTGACGGCCAGCAGGTAAATACAACCCGCTGCTGCACAGGGCAAGCTGACCAGCGTGATGTCAAACATTTTTAGGCCAGGATAATCCGTATTGGCAATCAGCAAACCGTTGACCACTAGGTTTGTACTGGTCCCAATTAGGGTGCAGATGCCGCCAAAAATCGCGGCATAGCTGAGCGGAATCATCAGCTTCGACGGGCTGAGCTGCAGCTTTCGCGACCAGTCATTTACTACGGGGACAAACATCGCGACGACGGGCGTGTTGTTCAAAAAGGCGCTCATACCGACGACGGGCAACATGAGTCGCAGCAGCGCCCGAAAAAGCCCTTTCGGTAAACCCAAGACGTGCTGGGAGATCCAGGCTAGTCCTCCAGTTTGTTGCAGCCCCATCACCACAATGTAGAGTACACCCACGGTCAGCAAACCGGAATTGCTAAACCCGGCTAGTGCTGCCTGCTCATCCAGGATTCCTGTTAAAAAAAGGACGGCTAAGCCGCCCAAGAACACGATATCGGCTGGCAGTTGGGTCAGTGCGTTGAGCAAGAACGCCAGCATGGTAACTGCGATCGCAAGCCAGCCTTGCCAAGTCAAATCGAACGGCAGCGTAATTTCTGCACCGCTAATTAGGGCAATACCCACACTCAGCCCAATACCTATTAGAACCAGCAAGCCCAGACTTAGCCACGGACTGCGCCGCCAAGAGCCAGTTAAAAATCGGAATCGCGTAGTTTGCATGTAAATCCCTTAACCAATAGAGAGGGGGAGTGAAACGTTCATAGTCGATAGTGTGTCTATTTACGTCTTGCACCGTGCACGTTGAGAACCCGAAGCAGTTAGTTTGCTACCGGGATGCGATGGCAAACTAGCCTTTTGGCTTGTAGTGCAACATCAGGTCTGGTTGAAAGCCGATCAGTTATTGTTTGTGAAACGCTTGCTTAGCAACCATTTCACAAACAATAAATTGAGTTCTTATACACAGACTTGATACAAGACGGGAGTCTACACACCGATCAGCATGACATTAGCTAAACCATTGCAACTTAAATATTCTTTCAAAATTCTAGGAATTCAATTGAATTTAACATCTGAGTGTATCGTAAATGAATTTGAATCGCAGCTAGTTCAATTTAGCTTCATCTGAAACTCACACTCAAACCGTCCAATCGAATCGACGGGTCTGCCAGCAGTGATGCCAACCTAGGTATGAGTCAGCCTAAATTGTGAGCACAGCCTAAAAATCCCAATTCCGTATGCCACAATAGGTTGGCTAACCCGTCAGGAGCATCGGCATGACAAAGCAGGCGAAGCATTCAGCCCCATCTGACTTAATTGACCTGTTGATTCAGGACAATTTTCTGTTTCAGGGGATGAACGCTGCCGATGTCACAGCCTATCTCGATCCCAGTCAGCTTATCGCCGAAAAGCTCTATTCCAGCCGTCCCATCTATACGGCATTTCGACCTGATCGCTCCCTAGAGCATCTCTATGTGATTACGGCAGGTGGGCCAGTCGTGATTCGCAGCACGCCGCTAGATCGAATTATTGCAGTCACGTATCCCGGAGGCTGCTTTGGTATGCGAAATTTGGATTTTGCCTACGGTAACGTCTGCCGCGCATTCCCTAGTTTGGTTGAAGCCTATAAAACCACAGATGTGGTCAAAATTCCGGTAGCAGCAATTAAAGCCCTGTATGAAAATGATGCTCTGTTTTGCGATCGCTACAACATGCTGTTCGAGCTGCGGGAAAAATTTCAGTACCATTTGCTGAACTGTAGCGCCTATCCGCCTCAAGCCGTTGCCTCCCTACTAAGAGCCTTAATTTATCAGGAGCGCACGCTCAGACACCTGCCCGACGATACCGCTACATTCGATTTTGATCTCCCCATAGACATTATTGCTAAAGCTTGCCAGCTCAACCATCGCACGGTTGAGCAAGTCCTAAAGGGAATGGTCAAAGTTGGTCTATTGAAATCTGGCAAAGCCTCTGATGGCAGCAATGATATTGTGCATGTCATCAATCCAGAAGAACTCAAAGAGGCGTACAGCGCAACGCGAGATAAAGTCTCCTGGTGGCCTTTGCGCTAGTTCATACTGAATTCAACTAGAAAGAACCTGGATTATTTTTTATGAAAGTTGTGCTGTGCCTCGCTTTCACAAATATATAAACTGGTTCCCACAGGCAGATTTTGTGTCAGAGCCACCTTCCGGTTGTCACCCAGCGGCGCACCCACAAACCTAGCGCAACCGCAAATGCTGAAGTTGTCCAAAACGTCACAATCGAATTGCTTTCTAACCCACTGCTCAAATTCATGCCAAATACGCAGGATACAGCGGTTAAGGGAAAGAAGATGGCAGCCAACACGTTAAGTCGATGGCTGGCCTCAACTGATTGCAGGGTGAGATGAGCTTGTTCCTCCGCTCGCTGAGCCATGCGGAAATCCACCGCGTTTTTGGTATTTTCGTAGAGTAAATCAAAGGTGCGCTCTAGCTCATAGGCCCAGTCGCGCATATCGATAATATCGCGATCGCACGGAATTCCTTCACGGGCTGATTGCAGGGTTGAATGCAGATTCCGCGCCGAGTGTCGCACTGGAGACATTGATTCCAACAGCTCAAAGTAGTCGTCTGCACTGTCAGCCTCTTCGTATCGGCGGCTGAGCTGATTTTCAACCTGTTCATACTCGCGCAGATGCTTCATCAGGGGTTGAATACCGACACCTCCGCCACTGTGTTCCCAACTGCCATCAGGTTTACGCCAGAAAAACGTGCCAATTCGCTGAGCGTCTCCTGGCTGCGGCACCTTGTGAAGCACAAGCAGCAAATGACCCTGAGCAATCATTGCCCGCTGTTTGCCGGAACTTTTTTGACCAAAGCGATTCTTGATTTCTGGAGGCAGTTGCCAAGCCGGAGGCAATTTCATAACGAATTTGACCCACCTATGGGTAACGTGATCTAGGCCGCCCTTAGCATGCCCTAAATCGCAATCAGCCTAGAGTTTAAGGCGGCAATTGAGCAGGACAATGGTACGACGGTAACTCTACAAAACTTTCATCTGATCCGGTTCTTCTTTAAAAGTTATTTCAGATACAAAGTCTTTACCCGCAAATTGAGACATCGAACTGAAATAATCATATATATAATCAAACATAATTAATGAGTTCAGATTTCCAAATGTTTTCAGCGCAGGATCTAAAGCTTCAACCTGTTTCAGACGAGCTAACAAGCCGTCTTGAGCAAGAGCTACGCAAACCTTCCGCCGAAGATCGCCGGGATGACGTAGCCGATTTGATGAATTCCGAAAACTTTGTCGCTGGCTACGATGCCTGTCTCTGGTGGGATGGCTGCTACTACTGTCGCGATGCCAACGGTCACTGGTACCAAATTCGGTGCGGGTTCTACTAAAGCTTGAACAGCTCAACTCACATTTTTGTATAACGCTACGCTTAGAACTACTTGTTCTGATGCCCGTTCTACGAATTCGCACGATAGATCAGATCAGAGCTGAGTGCTGGAGGACGGAGGATTGGTCTGTAGCCATACCTTTAGGCATCGGTATAGCTTGATTGCGTAAGACTATAAATCCCATCTTGTGAAAGAGACACCGCTAGGGCGTCTCTTTCACATTCATATCAGTCTGTGTATCGGAACTCTGTTTATTTTTGTGAAATGGTTGCTAAGCAAGCGTTTCACAAAGATAAGTTATGGGTTTTCAACCAGATTTGATATATACTCAGCAGCGATCGTCTGTTGATTCCAGAGTGGTCGAAGTCTTTGCTTGATTGAGTAGGGTTTCACGATGGCGGATAGTTGTAATCGCAACATCCCACGGAAACGTGAATGACTGGAACGATTCGGGCGTAATTCGGTCGAGGTCGAGATCGTCTACAACCTTCTGGAGAATGTTAAAAAGCTGTCGGCGGATGGCTTCTAGCTTGTTGGGATCATCGGTTTCATATACTTGTTCAATCAAAGCCAAAATTTCCAGATTATACATATCGGCCCGATTTTTTTGGCGCTGGGTCAGGCTAAAGCGCAACTGCCACAGCCCTGACCCCAACAGCACTGCAACTGACAGCAGGAAACCTAGAGCCTCTGCATAGCGCACGACAAAATTAGGTTCATCCTGTGTAAAGTAATCTCTAGCACCCTCATGCAGCGGTAGACCCAAGTTGAGCATTGAGTCTGGCATGCTGATGGAAGCGGCACGAGAATTTCGATCAATCAGCTCACTACGATAGTCATAGAGCAGGCTAGTTAACTGGCGAACCAAGACTGGATCAACATCTTCGTGAGCAACGAGCAGCGCCCGCACCGAAACCGTGGGTAAATTCTGGGCTGGAATGGAAGGTGCGCCAACATAGGCACCTCTTGGGATATTCATCGGCTCTAAATAGGGCAGCATAATCTGCATGGCTTCGGCTTGATCGAGCGGCACAAACTGAGCCTGAGTTGTTTGCAACAGCGATCGCACCGAAGGATTGCCCAAAGCGATAATGCGAGAAATGGCATCTACTTGTCCTTGTTCAAATGCGGCCTGAGCCTCGTCTGCCGACATCGTGGCGTAGTCAATATCGGCTTCGGTTAAACCATAGTGATGGGCAATTTCCCAAAATAGGGCATAGGAACCGCTGCCTTCCGGCATGAGTGCTACCCGTTTACCGCGTAGATCTACAACCCGCTCAATACCAGCATCAGAGGCCGCGATTAGGTGAAATACTTCTGGAAATAGGCCCGCGACACCCCGCACCTGGGGTGCAACAGACGTATCACTCTGCACGATGGCCAAATCGACCTGGTGGCGACGCAGCAGCTCCATATTTTCTACGGCACCAGCGGTTTCAATCACTTTAATCCGCAGTTGAGGCTGGTAGAGATTGGCGACTTCGGCCAGTGCCTGACTAAAAGCGTAATATTCGCCATCGCGGCTAGCGGTGGCAATTTCTAATACGTAAACACGGTTTTGATCATGCACAAATTTAGCGGCAAAGCCGAGCGCGGCAACAATGCTGACCGCGACTGCTGGGATGAGAAACTTGCGCTGCATAAATGCCTAAGCCGTGCCTCAATGTAGGGAATATTTAGATCATGTTTTTTGCTGTGCAGGCTCACCTGACAACCGAAAACCGTTAACCGCTCAAAATTGTCAACTGTGTGCAGTTGGTCAATCTGGCTGATTATATCTATTCATCAGGGTTAACCAAGCTAGCGTAGATGAGACAACTCAATCTGCTGATCATGACAAGTTAACTTTATTGTGAAGCAGAACCGCCCCAATCGATCCGTCCTGACTCTATGCAACGGTTCATCATTCAACTGTTCGGCTGGTTACTTTCACTGTTGACGCGGCAGTTTTATCATGCGCTGGATAATCCCCAACAGGCACAGCGGCGAGTGCAGCAGGAAATCTGCGATCGCATTACCCGCAGCCTCTATGGTCAGACTTTGGGCATTCAATCGATTCACGATTGGGACAAACTGCCGATTGTGGACTACGACGATCTTCAAGATTGGATTTTGCCGACGCTAAATCAACGTCAGAACGGGCTGACTCCCGATCCAATTTTGTTCTACGAAAAGACCTCTGGTAGTCGCGGCGCGGCTAAGTTAATTCCCTACACGCAGGCGTTGCGCCAGTCGTTTAGCCAGATGTTTTGTGTGTGGGCACAGGATTTAATCTGCAATGGCCCCCGCTTTCGCACGGGAAAAATTTACTTTTGCGTGTCGCCCCAGTTGGGCAAGCAGCCTCCCCTAGTGGGACTTTCTGACGATTCCGAATATTTAGACCGCTGGCTGCGCTGGATACTGTCGCCATTCCTTGTTTCCCCGGTGGGGATTAATCGTGTTCAAGATGCGGAAACGTTTAAGCATCAGCTTTGCCGGACGTTACTCGCCGAGGAGCGATTAGAAATTATTTCAATCTGGAGTCCGAGCTTTCTGAACGTTCATTTGAATTGGATGCAGGCGCATCGGGATGTGCTGATGGAGGAGTTGTGCGATCGCAGTTCACCCCAGCGACTTGAACTGCTCAATCAAACTCCCATTCCTTGGACAAAGGTTTGGCCGGAACTGAAGCTGATTTCCTGCTGGGACAGCGCCAATTCTGCGGATTCGGCCAACTGGCTGAGGCAGCAGTTTCCGGGCGTATTGGTGCAGGGTAAGGGATTACTGGCGACGGAAGCACCGATGACGATTCCCTTGATTCAAGCGCAGGGCTTCGTGCCCATACTAGATCAGGTCTTTTTTGAATTTGAGCATGAGACAGGCGCAATTTATCGACTGCATGAGCTAGAAATTGGCCAAATTTATACCGTCATCATTTCGCAGAAAGGCGGGCTGTACCGCTATCGCATTGGCGATCGGGTGCAAGTTACGCATTACTTTTACAAAACGCCTTGTCTAGAATTTTTAGGTCGTAGCGGCGCGATTAGCGATTTGGTAGGTGAAAAGCTGACCGAGGATTTTGTGCGCGAGGTGCTGGCGATGCTACCGATTCAAACCGCCACGTTTAAGACCTTAGCGCCTGTTATTTCAGCCTCTGAGGGAGAAACGGCGACTCCGTTTTATCGACTGTTAGTCGATCAAGCTGAGGACACAGAACGTGCGATCGCATCTGCACTCGATCGCGCCCTTGGCCAATCTCCCCACTATCACCATGCGCGATCGCTGGGCCAGCTTGCTCCCGCCCAGGTGATCATCAGCACCACGGCGGCAGATCAATTTATGCATAAACAAATCACCCCAGGCAAAACCTGGGGCGATATCAAATATCCAATTTTGAATCTTTCGACGATCAAAACTGCCGTCGCAGAAAAATCAGAGTTGCCAAACACAGCAGCACAATCATGTACAGAAAGCCATACGCAACATTGAGCAATAGATCGACAGTGGAAGGTAGTGCGTCCATCCCATAGACAGCCAGGTTTTTTAAATCCAGGCGTGATAAGTCAGGCAGGACGAGATAAATACTGTTAGTAATGCGCTGAATATCGGCCTGCTCACTGAGCTGACCTAGCCGGACTAAATCCTGACTAAAATGGCCCACCAAATAAATAGCAAACGTCAGCAGCGACGCCAAGAGTGAACTCATCGTAGAGCCAAACAGCAGCGCCACCGCAATAATCAGCGACAGTTCCAGCAGCAGAAACAAAAGCGAAATTGCAATACTCTCCAGCGGAAAGGCGATTTGTTGCCAATATAGACCGCCAAGGTAGATGGCCGACATCAGCGCCAGCAGCACTGCAATCACAGCCGTTAAGCCTAAATGCTTGCCTAGAATAAACTCGCTGCGACTCACAGGCTTGGCCAGCAGCACCAAAACCGTCCGCTTTTCAATTTCTTTGTTGATTAGCCCCGTCCCGACAAAGACCGACACAACTAAACCGATCAGCGTAATCCCAGCTAGTCCCACATCCAACAGAATCTTGTCTTCCGTTGAAGCCGCTACACTGGGCAACAATAACAGTGCCAATAGAAAAACAATGGCGAATAAACCCACTAGATATAAGATGCGATCGCGAATCGTTTCTCGAAACACATTGCTGGCAATCACCCAAATCCGTACAAGTGACATTTCGTTAACCCCTCTACAGCCCTTTGAACCCCTAACCTTTACAGCGCCTCACCCGTCACTCCTCACTCTCCAAAATTCCCTCCACCACCCGATCCAACGCCACCGCCCGCGATGCTTTAAATAAAATGCGATCGCCCTCACGCATTTCAGATTTTAGGGCATCAATTAAATCTTGGTGGTTCACAAACTGCTGAGTCGGAACAGGAGCTGCACCTTCAGCCATGGCCTGTGCTTCAGCTTCATCAGCCAGAATCAGCAGCGCATCTAATTTTAGATCTTTGACCCACTGCCCCACTCGATGATGAAGCATGACGGAATGTTCACCCAGTTCCTTCATCGTGCCGAGCACGGCGATACGCCGCGCCCCATCAACAGACGCCAACAATTTTAGGGCAGCCTGCATCGATTCAACGCCTGCATTGTAGGTTTCGTCCAACAGCACAATATCGTTCGATAAAACTATCCGCTGCGCTCGTCCACTCGGTAAATCTACGGGAATGCCTTGAGTGAGGGGTTGCCAACTGAGGTTTAAAGCTTTAGCCACAGCCAGAGCCGCTAGGTAGTTCAGAGCATTGTGTTCACCCGGAAGCGGGAGCGGGAGCGTTACACCTTCAACCGTTAACGTTTGTTCTGCTTCGTTGAGCTGCCCTTGCAGATCGCCACCGTTTAATCCGTAGGTAATGGTTTTACCTGACCAAACGGTTGTAGCTGTGCGGATGAGGCGATCATTGTCATGGTTCAAAATGGCCAGGCTGCTGCTGGGCATTTCGGCCAGTAGCTCACATTTGGCTTCTGCGATCGCTTGTTCAGAACCCAGCCGACCAATGTGGGCAGTACCTACGTTAGTAATCAGGCCAATATCAGGCGCTGCAATCTGGCTCAGTAGCGCAATTTCACCCCTGCCACGCATCCCCATTTCAACGATGGCGTACTCATGCTCGGTATCGAGTTGAAGCAGCGTTTTTGGAACACCAATTTCGTTATTAAAATTGGCCGCACTTTTTAACACGTTGCCGTGGGTGCCTAAGACAGCCGCGATCAGCTCCTTGGTTGTCGTTTTACCGACTGATCCAGTAATTGCAATCACCGGAATTGAAAACTGCTGTCGCCACCAGTGGGCAAGCGTTTGGTAGGCATGAAGCGTGTCTCCCACTTGCAGAACCGGATGATCGCCAAAATCACGATTAGCTTCTACAACAGCCGCGATCGCACCTTTTGCGATCGCGCGATCGACAAACTGATGCCCATCAAAGTTTTCACCCCGCAGGGCTACGAATAAATCACCAGGCTGTAATTCGCGGGTATCCGTTGTCACGCTGCGAAACGACACGGCTTTGTCTTGAATATGTACAGCACAGGCGTTGAGAACATTGATTACCTGTAACAACGATGCTGAGCAAACCATAACCACTCATCAACAACCCCACAGTGAGCATACCGTGTTCATTTAAATTCTGGGTCGAAAACCCAAAATCTCAATGAACCGCTAGCGCTGCCGACTGACTTAATGCTTCAGCCAAGAAAAACCAATGTTGTAGTCTGATCCTTGGCACTATAGTTATAAAGCAGTTGTAGAGGCAGTTTTGACGGGTAATTTGGCATAAAGTCGGCTATTTATCGTGAACGTTGTTTAATATCAAACCAATTGTTTAAATACGGCTAGAAAAAGGGACTCACCCTTCCCCCCGAAAGACCAAAGCATTGTAGACTATCAAGCGTGGTAAGTAATCCCACTTACTACTGAAAAAATTCATCGAAAGTTCACGAAGTGGGTGACATGCGTCACATGATACTGCTACTCCTGCTTTGTATGATTGATGTACAGGGAAGGGTGCACACTGTATATTTTGTGACGTAATCGATATTCACTTTAGGGTTTATTTAACTAGGATTCAGACTTTTACTCACTTCACCTCAATGGAGAGGGTTATCTACTTTGGCAGATTTCTCTCTTAAATCGTTGGTGTAGTGGGTACTTGAGTTGGCGTTTTGGATTTTCCTAACCAAAGTGAAGCGGTGAATCCTTAGAATTATGTTCGTGAAGACTTGAGACACGATGGATTCATAACATCAGTGGGCATGGAGTTGGGTAGAAAGTGAGCAGTGCTACGTATCGACATAATCGATCGCCTATCCAAGGGGAAGATCAGCTGTATCGGCATTTGATGGAACGAGTCAATGCAGAAGAGCCGAGTGAGTTGATTGAGCGCTTTCGATCTCTATTCGTCGATGCGGTTGGCTATCCTGATCGGGAAGTTGTATTGGCACTAGATGAAATTGCCAGATCGGAACAGGCCCGAAACGAGTTTCGCTTTATCTTAAACCGCTGTTGCCATATCCTTATCAATCGCTGGCAGTCACGCCCTCAGCTTCAGGTTGCCATTCCAGCTCTTATCGATCTGCTTGAATCAGAGTCAAGCCGTCCAATCACCGAACTCTCCCGCTCAAAAGGCGTTCGCAATGTGCGATCGCTAGTGCATGAGTTTACCAGCACTGAACAGTACCTTACGCTGAAGCGACTGGCCCACATCATTGAAGGCGAAGTCCAGGAAGAGCATTTTGAAGCAAAGCGCCCCTTGGGCGTCTTGATTCGCCGCTATCCCTATCTCTATGAACACTGTTTGCTCAGTGAAGATAGTACTCAAGCCCAGCAGCAGACGGTACAAATTCTTCAGCATCGTGTTCAGAAGCAGTACGAAATCGACCTATCGCAGTACGTCACCTATCGTGTTCGTCGTTCTCGCTTGAAGCAGCAGTCACCTGCGGCTGTCGATTCGCTACGCCCCATCGACAACCCAACGCTACTCTGCGATCGCGACTTGGTGGCTTCACTCAGACAGTTTTCGGGCAAAGTGGATGGTCAACATACCTACCGAGATTTGGCCCAGAGTTTTCTGACTCACTCGCAGCATACCCGCAGCTACGGCAGTTTCAAGCGCGATCTATACGATTACATCACCTCATCCGTTGATCCAGCCTACGGCAAACGCCAGTTCAATCAGCTTTTGGTGGATCAGCTAGAGCACACCATGCCTGAAAGCGACGGCAAGCCGCTGAGCGATTTCCTACTAGTGCGAACCTACAGCCAGCTATTGAACTTCCTTATTGTTGAGAGTTCTCAAAGCCCCCAGCATTTTTTATTTATTGACTTAATTAGCAATTTGGGGCCAGCTCGCACAGTTGGGCTACTGCTCAAGATTGTGCTGCTCTGCCAAAGAGTGAAACCCTATCTGGAGCGGCGTTTCTCTATCCTGTTCAGTCATTATGAGACGTTTGCCCAGGAGTCTGTGGAATGGCTGGTTCGAGTCCTGGAAACGCTCAATGTGGCATTAAGCACAAACTTCGGTTCTGTTCGTCTGCCCATCTAACCGCTGCTTCCCATAGCACGATGTGCTTAAAACCAGGAAGTCGCTGTTAAGACGCGCTTCGCATTTCCTATAGAGCGATACAAGCGCACAAAAAAGCGATCGCACTTGACCCAAAGTTGCGATCGCTGATGTTTGTTTATCCACAGTTAGACTCAGCCCAATTCAGTCGATTTTCCCTGCATAAGCGCCGTTTAACGGGCATAAACGCTTGCGTGACGATGCCACACAATCAGAATCAATGCAGAAGGGATTAGCGGGCCAAATCTAATGAGAGGAAAGTCCAGGCTACCACCGTAGGAACGCGGTTTACAGCAGTAGCCTGGCAGCTATTTCCCCTGTTTTCCGAGACTTTGACGTATCAAAAACCTAAATTCTAAATATGTTCAGCTTGATGTCAGGCTTACGCTTGAGGCTGAACATCGATGACATCATCATCCAGGGTTGGCGCACTGGTCTTGGAAGTTGCAACATTGCGTGTCCGACGATTCAAAAACTCAAGTGCAACCTGAGACATTTCAGCTACTAGCAGCGTTGCGACGATACCATCATCAATCCAGCCAATTACTGGAATAAAATCAGGGGCAATGTCGATTGGGCTAAACAGATAAATTAGCGTGCCAAAAATGATCAGCCAGCGGTATTTTGTATGACGTAGCGTGTTTTTATACCACTTGTAAAAAGACTGTGCAATGTTGGTGTTATCCATGCCACTACCTTGAATTGGGCTTACATCATTTATTGTGTCGAGGAACTCATGAACTCCCCAGTGTTGAAAACCGGGATGCGCCAGCGTGAAGTCCACACACCCAAAACTGCGATCGGACGCTAGATATCTTCAACTTTTTAAGTCGCACTTGATAGTTTCTTCATATCTTTGGCGTACTCTAAGCTGATGTTGTGTGATTGCGGATATTTAAGTATGAATGGGGATGTGGGAGCAGCGTCCCCACACCCCCATTCATACCTAGATTAAGCAACACTGATGTTGTGTTTACCGTTGTAGTTCTATTCAGGAGGGATTGCGATGCCCTCTCCGTCTCGTCCGGAGTCTTCCAATCAACCACCGTCCAGTGCTGCAGTGCTGAAGCAAGGGCTGTCTGCACTGAAGCAAAAACACTACGATCAGGCGATCCAGTCTTTGAATCAGGTTGTGCAGCTTTCTAGGGATGCGGCTGAATACGCTCAGGCGCAAATGGGGTTAGTCAAAGCCTATAGATATAAGGGACAAACTGAAGCCGCGATCGCAACCTGCACCCAGCTCACCCGCAACAGCAATCCCAAAGTGCAAGCCTGGGCTACTCAAACCCTAACAAAACTACAGCAGCAACAGCAGTCCCGCTCCGACTCACCAACATCAACCGCTCCATCGGATTCAACTCGCGCCGATCAACCAGCCAAGCTAGCCAATGATCAGAATCCCACGCACCATGACCGAAAACCAGCGGCTCAGGGCATTTCCGAACAGCAGGGCACATCCCCCTCTACAACTGGATTTGTGCCTCTTGATGACTTAAATAACACTGACTCAGGTCAAACTGGCTCAGATCAGGCTAACAATGAAACAGGTTTTATCGCTCTAGAGAATGATGATGATGCTCTTTTGTTCGCTCGTCCCTCTTCATCCGCATCGCTTCAGAGCGCTCGGCCTCAATCTGCACCAGTTTCAACCAACACGGCTATCCCATCGCCCTCATCCAATCCATCATTAACCCATCCTGAATTCAAGCAATCGGTCAGTCTCAATCCGGCAGAAGAGATCAACCGATTGCATAACCCCGACCGGATAGAACCAGTAGAACCAAACGTAGCAGACATCGATCGTGACACGGCGAAGGCTCACGGCACTGCCAAGCCGTTGGTCGATGTCCCTGTCGAGGCTTCAGCAGCAGGCAATTCAGCTCAAGCGATAGAACCTGCACCAGCTGCTCCGCTGAACGACTATCAACCGACTTGGCGACAGGCTGAACGAGCCGAGCGCTGGTCAGCTCTGCCCCCGGTCAATCAAGCCCGCTTTTGGATCATCCAGGGCGTTACAGTGCTTGGATCAATTTGGCTGATTCGATCTGGCACCTGGTTTATCCTGCGACAGGTGAATAAGCTGCTGGCCTGGATCGACTGGCCCATTTATCTACAGCCCATCCAGTCTTTCTACCGCGATCCGTTCTGGACGATTGTCTTGATTCTGGCTGTACTCTTTGCAGCGTCACCGTGGCTCTGGGATTTGATCCTCGGTTGGTTCTATGGCCAAAAGACATTCGATCTGAAAACGTTAGAAGTCCACAGTCCCGAATCAGTCCGGTTGCTCAAGCGCTTTTTCCGCCAGTCGGGGCGCACGATGCCTGAGCTGCGTGTGCTGCCTTGCCCAGCCCCATTCATTCTGACCTACGGTAATTTGCCTCGATTTGCCCGCATCTCAGTCAGCCGGGGTCTGCTCAATCAGCTTGCCGATGATGAAATTGCGGCTCTCTATGCCCGAGAAGCTAGTCAAATTCAGCGGTGGGATTTTGCCATTGTGTCCTGGCTGACGCTGGTGATGCAGGTGCCCTATTTGCTGTATAACGAGGCGGCCACCTTCGGCAATCGATTTGCTCAACCCATTCTGCGCGGTTTTTTTGCCTTTATCTCCAGTTTAGGCTATGGGTTTTATTGGCTATTCCGCTGGTTGGGACTGTGGGCCAATCGCGATCGCGCTTATCACAGCGATCGCACATCGGTTAGCCTCACAGGTAATCCCAACGGCCTAATCCGAGCACTGATCAAAGTTGCCATTGGCAGTGCTGAAGACATTCAGCGACAGGGGCACACCAGTGCTGAACTCGAAAGCCTCGATCTGCTGTCTCCTACGGGGCATGCAGCCAGCTTGACGGTCGGCAGCACCTACCCCCACACCCCAATTGAACCCATTTTGCAGTGGGACTATCAAAATCCCTATCGCCACTGGTTAGCCATTAGCCAGGCCCACCCTGCGCTTGGAGAACGGCTTTATATTTTGACCCGCTATGCCCAACGCTGGCATTTAACACCTGAACTAGATCTAGACGCACCTCCTGCCCGTCAAGCATCTCCAAATATCCTTCAGCAAGTTGCCTACTGGCAACCGCTGCTGTTTCAGGCAAGCCCTTGGGTGGGATTAGCCTGTGGATTTGCGATCGCATGGCTACTAAAGTTTATGGGCTGGTTTTCACCCATTGTTGGACTCTATCGATTGCAGTGGATGTGGGATAGCCAGAGTTTGCTGTGGGCCTGCATCTTAATCGGATTTGGCATCGGCACCTGGCTGCGGGTGAACCGTCTCTTCCCAGACTTCACTCCCAGCGCAATCCGCAACCAGCCCAACGCTCACCTGCTACTAACCGATCCAACCGCACTACCCACCAACACTCTGCCTGTCAAAATTCACGGCAAACTGCTAGGCAAATCAGGACTACACAATTCGCTCGGCCAAGACCTGCTGATCCAAACCCAGCAGGGACTGATCAAACTTCGCTACGCCTCAGCTTTAGGCGCATTAGGCAACCTGTTCCTGAAATCCGGCAAACTTCGCCCAGAAGAACTGACCAATCGTCGGGTGCAGATCGTGGGCTGGTTCCGTCGCAGCGTTCTTAGCTGGATAGACCTCGACCACATTAGAAATCAAGCCGGATACACAATTCGGGCGAATTCGCCCACAAGCGCCACGCTCCTCGGCGGCATCTGCATTGCCTGGGGACTTTTCCTGCTGGTAACAGGTCAATAGAAATCACGAAAAAGCCATCATAGCCGCTACCACTTTTTCGATTAAGACATGTAACGAGCCAGCGTTTAAACATTGAAGCACCTGGGCTGATGTAAAGAAATATTGCGACTCAAGCGAAGAGCATGTTATATTTCTTTACAGAGATTCGGAAGACTCAGCGTGGCTCAACCGTTAGTAAGCAACTCAATAGTTGACGAATCAGCAGTTGAAAAGACTCGTGACCGGGTTGTTCGTTTCTCCTCCCAACACAGCAAGGTGAACCAGTCGATTTGTCGGCTGGTTTTATTTATGCTTTTTATCCAAACAGGATTGAGTTGGTCTTTACCTAACCCGTGATAGCCTAATATACGGTGTGAAATTTATAGAACACCAACTTCATTAGCTACACAATCGATTTAGTAGCCTGTATTTTCGCAGTGGGTTGACCGTATCCCAGACAACCTTGGTGCATCATGAATGCTACTATTTCATCTGCCCAGATCATTTAAGTCGCTAGAGACACGTCATTAATGCAGGTTGGTGAATCAAAATTGACTCAGCAAATCTCCTCACTCTCCCCAAAGGAGATTGTTAAGGAAATCGCTAGTCCGTTAGTATCAAGAATAGATTTAGCAAACTTAACACAGTTTAGAGAGTTCCCAAGCAGACCTTGGCTTCAAGGCAAACTTGGTTCTTTTTAGTGTCAATATTACTTATGACGAGTTTGCACCAACTGCTTATTCAAGCGCATTAGGTTTACAAGCGTTAGTTTTCATACGATTTGGAGGTATCACTGATGTCTATTCGTCTCTATGTAGGAAACCTACCTAAAGAAGTGGAGCGCGAAGAGTTAGAGGCTTTATTCTCTGACTTTAACGACTTGCTGTCGGTCAAGGTGATTACAGATAAGAAAACGGGTAAATGTCGTGGCTTTGGCTTTGTCACCGTCAAAACTGACGAGCAAGCTGATGCCATCATTGAAAAGCTCAATGGCCAAGAGTTCAAAGACACAACTCTGAAGATTGAGAAGGCGCTACCCCGCTCGAAAGGAAAAGAATCGAATGGTTCTGCTAATGCAAGCGGTAGTAGTAACAACAGTCGCCGGAAGGGAGGCAACAATAACAAGTCTCGCCGTTCTGACTCTTCTTCTTCCAGCCAGTCTACTCAGCCTGATCCACGCTGGGCCGACGAGTTAGAAAAGCTCAAGCAGATGCTAGCAACACAAACAGCCAATTCATAGTCGCAATGACTATGAATGAATAAACAGCGTGCAAGTTGATGGATCTCCATAAACATGGACGCTGGGCTGTGCGTAGTGGAGCAAACAGGTTCTTCTGCATCATCATCTCGTGTCATTTCGTAAGCGATACGACGTGTAAACAATAGACATCTTGTAATTCGCTCCTGAATCAAGCATCAAATAACGAAAGCGGCCTAGCCAGGTGATTTAAGAAATGATTTGGCTAGGCTGTTCTTTTGAGCGCCATTATGAATGCGACCTGATACTCACGTCTTGTGCCAATCCTTGGAGGTAATGTTGCCGCCACCTTGCAGCGACAACATTACCTCTTTAAGGTTTTAGCTATGCTAGGTGCACGATGTGAGCATATTAATTTCTATCGGCTGGTAGGGGCAGAGTTTGACTTGAGATAGACGATTTTCATTAACAAACCAAGGCATTTATAAGGAAGCCGTGCCAGTGGAACTGACCTATGCTTCATCTCATATTGCCTCGTTTAACCTCACGTCGATCAACGCGACTACTGCGTTTTGCTTTGCCAACCGCCATTCTGACGCTGGTTTTGGGAAGTGCAGCTGAGTCGGTAAGGGCGCAGCTTCCACCGAACTATGTTTGCTATTTGCGTCAGCCAAATGGCGAGGTGGTCAACTTATCCTCAATCTGCGGGAGTGGTGAAGAAACCGAACGAGATCAGGCTGCTGGTGGATCGTTCAGCATTCGTGATGTGCAGGTCACCGATGCGGGGTTAACCGGGGTGATTGTGAATGAATCGGATCAACCTATTCGCATTGATGGCTTAGGCTATCAACTGACGCAAGCAGGCGGTCAGGCTGTATTGGCGGGTAATGCGGTACCTGTAACTAATGTGCTGTTGCCGAATGAGCCAGTGCAGTTTCTCGTTGAGTTTAGTGGTGATGATCGCACTCAACTTGAAGAATATGCTGATGTTGATCTAGAACTTGCGATCGCACCTGGCTCCATCACTCCAGTTGAACAGGATAATAACGCCGTCAGCGGCGAGGTCGAGAATTCTCCAACAACTAATGATAATGTTGACAACAATCTCGATGGCAACGACTTAGATGCAGACACTGGCACAGATGATGGCATCACCAATGACTCATCTAGCGGTGAAAGAGACGATGGAACAAATGATGTAGAGCCAGGAAATAATCTGGAAACGGACGAGCTAGGTGGACTAAATGATGCTGATGATGCTGACGCATCCGATCCGACAGACAGCACATTTGATTCCGATGGCAACACCGATACCGACGATACGTTCGATTCCACAGGTGGTATCAATGACGGTGATAGTGATGCTAACGATGCTGACGCATCCGATCCGACGGACAGCACATTTGATTCCGATGGCAACACCGATACCGACGATACGTTCGATTCCACAGGTGGTATCAATGACGGTGATAGTGATGCTAACGATGCTGACGCATCCGATCCGACAGACAATACGGTTGATTCCACCGATAATTGAATTAGGGCTGTTCCCTCATCCCCCAGCCTCTTCTCCCAGCGCGGGAGAAGGGGAGCCGGAAGGAAGGAGCTGGCTTCCCTCTCGCCCGTTTTTGGATAGGGAAGGGGGCAAGGATGAATATGGGTGTAGACGGTGGGGAGGAGGCAGAAATTCAGGAATTTCTCATATTGTTGTTGTATACAAAGTAAGTGCGTCAGCAATCGCTAATTTTTGTTAGATTTTGTGAGAAGCTTTTACAGCTTTTAACTGGCGGTAGCGCCCCTGGCATGCTTGCGCCACAGCATTTACCGCTCTTTGGCACTAACACAGCAATATGAGCTGGCAACTCAATACAAACTGGATAAAATCGATTCCTTACCTGTTCTGGAGCGGTCTGTCGCTGGGCGCAATGCTTGTAGCGCGGCCCGCCCACAGTGCAGAGCGTGTCTATGTCGCCTATGGAATCATCCGGCGTTCTATGCCAATCGAGTCGCTGGAGAAATATGCCGAAGACGGCACGATTGATACTGAGTTGGCAGATTTTGCGCGCTATGTCTCTGATGAACAGTTGGCACAGTTGCGGGTAGCACTTACAGCCGAAGCCGAGATTTCAGAAGTTGCGATCGCGCAGTTCTTCTACACGCCGCAAGGTGAAGCATTACTTAGACGCCTGGGTGAATTGATTCAAACTGAGGCAGGCAATTCCGGGTTTTATGCATTGCGAGCTGCTCTCATTCTGTCGGCTGATTCCGAAGATGGGTTAACGCTGCTCAACGTGCTGCGCTATTTCCCGACGCAAGGCATTCAAGTCAATATTGGTCAAGCTCTAGAAATCGCCAATACGCTGCGGCAACTCGTGAATCAAACCGACGCTGCTGTTGGCCTGATTGAGCAACGAGCGAATGATGCAGCTACGAGCTATCCGCTTCGCATTCCGCCCAACTACTCCGATCCAGGTGAGCCAGGTGCATATAATTGGGTGCGATATACTCGTCCGCTCAAGAACGCTAGCCGCGCTCGTCCACTCCTGGTTGATTACTATTTCCCCGTGGGCGAAAATGCCCGCAATCCGATCACGACCCCGTTCCCGGCACCTGTTGTAATTATTTCCCACGGCTTGGGCAATGACCGGACAACCTACGCTTATCTGGCTAAACATTTGGCATCACACGGCTTTGTGGTAGCAGTTCCAGAACATCCGGGCAGCAGTGCAGAGCAACTGCAAGCGCTCGTTAGTGGACAGGCGAATGAGGTGACAACAGCTCAAGAGTTTGTCGATCGCCCGCTGGATATTAGCGCCATTATTGATGATCTGGAGCGACGTGTTGAGATTGATGACACGTTGAATAAACAAGTTGATTTGTCTCGCGTTGGCGTGATTGGCCAGTCCTTTGGCGGCTATACTGCTCTGGCCCTGTCCGGAGCCAAGATTAATCAAACGAGCTTAGCGCTTGAGTGTGCCAACTTAGATCAATCGCTCAATCTCTCTCTACTGCTTCAGTGTCAAGCCAATCGGCTACCTGCGGAAGATTTATCGCTGCAAGATCCGCGCATTGATGCTGCGATCGCAATTAATCCAGCTAGCAGCGCTATTTTTGGCATTGACGGATTTCGCAATATTGATATTCCCCTCATGGTCGTTTCGGGCAGCGCTGACACCGTCACCCCCGCCTTAATAGAGCAGATTCGCCCGTTTACCTGGCTGAATAATTCCAATCGCTATTTGCTGATGATTCGCCAAGCCACCCATTTCTCAATGATGGGCATCAGTGAAACCAACAGTGAAGTCCTACAGCTTCCTCCTACCGTCATTGGCCCTGCTCCTGAACTTGCACAGCGCTACGCCAATGTACTGGCACTGCTCTTTCTACAGAGTTATCTTGAACAGGATGAAACCGCCCTTAGCCTCCTAACCGCCGCTTTCGTAAACCAGATCAGCGAAGCCCCCCTACCGATCGCAATAGTCGATGACCTCAGCGCAGTCCAGCTCAGAGATGCCATTACCGACCCTGAACCGAAACCAAGTCCACCCAAACGCCAACTCAAGTATTAGACAGTTACCTCAACTTTGTTGATAGAGAGGGGAAAGGGATAAGTTTTGAGGTAGTGGTATGTAGGTAATGATTTTTGGTGGTGTGGGCGCCGCCCACACCACCAAAAATCATTAAGGCTTGAGAACTACCAGTTTTGAGTGTTGAGTTTTGAGGTGGATGGGTAATCGGGTAGATGGGTAATCGGGTAGATGGGTGATCGGGTGGATGGGATAAAGCTAATCAACTCCGATACCCGATTACCCTATCACTCCATTCACCTCCCAACTCCCTTTACAGCCTTTACAGCCCTTTTCACCCCTTAGCCCTCCTCTACAACCTTTCCCTCCCAACTAAAATGATCAAATAATCGGCCAACAATTTAACCTATGACTGCCTACGAAATTGAGAACTCAGCTTGGTGGGTACAACAGTGGAACGATCTGCTGAATTCCTATCGGTTCAAAAAACGCCTGGAGCGGGGACGCCGCTATGCTCGTGAAGGCCACATTCTCAGCATCAAGTTCAAAGGTTCCAAAGTGGTAGCTAAGGTGCAGGGCACTGCGCCAGAACCTTACGAGCTATATATTTCCATCGATTCATTTTCGGATGAAGACTGGGATTTTGTGATCGCAACGATGGCACAGAAGGCAATCTACTCGGCCAAGCTGCTGGCGGGCGAAATGCCGGACGATATCGAAGCGGTTTTTACCTCCAACGGTCTCAGCCTATTTCCATTTACGCTGTCCGATGTGCGATCGCGCTGTAGCTGTCCCGATCCGAAAAATCCCTGTAAGCATATTGCGGCGGTTTATTACCAACTGGGCGATTTCTTCCGGGAAGATCCGTTTGTTCTGTTCCAATTACGGGGACGCAGTAAGCAGCAGATCCTAGACGCCATGCGGCACAAGCGCAGCCAAGCTAGTCAGGCTCAGGCTGAGGATGCGAAAGATGCGATCGCAACTCCTGAAAATGTATCGACTGCTGATCACGCTTTTGAATTAGCCACTCCACCACCGGATCTAGAGCGGTTTTGGGACTACGATCAGCCGCTCGACTCGTCCTTGGTGGTGATTACGCCACCCGCCAGCGGTGAAACCGTGCTGGATATTCTGGGCGCGCCGCCATTGCCCCCGGCTGAAGCCAAAACGGTTATCCAGTATTTGCAGCAAACTTACCAAACCGCCAGCCAACAGGCGATGATGACTGCCCTAAATCGCAACGGATAGAACCTCAACGGTAAATCATCATTTGCTGATATCAAAATAAGCGTTTTTTCGCCGCAGCGCGGCGAAAAAACGCTTATTTTGGGTTTTATTCAGTTCAGCAAGGGAGAACCAGTATGACCGATTATCCCCGCGACTTGATTGGCTATGGCCAGCATCCGCCTGATCCCAAGTGGCCAGGGGCAGCGCGACTGGCGGTGCAGTTCGTCATCAACTATGAAGAGGGCGGCGAGAACTGCATTCTGCACGGCGATCCGGCTTCGGAAACGTTTCTCTCGGAGTCTGTTGGCGCTCAGCCGCTGTACGGGGTGCGTAACCTCAATATGGAATCGATGTACGAATACGGCAGTCGCGCGGGCTTTTGGCGACTGCATCGGTTGTTTACCTCGCGGAATCTGCCCGTGACCGTTTACGCCGTAGCGATGGCGCTGGAGCGAAATCCGGCTGTCGCAACGGCAATGGTGGCAGCGGGTTGGGAAATCGCCAGCCACGGCTACCGCTGGATTGACTACCAGTTTGTGGCACCCGAAATAGAGCGATCGCACATTCAAACGGCGATTGAGATTCATACTCGCGTCACGGGCAGCCGACCGCTGGGCTTTTACCAGGGACGAGTCAGTCCCCATACGCGCCGCTTAGTCGTGGAAGAAGGCGGATTTCTTTATGATGCCGACAGCTATTGCGATGACCTGCCCTACTGGGTGCATGACTACGGCCAGCCCCATCTGGTGATTCCCTACACGCTGGATGTGAATGACATGCGGTTTGCCACTTATCAGGGCTTTAACAGCGGCGATCAGTTTTTTACCTACTTGAAAGATACCTTTGACCTGCTGTATGCCGAGGGGGAAACTGCGCCCAAGATGATGAGCGTGGGGTTGCACTGTCGGTTGGTGGGGCATCCCGGACGGGCAGCTGCTTTAGCACGATTCTTAGACTATGTGCAGCAGCATGAGCAGGTCTGGGTTTGCCGCCGAGTGGACATTGCGCGCCACTGGCATGAGCATCATGCGCCAGAGGCATCCTAGAACGAACCACCGCTAAACTCTGCCAAAATCAGGATGATACCCCAGCAAAAAATTAAGAGAGTGATGAGTGCAGGTAGGTAACGTCTCTGAGATAGATTGGAAAGAGTCCCAATTTGATTCTGAGGCTGCTGCCGTCTGTATATGTAGCACTGTCAGGTTGCATCCAGCATTGAGTACCGTTCAACGGCTCGTTGCATGAGCAATTTTGACTCGCCGTTGCCGCTAGCTTTGCGATAACGGCTTATATCAAGTCTGTGTATAAGAACCCGATTTATTTTTGTGAAACGTTTGCGGAGCAAACGTTTCACAAAAATAAATGATGGGTTTTTAACCTGATTTGGATATTAACGCTTTGGCTCAGCACGGATGGCGACTAATTGACCAAGAGATTTACGTCGGAAGTGATCTTTATCTAATCTCTAGCATTTGCATCATGGATCGAATTAAAGAACAAGCGACAAAATTTTGGCAGACCGTCTCTGCTCCTGAAACCCTAACGATTTACCAGCAGGCTGCTAGCGTGACCTGGGAAATCATCAAAGAGCTGGCTCTCCTGATCTGGCTCGTCATATGCCTTGTGCTGGTGGCCGGGGATTGGTTCTGGAACTTTTCTATTCAAGCTGGGCGCTCGTTCCGAGCATGGCTGAATAGTTTTGAAGAACCCAGCGCCGATCGGATTGCCTCCCAGGCTGGACAGGCCATTGTCACAGCTAGTAAGGGTAGCCTGAACTTTACCCTATCGAAGGCCAGAACCGAACTCGGTTTACCTGAGCCTCCACCGAAACCCGCACCTGCACCGAAACCTGCACCTGCACCCCAATCTGCTCCGCCGAAGCCCACGGCGAATGTAGCTCCTCCGGCTCCCTCTACGACTGCTCCTGTAGCACCTGAGGCACCGACAGCTCCGGCTGCTCCGAGTCCAACCAAGTCCACAGCGTCTGCGGCAGCACCTAAGAGCGTGGCAGCAGATGTTGACGATTTGGACGATGTTGATGCAGATGATGAGTAGGGATTACTCAAATCAGGCAGCAGTCTAGACCTGACGGGAACCATCCTGCTCTAAAATTCAAAACGAAGGAGGCATACAGCGTATGCCTCCTTCGTTTTTGTGAATATAGATTTTTATGTCTAAGTGACCATGTCAGAGTTGAAAGCGCTAATTTTTGATGTAGATGGCACGATTGCCGAAACCGAGCGGGATGGGCATCGGGTGGCCTTTAATCAGACGTTTGCTGAAGCGGGACTAGATTGGGTTTGGGAGGTTGAGCCGTATGGCCAACTGCTGGAAGTACCCGGTGGCAAAGAACGGATGCAGCACTACATCAAGCAGGGCGCTTTGGACATTGCGCTACCCGCTGACTTTGAGACGGAATGGGACTGGCTGGTTCACTTACACAAGCGCAAAACCCATTACTATCGACAGCAGATTGAGCAGGGTTTGATTCCCTTGCGGCCAGGGGTGCTGCGGCTGATGCAGGAAGCGAGGGCGGCAGGAATTCAGCTTGCGATCGCAACTACCAGTTCCTATGACAATGCCACATCGCTGCTCAAGATCCTGCTGGGAGCCGAGAGTCTGGACTGGTTTACCGTCATCGCCGCCGGAGATATCGTGCCCAACAAGAAGCCCGCGCCGGATATCTATCTGTACGCACTGGACAAACTTCAGCTTCAGCCCGATCAGTGCCTCGTGTTTGAAGATTCGGCCCAGGGTTTGCAAGCTGCGATCGCAGCCGGACTAACAACTGTGGTGACGCTGAATGATTACACGCGCCATCATGATTTTGCCCAGGCGGCGCTGGTGGTGAATCACCTGGGCGAACTGGAGCAGCCCTTTGAGATTCAGTGTCATCGAGCGGGATTGGAAACTGCGATCGCAAAAACGTACTTTGATCTAGAGTTGGCCTACCAAATCCTACAGAACTACTAAATTCTCTGGCGGATTCATCTGGCCATGCTTTATGAATAAACTCTACAATCGTAACGTTGTACCTTTGTTGTACCTTTAATCAGGTTATGAACCAGCAGGCTAGTTCATCTTCCTCTGCTAACGTTGGTGTCAAAAGTAAGGAACGACTCAATAAACTTCATGCAATAGGGCTACTTGATAGTCCACCAGAAGAGGATTTTGACCGATTGACAGCATTAACCTGTCGCCTGTTGGGTGTACCCGTTGCGTTAGTCTCATTAGTCGATCAAGATCGACAGTTCTTCAAAAGCCATCAAGGTTTAACAGAACCATGGGCCAGTCAGCGTCAAACCCCTCTGTCCCATTCGTTCTGCCAGCACATTGTCAACAGCGGCAAGCCACTGATCATCACTGATGCCCGTGAACATTCACTCACTTGCTCTAATCTAGCGATTGGCGAGCTGGGTGTGGTTGGATATCTAGGGATTCCGTTAGTAACACCTGACGGTTATGTGATTGGTTCTCTCTGTGCGATTACCCATGAACCTCGAGTGTGGTCAGGCTCAGATGTCTCAAATCTAAGTGATCTGGCAGCGCTGGTAATGAAAGAGATTGAACTGCGCTTCCAGGTGGATAAACTACGGGCAGCAGAGCAGGCTTTACAGCAACAGACTGAAGAATTAGAACAAAGCAACCTAGAACTCGAACAGTTTACCCAAGTTGCCGCTCATGATTTAGGCAGTCCATTGCACACCATCATTGGATATGCCGAATTTCTGCAAATAACCCAGGGAAGTTGTTTAGACGAGAAAGGTCGGGAACGGTTGACCTTTATTAGCCAAAGTGCTCGACGGATGAATGACCTCATCCAAAAACTATTAGTTTTTGCCAGTTCGGGGCATAAAGACCTGGAACTCGTTCCCATTAATCTATCCGACCTCATCCAGATTACACTGGACGATTTAGAAGGCATCGTGACTGAAAATGGGGTTCAAATCCAGTATGAGCTATTGCCCACTGTGATGGGGGACGAGACTCTGCTGAGACTGCTATTCCAAAATTTGCTCGTCAACGCGATTAAGTACCGAACGTCCTCTCAACCCAATATTCAGATCACAGCGAAGCGAGCCGCAAACTATCACCAAGTTAGTATTCGCGATAATGGTATTGGCATCAGACCCCAGTACCTTGAATCTATTTTTGAGCCGTTTCAACGGGGACATTCTAGACGCCAATCGGGTCATGGTATTGGCTTAGCGACCTGTCACCGCATTGTTACCCGACATGGGGGGAAGATTTGGGTCGAATCCATTGTGGATCACGGCTCTACATTTCATATTACGCTGCCAGCTGTTGATTAATCAGCTTCAGCCACAGCAGTGCCTCCCAAGGATTACAGGCTGCGATCGCACTAATGCACACTATCAAGATCTGCGATCGCATTATGATGCTGTTCTCTTTGCAAGATGATGTTCATCAAAGGCACGGCGTAGCATCATTTTCATCTTGGGATGATGTGTTTCCCTGATAGAAGTTGGGTTAGCAATCGCGCGTTCCTGAGTCTCAAATTTACACGTTGTTTCGCTAATACACCCTACAAAATCTGCGGTCGCTCTAGTTGAATACGAAGTATGGCCCTGAGTGATCCACATCAATATCATAGAGATCCATCTTTTCTTCATTTAACATCTCAGGATCAATTGCTTCTCCAAGTTCCGGATTCTGAAGAATTAGCCATAAAACTGCGTTCCCATTTGGCGATCCAGACAGCGCCAACCAATCTTCCTCATCGGTTACCCTTCCTCCTTGCGCTGCAAAGCACTTCGTGATCCAATAAGTTGCTAGTGATGACCAATTTTCGACCTTACTTCGCTTTATTTGTTTTAGTTTCGGCGATTCTTTGGCTTTTTCCTTGAGCGAAGAGTCATACTTGGAGTCATTCGTCTCTAGTTGACGAAAGTATTCTATCTGTGATGCCCAGATCTGATTTAAATTCATCTTGACATGGGGATCTCGAGAGATGGCTCTCTGCTCAGGCGTTGGTGCGTAATTGGCATTTGCACTTAATTCTATCTTTCCTGTTTGGCGATCCCTTTTTATCTGGGACTCGTAGCTCACTGGATGAGTTTCATCATGCATAAAATTAAGATGATGGTACTCTATCTTTACGCCAAATCCTCGGATTGGTGCTCCCAGCTTTGGTCTTACATCCCACTCTTTATTATCTGGTTGTGCATAATTGCTCATTTCTCCTTGGATCTCGTCCTTATCATCTTTAACCCTACTCTCATGCAGTTCCTGTATCTTTTTTAAAATCTTGATAGATCTTTGCTGGTTATCTTTATATTCTTTTTCTGCATATTCCACATAGGCTTGCTCTCCTGGCTTATTTTTGTCTATATAAACCTTATATTCATTTGGTGGTACCTCATCTCTCCCTACCTCTCTCTTCCGTTGAATATATTGATTGTCATTCTCGGGCTTTACCTCATCAGCATTGGTATACAACAAAGGTGTATTAGCATAGGTTGTCTTCTGCATTGCGGGAACTAGGGGAGATCGCCTTACACTCTCACCATTTTGTTGCACCACATGTGCCAACTCATGGGCAATCAGTTCCTGTCCACCTCGGCTTTCTGGTCTATATTCCCCCTGCTTAAAAAACAAATCCTGCCCTGTTGTAAATGCTTTCGCTCCCACACTGCGATTTAACTGATCCGCCCGCGCATCGGTATGCACCCGTACCCCACTAAAATCTGCTCCCATTGCCTGCCCCATCTGAGCTTGCAACTTCGGCGCTAGGCTCTGTCCACTGCCACGGGCATTGTTAATTCCCTGCTCAACCTCAGCCGATGCAGTGCCTGCTCCGTCTGCAAATCGCTGTATGTTTCTTAGAGATTTCTTTTGCAATCTTTTCGCTTCTTTCCGCATGGCTGCTCGTTGCAACGGATGTATCGGATTCGCAAATAGAGAATTGGTCTGCGGTTGATCTGATGGATGATGAGTATCGTTCGCTCCACCAGTTTCGTGAATCCGCTGCACTACATCATGCGCTACCCGATCGGCTTCCTGTTCATACTTGTCATTTGGCTCACCAATCGTCAGCTTGGCCTGGAGCGGTTGGCCTAAAGGCAACGTGGATGGAGGACTAAAATCGTATTGTATTTTCGTTAAATCAAAGCCACCCGTTAGGGCTTCTGGCTCATCCTTGCGCTGTAATGGTCGCTGATTCGTGTTGACATCTGGCTGAAACGGACGAGTTTGCAGCACCTTGCCAGCGGATTGTACAGAAGTATCCGTTACAGGTTTGAGGGCATGTTTATGGGGAGGCATAGTTAGACCAATGGTTGGGGAGATTGGCTGACCATCAACATTAATATAGTGTGGAACGAAAATACATTAGACCGAAGTCTAATACCGCATATCTGCTTTCCCTCAACCCCAATAACGCTGCATCTAAGGCATTGCTTAATCCGGGTATGAATTGTGATGTGGGGGCACTGCCCCCACATCACAATTCATACCTAAAATCAGCAATTCTGGTGAACAGATTAACAATTGGAGAGACAAAGCTAGGTTGCAAACTTGTTCGGCAATCGAATGGTGAATTTGGTGCCTTTGTTGACTTGGCTATTCACGTCAATGGTGCCGTCTTGTAAATCGACGAACTGCTTGACAATGCTGAGTCCTAGCCCAGTACCAGGGATGTTACTGACGTTGCGACCGCGATGGAACGGGTCGAACAAATGACGCCGATCTTCAAGAGGAATGCCGATGCCCTCGTCTTGCACTTGAATGATGAGCTGATTTTGGCGTTTGGCTAGCTTCAGGTGAATCGCTTTATCGTCTGGGGTGTAACGAATCGCATTAGATAGCAGATTGCTCAACAGCGATCGCAACAGTCGTTCGTCCAAATTGGCAATTAGTTGGCGACTCCGACAGCTAAACTGGACGGGGCTTTTGGGACGATGATATTCCCGTTCAGCCAGTAAATCTCGACAAAACGTAATCACATCTAGCGGTTCCGGATTGGCTTCCAGCACCTTGGCTTCAATTTTGCCGATTACCAGAATGTCATCGATCATCTGGGTCATCCGCTCGACGTTAACCTCAATATTTTGCAGATAGTCAGCCTTTTCCTCCGGTTGAAGCTGGGCGTCGTAGCGATTCAGCGACGAGACGGATAGGGCGATGTTGTTTAACGGATTGCGGAATTCGTGGCAGACCATGGAGACAAACCGCGATCGCATTTCACTCAGTTCCCGCAGTTGGTGATTGGCCTGCAATAGCTTGGCAGTACGAGCCTGCACTTTGCGCTCTAACTCTTCATTGGTGCGCTGCAAGATTTGCTCGGCCCAGCGCCGCTGGGTAATGTCGCGGAAGGTTACTACAGCACCAATGAGCTGCCCCGTTTCATCATGCATAGGAGTGCTGATGTACTCGACTGGAAAGCTGGTGCCGTCCTTACGCCAAAAGACTTCATCGGTCACACGGCGAACGCTGCCGTCTTGAAAAGCAGCGTAAATTGGACAGCTTTCTCGCGGATAGTGACTGCCATCGGCATGGGAATGATGCATGACAGCGTGCATGGATTGACCAATCAGTTCCTCCATCGACCAGTCAATCATTGCCGCCGCCGCCGGATTGACAAAGGTAACGTTGCCCTCCAAATCCAAACCATAAACTCCCTCCCCCACTGCATTCAGAATCAATTGCTGCTGCCGCCGGAGCTGCTCAAGTTCTTGCTCCTCAAGCTGTCGCGTCGATTGGTTTATTTGCTGATTAACAGACCGATCTGAAGCCAAATACCAATTCGCTGCCCCATTGTTCTGCACAACATGTGCCATAGATTCGCCATTAAAAACTAAACACATCAATCGATGAGCATGAATTAATCAACTCAATAAAACTGATTAATCTACAGCGCCATCAGCGATCGCACCAGCATATCGCATCGATCGAAACTGTATTCCACTACACTACAGGGCTGCTCTTTAGATATTACTAAAGTTAAAGCTAGAGTCCCGCAAAAAATCAAGCTATTTGCTTCTATTCAGGCTGGAGAAATTAGCAGAAGCGTCATTTCCTGTTAGCAAATCTAAGCTTAATTTGACTCTAACATCAAGCGCTATTTATCACTCTGCGTTCCCTATGAAAACGGTATTAGTCATTGAGGATGAAGCTCAAACCCGCCATATTTTTCTTAAATGTTTAGAGTTTGAAGGATTCCGAGCCTTTGGTGCCAGTAATGGTTCAGCGGGGTTGGATCTGGCCAAAACCCAAGAGCCAGATTTGATCGTCTGCGACATCATGATGCCTGATATGGATGGCTATTCTGTCCTAACTGCATTGCGTCGATCGCAAGATACGGCCTTGATTCCGCTGATTTTCCTAACTGCAAAGGTGACAATGACTGACCTGCGGCGGGGTATGGAAATGGGGGCTGATGACTATCTGACTAAACCCTGCACGGTAGAGCAGTTTTTAGCCGCTATCAATACGCGGCTCAAGCGCCAGGAAGAGATAGAGCGACTGTATCGGCAGGTACATGCGAAGCAAAGTTCTACCACAGTTTCTGGGCTGAATATGAGCCAAATCTGCGATCGCAACGAAACGACTATTTTTCCAGATTGTCCTCATCTAGCAGCCGTATTTTGCTTTATTGAAACCCATTACAAACAGCCCATTCACCTCAGCGATGTGGCGCAGGCGGCTGGCTATTCACCCGCCTACCTCACCAATTTGGTGCAGGAAAAAACAGGGCAAACCGTTAAGCGCTGGATTATTGAACGACGGATGGCTCAGGCTAGACAATTACTGGCCGATACGGCTGAATCCATTCGACGAATCGCAGAAGCTTCTGGTTATACCGATGCCGGATATTTTAGTCGGCAATTTCGTCAGTTTCATGGGGTTTCACCCCAAGCTTGGCGACAGAAATCTGTAGCGAAATTAACAAATTAATATTCAATTTTCATTCCCAAACTAAGTTCAAAAGAAAGTCCCATTAGGTTCAAAAAATAATCCAATGCGCTATCTAATTAATGGCTGATACAGTACAGGGCAAGATGCTTGCCAGCTCAATCGACGTTGGTTTTAAGTCCGCATCGTGGAGTTGAGGTTAGACAAAATTATGGTTTTTACAGCGACACAAATGGGTCAAAAGTGGAAAAATCTGAGTTGCGATCGCAAAAAACTGTCTGATTCAAAGCTGGCATGTGAGTTCTGCGGTGGGCAGCATCCGACAATGGATCACTGGGAGTTTATCCAGACCATGCCGTCCGACCCCGTAGACATGGTGGATGACCTGGTCAAAATGGGTCTCTATAAGCAAAATCAGCTCCGCGCGGCTGAGAACGTCAACGCTCATGAGTTGAGAAAAGCGCTGTTTCTCAAAACCGTCGGTCGCGGCAGTTCCAAGCGCGAGAAACTGATCCTCGACCTCTGCAAGCAGGCAGGTGGCTTAGAAAATGCCTTTGCGGCTGCCTTTGGGCCACAGGCGGGTTTATTTTTTGCCGATTCCATTCGCACTAGTGGCGTTACCCGACGCGAGTTCTTGCGAAACGTAGCCGTTGGTGCCGCGCTAGTCACTCTGGCAAGCTGCGGTAGCGGGAGTGATCCGGTTGCGGAAGATGTCTCTGCTGAACCTGTCTCCACAGAAGGGCTGGAAAAAACAGACTTACAGATTGGCTTTATTCCCATCACCTGCGCCACGCCGATTATTATGTCGGAGCCGCTGGGCTTCTACCAAAAGCACGGCCTCAATGCCAAAGTCGTGAAAATGCCAAGCTGGGGAGCCGTTCGCGATTCTGCGATCGCAGGTGAACTCGATGCATATCACATGCTAGCCCCAATGCCAATTGCCATGACCCTAGGGCTAGGTTCAGCAGCCTTTGGCGTCAAACTGGCCAGCATTGAGAACATCAACGGTCAGGCAATTACCGTCGCAGAGCGCCACAAGGGTAGTGTCAATGGCCCCGCCGACTTCAAAGGCTTCGTAATTGGCGTTCCCTTCCCCTACTCCATGCACAATCTGCTGCTGCGCTACTACCTCGCCACGGGTGGCCTCGATCCAGATGTAGACGTGCAGATTCGTCCCGTTCCACCACCGGACAGCATTGCTCAACTCGTAGCAGGCGATATTGATGCCTATCTCATGCCCGATCCGTTTAATCAGCGGGCAGTTTACGAAGGGGTTGGGTTTATCCATATGATCACCAAGGAAATCTGGCCGGGTCATCCCTGCTGCGCCTTTGCGGCCAGCGATCAGTGGATTAGCGACAATCCCAATACCTTCCGCGCATTAAACAAGGCCATTATCGAAGCCGCTGGCTACGCCCACGATGCTGCAAATCGTTCGGAAATCGCCGCTGCAATTTCCGAACGAGCCTTTTTGAATCAGCCGATCGAGGTCGTGGAAGCCGTCCTGACGGGCAACTTCGAAGATGGCAATGGCAACACCCTGAGCGTCCCCGACCGGATCGACTTTGACCCCTATCCCTGGCAGAGCTTCGCCAACTGGATCTCCTCACAACTAGTTCGCTGGGATCTCCAGGATGATGGCAAAGCAGAACAAGTAATCACTGAAAAGGGCTATGAAACCGTCGGCAAGGAAATTTTCTTGACTGATATCGCACGAGAATTGGCCGCAGAGCTAGGTCAAGATCCACCCACAGACGTGTATCGCACTGAGACTCTCAAGTTTGATGCCTTCGATCCGGCTGATCCAGATGCTTACATCAAGGAGCAAATCGACAAGTACAGCGTTTAACACCGATTCGGCTGGAAAATCCCAAATTAATTTGGGCAAAACCAAAGCTGGTTTTTAGTATCGGATTCGGTTGAAGTCTCTGCTTAAGCACTAAATGACAGAACTGGAACGCCCAATTAGTAATACAAAGTCTGGTCAAAACCCAATGATTTATTTGTGTGACGGCCTAGCCAGGCCGTCACACAAATAAATCGGGTTCTTATACACGAACGGATATAACTCAGTAGTTCGATGGAGATATTGTAATTTATGGCTTTTAGCCCACCCGCAACGGGTTCTTTGATCAAAGAGAAAAAGGAATCGCCCTTGCAGAATCAAACCGTCAAAGCGATTCTACTGTTCGCCCTTTCTCTGGCTCTCTTCTTGGGATTTTGGGAGATTGGCGCACGGGCTGGCTGGTTTGCTAAAGGCATGCCTACCGCTTCAGCAACACTTAAAGAGTTTTGGTGGTGGGTTACTAATCCCTTCTTCAACAACGGCCCCAATGACTTGGGCATCGGTTGGAACCTGCTGATCAGCCTACGCCGAGTTGCGATCGGATATATCCTGGCCTCTCTCGTCGCTGTACCTCTAGGTATCCTGATTGGCATTTCACCCGTTGCTTACAAGGCATTTAACCCCTATGTGCAGCTTCTGAAACCCATCTCACCGCTGGCTTGGCTACCGCTGGGTCTCTACATTCTGCGCGATTCAGAGCAGACGGGTATTTTCATCATTTTCATCTCCAGCATGTGGCCAACGCTGATCAACACCGCCTTTGGTGTCGCCAATGTGGACAAGGATTACCTAGATGTCGCCAACACGCTGGGCGCATCGCGTCTACGCACCATTTTTAAGGTGATTATTCCCGCTGCCTTGCCGCATATCGTGTCGGGTTTACGCATCAGCATGGGCATTGCTTGGTTGGTGATCGTCGCGGCTGAGATGTTACTGGGTACTGGACTGGGCTACTTCATTTGGAACGAGTGGAACAACCTGTATATTCCCAACATCTTAGTCGCCATTTTCATTATTGGCTTAGTAGGACTGCTACTCGATAGCATCTTTTCCGCCCTGGAAAAATTTGTTGCATTTGGTCGAAATTCATGAGCTTAGCACCCGTGAACGACGTTTCTACGACGAAACCCCTCTATTCTTCGGCTCAGTTGTCCATCCGCAACGTGACGAAGGTATTCCCTGGCAAAAAGGGTTTATTTGATCGGCTGACCGGAAAACATAAGTCCGATTTTACGGCAATTCAAGACATCAGCCTGGCGATCGAACCCAACACCTTTGTCTCAATTATTGGCCCGTCTGGCTGCGGTAAGTCTACGCTGCTGGGCATGATTGCAGGGCTAACCTCGATTACAGATGGTGAGATTCTGCTGAACGGACATCCTGTCACTAAGCCTGGGCCAGATCGAGGCATGGTATTTCAAAACTACGCCCTCATGCCCTGGATGACAGTGGAAGAGAATATCCGCTTTGCCGTTGAGACAGTTCATCCCAAGATGTCACCCAAGGTGATGAGCCGGGTGATCAAGGAGAACATTCAGCTCGTAGGGCTGACCGGAGCCGAGAAGAAGCATCCCCATGAGCTGTCGGGTGGGATGCGCCAGCGGGTGGGCATTGCCCGCGCCCTAGCCATCGATCCGCAGATTCTGCTGATGGATGAGCCGTTTGGCGCGCTGGATGCCCTGACCCGTGGTTTTCTGCAAGACGAAATTGTGCGGATCTGGGAGCAGCAGCGCAAGACGGTGATCATGATTACCCACAGTATTGATGAGGCGCTGCTGCTGTCCGATCGCATTGTGATGATGACCCGTGGACCAGCGGCGCGAGTGGACGAAATCCTAGAGGTGCCGTTCCCCCGTCCCCGTAATCGGGAAACGATTGAACAACATCCGGCCTATCACGAGTTGAAAGCTGAGATGGAGAACCATCTGTTCCGGGAGACGCGGGCGGTTGAAGCCGCGAGGATTCAGAAGTAGACGTTGAAACACCAGAGAGGATTTAGACATGGCAATTCCAGCAATCACTGAAAAGCTACTTGCAGCGAAGAAAGCGAAGGGAATCACCTTTGCGGATCTCGAATCTAAGGTTGGTCGCGATGAGGTGTGGATTGCGTCTGTGATCTACCGTCAGGCCAGTGCTTCTGAGGAAGAGGCCACTCAAATTGTGGAAGCGCTGGGGGCTGATCCATCATTTATTGAGCCGTTGACCGAATGCCCCGTGAAAGGATCGCTCGATCCGGTGATCCCCACTGATCCGCTGATCTATCGCTTTTATGAAATCATGCAGGTCTACGGGATGCCGATTAAAAGCGTGGTGCATGAGAAGTTTGGTGACGGTATCATGAGCGCGATTGATTTCACGATTGACGTGGAAAAAGAAGAAGATCCGAAAGGAGATCGCGTCAAGATCATCATGTGTGGTAAGTTCTTACCCTACAAGAAGTGGTAATTATCCACTTATGATCTTGACTGTATCTATCACTCGCTGAGAGGATGCCAATGTTACACCTTCGGTTTTTCAAGACGCTTCAGTCTACAGCCACACGCTTAGGTGGTTTTGGGTTAGTGGTCGCTAGCGGGCTGCTGCTGGCTTTGCCTGCCGATGCTCACCACCCATTTGGAGGTGCAACCCCTATCAATGCGGTTCAGGGCTTTCTCTCAGGATTAGGACATCCGGTGATTGGCGTAGACCACCTGGCGTTTGTGATTACGGCGGGTTTGTTGGCTGCTGCCGTTGGTGGAGGTTTTATCATTCCCCTCGGCTTTGTGATAGCGTCTTTAGTCGGTACAGGTATTCACCTGATGGAGCTGAATTTACCAGCTCCGGAATTTTTTATCTCGGCCTCAGTTCTACTATTCGGTGTGCTGCTGGCGATGAGGCAGCAGCCGAATAGATGGATTGTGGCTGGTTTAGCGGCTTTATCCGGCATTTTTCATGGCTATGCCTATGGTGAAGCGGTTGTGGGAGCTGATATGGCTCCAATCGTGGCTTATTTACTCGGATTTGCTGTGATTCAAGCAGCTATTTCTGCTGCAGCTTATGGGGTTGCGAACCGATTGATCGGTAAGACTAGTGATGCGCTCGGTCTGCGGTTTGCTGGATTTACGCTCGCAGGCGTGGGCGCAGCTTTCCTCTCAGGTGTTGTACTGGGTTAACGCGATGACGATGACCGGAATGAAACTTGTCCCGCCATTTGATCGGGAGATTGCGATCGCAAAAGTGCGGATGGCGGAAGATGCCTGGAACAGTCGCGATCCGGATCGAGTATCGATGGCCTACACGGAAGACAGTTTCTGGCGCAATCGAGCCGAAATCTTCCAGGGACGGGAGGCCATTCGCGCGTTTCTGCGCCGCAAATGGGACAAAGAGCTGGACTATCGCCTGGTCAAGGAAATGTGGGCCTTTGGCGAAAATCGAATTGCGGTGCGTTTTCAGTACGAATGGCATGACGATGCCGGACAGTGGTTTCGCGCCTATGGCAACGAAAACTGGGAATTCGACGAAAACGGCCTCATGCGCCGTCGGGAAGCCAGTATCAATGACAAACCAATTGCGGAGGAGGAGCGCCGTTTCCACTGGCCTGCTCCTGGCGCACGACCCCAGGATCATCCAGGACTGATCAATTCACCTGAATAGAGTTTTGGAAAAAGCAGAGGAGACATGCATTGCTTGTCTCCTCTGCTTTTTCGGGATTCATTCGATTAAAACTACTCTAGATTATCGTCAACCAAAATTTCTGGGACGGCGGGTTGGGGGCAGCGATAGGCAAACTGCTGGTCGTTCATCATCGTGGCACCGCAAATCAGGGCGTTGCGTAAATCTGCACTCACAACAATCGCTTTGGAAAAATTGGTATCCAGCAAATTGGCGTATTGCAAATTCGAGGATTCAATCCAGGTGCGATGCACGTCCGCTGCTTGCAGATTGGTGCCCACCATCTGCGTGTAGTAAATCTTGGCGTGGGATAGATTGGTGGCGCTCAGGTCGGCTCCATTCAAATTGGCATAGCCCAAGTAAACCTCTTCGAGATTGGCACCCGTGAGCAATGCCCCTTCTAAATTGGCGCGATAGAGATTGCTGCCTTCCAAATTTGCACCGCGCAGATCGGCACCGCGCAGATTGGCTTCATGGAGGTTGACTTCCTCTAGATCGCAGCCGACGCAGGCATTTGTTTCCAATAGCTGCTGGACGGCATCCAAGTTACTATCCGCATGAGCTTCGGTCACGAATGTTCCAGTTAGGATCGGCAGTGCGATCGCAGCCAGTATCCATCGATTGTTCATATCCCAACCTCTTTCAAACTAGGCAATATCTGGCGGCACTGCGCCCACACCCTGGGTTTGCTGAAGCTGCATCTTAATCGCCAGCTCCACGTCCTGTCGCCGCACTTCGACCCCCCTAGAGGTCTGCCCCGGCGTATCGAGAAAAATCACGCTCTCAATCTGCTTCATCGAGAAAAGCTGAAACAGAATATGGGTAATCGGCATCGGCATCGCCATCAGATTCGGATCATTCCGCTGCATCGGCGTTGGCCCCTTTTTGACATCCTCCAGCGCGGAGTAAGCATAAATCATCCGCTTCTCCACGTTGGTTTGATCCGGCTGCTTGCGGTTCAAAATCGTGATCACCCACTGCTGATTCAAATTCTGCACCACAAAATACTCGCTGTGCTTCAGCCGCTGGGCAAAGGCTTTTAGCACAGGTGCGATCGCAGTAATTACTTCCGGCGCAACGTTATTTCTGGCCGCGTTATCGACGAGGATTTGAATCTGTTGATCGAGGGGGTCTGTCGTCATAGCAATGGGTCATACTCACAATCTGCCTCCATCTTAAACAGTTCCCCGATTTGGCGCGACATTGTGCAATATTTCGCCGTCTTATTTCTCATTAGCGAGCGCTAAAATCACTCGTTCCAACCCAGCAACTACGCGGGTAAACCGATCAAAATCAATCTTGTCCGGCGTATCTTCTGGGGTGTGATAGTAGGGATAGCGGAACGGCGCGGTATCCGTCACCATCAGCGCTGGATAGCCGCACTGCCAAAAGGCCCAGTGATCCGACCAGCCCACGCCAGTTAGCACACCGGGTAAGGCACTGCCTTCCGATGGAAACTGAGCCTGTTCGCGAAATAGCTTTACGACGCGGCGCACCAGTTGGGCGGAATCTAGATTGCCGACAAAGCCAATGAAATTGCCCTGGAGCGGATAGATTTGGCCGAGGGGAATGGGATACTGCTGGCTGCCCACGTCATCGGAGTAGTAGCCCATTGTCTCCAGGCTCAGCATGGCGACGATGTTGTCCTGATTGGCCTGACACTGGCGAGCGTAGACCAAGCTGCCCATGTGGTCGGTTTGAAAGAAAGGCGGTTCTTCGTTGACGAATTGGACAAAGCGCAGGGTGCGGGAAGGTTGACAATCTTTGAGGCGGAGAGCTAATTCCAAGGTGGCTGCTGAGCCAGAACCATTGTCATTGGCGGCTGGGCATCCAGATACCGAGTCATAGTGCCCACCGATGATGATGATTTCGTCTTTGCGATCGCAACCGGGAATCTCCACAATTAAATTCTCAAAAACCTGATCGCCAGCGGATTTCACCCTATAGCGTTGTCGCTCAACCGCATAGCCTGCTGCTTGCCAGGTATCGCTGAGGTATTGTGCTGCTGCGGCCAGTCCTGGGGGATTGAGATAGTTGCGATCGCCAATTTTGGTCGCCAAAACGTGAATATGATGTTCGAGGGCGATTTTAAGCTGCTGTTCGTCGGTATTTAGGGGCAGCAGTTTACCTTGATAGCTGCTGCCGGGCATGGGGAGAATCATAGGAGACGGAATTGTGGGTAGCTGTCGTTACTATAGCGAGGGGAATAGCCGTTGGCATACTGTGTTGGCGCACTGTTCAGAGATCTGTTATGACAAATCCCGTTTTGTGGGGGGGATTGGCCCCCCACCCCCACTGGAGGGAGGGCGCGTCCCCCAAAACCCCCCCAAAAAAACCCACCCTTTGTTTCTCAAAAAGTGTTTTTTTTCAAA
>CBKWJC010000046.1:0-51353 GCA_966674685.1 uncultured bacterium
GTCTGAAAAAAAATTTTGGTCGCGGAGATAAAAGATCTCAGGTGTTTCCCACGTTGGGGGGTTAGGGAGGTTTTTCTCTGCTTTTGGGAGAGAAACACTTCTATGCACCTCACGAGGTTGAAAAATGCTGTATATCAAGTCTGGTTGAAAAACAATAGATTGGAGATTGCTGATTTCAAGTATGAATTGTGATGTGGGGGCACCGCCCCCACATCACAATTTATGCCCAGATTAAGCAACACCATAAACTGGGTTTCTATACACAGGTTTGATCTAAATGAATCTCGCGATCGATTCTCGTAGGGCAATGCATAGGTAGCAGATTTGTAGACCAATCTGTTATGTTTTGGCTCGATGTATTGCCCTTATTGCCTTTACTAAAATTGGTCTTTGCGACCGCGCAAACGGGCAAATGTGCGTATCGGATCGCTCATGTTGACAGCCATTTGTAGTGCGGGCTGATCCCAACGCAGAAAGGGATTTGTCTGTTTTTCGATTCCTAGTAGAGAAGGAACCGTCGCCTCATTTCGCTGCCGCGCTGCTTGTACGTCGTGCATTCGTGCCTGGAGCGCTGGATTTTTGCCATCGACTGTTAGGGCGAACTTGAGATTGTTCAACGTATATTCGTGGGCGCACCACATGCGGGTATTGTCCGGTAGCGATCGCAGTTTTCTCAGCGAAGTCACCATCTGCTCCGGTGTCCCTTCAAATAAGCGTCCGCAGCCTCCGGCAAATAGGGTATCACCACAGAATAGATTGCCGGATTCATCGGGTTGAGCGGGCGGAAAATAGTAGGCGATGTGGGCTTTCGTATGGCCAGGAACGAAGAATACCTCAGCGGTTTGGCCAGCAAATTCAACCGTATCGCCATCTTGAAGAAAAACCTGCTGACCGGGAATTCGTCCGCGATCGCGTTCGCCGCCGTAGACCGTTAAATAGGGAAACTGCCGCATTAGCGCCTGGTTGCCGCCTACATGATCGCCGTGGTGGTGAGTGTTGAAAATCGTCACCAACTGAGCGCCGAGTTCCTCCAGTTTGGCTAACACAGGTCGCGCCTCAGCCGGATCGACGACGGCAGCAACATTGCGATCACAATCATGCAGCAGAAAAATGTAGTTATCACTCAGGGCATTCAGTCGATAAATATCCATATATTCAGAATATTCAGAAGTATTTGGTCAAGAATTTTGGCTGAATTCAGCTTTTTCCACCTGTTCAGATGAAAATCAGAATAGAGGTTTGGTGCAAGGCCAGCATTCAACTGGCAGTTTGACACCCTAACTGGCATTGCAATTGAGCCGTATCAGCTTCAGTTGGGCATTCTAGCGCATGAGGTTACCTCGATTTGCCTGCTGAACGAGAGACATCCGTGAATCTAGGGAGACCATTGTCGAATTAGGCAAACTCATGCCGCTAAGATTCATACAGTCTTTATCAGATGCTCATCGCGGCTTTGCCTAACAGCGCTTAATTTTTCTGACAATGGGTATAGAACGGCATGAACCTGCATGACTGTTCTAACGTTTTCGTCCTGAATTATCGTCAACCTTTTATCTATAGTCTCCTATGTTTCGAGTTGCTAAAGGTGATAAGTCGTTAGGTATTCGCTCATTGGTCGAGCAAATTATCTCTTCAGGTCAAATGAGTCAGCAGCAGCATTTACTGTTGACCTCCACTATTCTGGCGGGTCGTCACATTAATGAGGAAGACCGCCGTTTGATTAATCGAGTTTTGGACTATATCCAAATTGGCCGAATTCGGCTAATTGAAGAGCAATAAGCTACCAGGCATTGGGGTGTGTCTTACAGTATGTTTGGGGGTTGGGGGTGCAATCTGCACCCCCAATTTTCTATGTGTTTCTCCCGCCCTACAGCATTTTTCAGTTTAGCGAGGTTTCTCGGGATGTCTCTCCACCGGACGCGGAGAGACATTCCTGTGCTCCACCAGCACTTGAACAAGTGAGGCGAGAGACGTGAGGAATAAGGTGATTTCTGTACTCAGCACTTGAACAAGTGAGGCGAGAGGCGTGAGGAATAAGGTGATTTTTGTACTCAGTCCTCATATCAAGGCTGTGTATAGGAACTCAATTTATTTTTGTGAAACACTTGCGGAGCAAGTGTTTCACAAAAATAAATGATAGGTTTTCAACCAGCCTTGATATCAGCACTCAGCACTGACCTGATCTCTAGCTCTAATTCGTAGAATGGGGATTAGAGCAGTCGTATCCTTACCTGTCTGACTACAGCGCTGCTTTTCAAGTGGAACTGGAAGAGGTCAGTTTGTCGCCGCACTGTGGCGGCAAACTGACCGTCTATTTTGGGGTGCAAGATGTGAGCGAGTAAACTTCCGTGACTCCTCTTTAACAAGCTGACATAACATTTAGATATGTGGGCATTCTATGCACAGCGGCACGCTACCCGTAGAGTGTTTCATCCGAAATCTGGCAGACAATTCTAAAGGCATTAGTGATGCAAGGTATGGAGCGCGTACCTTGCATCACTAATGAGTTAGTTTGCTCTGTCGATTTGGTATTAGTCAATAGAGGAGAAAAGGGTCATGGCTAAAATTCGTACAGCGATCGCACTACTCAGTTTCACCGCCTTGTTGAGCAGCACCCCCCGATTGTCGTGGGCCCAAATGGAACCAACATCAGATTCGGCTACTCCGACCGAAGAAATGGCGGAAACTGATGAGGATTATTTTGAGCTGTACGAAGAGGGAATTGAAGAGGTCGAGGACGAAAATTATACCGAAGCTATTGACCTGTTCAATCAGGTACTAGTGATTAATTCGGATTATGCTCCTGCCTATTTGTACCGGGGATATGCTCAGGGCAAACTGGGCAATTTTGATGCGGCATTAGACGACTTTAATGCTGCGATCGCACTGGATCCGAACTATGCAGAAGCCTATTTCAATCGGGGCGATATTTACTATCAGCTAGGCGATAATGTGGCCGCGTTAGAAAATTTCGATCAGGCGATTGCGGTCAATCCCGACTATGCCAAAGCCTATATCTATCGCGGCTTTGTGCAGGTATTGCTCAGCGATGGTGGTCAGTCTAACGTAGACGGAATTGATGAATTCAGCGTCCCGATCGATATGGTCGATGGCCCGATGACGCAGGATCTCTCGCCTGCTCAGCAGTCTGCACTGGCCGATTTTGAGCGAGCCATTAGCCTCGACCCAGCCAATCCTCAGGGTTATGTTCATCGCGGCGTGATTCGAGCGGCTCAGGGACTGGAAGAAGAAGCGATCGCAGATTTCAATCAGGCAATTGATCTAGACGACGATTATGCCGAAGCCTACCTGAATCGCGGCACGGTCTACTTTAACTTAAATCGATATTTAACTGCGCTGGAAGACTTAACGACGGCCATCAACAAGAAGCCATCCGCAACAGCCTATTTCAACCGAGGCTATATCTTGGCTTCTCAGCGCTATTTTGAAGAAGCCTACGCCGATTACAGTCGGGCCATTGCGCTGGAGCCAACCTTTACAGAAGCCTATCTCAATCGCGCCTTTGTCCTGTCGCAGTTGGAAAATCAGCAGGCTGCTTTAATTGACCTGAACCGAGTAATTGAACTGGAAGCTCGCAGTGCTGAAGCGTTTCGGCGGCGGGCAGATGTTCGGTTAACAGCGGGGGATGCCAACGGTGCGATCTCAGACTATAGCGAGGCCATTCTCATCCAGCCAGATTATGCGGCAGCGTATATTGGTCGCGGTAAGGCACGCTTTGCCGATGGCGATTTACTTGGCGCAGAAGAGGACTTTTCAACTGCGATCGCGCTCAATCCCAATGCAATGGAAGCCTATCGTAACCGAGCAGCCCTGCTGATCGAAACTGGCGATCTGGATCGAGCCTATGCCGATTATTCCCGACTAATCTCCGTCGAAAGCAGCGACCCTGACTACTACTTCCAGCGGGCACGACTGCGGCTGGCACTGGATGACTACGCAGGCGCAGTTGAGGACTTCCAGCAGGCGGCTGACTACTATCTCGCAATTGGTGATGCAGAAGGCTATCGCACCACCCTAGCCGCCATTCGTGCCATTCAGTAGCTCCGGATACTCACATCTTGCCCCAAACTCCGCAAGGATTCTCAAGGTGCAAGATGTGAGTATATGCAGAACGCTCGCTGCGTAAATCCTTTCAGCCATGAGATATGACGTAGGGGCGTTGTTGCTTCTTCAGAGCCATGAAGGCGTTGCTTGATCTGGGTATGATACGGAATCCGCCTTGTATAGAAACGGATTCCGTATGACTTGTGATGTGGGGGCGGTGCTTCCACATCACAAGTCATAATCACAAGTCATACCTGTAAGAAATCAGCAACCCCTTCTTCAGAGCCATGAAAATCTGGGCAGCCTGTGGCACAGTGGACAAAACAGTTGGAAACGTTTGATCAACCGAAAGAGCTATGTTTATTCCTCCCGGATTTGTACAGCGTTCTGTGTCTACCAGCCTAGGACAGATGGTGTATTACACCAATGAACAAGCCCCGTGGGATCGTAGGGAAATTGGCAATAAAGAAACGCTGGTGTTTTTCCACGGCTTTGGGGGTGGCTCGTCAGCTTACGAATGGTCGAAAGTCTATCCGGCATTCGCTTCGGACTATCACGTTGTCGCGCCCGATTTAATTGGCTGGGGGCGGTCGGCTCATCCTGAGCGTAACTACACGCCTGAAGACTATGTCAACGTCATCCTCGAATTTATGGAGCGGATCAATGACCGTCCCACCAAGGTGATTGCCTCGGCTCTGACCGCTGCGTTGATGATTCGGGCGGCAATTCAGCGATCGGACTTGTTTCAACTGATGATTTTGACCACAGCAGCGGGACTGTCGGAGTTTGGTAATGATTATCAAGAAAACTTCTTTACCAAAATTGCCGCGACACCCGTGATTGATCGGCTGCTCTACAATACCGGAGTGGCGACGAGCTTTGGTATTCGCAGCTTTTTGGAACAGCGCCAGTTTGCCAAGCGCGATCGCGTTTATCCAGAAATAGTGGAAGCCTACTTACAATCAGCTCAGCAGCCCAATGCAGAGTATGCCGCCCTGTCCTTTGTGCGGGGCGATTTGTGCTTTGACCTGACTCAGTACATCCAGCAGTTGCAGGTTCCGACCGCCATGATCTGGGGCCAATCGTCTCAATATACTGGCCCCAAAGTTGGTCAAACGCTGGCCGAAATGAATCCCCGCGCCGTGAAGATTTTCTATCAGCTTGATGACGTGGGTTTTACACCCCAGCTTGAGCTACCGGGTATCACCGCTGGTTTAATTCGCCAGTTCCTACCCATCCTAGAGCAGGCTCGATCGGAAATGAGTGCTGCATCGGTGTAGCATATCAGCCAACCAGCAGATCTTCTTCCGGATAGTGCACAATGCTGGGGCTGGGGTCACCCAGGATTGCGGCCATGAATAGCAGTACGCCAACACGGCCCAGATACATGGTTGCGATGATCAACAGCTTGCCCAGGGTTGACAGGCTGGCGGTGATGCCCGTTGAGAGGCCAACTGTCGCGAAGGCTGACACGCACTCAAACATAATGGCAATAAACGGCTTGTCGGCATCCGTGAGCGTAATTAGCGTCACTACCGTCAGCACCACCATCACCGAACCAATCAGGACGGCGACCGCTTTTAGGATGCGGGAGGTCGGAATTTGCCGCTGATAGCAGCGCACGACTTCTTTCCCTTGTAAAACGGCGCTGGTGCAGTTGAACAGAATCCGGGCTGTTGTGGTTTTAATGCCGCCGCCTGTACTACCAGGACTGGCCCCAATGAACATCAGGGCAATGGCTAAAAACAGAGATGATACGGTTGTTGCGCCCAGATCAATGCTGTTGAAGCCCGCCGTGCGCGTGACCACTGACTGGAACCAGGCAATTAGCCACTTTTCAAAAAAGCCGAAGCCGCCAATCGTATTGGGATTGCTGTATTCGGTGTAGAAAAAGGCAACTGTGCCAATGATCAGCAGAAAGATGGTGGTGCTGGTGACGACCTTAAAATGCAGCGAGAAGACCGGGCGCTCTTGCCGCCGCAAAATGCGATCGCGACACCACGTATAAATATCCATCAGTACCTCATAGCCCAGACCTCCGGCAATAATCAGCACTGAGATAATCAAATTCAGCAGTGGCGAGGTAGCGTATGGAATCAGATTATCTTCAAATAAACTAAATCCAGCGTTGTTATAAGCGCTGATGCTGTGAAAAATGGACAGCCATAGGCCATAGCCGAAACCATAGTCCGGCACAAACACGAGCAGCAGCAGAAAGGCTGCCGTCAGTTCAATCACCAGAGTCATACCGATGATGGAGCGCACCAGGAATCCAACTCCGGCCAGTTCTGGAATATCAAAGGACTGCTGCACCGCCAGCCGATCCCGCAGTCCCAGTTTGCGTCCCAGGATAATCAGCAAAAAGGTGGTGGCCGTCATATAGCCCAGTCCGCCCACTTGAATCAGGAGCAAAATGATGAATTCTCCCAAGGGTGAAAAGTAGGTGCCTGTGTCCACCACAATCAGTCCGGTGACGCAAACCGCTGATGTAGCTGTAAAAAAGGCAACTAAAAAATTGTTCCATTCGCCGCTACTAGTGGCGAACGGCAGCATCAGTAGCAAGGTACCAATGCTAATCATCGCCAGAAAACCGAGACAAATGGTTCGAGAAACAGTCATGGGCAGCTAGCCAGAGTCAGTGTTGGAATTCTCTCAGATCCTGCCGCCAATCGGAACCTGTTCTAGTGCTGAGGATTGTGAATTAAATCAGTTCGACATTGGATAGGGGCGGGTTTAGTAGACCGATTTACTCCTTGTCATAGAGTTGACAACAAAACCCGCCCCTACAGTTTGCGGATTTATGAAGTCCACGCTCTTAAGCGTTTGATATCTGAATCTGGTGACCTTGTTGGTTAGGATATCAATGGCGCGATCGCAGTTTTCTTGCTTAACCAGGATGTAGTTAGTGTCGTAGGTAGAAATGGCAAAAATGCTGACTTGGGCTTAAGTCGTGCGCGGATCGAGGGCATCCCGCAAACCGTCGCCCAGTAAGTTAAATGCCAGGACGATGAGAGTAATCATCAAGCCGGGAAACAAAATTGTCCAAGGCGAGGACAGCGAGTATCCCCCTTTGAATGCATCCGATAGCATGGTGCCCAGTTCCGGCGTGGGTGGCTGTGCGCCGAGTCCCAGAAAGCCCAAACCTGCGGCCTCTAGTGTAGCCGTCCCAATCGCCAGCGTTGCCTGCACCACCAGCGGTGAGAGGCTGGACGGCAAAATATGCACAAAAATAATTCGTCCCGGCGATGCGCCAAAGGATTTGACCGACTGGACAAAGTTTTGCTCCCGCAGGGATAGCACCATACTGCGCGTGAGGCGAATAAACTTCGGTAGTTGAATTGCGCCCACCGCCACCATGACGCTGCTTAGGCTTGGCCCGGTGACGGTGACAATTGCGATCGCAAGTAGAATCGACGGAAAGGCCAGCATGACATCGGTAACCCAGCCGACCAGCACATCCCACCAGCCACGAAAGTAGCCCGCCAAAAGCCCCAGCAGGACGCCAATCAGCAGCCCGATCAGCACTGAAATCACGCCGATCACTAACGACGTTTGCAGACCATACCACACCTGCGTCAGCACATCGCGACCCAGCCCGTCTGTACCAAACCAGTGTGCCAAGCTTGGCGGCTGCAGTCGAGCCGTGTAATCCTTTGCAGTAGACGGATCGTAGGGGCGCAGCAGCGGAGCCAATAGCGCGAGTCCAATCAGGCCGATGGTGATCACCAGACCGATTTTGCCGGAGGTGGATTGCCAAAAGCGCTGTTGCGATCGCGATTCAAAGAACATGTAAAACCCAGAGGATATGTTGAGAGGGCTGGCTAAGCCAGCCCTCTCAACATATCCCGGATTTAGGCTAGTAATTCTTCATTGCCCGCTCAATTTCACGATTGGCCTGCTTGCGCTTCAGGGATTCTCGCTTATCGTGCAGCTTCTTACCTTTGGCCAGTCCTAGCAGTACCTTGATCCAGCCGCGCTTGAGGTACATTTTCAGCGGCACGACTGTGAGACCTTTCTGCTCAGTTTTGCCGATTAGCTTATTGATTTCATCGCGATGCATCAGCAGCTTGCGATTGCGGCGCGGTTCATGGTTAAACACATCGCTGGCGCTCTTGTGGGGCGAAATATGGACGTTGCTGAGCCACGCTTCGCCGTCCCGGATGTAGGCATAGCCATCCTTCAGATTGACCCGCCCTGCTCGGATAGACTTTACTTCCGTGCCGAGCAGTTCAACCCCAGCTTCATAAGTTTCCAGAATTTCGTACTGAAAGCGGGCCTGCCGATTATCGGCAATGGTTTTAGATCCGCGACTCTGATCGGCCATGTTTGAATCGTCCTCAGGGATGCTCTACTACTCTACGACAATGCACCATTGATGCAGTTCGTACTCTACGCAGTGGTGTTTAATCAGCGGGTCTTGTTCTACGATCTGTTTGGCTTCATCTAGTGATGCCGCCTTAAATAACAGCATACCGCCACCATATTCAGCCCAATAGCCTGTTTTAGCCTCATATCCCTGCTCAATGAGCTGGCGCACATAGGTTTTGTGAGCTGGGACGTGCTGATCAAACTCAGATTTGTTGACAATACCCCGCTCTATTTTGACAAACCAAGGCATAGATTTAATGCTCTTTAATATTCTCGAAAACTTTAGCCCTCCTATTTTAGGCAATCGCTCGTGACTGATTCGAACCGCCCCCGTCGATTTTTTGTTGCCCTGCTGCCACCGCCATCTATCCAGGAATACGCGACCCAAATTAAGCAGGAATTTTGCGATCGCTATTCCAGCAAAGCGGCGTTGCGATCGCCGCCACACATTACGCTGCAACCGCCGTTTGAGTGGGCATTCGATGACATTGAGCGGGTCAAGCATCAGCTTCAGATGTTTGCCAGCCGTAATCAATCACTACCCATTCAGCTTTCTGGCTTTGGCGCATTTCCACCCCGCGTCATCTACATCGATGTGGTGCGGAGTTCGGAACTCTTGGAACTCCAGCGCAACCTAATGGCGCATTTAGAGGAGAGCTTGGGTATTATCCATCCAGTGTCTAAACAGCGACCGTTTGCGCCGCACGTGACCGTGGCGTTTCGCGACCTCAAGCCTGCTAGCTTTCGAGTTGCCTGGCCAGAGTTTGAAAATCGCGACCTAGAATTTGAGTTTATGGCCTCTGCACTGACGCTTTTGCTGCACGACGGCCAACGCTGGACGGCCTATGCTGATTTTCAACTTGAGGCAGTTCAGTAGTTCATCCCGACAGCCATAGCCGCAAAACCTGCGGCGGTGAAGCTGAATTGTCCAAAAAATCAGCGTTTGCTGATACTTTCCATGGAGTCAGTGAGCTTTGTAGCCTGAGTAACAATTGTAGGGTTCAAAAGACTATTTACTTATCTTTTCATTTACCCTGCATGTCTATTGGACAAGTATGAAAGTTATAAGGCGTTCACATAAGCTTCGGAAATTCCGGTCTGTTCGGCGGTCTTGGCAACTCGTAGGTGGAGCACTACTGCTCGCTCTATTCGCCACAGTCGGCTTGGTTCAGTTTTCACCCGTGTGGGCAACAAGCCACACCTACGAGGTTAAATCGACTCCTGAGAATGTGATCTGGGGAGAACTGTTTAAGCCAGATAGTGCGCCTATTTTGACCATTCAGTCAGGCGACCAAGTCACCATAGAGACGGTTTCCCACGAAGGTATCCTGCCCGACCAAGGTGACACTGTTGAGTTCTTGACCAAGGGCGGCATCAAAGAAAGCGATATCCTACCGGATCAAATCACGATCAAGTCCACTGTCGCTAAATCCGGCCCTGGCCCCCACGTCATCACCGGGCCTATTTATGTTGAGGGGGCAGAACCCGGTGATGTGCTGGAGATCAAAACCGTCAACATTGACTACCGGGTGCCCTATGGCGTCATCTCAAACCGTCACGGCAAGGGTTCATTGCCCGGAGAATATCCTGAGAATGGCGATCCTATCTACACCAAGGTCATCCCCATCGAGATGACCAAGGATATCGGTATCTTTAAGCCCACTAATGGCTTGCCCGATCTGGAAATTCCGCTGAAGCCATTTATAGGGCTGATGGGCGTTGTCCCTGCCGACACCGAGCAAACGGCTAACTCCGTGCCACCGGGTCTATATGGCGGCAACTTAGACATTAAACATCTAGGTGAGGGCAGCAGCTTGTACCTGCCAGTACAGGTACCAGGCGCGCTCTTTTATGCAGGCGATCCGCACTGTGCTCAAGGAAATGGTGAAGTTGCTCTAACCGCAATTGAGTGTTCGCTGACGCCAACCTTTGAATTGACGTTGCACAAGGACATGGAGCTACCTGCCCCAATGGGTGAGACGGAAGATGCCTGGATTGCGGTCGGGCTGGATGAAGACCTCGACGAAGCCATGAAGAAATCCGTGCGTGAATACTTACGCATCATGAATGAAAACTATGGTCTGACCAAGCCGGATGCGTTGCTCTATGGCAGTGCAGGCATCGATTTTGAGGTGTCACAGGTAGTGGATATCGTTAAGGGTATTCACAGCATTATTCCTAAAGAGCGATTTAAGGTGCTGGAAGAAACTGTTTCTGGTTTGTAAGTCAGATTTTGTGCCCATTGATGTTACGTAGGGACGAGGCATTTGCCCCTATAGGATGTTGGGGATTGCTGATTTTAAGTCTGAATTGTGATGTGGGGACACCCCACATCACAATTCAGACCCAGATTAAGCAACGCCGGATTTTGTTGATAACGGTTAACGATTAGGTTGGCTTGATGTTGGTTCATTCTGGAAATTGTGGCTGTACTCGGCATGATTCGGTGCATGATTCAGTTGATCGGAATCAGAAGACTCGTCTACTGCTAACTGCGCTGGCGCTGATTGGTGGATTTTCAGCCATTGAGCTGGTGGTGAGTCTGTCAAGCGGCAGTTTAGCGCTGCTGGCTGAAGCGGGACACATGCTGTCCGACTGTGCAGCTTTGGGTATTGCCCTGCTCGCAACCTGGCTGGGACGACTGCCCGCTTCTGCACAAGCTCCCTTTGGCTATCGTCGAGTTGAGATTCTGGCGGCGCTGCTCAACGGGTTAGGGCTAATGACCGTCGCCCTTTGGGTGGGTTGGGAGGCAATTGAGCGGTTGCAGGCTCCCGCAGTTGAGGTTTTGGCGCTACCGATGCTGGTGACTGCGGTGTTGGGACTGGCTGTTAATCTGTTCAATATGGCGCTGCTACACGACCATAGCCACTCTGATCTCAATCTCAAAGGGGCATTTTTGCACGTAGTGGCGGATGCTTTAGGGTCGCTAGGGGTGATTGCAGCTGCGATCGCAGTTTATGTTTTGGGCTGGACGTGGGCTGACAGTGCAATTAGCCTCGTGGTTGCGGCTTTGATCTTTACAGGAGCCATTCCTCTGGTGCGTCAGAGCCTCGATATTTTGTTAGAAACAACCCCTGCCGATTTGAACGTCAGCGAAATAGAAGCGCTATTGGCATCTGCACCGGGAGTCATCAGGGTCGAAAATCTGCACTTGTGGGCAATTGCGCCGGATCACCATCGACTTTCAGCTCATTTGGTGGTGGGGCTGACTTCTGCGGCAGCACGCGACCGTCTGCTGCAGGAGCTACAAGCTAAGTTGTATCAGCGGTTTGGCCTGCGGGATACCTGTCTGCAAATGCAGTCGTCTGCCCCCGCTACGCTTTCGCTTTCACCCAATCTAGCGCTATTGGTTGCGGGGAGAGGGTTCGGGGAGGGATGACGCGCGGTGGTGAGAACAGGGAGGGGGGTGTTGGGGGGGCAGCGCGGATCGCTCCTCCCCAACCACTACCTGTCCTAACTTGATGATGTAAGCCTCAAAAACTGGGGAATGCTACTCATCCAAATTTATAATCTCTACTGGCTCGATTGCATCCGCAGGTTCAAAGCCGAACACGCGGGCATAGAAGTAAAACTCTGCCTCCAACGCGCGTTTGATATTTTCGGCTTTGCGGAAACCATGCTGCTCTCCTTCAAACAGCACGTAGGCCACCGGAATTCCCTTCTGCTTCAGTGCATTTACCATTAGCTCAGCCTGATTTGGTGGCACAATTTTGTCCTCGTCGCCCTGGAAAAAGATCACTGGACAAGATAGCTGATCAACAAAATTAATTGGCGATCGCAGTTGATAAATCTCTTTGGCTGCCGGATAGGCACCGACCAAGCCGTCTAAATAGCGCGACTCGAACTTATGCGTCTCCTCAGCTAGCGCCACCATATCGCTGACGCCGTAGTAGCTGGCACCCGCCTTGAACACGTCGCGGAACGTTAATGCGCCCAGCGTGGTGTAGCCGCCTGCACTACCGCCATCAATCGCCAATCGATTCCCATCGGCCAATCCCTCGGCGACTAAATATTTAGCTCCGTTGCAGCAGTCGTCAATATCGACCACGCCCCACTGGCCCTTCAGCCGTTCTCGATACACTCGTCCATACCCAGTACTGCCGCCATAGTTGACATCCAACACCGCAAACCCTCGGCTCGTCCAGTATTGAATGCTGAGGTTGAACGCGGTAGATGTAGCGGCGGTCGGCCCGCCGTGACTTTTCACCAGCAAGGGAGGGCGTTCACTATCGGGTGCCTGATAATCCTGATTGGTGGGCGGATAGTAAATCCCATAGGCCATTAGGTCGTCGCTGGTGGGAAACTGCATCACCTGGGGTTCAGCCAAATAGCCCGGATCAACCTCAATGGTACTGGAGCGGCGCAGTTCCTCCGTTTGGCCTGTCGCGTTGTCAAGCATCACCAGCGCACTAGACTGAGTGGGAGAACCACCGATGAAGGCTGCTTGCTTTGCCGAAACCTGAATGCCGCCAAACAGGGTATAGGGAAGCTGTAATTGCGACATCGAGCCAGTCGCCAGATCCAAACGACCAAAATGCTGGACGCCATCCAGTAAATAGAGGCAGAGGAGGCTATTGGCAGACTCAAACCCGTAAGTACTCATGCCAAACACCCACTGCGGCGAGCCAAATTCAGCATCAATGGGATACAGCGACGTAATGTCTCCGGCCTGCCAGCGGTAGAGATTCCACCAGCCGCTGCGATCGCAGATAAAATGCAGCACTCCATTGGGTGACCATTCCGGCTGGAAGACCGATTCGATGAGACCCCCGGCCACTTTGCGGCTCATATCCAGCGAACCATCTGGCTGCACACTCGCAACCCAGAGTTCTGTACCATCCCAGGGCATATTGGGATGATTCCAGGTCAGCCAAGCCAACTGTGAACCGTCAGGACTGAGTCGAGGTGAGGAATAAAAGTCATTCCCAGAAACCAACACGGTGCCGCCTGCTTTATCTCCGTTTTGATCGACTGCCACGATGGTGTTGACGGCTTCGCGCTCGCTGGTGCTGTGGTCTTCCCGCACGCAAATGAGGCGCTGGTGGTGGCTATCGACAACGGCATCAGCGTAGCGAAAGGCTCCTTCCGGCGTAATCGGCTGCGGGTCTTGACCAATGACTTGGCGATAGAGGCGCTGATCGGCAAAGTTGGAGAAATAAACCACACCATCATGAACGGTATAGGCACCACCGCCATATTCGTGTACCCGTGTCCGCACGTTGAAGGGGGCGGGGGTAACATCTGCGATCGCGCCATCCGGTGTCCGACGAACCACAACTGAGCGACCACCTTCTTGAGGGCGCAGCTCATTCCAGTAGATATCGTTTCCATCCAGCCGAATCTCGCCTAGGCGAATGCTGTTGGCGACAATCAAATCAGCGGTAATCGGCGATTTCCAAGTTCCATAGGGGGCAGTCTGAGTCATGATGCATCTCACGGTTTCATCCACTCACATTTTGCCGCATATACCTCCGTTGGAGTCTCGGCTTTTCGGTAGGTGCTGGAAAATTCAAGGCTGTGGAATGTTATCTAGCATTTTTGACGGATAACACCCCGGATCTCCAGAGTTAACCATCACATTTGACTGATAACACCCGGAAACCGGGGAATTAGACAGCAAACTTGCTGTCTAATTCCTGAAAAAGTAGGTGTTATCCTGCGGATCTGACGTATAACTACGGAATGTAGGGGCATTATCCATCAGATCTGACGTTGAATATATAGTTAGCTGGCTTGAGTTTTAGTAGGAGCGCACTTAGAGTTTACGGACCTTGTGTTAGCTTTTCAGAAGCAACTTTACGTATAAGTAATTATGGGTGAAAGCAAAAGTTCAGAGTTCCCTTTCTCGAAGGCTCTTCGGATCTTTCTGATGGAGATTAATGGTTTATCAGAGAGTCTACCTATCATTATGGAATCCTTGGTAGAGTCCCGTCGCAAATCGGCTCAACAAATAAATCAGTTTTTTGAAGAGCATGGAGAGTTTTTAGAGAAATTTGAAAAGAATGAAAATGGACATACAAAGAAAGCGGAAATATATAAAATTGCGCTTGAATACTCATATGATTTCGATAAATTAACACGTACATATTCCAATTTTTCTGTGGCAACCTCAATAATTTCTAATGGGCTGCTGGTCATGATGATTAGTCAATTTGATGCTTTTTTAGGCAGGCTAATAAAGGCTATATATTATGCAAAACCAGAGATGCTTAATGCTTCGGAAAAACAGCTTACTTTTGCTAACCTTGTAGAGTTTGGTTCTGTAGAAGCTGCGCGGGAATTTCTTTTAGAGAAAGAGATAGAATCAGTTCTTCGTGAAAGTCATGCAGAGCATTTTGAGTGGCTAGAAAAGAAACTTGGCATACCCTTGCGTAAGGGTTTAGATGTTTGGACTACGTTTATTGAAATAACGGAACGTCGTAATCTCTTTGTGCACACAAATGGTACCGTTTCATCTCAATACATAACAGTATGCAGAAAGCATGGTGTAGAAATTAAGGAAGATTGGGTGGTTGGAAAGAAACTCCATGTTAGTAAAGAGTACTTACAGGAAGCTTATGAAGTACTTTTTGAACTTGCAACTAAATTGACTCATGTTGTATGGAGGAAACTAATTCCATCTGAGCTATCTATTGCAGATGATAAATTAAATGATGTTTGTTATGAGCTTTTGAAGGAGGAAAACTATTCTATTGCAAAAAGGGTTCTGTCCTTCGCAATGGAACTACCAAAGCATAGCTCGCAACAAGATAAACTCATTTTCACTATAAATAGCGCGATTGCTTATAAATGGGGAGGTGAACCAGAAAAAGCAAAAAAATTAATATCAGAAACAGATTGGAGTGCCTGTAATAATGCTTTCAAATTGGCCAGCACAGTATTATTAGACCGATTTGACGATGCTGCTGAGATTATGAAAAAAATCGGTAATGCCGGTGAAGTTACCAAGGCTCATTATAAGAATTGGCCAGTGTTTAGAGATTTTAGGCATAGTCCGCAGTTTTTAGAGACTTATCGCGAAGTTTTTGGAGAAGCTTTAGAGACTGTCAAAGTTTCTTCAAGTTCTGAAATTGATGATCAAGACAATATAAGCTTCTCTGTCACAGAAAATACCGAATTGTTGTGCGAAAATTCTGAAGAAACGCCACCTAACCACCCTAGTGCAGCGGATTGACCGAAGCTGCTCGTGGAGTCGCAAAGGTATCGGCAACCGCTGACTAGAAACGTTAGCCATCTGCCTTTTGAACCTGCATGTAAATTCTCAAGAGTGGAAAAATGCCGGAAGCTTCTAATTCTCTTCCTCGTAGTGACTTAATCAACCTGCAAAATCGTTATGACGCAAAAGTCAGAGATTACCTTAGTCTTTACTATCAGTATCTAAATTTCTATACAGGTCTTTTATCAACCATTATTGGAGTAACCATTGCTGGCATTCTCCAAGCCAGTCGAGGTGAGCTACGTAGCCTAGTACTTCTTGTTGGACCAGTTATAACAGTCACCATAGCTAAGGTTGGATATAACAATGTCAAAGTTATGTATGCACGCGCTGTTGAAGCTTGGGTGACGATGCGTAACATAGAGGAAATGTTGGGCGATACATTTGTCAATAAACTTGAAGGAAGTAATCACCAACCATTATTTCTGAATAAGCAGGGAGGCTTTATTGCAAGGATTGAGCAGCACCCGTTTGAAGAAACCATTAGAGTAGCGCACAAGCAAGGCTTAAATGCTGGACAGATTGTTATCCGTTTGATTGAGGTTGGAAATTCAGTAAAATTTGCAAAGATAACTTTTGGAGTCTTTCTTGCTGCTAGCGTGGTCTTATCAGTAATTATTGTTTTGATAACTTGTAATCTTGTTTAAGTTTGAACAAATGTCTGTTGTTGCTAGCAAAGGGCTAACAATCGCGCTGCACCGGAATGTACCAGGTTTTTGCTGAATTGCAAAGATTGCCTGCATCCGGTGAGCGCGAACGTTAGACAAGTCAGTTTTTTTATTGAATTATAGTGAAAGCGCGATCGCATTTAATTTTAATAATAATTAAACCAACTTTTGGTTGAGATCGCACTTCTTACGCTTATAGGAAACAGCCTGATTGTTTTTGCTAGGATAAACCAATAATCCAAGGCTACCAGGATGATTATGCGGTCAATTGAAGAACTGACTGAGGAAATATTATCCTTACCGAGTGCATCAAGAGCATTACTCGTGGATAAGCTGCTTGACAGCTTAGAGCTTGGCACTGATTCCACGCCCCGAACCGTATGGCTAGCCGAAGCTAAAAGACGAAGAGACATAGTCTACAATGACTCAGGTCATTCCGTTCCAGAAGCTGAGTTACTGTCTGCTGATGATTTTGGCAATCTTACTGAGCAGCTTACTGAAGAATTTGCAGCCTGCTTTGATGCCGATCCACCCATCCTGTCAGATGACGCTGTCAGTCGTGCAGGGATTTATCTGAATCATCCTTAAACCGTGATTTATCTAGTTGACACGAATGTGCTGTTGCGATTTGCAGATCGCTCTCATCCGTTAAATCCTGTTGTGCGAGAAGCCGTTCGTAAATTGAGAAAAGACGGCCATAATCTCCAAATTGCATCGCAAAACTGTGTCGAATTTTGGAATGTTGCGACTCGTCCTGCGAATCGAAATGGCTTTGGTTTAGCACCTACTGACGCAGACCGACTGTTACGACTCATCGAGCGCCTTTTCCCAATCTTGAATGATTTGCCAACCGTCTATTCTGAGTGGCGACGGCTAGTTGTTACCTTTAGCGTATCAGGCGTACAAGTTCATGATGCCCGTTTGGTAGCTGTCATGAAAATCAACAGCGTTAGCCACATTTTGACGTTTAATGATAGTGATTTCATACGCTACAACAGTGAAGGCATGATAGCTGTCAATCCAGCAGCAGTATAAAAACGCCTTACATTAAATACTCGCTGAACTGAAAAAAAGCGCGATCGCACTTCTTTTATGGAGCACTACAAACTTGTTCGGCCAGAACACCTAAATCACTACGGCAATTTGTTTGGCGGCAAGCTGCTCCAGTGGATTGACGAACTCGCCTACATCACCGCTAATCTAGAATTTCCCGGCAACCAGTTTGTCACCATTGCGCTAGACAACGTGAAATTCCGGCAAGGCGTTAGCAACGGCGAAATTCTCAAATTTTCGATTATTTGCGATCGCATTGGCACTACGTCTGTGAAATACCAATTCGGTAGAAGTCTATTCCTTTCGACGTATGACCTTTTTCCTATTGAGCCAATCGGGTTATAGGACTTTTGTCACCTGTCGGTCATGACCATTCGCACTGTTGAACGACTAGCTTGCTCTCTACGATTTGAGGAGAGTCAACTGAGCACCAATCAGGGTTATGGATACCGGCAGCAAAATCACAACACAGTACACGAACCAGACCGAGCAAACCGCCAGTAATCCGGGAACAATCCGACGCATGCAGCGGTGGCTGCGCCGCAGTGTCATTGGCTTTGTCGTTTTGGGTGTTCTGGCAGGCGGGGGATACGTTGTATATCGTCAGGTAAACCGTTCTCAGCAGCAAGCTGTTCTCAAGCAGGTGCAGACAGTCGCCGTCCAGCGAGCTAATTTGTCCGTCACTATATCCGCTAACGGCACTATTGAACCGGAGCAAACGACAAACGTCAGTCCTAAAAATTCAGGACGACTGGAGCGGGTTGTCGTGAACGAAGGGGACTATGTGGAAGCAGGTCAAATTTTGGCCTATATGGACGACAGCAATCTACAGGGAGACTTGATCCAGGTTCAGGGTCAGTTGGCAGCGGCTCAGGCCAATCTTGCACTGACGAAAGCGGGCAATCGACCCCAGGAAGTGGCCCAAGCTGGAGCAAACCTGGCAAGTGCAGAAGCCAGTTTAAGCCAAGCGACAGAAGATTTGAGTCGCTATGAAGAACTCTACGGGGAAGGGGCTGTTTCTGCCCAGGAGGTCAGCTCCTATCGCACTGCCCGCGATACGGCTCAGGCTCAGGTCGATGCGGCTCAAGAGTCTTTGTCGCTGATGCAGGCGGGTAGTCGGCAGGAGGAAATTGCCCAGGCCAGTGCCCAGGTGACTCAGGCAGACGGGAATCTGATATCTGTGCAAAATCAAATTGCCGATACGGTGATTCGTGCTCCGTTTAGCGGGATTGTGACTGCCCGCTATGCCGATCCAGGAGACTTTGTTGCTCCTACGACTTCAGCAAGTACTACTTCATCGGCGACCTCATCGTCGATTTTGTCATTGGCTTCGACCTATCAGGTTGTTGCCAACGTGGCGGAAACGGACATCGCCAAGATTCAGCTTGGACAATCGGTGACAGTGACAGCGGATGCTTATCCGGATCAAACCTTCTCTGGCACGGTCGCTCAAGTGGCCGAGCAGGCAACTGTGACTGCCAACGTGACTAGTTTCGAAGTCCGAATTGGCATTGATGATTCGCAACAGCAGTTGCGCCCTGGCATGAATGTCGATGTGGAATTTCAGGTTGGCTCGTTGAATCGGGTTTGGGTGGTGCCTACTGTTGCAATTGTCCGCCAGGAGGCGGGCGAAGGCGTGATGGTGTTGGCGGCTGGCGGTGAGCAGCGCTTTCAACCTGTAGAAACGGGTGTCACTGTTGGCAACCAAACCGAGGTGAAGTCTGGTTTGAGTGGGGATGAGCAGGTAGTGGTGAATGCTACACCTGCTGGCTTCGAGGAGCCTCGCTCCGGTGGCTCTCGGGGTTTGCCTGGAGGTGGCCCGCCGGGAGGACGACCCTAATGACTCGATTTTTGAATCGTCAAGCAAACCGCGATCGCACTGACCAGATCTCCCAAACACCCAACAGCCATCTCTCTATCCCGGCAACGACCGTAACTTGGACAGAAATTATCGGCATGGCGATCGCGGCTCTTTGGAGCAACAAACTCCGCAGCGCTTTGACCATGTTGGGCATCATTATTGGTATCACGGCGGTTATTGCCGTTACTTCCATTGGCCAAGGCGTGCAAAAAGCAACCGCCGAAAATCTACAGGGTTTGGGAGCCGATGTGGTGCAGGTCATGGCTGGAGCTGCAAATTCGGGCAATGTTAGCCAAGAAGCGGGTTCCGCCACGACATTAATTTGGGAGGATGCAGCGGCCATTGCAACTCAAATATCAAATACTGCTGCGGTCACGGCCTATCTCCAGCAAACAGCTCAGGTTGTCTACGAGGAAGAGAATACCTCTACCACCATCATTGGCACAGATACCTCCTATCCAGCCGTTAATAGCCTGGGACTACAGCAAGGGCGATTCTTTACCGATGACGAGGTTGACTTAGCTCAAGCTGTAGCCGTTCTAGGCCCCACGGTACAGAAGGATTTATTCAGTCAGGATGCGGCTGTCGGCAAGCGTATCCGAATTCAGGGCGAAAGCTATACGGTGATTGGTGTGGCTGAATCCAAGGGATCGCAAGGTCGCTCCAATCCTGACGAGCAGGTGTATATTCCCCTCACTCGTATGTCGGCTCGCCTCGTTGGCAACAATGCCCTGGCTGGAATTGCGGTACAAGGGATTGCCGTGAAAGTCAGCGATCAAGACCAGCTAGATACGGTTATGTTTCAGATCACGAATTTGCTACGGGTGCGCCACGGCATTTATCCCAGTCAGGGGGACGAAGATGATTTTCGCTTGATGAATGCGGCTGATATCGTCGATGCCCTTAGCAGCACCTTGAGTCTATTTACCATCATGGTGGTTGCGATCGCAGGCATCTCGCTGATCGTTGGCGGCATCGGCATCGCAAACATCATGCTGGTGTCAGTTGTGGAACGAACGCGGGAAATTGGTGTCCGCAAAGCCATTGGTGCAACCCAGTCTGCCATTCTGAAGCAGTTTTTAACCGAAGCCATCGCTATTTCTCTCGTCGGTGGACTGGCAGGTATTGCTCTCGGAATTGCGATCGCGTTTCTCGCTGCAACCCTGTTTGACTTTCCCTTTGTACTCTCCCTCTGGGCAATCGTTCTAGGGTTTGGCCTCTCTGTCTTGATCGGGCTCTTTGCTGGTGTTATTCCCGCCCAAGGCGCAGCCCGCCTCGACCCCATCACCGCCCTCAGAAGCGATTAATCATCACTACCGATAAGGATGATGGCGCTAGCCGGAGAGATCTGCAACCTGTGGAACTTTCACCAACTGCGTAAGTCCTGCCAAAGCCACTTTGCCTAATCAAACTATCAATCGAACTATTAACCCTCTACAACCTCATGCCCAACATGATTTGGATGGAAAACATCCATAAAACCTACCGTTTAGGCGAAACCGAAGTTCCCATCCTCAAAGGCATTGATCTGGCTATTGAAGAAGGCGATTACGTTGCCATCATGGGAGCCTCTGGCTCCGGCAAATCGACGCTGATGAATATTATGGGTTGCCTCGACCGTCCAACTTCGGGGCACTATTTGCTGGAAGGTCATCTCCTGAACCGCCTCAGTAACGATCAGCTAGCCTACATCCGTAATCAGCGAATCGGGTTTGTGTTTCAGCAGTTTAACTTACTGGCTCGCATGACGGCTTTGGATAACGTGATGTTACCGATGGTCTATGCCGGAATCTCTAAGACCAAGCAGCGACAGCGTGCTCAGGAGGCATTGGTGCGAGTCGGACTAGCAGAGCGGCTATTGAATCGGCCTAGCCAGCTTTCCGGTGGACAACAACAGCGAGTTGCGATCGCACGAGCACTGGTCAATCGTCCTGCCCTCGTCCTGGCCGATGAACCGACTGGCGCACTAGACACCCAAACGTCTCAGGAAGTCATGGATCTCTTAAGTGAACTGAACCACCAGGGCATCACCATTATCCTTGTCACCCATGAACCTGACGTTGCCGCTCGTGCCCATCGCACCATTCATGTCCGCGATGGCCGAGTGGTCGCGTTAGCCAATTAGGTTGGGAGATTATAAGGGGAATGAAGTGCGATCGCGCCTTCTATCTCGCTTGAACTCCGATCGACTTCTAGCTGATAATGTGCGAATGCTTAAGTAACGCATTAGTATTGAAGTCTGTAGTCATTTTCTTGTGAATCCTCGGGCTGTGACAGATACCGTAAGCTATAAAGACACCGTCAATCTCCCCCAAACTGATTTCAGCATGCGGGCCAACGCCGTCGTGCGCGAACCCGAGATTCAGCAATTCTGGATTGACGAGCAGATTTATCACAAACTGTCCCAAAACAACCCTGGTGAGCCATTCATTCTGCACGATGGCCCACCCTATGCCAATGGCGCGCTCCACATTGGTCACGCCCTGAATAAGATTCTCAAGGACACGATTAACAAGTACCAGCTCTTGAAGGGGCGCAAGGTGCGCTACGTGCCTGGTTGGGACTGTCACGGCTTACCGATTGAGCTGAAAGTCCTGCAAAACCTCGATGCCGAGGCGCGCAAGGATTTAACACCGATCAAGCTGCGGAAAAAAGCCCAAAAGTTTGCGCTGAAGACTGTTGACCAGCAGCGTGAGGGGTTCAAGCGCTACGGTGTCTGGGGCGATTGGGATAAGCCTTACCTGACGCTAAAGCCGGAATACGAAGCAGCTCAAATTGACGTTTTCGGCAAAATGGTGCTGAAGGGGCATATTTATCGTGGTCTCAAGCCCGTCCACTGGAGTCCCAGTTCGCAAACGGCTCTAGCAGAAGCAGAGCTGGAATATCCCGAAGGCCACACGTCGCCCAGTATCTACGTTGGTTTCCCAATGATGGGGCTGGGTGAGGGCGCGCAGTCGCTGGCCGAGTATCTACCGGATCTGAAAGTCGCAATCTGGACGACGACGCCTTGGACGATTCCAGCCAACCTGGCAGTGAGCGTCAACCCAGAACTGACCTATGCAGTGGTCGAAACGGGACTGCCAAATGCCAAGTATCTGATTGTCGCGGCAGATCTGGTGGAGCGTCTTGCCAACCTGTTTGAGACAGAACTAACGGTTAAAGCGAAGCTGTCCGGTCAAGCGCTGGAGCATTCCACCTACCGTCACCCTTTATTTGATCGGGAAAGTCCTATCGTTGTCGGCGGCGATTATGTGACAACGGAATCCGGTACAGGTCTGGTTCATACCGCTCCCGGTCATGGTCAGGATGATTACTTGGTCGGCCAACGTTACGGTTTGCCGATCTTTTCACCTGTCGATGCCGATGGTAACTATACCGATGAGGTTGGTGAGTTTGCCGGACTGAACGTGCTGGGCGATGCCAATCCGAAGGTGATTGCGGCATTGGATGCAGCGGGGGCATTGCTGAAGCAAGAACCCTATGTGCATAAGTATCCCTACGACTGGCGGACGAAGAAGCCGACGATTTTCCGGGCGACGGAACAGTGGTTCGCTTCGGTTGAAGGGTTCCGCGAAGAAGCACTGAAGGCGATCCAAGCGGTGCAGTGGATTCCGGCTCAGGGCGAAAACCGAATCACATCAATGGTGGCCGATCGCTCCGATTGGTGTATTTCGCGCCAGCGCAGTTGGGGCGTGCCGATCCCCGTTTTCTATGATGAGGCAACCAACGAACCGCTGCTCAATGAAGAAACGATTGAGCATGTTCGTCAGATCATTGCCGAAAAGGGTTCTGATGCCTGGTGGGAGCTGTCTGTTGAAGAGTTGCTGCCTGAGTCCTACCGGAACAATGGCCACACCTACCGCAAGGGCATGGACACGATGGACGTGTGGTTTGACTCCGGTTCCTCCTGGGCGGCGGTGGCTGGCCAGCGGGAAGGGCTGCACTATCCGGTAGACATGTACCTAGAAGGTTCTGACCAGCACCGGGGCTGGTTCCAGTCCAGCTTGCTGACCAGCGTAGCGGCAACGGGACATGCGCCTTATAAAACGGTATTGACCCACGGCTTTGTTCTGGATGAGCAGGGCCGCAAGATGAGCAAGTCGGTGGGCAACGTCGTCGATCCGGCTGTGGTGATTGAGGGCGGCAAGAATCAGAAGCAGGAGCCACCCTACGGGGCAGACGTGCTGCGGCTGTGGGTGTCGTCTGTGGACTACTCCTCAGACGTGCCGCTGGGTAAGAACATTCTTAAGCAAATGGCGGATGTCTATCGCAAGATCCGCAACACGGCGCGATTCCTGCTGGGCAACCTGCATGATTTTGATCCGGCCCAACATGCGGTGGCCTATGATCAGTTGCCCGATCTCGATCGGTACATGCTGCATCGTATGACCGAGGTGTTTGACGAAGTCACCGATGCGTTTGAGAGCTATCAGTTCTTCCGCTTCTTCCAGACGGTGCAAAACTTCTGCGTGGTTGACCTGTCGAACTTCTACCTCGACATTGCCAAAGATCGGCTCTATATCAGCTCGCTCGACTCATCCCGTCGCCGCAGTTGTCAGACCGTACTTGCGATCGCAATTGAAAATCTGGCCCGTGCGATCGCACCTGTCCTGTCCCATATGGCTGAGGATATCTGGCAGCACATTCCCTATGACACGGGTAGCAAGTCGGTATTTGAATCCGGCTGGGTGAAGCTAGACGAAAACTGGCGTAAGCCGGAGCTGGCCAAAGACTGGCAAGCCTTCCGCACGATTCGCCAAGAGGTGAATAAGGTACTGGAGCAGGCCCGCAGCGATAAGGAAATCGGCTCGTCGCTGGAAGCGAAACTGCTGCTGTACGTCGCTGATGCCGACCTGCGGCAAAAGCTAGCGGCAATGAACCCGGCCAACAGCCTCAACGACGGCGATCGGGTAGATGAACTGCGCTATCTGTTCCTCACCTCGCAGGTGGAGCTACTGGATCAGCCAGATGCCCTAGAAGGGTTGAAGTACAGCTCTCAAGCCGATGATCTCGGGATTGGGGTGGTCAATGCCGACGGCGAAAAGTGCGATCGCTGTTGGAACTATTCAACCTATGTCGGCAAATCTGAAGCGCATCCAACGATTTGTGAGCGCTGCGAACAGGCTCTAGAAGGTCAGTTCTAGCAGCATCTTTCGGTTATAAGAACGCCTTGCTAACTTTAGTGAGGCGTTTTCATTTAGCTACCAGATCTACTAAAACAGAATACGATGTTTAGTCAGGCCACTAATGTCTGTATACAACGACAGCATGACCGCTTCTAGCCGCATCTGAATAGAAATCTCTTACCCAGTGGCACCATTCTAATGTATAAGCTAAATCGTTTTCTCTATTTTCTTTTGACCAACCAAAACGATAGATCTCCACATTGTTAGTCATTCCAAAATCAAAGGCTAGGCAAATACTTTCATCTGAAACAAGCTGTAGGGCTTTCGTCTTTCTCCGAACCTCGTCAGACTCATAATACGTAAGGTCAGGAGTACTAAGCTTTTTGCCATTTAGCACATTTATCCCATGAATTTGATAAAAGATGTAATCTATAATTCCCCAATCAGTTCCCAACTCTAGTTCACTTAATAGACAATCCTTGCTTCTTTTCTCAGACAACGAACCAGATTTCTTCAAAATCTCAAGAGATTGCATCGATATTTGGGCTAAGGTTTTTAGATCTGACATTTTACAAAAACTAGTGCGATCGCATCTCTTGTGCAAGATATGTCAGCGATAATGCAATCGTCGATGCAGTTGTAGATATTGTACGAGAATCCGCGATCGCATCGTCGATGAAGTGCAAGACGAAATCCGAGACGCCATTCCGCTTCCTAGACTGCCGTTCTAGTTATCCGTTCTAGTTAAAGAAACAGGTCGGGCCGTGACGGCCCGACCTGTTTCTTTTGTTCAATCAAAAATTACGCCTTTACCGGAGGACGTACTTCGGATTGGGGACGATCGCCGCTGGATTCAATCGGCGTACCTTCAATAAAGGAGCGCAGCATCCAAGCAGTTTCTTCTTCTTCTTCAGTAATCTGAGACAAGAAATCTGCAGTGACGCTATCGTTGTACTTATCTTCACACTGAGGAATAAACTCACGCAGATTGCGAATTACCTGCTCGTGGTCAGTGACGAGGCGGCTGACCATTTCAGTTGCATCGGGCAGATCGCCGGGATGCTCTTTGATGGAAGCATACTTCAGGAAGGACTCTGCGGTGCCAATTGGATAACCGCCCAGCGCTCGAATTCGCTCTGCTACTGCATCAATCGTGGTAGCGAGGTGCTCGTACTGTTCCTCTAGCATTTCGTGCAGCGTCCGGAACTGAGGGCCAACGACATCCCAGTGATACTTCTTCGTCTTGATGATTAGAAGATAGGCATCTGCTAGGACTCGGTTGAGGATGTCAACGATGCCCTGCCGCTGTTGATCTGATAATCCAATATTTATGGGTCGCATAAAATTAAACAATTTTGGGTTGCTACGTCTCTATTACATCGATTTTGCAACTCGAATAAATCGCTCAATTGATACAAAGTGAGTGGGGCAGAGATCCGCTGTACGCCATAGATGGTCAGTGATACATGTCTATAATTTGGTAGACTGCGCTTTCGATGAATTTGCTAGTAGTTGGTAGAGGGGAAGAGGGGGCTGTAAAGGCTGTAAAGGGCTGTAGAGGAATCCGCACTCGGTTTTCTGTAGAGTGACGATAACGGAAAAAGTATGACGCAGTAGAGTGGAAGCAGAGTAGACTGTATCGTCAGTACCAGCCCATGTCAGAGCCAAAGCCGGATTTGTTCGCATCAGATGAGTTGAGTGATTCGAGAGCGCGATCGCAACCCAATCCCCAATCCAATCCCCGTTCTAATCCAGAATTTGATCCACAGCCCTACAGCTTTCGCGATCTCCAAGCTCAGCTCAACTATGAGCAGGCGCAGGCGGCACTGCAAGAACTGGTCGAACGGCTGGATTTATCGCCACGGGAACGAACGGGCGTTGAAGCTGAGATTGACTATTTACGTCGCTTGCTGGACAAGCTGGAACAGTCCGTGGTTCACATTGCCGTCTTTGGTATGGTCGGGCGCGGCAAGTCGTCTCTGCTCAATGCGCTGATCGGCCAAAATGTGTTTGAAACTGGCCCGATTCATGGCGTGACGCAGACGATTCAAACGGCGGATTGGCAAGTGACGCAGGATGCCGAATTGACTCGCGTTTCATTACCCGGCATTGGCTCGTCGCGAATTGAGTTTATCGATACTCCTGGCATTGACGAGGTGAATGGCGAACAGCGCGAGGCGCTGGCGCATCAAGTGGCTCAGCAGGCTGACCTGATCCTGTTTGTGATTGCGGGCGATATGACCAATGTAGAGTTTGAGGCGCTGTCTCGCTTGCGGCAGGCCAGCAAGCCGCTGATTCTCGTCTTCAACAAAGTCGATCAGTATCCCGAAGCCGACCGGATTGCCATTTATGAAACGATTCGCGATCAGCGGGTGAAAGAACTGCTGTCCCCTGACGAAATCGTCATGGCATCGGCCTCGCCATTGGTGAACCGTCTCGTTCGCCGCTCTGACGGGAGCCAAACCGTGCAGCGCGATCGCGGTCAGCCGCAAATCGATCAGCTCAAGCTGAAAATTCTGGACATTCTGCACCAAGAAGGCAAATCGCTCGTCGCGCTCAACACCATGCTGTACGCGGGGGATGTGAATGAGCAACTGGTACAGCGCAAGATGACCATCCGCGATCGCAGTGCCGATGAAGCAATCTGGCAGGCGACAATGGCCAAAGCCGCTATCGTGGCGCTCAATCCCATCACTGCCGTTGATATGCTCAGCGGTGCTGCGATTGACGTGGCGCTGATTGTTACCTTGTCTCGCCTATATGGATTGGCGATGACTCAAAAAGGCGCACTGGATCTACTCAAAAACATTGCCCTCAGCATGGGCGGCATTGGCGCTAGCGAAATGCTGCTAACGCTGGGTTTGGGTTCTCTAAAAAGCTTATTGGGTCTGTCAACAGTCGCCACAGGCGGACTTGCGATCGCACCTTATATGTCAGTGGCCGTCGCTCAGGCTGGAGTCGCAGGTGTAGCGACCTACGGCATCGGTCAAATTGTCAAAGTCTACCTGGCAAACGGCGCATCCTGGGGGCCAGATGGCCCTAAAACGGTAGTTAGCCATATTCTGACTTCACTCGATGAAAAGTCGATTTTGAGCCGAATTCGGTCTGAGTTAAAAGCCAAAATTGAACCAAAGCGGCAGTAAGCTCGTACTGTAAACTAGAACTGCGGGAAGAGTGCGCTCTCGCTGTGAACAGGGCGATGGGCAGGGTGGATTCATTGTCGTCAACGAAAATCTTGAAATCGCAATTTTACGTGTCTGGTAGGGGCGAATGGCCATTCGCCCCTACGTAACGTCTTCAAATAGAACTGTGCTGATTCTGGGAACGTATTCAAGCATCTTTTAGCATAGAAGTCATAAGCTTTATAAAGAGTTAGTGGGTATGGTTGATATCAATTCTCTACCTTCCATAGCGAAGATTATGGAAGAGATACTAACTTATACAGCCTCTGTCGATCCTGATCTGAGAGCATCTTTACGTGATGGCCTCTCATATGATCAGATTGAAGAAAAATCTCGTGATTTTGGCTTAGAAATTCCCAGAGAAGTCAAAGATTTGTATGCTTGGCACGATGGTATGCATGCAGAAAACAGAGAGGATCATCAGCTTCTCTACTATCACTATTTTTTACCTCTTGATGAGGCTTTAGAATTATGTGAACACTTTGAAGAAGTTGAATTCTTTAGGTATAGTGAAGACCTGCTAGGAAACAAAATTTTGCCGCTTTTTGAGTATGAATGCGAGTACTATGCTGCTCGTTGCAATTCAGAAAAGCAAGACAGAGCTCCAATATATTTCGTATATCACGGTGAAAAAGTCGTTTACGATAGCCTGACCACGATGCTGATGTCTATTTTAGAATGTTACAGAATAGGAGCTTATATATTGACACCTAATGGAGATGAACCCTTCATTGAAGATGAGCAACTTGTTGCGCAAACTAAATTTAATTGGAATCCAGTAAGAAGTAGCATATTTAATCGATTGAATCGTCCGTATAATCATCCATGAGGGTTTTTAGCAAAGGCGAGTCGCACTTGAGCTAACCCCGCTCATACCCCATCTGCTCCCGATTCTGGCAGTTCTCCAGCCGCTAAAATCTGCGCTACCGTCAGCGCTAGTTCTGGAAACGTCGGCGACTCAATTTGTTGCTCACCCGTGAATACCGTTTCATCATAAAGCCCTTCGTTAAACTGCAAAACCGTCACCTTTTGCTCCAGCGGATCAACAATCCAGTATTCCGGAATTTCTAATGCTGCATATTCTGCCCGTTTATAGCGATAATCTCGCGTCACAGAATCGGGGCTGACAACTTCCACCGCTAGCAAGGGCGCTGTTTGGCAAATAGCCGAGGTATCGAGAAAATCGTTTACCTGTGCCTGAGTTACAACATACACATCAGTCAGTCTAGATTTTCGCCAACCTGTCCGAATTCCCGCTTCTCGAAAGCAGAGCCAACTCTGCTTCATCTGCTGAATTTTGGCATCCAATTGTCGCTCAATAAACTTAGCGATCAGCATGTGGCGAAATGTAGGTGGATTCATAGCCACTAAAACTCCATCCACCCATTCATAGCGCTGCTCGGTACCATCATCGTAAGCCGCATACTCTTCAAAACTCAGTTTTTTATGAACAGTCGATGGTGTCATTGGTTTACCTTAAAACTAACCCGTCAGTAGAGGTTACGGTCATAGCGGTTCCTCATTGAACCTGGCAATTGTCTTCATTTTGCCACTACTGGAACTGAATGCCATTTTTGATGAATTGAGCATGTATGGTGGAAATCGAGGCAAGGGAGCAGGGGGGCGTCGGGGCGAGGGAGCTTCAGATGTAGCGTACATTGTGTCGCGTAATGTGTAGCGCAATTGAGATCGGTGCGATCGCATCTCGCTAGAATATAAAAGTAAGGATAAATACTCAGGCTACGCTGCAAATTAAAGCCTGTGTTATTGCAAGTATTGTGAGGTGAGAATGATGTCTCCCTTCTTGTGGATACCGTTGCTAATTGGTGGCTCAAGTTTAGGTGCTTTAGCTGCACAGCAACGCATTAATCAGCGAACCGTTCAACAAATGTGGCAAGCATTACGAATGCCGCCGCTGCCGGAGCAATTTAGCGAACAGCTCATTCAAGACCTACCCGAACCTGTTCAGCGCTACTTTCGACATGCGATCGCACTTGGCACTCCTCTCGCTAGAGCAATTGAACTGAAAATGCACGGCCAGTTTCGGCTGAAAGCGGATGCACCGTGGATGGCGATGCAGGCACAGCAAATCTTGGCACCGTGGCAGGGTCTAGTTTGGCAAGCCAACGTGAAAAGCGGATGGATTCACTTTTCCGGGGCTGATAGTTGCAACTTGAACCAGCGGTTAGCCCGCATCCAGTTTTCGCTATGGAGTTTAATTCCGGTTGCCCAGGCCAGTAACCCTAATATTCTCCGTTCAGCGTTGGGACGTTTGGCGCTAGAGTCGGTGTGGTTGCCGACGGCTCTGCTGCCCCAGTTCGGTGTGCAGTGGAGCGCGATTGATGACTCCACGATTCAAGCGAGCTGGACGGTCTTGGATGAGCCAATCACCATCACGCTCACAATTGATGCCCAGGGGCATGTACAGCAAGGACATATGATGCGCTGGAGCGACTGGAAAGCGAGTGATTGGAAAGCGGATGAGACAAGCAATCCACCAGCTACGCAACCAAAGGACAAGTCCAAATCATTCGGCTATGTTTCCTTTGGAATGCAAGTTGAGGCCGAATCTATGTTTGATGGTTTGACGATTCCCAGCCAGCTAGCGGCACTTTATCTGCCTGGAACACCGAACCCGTTTGAGTTCTTCCGAGCTACGGTCACGTCAGCTACTCCGGTGCCGTCTCCGCCGACACTAGCGGCACCAGTGGCTCGCCTACGTCAAACGTCATCAGTTTAAGGTGATCCGGATTGATCGTCAGTTCCCTAGCCAGCAGATAGCCCGCAATGCTCCAAATTTGGTATTTGCGCGATTCTTTGCCGATCAGCCGACCGTCTGGGCCATCATAATATTCTGGCCACTGATCTTCCATCAATCGGCGTTCTGCAATTGCGATCGCATGATAGGCCAGTTGACCCCGCTTCATCTTCAGTGAAGCCGCTGTCAGCATCCACAGCAGCATGGGCCAGTTACCGCCGTTGTGATAGGACCAGGGCCGATTCTTTGGGTCAGCTCCCGTCACAATGCGCCACTCCAAATCCACCAAGGCAGGATAGCAGAGCTTCATCGGCATATGACCAACCAAATCATCCCAGCGCAGCTCAATTAAGTTCAAAATGCGGTGACACTGCCGCTCGTCTGCTAACGACGACATGATGGCGAGCAAATTGCCAATGGCAAAGAAGCGCGTATCTAGCTGGGATGGGCCAAGATTACCTGCCAAATATCCACCCGCTTCTGGCACCCACTTGGCCAGGTGGTAGAACGGAATCGAGTCAGGATAAATATTAAATTCGTTCAGCGCTTCTTCCCCATATTCTTCGACCCGAAAGCGATAGATCACATTCAGCCGCTCAATATCGAGCCAGTAATGATCGTGCAGTTCCCGCACCAGCGGCTCAAGACGGCTTTTTACCGCCAGGATCAGCGGCTCATTTTGCTCATCGTCCGGCACTAGCAGTTCCAAACTGGCTCGCAGAGCTGCGTGAAACAGCGACTGAATATCCAGCGGATGCCCATAGGTGCCCATACGGCGGTCAATCATGCTGGCTCCGTCCGGCACCAGCAGCATCGGATAGGTGTCAAACCGAGTACCTAGGCAGAGCTGGAGAATCAGCCGAATACATTCCTGCACATCACGCTGGCGCACAAAATCCAAATCACCAGTTGCGATCGCATAGGCGCGCAGCAGAAAGATCCACCACAATCCTGAATCCGCTGGAGCCACCCGGCCAATCGCGTGATCGCCAAAGTCAGCCACTAGGTACTCATGATTATCGCTGGCCTGAATCTTAAAGCTGGCGGGCATTAAGCCACGGCTGGGTCGGGTGCTGTCGAGCTGGAGCGTTTTCGGCTGGAGGCGCAGGGTTTCTTCTAGAAAATTGCGAACAATCTGCGATCGCCCTTTCACCAAAAAGACCAGCGCAGGCGCAACAAAATCCCGTACAAAGCACTGGTCATAGTTCAGTGCCAATGCCTCTGAATCAAGCGCTGCCACTGTCCCAACGGGCTGCCCTTGATAGTGCATTACCGACCGTTCCAAAATGTCCCAGGCTTGTTCTTCCAGAATGGGTGATCGTTCACTCAATGCTTTAACCTCACTCCAACCTTGTTGTACGTTCAACCCCAATACAATCGCTGTGCTAGTTGACTGACAAAACGCTTAAAATCCAATTCTCCCGTAGGTTGGGTGGCGCTAGCGTAATCCAACAGAAGGTAGGCTAGTGTTGGTGTTCACGCTGTTCAACTTAACCTACAAGAAACGAGCTGTCAGTCAATCAGGTCGCTGTGTGTAGAATTTGCCAACACCCCAGTCAAACAACTACTCCAACAAAAACAACTGCTGAGCCTCAACGTCTGCCGCATGAGGAGGGTGCGTTTGGCCTAGCATATCGTCCGTAACTCGCTTGGTGTACCACCAGTCCCGCAGTTCTGCCGATAGGGGTTGCGTGTAGACTGTCATCACCAAGCACTCGGCGGTCTCAGCCTGCCCCACAATTTCGACGCTGTAGGAAGGATACCGCCGCGTTGCCATGTCTACTACAAACCGCCGCCCGATGCGTCGCCAACTCGGCTCCTTTCCCCGCCACTGCAAGCGGCAACAGGGCCAGGGCAGTTGTTCCCGGTCAAACAAGCGGCAGCAGGGGCCAATTACGCGATAGGTAAAGTGGCACCCTGGACTCTGAAATAGATGGTCGGTTGACCAGGGGTGGGAAGCCGAACTGGATGTAGAACTTGGTGCAGTTATCATCAGAACTATAGGCAACGGCGTAGGCTTATGCCTGTGATTTTAAGAAGGATAGGCGCTAATGGAAAACATTAATTACGATATTGACAAACGTAAAATACTCTCTGCCGTAAGTCACGGCTCCATTTTTCTCAGCCAACTGCTGTTTTCTGCTGGAGTACCCATTGCGGTCATGCTCCTCTCAGATGATCCAGTGGTGAAGGAAAACTCCCGCGAAGCTCTGAACTTTCACCTGAATGTTTGGGCCTACAGCATTATCTTTGGCATCTTGACTTGGGTACTCATTGGCTGGCCGCTGCTAGGAATTTTGTTTATCGCCCAGCTTGTTTTACCGATTTTAGCCATCGTCAAGAGCATCACGGAACCGAACAGCGTTTATAAATATCCCTTCATTTGGCGTTTGCTGTAGTGAGATCTTGCAGCTAGCTCATAATGTCAAGTCTGTGCATGAGAACCCTGTCTGTTTTTTGTGAAACGCTTGCTAGGCAGGCGCTCCGCAGAAATAAACAGTGGGGTTTAACCGGATTTGCTATAAACGGCAGCTTGACTGACTACCTGCCGACGTAAAAGCGACGCTGTTGCCCAACCTAATGCCATAGCTGAAAAAGCAGTTGCCCGCCCCAACACGGCAGACAACTGCTTTTTTGTTTGAAGTTTTTAGGTCACCAAATGGTGATCGATGGCATAGCGAACGAGTTCAGCTCGGTTGCTGGTGTCGGTTTTGCGAAGCAGGCTGCTGACGTATTTTTCAACCGTGCGGGGACTGAGGTGCAAGCCATCACCAATTTGAGCATTGGACAGCCCATCTGAAAGGAGTGCCAAAACTTCCTGTTCTCGCGAGGTGAGATCCAACTGAGCTGCTTCCTCATCTGCGATCGCAGCTAATTCTTGAGAACTAGCCATCAGCGCCTGCTGATCCGAGAGCGGCATTTGGCTGATCCAAGCGGCTTGAATCAGTTGCGATCGCTCTAGTAGATTCCGCACCACTGCACCCAGTTCGTCTAAATCAAACGGCTTGGGCAGATAGGCATCACAGCCAATTTGGTAAGCGCGAATCCGCTCTTCGGTATTAGTACGCGCCGTCAGGAAAATAACGGGCAGCAGCCGAAAAAAGGGCTTTTGCCGAACTTGCCGCACCAGTTCGTAGCCATCCATGTGGGGCATGGTGATGTCCGTAATCATCAGGTGCGGCTGATGTTCCGTCACCATACCCAGTGCTTCCCGACCATCCTGAGCGCTGATAACAAGGTATCCGGACAGTTCAAGATAGTCGGTGATCGCGATTCGGGTTCCCAAATCGTCATCTGCGACAAGAATGGTTAAGGGCATACGGTGTGGGCTAGCCTCTGAACAGTTTTGCACCCAATTGGGGCTGACTATACTGGAAGTTGCGGCCAGATATCAGCTTTCAATATGGGTTGAAGTGAGAGTGTTACATGATCATTATGTAACGCTCTCTATCATTTAGCTTAAAGAACCCTATCCAGCAATGGGAGATAACTTCAACCAAATTAACGATGCCGACCCATTTACGCCATGCTGACCCGTAGAGAACTGGGATCGCCTGGATTGCCGTCGAGCGTAACGCCACGATCATTTGCCGCCAAATGGCGCACCGTCAAATAGACTGACTCCACCTGATCGGCAGCATTCGCCTTCGTTGCGAGGGTTTCTAGGGCCATTGGCTCCTTCGCTTGCTGCAAAACGGCCACAATCTGTCGCTGGAGTTCAAGCACCGATGCTGCCGCTTTCTTGCCCGCTTCAACTCCAGGTTGGTGATAGGCGTTGACATTGACTAGGAAGCCATATAGACCAACAGCCCGCTCATAGAGCGCAATCAGCGCGCCAATCTGCCGCTCATTCACTTCAGGGATGGTGATCGTAATCGAGTCACGGGCATTCTCGTAGATGGCCCGCCGCGTTCCCTGTAGCAGGCCAGACAGATAGTCGCCGCTGGTCACACCGTCCTCGACCTCGATGGATTTGCCGTTGCGATCGCGCAATACTTCAATAAACGTCAGGAAGAAATTGGGCACTCCCTCCCGCAACTGCTGCACATAGGCGTGCTGGTCGGTGCTGCCTTTGTTGCCGTAGACCGCGATGCCTTGATGCACGGTATTGCCATCTAAGTCCTTCTCTTTACCCAAGGATTCCATCACCAACTGCTGCAAATAGCGGCTGAGCAGAATCAAATTATCTTTGTACGGCAGTAGCACCATGTCCTTCTCGCCCTTGCCGCCCGTGGCATAGTACCAGGACAGCGCCAGCAAAGCGGCGGGATTGCGCTTCAGGTCATGCACGCGGGTCAGCGTATCCATCTGCTTTGCCCCTGCCAGCATGGCCCGGATGTCGATGCCCTGCAAAGCCGCAGGTAAGAGTCCTACTGCCGACAGTTCCGACGTGCGCCCACCCACCCAGTCGTGCATGGGGAATGTGGCTAGCCAGCCCTGGGATTTAGCAATTTGCTCTAGCTTGCTGCCGATGCCAGTGGTCGCTACGGCATGACGGGCAAAGTCTAATCCAGCTTTCTGATAGGCTGCCTGCACCTCTAACATGCCGTTGCGGGTTTCTGGCGTGCCACCGGACTTGGAAATGGTAATGACCAGCGTTTTCGACAGCCGATCTTTGATGGACTCTAGTGTCTGGTCAATGCCAGCCGGATCGGTGTTGTCGATGAAGTGGATCTGCATCGGTGCATTCTGCGGCCCCAGTGCCTGGGCGACAAATTGGGGGCCAAGAGCCGATCCGCCAATGCCAATTGAGAGTACATCGGTAAACTTGCCGCCTTGAGGCGGTGAAATGACGCCGCTGTGGACTTTCTGGACAAAGCTCTCGATTCGCTCTAGGGTGTCAACAATGTCGTGCTTTAGCTCATCATTGGGTGCTAAATCGGCATCTCGCAGCCAATAGTGACCCACCATGCGGTCTTCGTCTGGATTTGCGATCGCACCTGCTTCTAAAGCGTCCATGTCTTTGAATGCCTGGGTCAACTTGGGACTCAGTTGTTGCACAAAAGCATCATCAAACCGCATGCGGCTGATATCGACATAGAGATTCAGGGTCTCGTCGTAGTAGAGCCAGTCTTGATAGCGTTGCCAGAGCGTCGCAGCATCCATAAAACGGTAATCCCAGGAAAGCGTTCGTTCAAAATCGTATCGGATTTTTCCTTACAAATCCGACAAAAAATGCCAAAATCCATCATTAGATTGGATTTGCAGATTGGATTTGCTTACACCTTGCACGCTGCCAATTTAAGAGCACCGATGTTGTGGATCGCGCGATCGCAGAATCTCCTCTTGGCCGCTAGTGCAAAATGTGACTTTGACTAAAGTTTAGAGAATAGTGTCCCAGACTTTCCTCGAACCATAGGTGAATTTAAGAATCGGAAGAGTAATCAGAGATACGAGGGACGCCGCACAATAGGATAGAATCGCCTCATTGCTAGTCCAGCAGCCTGCTAGTTTGGCAAATATCCTGTTGTCTCATGCCATTGCTCATGGAAGGCTATATTGTCTCACTGATTATTTTCACGGCTACCTTTGCCCTGTTTGCGCTGGGATTAAACCTCCAGTGGGGCTTTACCGGACTGATCAACTTTGGTCATGTGGCATTTATGACCGTTGGTGCCTACGCAACAGCTCTGCTGAGCCGCAACGGAGTGCCAATTGCGATCGCGATCTTAGCAGGCGTCATCCTGGCCGCGCTGCTGGGATTGCTGATTGGCATTTCCACCCTGCGGCTGCGAGAAGATTATCTGGCGATCGTCACCATTGGGGTAGCTGAAATCATTCGCCTCGTTGTGCTCAATGAAGAAGAAATTACTCGTGGCCCCTTTGGAGTACAGCGCTATCCCATTCCTTTGGAAGGCATTGAGCCAAGCTGGTTCATCCGCGTCATCATGATTGGATTACTGACCGTTGTGGTCGGACTGGGTCTTTGGAGCCTATGGCGCTGGTTGGGTAGACGACTCCGACAAACGCCAACATCTGCGATCGCGCAAAGTAGCGTGGCGGTTTTAGTCTATCTCAGCACCCTCGGACTGGCTTTATATGGCGTTTCTAGCGGGATTCGCGTCATGCTAGAAGCAGCCAGCAGCAAGCTGCAAACCCAACTTGCGCTGCTGCTGCTCTTGATGGGCGTGGCCGTGGTCAGTGGTATTTATGCCTGGATTGCCACCAAGCTACCCAAGCGATTTCCCGCTTGGAACACGGGCCTATCGCTGATCAGCATTCTGGCCGTATCAGGGCTGAGCTTATGGGTCTACAGCTTAGCCGCTTCAGCCCTCTATAACTACACGCGTAACCCTGTCAAAACCGGACTCATGCTCATTTCAGTGCTGCTAGTAGCGCTGGTGCTTTGGCGGCTAGAGTGGCTCGTTCAATCCCCTTGGGGGCGCGTCCTCAAATCAATTCGAGAAGACGAAGAAGTCGCTAAAGCCCTCGGCAAGAATGTGTTTTGGTACAAACTGCAATCGCTGATGTTAGGCGGGATGATTGCGGGTTTAGCAGGCTCTATTTATGCTTGGCAGCTCACGACAATCTATCCCGATAATTTTCAGCCGCTGACCACGTTCAACGCCTGGATTATCGTCGTACTGGGCGGAGCAGGCAGCAACCCCGGTACGCTGTTGGGAGCCGCGATCTTTTGGGCCTATGATACGCTGACTCGGTTTTACATTGGTGGTCTGATTCCGCCTAGTGCCGCAGATATTCTGGGAGCCTATCGGGTAATGATCATTGGTCTTATCCTGATGGTGCTGATGATTTTGCGACCGCAGGGCATTTTAGGTAATAAGGACGAACTCTCGCTGAATCGGTAGGGCAATACCCTGTATCAGGCATGGGGCGGTATTGTAGGGGCGGTTGTTTTGGTTCATCTGCGACTGTTTTGTTTGAACCCATGGACGTTATGTAGGGGCGAATGGCCATTCGCCCCCACCAGATATGACTGATTTGGCCAATCGCGTAATTGAGGGAATTTCGACACAATACTGGACAATGGCAGACACCCATACCCAACCTTCTAACTCTCACCCCAATACTCAATCTGCACCGCTGCTGCTACAGGCGACCAATCTGAGCAAGAGCTTTGGCGGTATTCGAGCCGTCAACCAGGCCACAATTGAAGTGCCCCAAGGCAGCATCACTGGATTAATTGGACCAAACGGAGCCGGAAAAACGACGCTGTTTAACCTGCTGTCCAACTTTATCCAGCCAGATTCTGGCACCGTATTGTTTGATGGTGAACCTATTCAAAACCTGCGATCGCACCAGATTGCCCGCAAGGGAATGGTACGTACCTTTCAGGTGGCACGGGTACTGTCCCGCATGTCGGTCATGGAAAATATGCTGCTAGCGGCTCAGCACCAGGTGGGCGAAAAATTCTGGGTGGCGATGTTTCAGCCCAACAGAATTTTGGCCGAGGAGCGTCAACTGCGTGATCGCGCTCAGGAAATCTTGGAATCAGTCGGTCTGGCTCACATGGCGCAAAACTATGCAGGCTCACTCTCCGGCGGTCAGCGGAAACTGCTGGAAATTGCGCGGGCGCTGATGGTGCAGCCCAAGCTGATCCTGCTGGATGAACCCGCCGCTGGTGTGAATCCCACTCTGATTAAGCAAATCTGCGAACACATTGTCACCTGGAATCGCGCTGGGCTGACGTTTCTAATCATTGAGCACAATATGGACGTGATTATGTCATTGTGCGATCGCGTTTGGGTGCTGGCCGAAGGCCGCAACTTAGCCGATGGAACACCAACCGAAATTCAAAATAACAAAGAAGTGCTGGAAGCCTACTTAGGTCAGTAGATTCATAAATCCAGATGGGTAATTTTGCCGCCGCATGACGGCGGCAAAATTACCCATCTGGATTTTCGCCAAATTTTGGACTATCCACCGCTAACGGGGGGAATCAGCACCACCTCATCGCCGTCTTGTAAAACTGTATTCGGTTCAGCAAACTGTAAGTTCACGCCAAATCGGGTGATGTTTCGCAAATTTTCTAATTCAGGATGCTCTGTGAGGATGCGATCGCACATTTGCATAACCGTCATTCCCTGCGGCAGCTCTAGCTGTAGCTCCGGCACCCCATACGCTTCCTGATACGCCGCAAACAGCTTAACCGTAACCGTAATCGTTGACTCACTCATCTCCCCATGCTCATTCTCGAATATGAAGTCTGGTTGAAAACCCATAATTTATTTTTTGTGAAACGTTTGCTCCGCAGCCGTTTCACAAAAAATAAATCGGGTTCTTACACACAGACTATTCCTGGCACCTAACTATCCCCCTTCGATGCCACAGTTTTACCTCGCTTCTGCTGAATCGCCTGCCGAAAACCGAGGACGACCAAAATATTGGACAGCGTCAAGAAAACCTCCGCTCCACCGTGCAGCCAGTCCACGTTAGCCAACTGCTCACCAAAGGCAACCTGAGCATAAATCCCCGCCGGAATCGTAACCGCAACGAACACGAGCGTTCCATAAAATCCAATCAGCGCTAATCGCGGCGTTTGACCCGAGCGAGTCAAAAACCAGAGAAACCCCAAATAGGGAAACAGCGACAGGGCAAATAAACTTTCTTTACTTAGCATTGCTTGCGTATCCTTTACTCCTCACTCTCTCACGCCTCACGCCTTAGTCTTCTACATCAACGGCGGAATCGTCAGTCCCTTCAGTGCCTGCTGCTGCTCGGTTTCGCTCAAGCCTTTGCTTTGAACTAAAACGCCAAAGTTCCCTAATCCCATCGGATTCATTAAATCATGGAGGGCCTGTCGTCGCCGCAAGATTTCGCGTAGGGAGTAGGTGTCGGTCTCGTCCATGTTGGACAAATTGGCAATCCGATCGCCCAGACCCAGCGCCATCAAGAACATGGCTTGCTGAGTCGTACCCACGGTATATAAACCGAAGCATTCGCCCTGATTTTCCAGCGCCGTGAAATCCACATGAGCCGTGATATCCTGCTGACCAACGTAAATGTAGGGATCGTCGTGGTGGCTGTGCTGGTAGTAGCACTGCAGCGTGCCCTGGTCGCGGTAGGGACTGTAGTAGCGGTCAGCGGGATAGCCATAGTCAATTGTCAGCAAGTAGCCCCGCTGGATGCGATCGCACACTGCCTTTAGCCAGTCGAGTGCGGCCAAATTGACCTCGCTGCGGAAGCCCTCCGGATAGCGCTCGGTGGGAATTTGTACGCCAACCAGCCCAAAATAATCATGCAGTCGTGGCGTTGAGAGTTCGCCCACAACCTCCACAAACTGCGGCATATCTGCTTCTAGATCCGCCAGCGTGACGTAAATCTCTTGCAGTTCACCCTGCTTAATCGTCACCAGATGCACGGGAAAGGCATCGACCAGCTCATTGGAAAAGCAGCAGCCAACAATGGAATTAGAGGGTAGTGCGTCCCAATCGGCCCAGCGGATGGGAAATCCCTGATCAATCAGGCGCTTCAGTCGGCGCTGCTGGTCGGCAATCAGTCCAGCGGCTTTTTCGATGATGACGTAGTCAATGCAGGCAAAAAAATCCGCATGCTGCTCGTTGAGGTAGCGCAGAATGTCCACCGCCAGCAAGCCTTGGCCTGCGCCCATTTCCACCAGCGAAAACGGCTGCGGCTGTCCCATCACCTGCCACATATCGACCAGTTGCTCTGCTAGTAGCTCCCCAAAGTCCTTGCCCAAGTGCGGCGACGTGAAAAAATCACCCCGCACGCCAATCTGCGCCTGATTAGTAGCGTAGTAGCCATAGTCGGGATGATAGAGCGCCAACTCCATGTAGTCCGTGAACGGAATTCGCTGATTCGGATGGTTGGCGATCCGATCTGCGATCGCACGACAGAGATGTAAATGCTGATGGGTTGAAGACATGCTGAGGTGAACGAGGAAAGCAACAGAGCAAACCGTATCCATTTGCAGTGTAACGAAACTTTGCCAACGAAACGCCGGAATTTGTCATATCTTGCGCTTTATTTGGTGTTTGCCACGCTACAATGGCCAAGCACTATTCGGTGATTTGGGGGATCAGCCCAAATCAGGCAGCTTGATCAACGTAAAAGCTGTCTAGGGAAAGTCCGGTGTGAATCCGGCGCTGTGCCGCAGCTGTGACAGAAATGAAGGCGCGAATTATTTGGTGCATTCTGCACCAAATAATTCGCGCCAAACTCAAAACCTTCTGGAGTCAGAATGCCTGCCGATTGCCTAGCCACTTACATCCTGCGATGCACAGGTCAAGGTGATGATGGAAATAATTCAAACGCTGCGCCCGACGATGCCGATGGATTGCATCGCGACGGTGCTAGAGTCTCGCTGGCTGACGCCGACGATTAAGGCGATCCGGCTGCGGTTGGATCAGTCTGATTTTTCGTTCCTGCCAGGACAGGCGATTTGGCCCAAGTTTGAACGTGAGGGTCGCCAGTTCAGCAAAATTTACTCAATGTCGTCGTCGCCCTCAAACTGTCCCGAGGTAGAACTCTGCGTCTCGCGGGTTGGCTGGAGTTCGGCTTATCTGCAAGACATTCCCGTGGGCGGCACGATTGCAGCGCGTGGCCCCTACGGTCTGCTGACGCTGGATCGACCGCCCGTTCGCCCTCGACTATACCTGGCTGAAGGATCGGGGATTGCCCCCATTAAAAGTCAGATTGACTGGCTCTATGAAACGAAATGTCCCCATCCGGTTTGGCTGATTCAGGCCAATCCGGAAACGACCGATCAGCGTCCCTATGAGGATGAACTACAGGAACTTAGCCAAATCTGGCCACAGTTTCAGTATCTGCCCACAACTCAGCGATCACCGGAAGAGGTACTGACGCAGGTGGGACTCGATTTGGCGCAATTTGACATTGATATTTGTGCGGTCAATCGACGCACAATTGAACTACAGCATTGTGCGATCGCACTTGGAGCCTGTCCGCAGCAAATTCGCTTTGAAACCTTCCACAGCTTCTGATTTTGATGGTGAGGAGTGAGGAGTGAGGCGTGAGGCGTGAGGAGTCTTGAATGATTGGCGGAACTAATAACCTCAAACTCAGCGCTTAGGAACGCGGTTTAATCAAGTGAAATCTTTGGGGTAGGGACACGGCAGTGCCGTGTCCTTATGGATAGAACGGTAAGTCAGCACTGAACCCGTCTGTAGTGCTAAATAGAGCTAAATTGCAGAACGGGTCTAACCAGCGTAAGAAAATGCAGGCATCGCAGTTCGAACTCGATAGCCCAGCAGATAATGAACGGCTGATAGCAAATTCTGATGAATTAGATCCGGCTGAAACTGCTCTAAATACAGTCGGCTACGAATGCCGCAGGTGAGCGAAACCGTTGGCATATTCAGCGCTTGTCCGGCCAGCACATCTGCTTCCGTATCGCCAATCATCCAGCCGGGACGCCAACCCTGACGCTGGGCATGTGCGATCGCATCTTGCAGCAGAGCCGTTTTGTGATCCGCATGATTTTGATAAGCCGCCTGTTCATCCTGTGCCCCAAAAATACCACTGAATGCAGGAGCTAGTCCGGCAGCGTGAACAATGGATTCCACCTGCTGCTGCTGGCGCAGCGTAACTAGAACGACCTGAATATCGCGATTGCAGAGATGAGACAGGGCCCAGCGTACGCCCGGTTGAATTTCATCCTGATGCAGTAGTGTAGGCCGATTGACGATCTGCTGTACCTGCTGCAAAAACAGGTCAATTTGCTCTCCCTGTAAACCGGATTGAGCGGCGATTTCAATATCCGGTGTGCGATCGCACTTCAGTTGCCAAAACTGTTCCTTCGTCAGTAGCGAAAGCTGGAGCTGTTCTCCTCTAGTCAAATACTGAGCAAACGTTTCAGATAGGCTCAGCCGATAGGTTTGGTAGTAGCGCTCTGACACATCAACAATAGGGCCATCAAAGTCGCAAAATACCACCGTTCCCGGTTGTAAAACCCACTTCATCCGCTGAGAAGGTGTGTAGTGTTGCTCGTAATTAGATGCCGTAGCGAAGGTCATGGTGCTTTACCAAACTTGGCGTTTTGAAATATATCTTCAATATTAACAGCCTGTAATATAAGTTTCGACACAAATATCGTTTTTAATGTATTAGCTTTGCTTATAGAAAGCCTGCTAGCACTAAACGTGAGGCGAGAGGAGTGAAGTGAGGAGTGAGGGGTCGTAGGGTAGGAAAATAATAAAGCAGCATGTTGTGTCGCGCGACCACCCAATCACCCATTCACTCATCTACCCATCCACCTCAACACTCAGCCCTCAGCACTGGAACGGCGCTGCTGTAAAACTTATGATTTTTCGTTATCCAGATAAGGGTTATACAACAAAAAATCATCACCTGACCACTACGACAGGCGCGATGGGCTATGCTGATGTCTGTCAAATTGCAGATATGCAGACAGGATGAAATTCAGCGAACTGGTTCAATCTCTCAGCGTTGACGTGCAGCACAGCAGCCTTGCACAGAGTCCCAATCTTGATCCGGAACTTCAGGGAGTGGCGGCAGTCAGTGAGGCCACTGCGGGCACCATCAGCTATATCGAAGGAGACAAATACGCCAAATTTGTTCGGTCAACAGCGGCGAGCGCGTTGATTTTACCTAGGAATGAAGCGCTGGCCGCTCAGGCCACGGAACGCGGCCTTGCTTGGCTGACGGTCGCTGATCCGCGTCTGATATTCGCTCACACCATTGCCTGCTTCTATCAGCCCTACCAGCCGGAGCCAGAAATCCATCCGTCAGCGGTCATCCACCCCACAGCAACCGTTGGCAAGAGCGTTTACATCGGCCCCCACGTCGTAATTCAGCCCAGAGCGGTGATTGGTGATGGCGTATGTATTCATCCCAATGTGACAGTGTATCCCGATGCCAAAATCGGCGATCGCACTGTGCTTCACGCCAACTGTGTGATTCAAGAACGCAGCCAAATCGGGGCAGATTGCGTAATTCATGCGGGCGCAGTCGTCGGTTCTGAAGGGTTTGGTTTTGTGCCCTCGTCTCAGGGATTGGTCAAGATGCACCAGTCCGGCTATGTGGTGCTGGAAGATAATGTGGAAATCGGCTGCAACACGACCATTGATCGGCCAGCGGTGGGCGAAACTCGGATTGGTCGCAATACCAAACTGGATAATCTAGTGCAGATTGGTCACGGCTGCAAGGTGGGTCAAAGCTGTGCCATGTCGTCCCTCGTTGGTCTATCCGGTCGCGTCACCATCGGTAACGGCGTCTTCATTGGCGGACAAGTTGGGGTGAGCAACGATGTAACCGTCGCCGATGGGGTGATGATCACAGCCCAATCGGGTTTACATAAAGACATCACCGAAGCGAAGTCGATTGTCTCAGGTGCGCCAGCGATGCCTAATAAAGCGTGGCGCAGGCTGATTATTGCCTATACAAAGCTGCCGGAAATTTATCAGACCATGCGAGAGATGAAGCGATTTCTGGCTCAGCAATCTACAGAGCAAAACAATAAATAAACTTACTGACCTGTATCTCCCATTGTATAAATTGAGAACCCGAAGAGGTAACTTGACCCGCTGCGACGCAGCGGGTCAAGTTACCTCTTCGGGCTTTTGTGAGAATCACTATCCCTACTTTCGACAGAGCCTTAAATTCCAGTAGCCCTTTTATGATGCGGAAGAGAAAAATTGGATTGCGATCGCACTTTTCGCAATTCATCTCAAGTCCATATATCAAAACCCGATAATTTATTTTCGGGTTTTAAGTGGAGTTCCTATCACGATCGCACGTTAAGGAAAAACATGACAACTGGAGTAAAAGCTTCGCCGACCATCGAGTGGAGCAGTGGCAAACAAGAACGTGATCCTGGTGTTCCTGCACTACTTTGGCGGAGCAGCGACAAGCTGGCAGTGGGTAGCCGAACAGCTACCGGACTACCGCTGTATCGCCATTCATCTACCGGGATTTGGTGGTCGAGCTGCACTCGATCAACCGTCCCTGCAAGAGTATGCCGATGATGTTTGCCAGGAACTGGCTCGGCTGGAGATTGAGGACTATATTCTCGTAGGCCATTCAATGGGTGGTAAGATCGCGCTCCAAATTGCAGCAAGTTGCGATCGCGCTCCTGCCCACGTTGTTCTCGTTGCCCCCTCGCCGCCCACGCAGGAACCGATGCCTGCAGAGGAAAAGGAGCGGTTACTCAAGCATCACCCCAGCCGAGATAACGCCAAAACAACGGTGACTAATGCAACGCAGCAGTCTCTTCGCGATGATCAGCGTGAACTTGCGATTCAAACTCACGTAACAGTAGACAATTCAGCTTGGCGCTGGTGGCTGCTAGACGGTATGAATCATTCCATCGCCAATCAGGTGACACAGATTTCTGTACCCGTAACCGTGATTGCCTCTGAAGATGACCCGGTGATTCCGTTTGACACGATTCAAAGCGATGTGCTGGATGTGCTTCCCAGTGCGGATCTCATTGCAACTCAGGATATTGGCCATCTCATTCCCTTGGAATCAGCAGATTGGTTAGCCAGTCAGTTACGTGCGATCGCAGTCTAATATCAAGCCCGTGTATAGGAACCCTGTTTATTTTTTGTGAAATGCTTGCCAAGCATTTCACAAAAAATAAACAGTGGGTTTTTAACTAGATTTCATACAACGTCATCCGAGATCAACGGAATTCAGGCTGAGCAGTAGCCTGTGCAATTGTCAAAGTGCAAAAGTTACAGCCAACGTCAAAATTCAAATTGGCAATCGAATTTTGAAGCTTGTCCCCTGAGCTAACTGGCTACGAACGGAAATTGAGCCACCACAGCGAATCAGCAACTGCTGGACAACCGTTAAACCTAAACCTGCTCCTTCACTTTCTTGATTCGGCACATGTTTCCCTCGGTAAAAAGCATCGTAAATTCGCGGTAAGTCTGTCGAACTGATGCCAACTCCGGTATCCTGCACTTCCAGCACAATTTCATCTTTCTCTTGGGACACGACCACCCAGATCCGACCGCCGCTGTCCGTAAACTTGATGCTGTTGTGAAGCAGATTGATCAGAATTTGCCGCAGCCAAGCTTGGGGACAGGAAATGGGCGGCAAATCATCCGGGACACGATAGGCCAGTAAAATGCCTTTCTCAATCGCGAGCGGCTGATACGTGCTGACCACACCCGGAATTACATCATGTAGCCGCAGCGGTTGGGAATCTTGGGTGGCCTGCTCAACCTGTAGCAAATCCAAAATGCCCTGAATCATCGTATTTTGGCGATCGCAAGCTTGATGCAGCATGTTCATATAGCGCTGGCGCTGGGCTTCCCCAATATTGGGTGAGTTGAGTAGCGTCAGCGCTGTCTTCATATTAGTAACAGGTGGCTTTAACTCTTGGCCGATGCGATTCAAGAAATCGTCTTTGGCTTCCAACGTCCGAGTCAGCGTTTCCTGCGCGGAGCGGAGGTTTTCGGTTTCCTTCTCCTGCTGCCGATAGCGCTCAATTTGCTGCACCATTCGCTCCTGTTGGGCAATCTGCTGAGTCATCAAGTAGCTGAGCGCTATGGTATCGGTCTGTGGCTGACCGCACACTTGCACCTGTTCCTGCCAGTTGGCTACAGCGGTCGTTAACTTATTGTCTTGAGCGTACTTGTGCTGTCCGGCTTCTAGCACTTGATAAAGCCCGCCCAGCGCCTGTTGCAGCACTTCTGCTTCAAATGAGCAAAGCACCAATAGACGCGATCGCCGATCGCCCGCTGCAATTGAGCGGGGGCGATGGGCCAAAAATAAACCAGAAAATGCTTCTGAAATTACCATCAGAAAATATTCCTGATTCAGATGTTCAGGATTCACTAGTGGCACCAGGATTTCCTGGGATTGCGGATCGCTAGAGACCGAAATCATGCCGCTGTCGCCGATGAGAGATAGCTCATCGTCAAAAAACGGATCGGCTATATTGTCGTACCGATCCTGGGCTAGTTCATGGGCTAACGCTGCGATCGCAGGTTGAGCAGATGGTGAATGTGAATTCGGTTCAGATCCACTCACAGCACCCGTTTTTTGCTGATAATACTTTTCCCGCTCCACTCGATACACAACATGAGCTAATCCCGATTGATAAATACTCTGATTAATTAACTCTTGCCACGACGAACGATGGGGAATCTTGAGCCAAATGTGAGCCGATATCTGACGCTGGGTTAAAAAACTGAATACGCTTTGCAGCACTCCCCGAAAGGTTCTGGGGCTGAGCTGTAACGAACTCGGCACTTGCTCAACATTTAAAGCAAGCTGGTAAAGAGAAACAGAAGAAGGAGAAAAACTCATGGGGTCAGAAGACACTCATGGGGCAATGGGGCAATGGAGTAACAGTTGCGGGGTTCAAACTGGCTGAGTTCAAACTGGTCGGGTCAAACTGGTCGGGTCAAACGGATGGCTGCAAACATCATCGATGAAGTTGGGCACTTTCATCGTTCCTGAAGCAAATTATAGAATTTTGTCTGATCATCACCACCATCATTCGCAAACTTCTGGAAATCCACATCGTTTGATGTCACAAAACTTAGTGGATTTGCGCGATAGTATGACACTACGCTCATAGGTTAGGAAATAGTTTTGGGAAAGCTGCGCTCCGGGCGGCTTTCCCAAAACTATTGGGGTTACTTCAGCGCTTAGCGCTATAAACGAGAGCAGCAGCAGATTCTAGAGGAGCTTATGCACGGTTTCATTCCCCCCCATCGCTTTTTGCCCTATCTCACATGGACAGATATTCAAACCATGCCCGATAAAGCAAATGTGGTGATTGTGCAGCCCATTGGCTCAATCGAACAGCATGGCCCTCATTTACCCGTTGTGGTCGATTCTGCGATCGCAACCGCAGTTCTCGGTAAAGCTCTCGAAAAGCTACCTTCCCACATTCCAGCCTACGCCTTACCGCCCCTATACTACGGCAAGTCCAATGAACACTGGCATTTCCCCGGCACAATTACCCTCAGCGCACAAACACTACTAGCCGTCATTACAGAAGTAGCCGAAAGCCTCTATCGCAGCGGTTTTCGTAAACTGGTTCTGCTCAATGCTCACGGCGGACAGCCCCAAGTTTTAGAAATTGCCGCCCGTGACCTGCACCAAAAGTATGCCGACTTTCTCGTTTTTCCCCTGTTTACCTGGCGCGTACCCCACATCGGTAGTCAACTCCTCAGCCCAAAGGAGAAAGAGCTGGGCATCCACGCTGGCGACGCCGAAACCAGCGTTATGCTGTCCATCTTGCCCGATACGGTTCGTATGGAAGCAGCAGTAGCAGAATATCCCCATGCTCTACCAGAGGACAGCCTGCTCAGCATGGAAGGAAAACTGCCCTTTGCCTGGGTAACCCGCGATTTAAGCCGCAGCGGTGTGCTGGGCGACCCAACAGCAGCTACTAAGGAAAAAGGCGATCAGCTTATGGAGTCGGTTGCCAATGGCTGGGTAGACGTGATTAAAGATGTGCATCGATTCCAGCAGCCCCAAGCCTGGGAGCGATCTTATCCAGGCGAAACGTTTGTCCAAGCCAATTCCTAGCTTTCTTGCTCGTGAAGCTTAATGCCGTTAATGAAGTTCGCAGACGGTTAGAAACGGCAAGCCGCTTCCTCCTTGACTGGGCAGCTTGTACTAGACAGCGGATTGCCGTCGAGTGCCAACAGCTTGATCTGTGTCAGAGCCGATAGCGCCCCTACACTCTTAATTTGATTGTCGCTTAGGCTCAACTGCTGCAAGTTGGTCAGGGATGCCAACTCGGCTACTTCCTCAATGGTGTTATTTCGAAGTTCCAACTGCTCTAGGGCTGTCAGAGCCGCTAGGGGAGCTACGTTGGTAATTTGATTGTTGTTTAGAACCAGCGTTTTCAGTTGGGTCAGTGACTGTAACGGCGTAACATCGCTAATTTGATTGTTATTGAGCAGCAGCGTTTCCAGATTGGTTAATGATGCTAGCGGTGTCAAATCTGCGATCGCATTTGAACCCAGCCGTAGCTCAGTCATTTGGGGCAAGCCCGTCAGCGGCTGCACATCTACAATTTCTTTGCCACCCAAATCGATGACGGTTTGAGCGGCCAAAGCAGTTGCAGCTTCGTCACAATTTTCAGTACCAGCCAGTTCCAACAGCGCCTGCACCGTATGTTGAGCATCATCGGCCAAAGAAGACTGCCCCTGACACAATTCAATAAAGCTGCTGGCGGCTGCGCTGCCCGTTCCTGTTGTGGCGGACTGTTGTTGAGCCGCTTGCTGAGCTGCCGCCAGTGCTTCAGCATCTAGTTCAAGTGTGCGACTGGGGCTGGGTCGATCAACCTTCTGCTCAGCGCTGCTAAGTTGAGTCTGAAATTCCTGGAGCTTTTGCTGAGCATCCGCATAGTTAGCGTTGGACGCAGGTATCCGCTCCAACAGTGCGATCGCTTTTTCCCACCGATCCACAACCAGATCCCAATCTTGAGACGTGAAAGCTGATTGTGAGAGTGAAATAGCACTCTCACTATATTTCAACGCTTCTTGATACAAATCGCGCACATCGCTCAACTCGTCATTCTCTGTTACTGATGCTGAGTCGGCATTAGCCACTATCTCTGACCTATCTGGATCAGTGGTGATGAATTCGGAGGTTTCAGATGGCGATTCAGATAAAATTCCAGAAACTGTCTCAGAATTCGATGAACGAGGCTGTGTCGCGCAGCCACCCCCAACAAAAGCTAAGCCACCAACTGCGATCGCAAGCCCCAAATGAAAGGCTCGATGACGAATTACTGGCATTTTCATCTTGGGCACACCTCTCTGGTGAACAAACGCTCTGAAGATTATTACAAAAACATGCAGTTTGGAACCTTTCGCGCCATCTATCGGTCACGATCACACATAACGCAAGGCTTTTAGCACTGAGGGTACAATGACACGGTTTCAAGGGTGGCATACCAGAACAGCACTATCATTAGCCTTTGGCATGGCGACCACCACCATACTGCCAGTTGTCGCAGTTGCGGCTCAGGCTCAACCCAAACCCTATTCTATCGCTCAGCTTTTAGACCAGCGGCTAGAGTACAGGTTGCCCACAGGTACACAAATCCCCGTGCAGTACAACCAAGCGGAGCGGATTATCATCAAGCCAGACGAAACGGCAGAAGTTAGCTTGATCGTCGCTGACGATGTGCGATCGCCCTCTACAAACCGAGTCGTCATTCCAGAAAACAGCGTCATCACCGGAGAGCTACGCCCCACCGATAACGGTACACAGTTTGTTTCCGAAAGCATCGTCTTTCCAGGTACAGATACTGAAGACGACGAAGAGGATTTGACAATTAATGCCACCTCAGATGAGATTACGGATACTCAGATCATCACGGAAGACTCCGACCCTGACATTTTGCGCGGCGCAATAGTTGGTGGTGCCGCTGCTGCTGTCCTATCCGAGATTTTTGGCAGCATTGATATTTTAGAAGTACTAGGTGGAGCAGGCGTTGGCGTTCTAGCTGAAATACTGATCAATCAGGGGAATGATGACGAAGTCGAGGTCATCATCATCGAACCTGAAACCGACCTAGATCTAACGCTTGAATCTGATTTTGTCCGCGAATAGTCCAACCTGGATTTAGGCCAATCTATCTTCACAAAACCAATCCAAAACCCAAAAGGGCGGCCTTAATGAGGCCGCCCTTTTGGGTTTTGGATTCTACTTAAAGAATCAAACTGGCTTAGAACCTAGTCAAGATCAGGCATTGACAATACAGGCTCAGTCGCACGATTGATACCGCGCTCAAATCCAGCCGCAGCCGCCCGAGCACGACCAGCGTGCCACAGGTGACCAATCAGGAAGAAGAACGCCAGTACGAAGTGGGAGGTTGACAACCACTGACGGGGGTTCACAAAGTTCACAGAGTTGATCTCGGTGATAATGCCACCAACGGAGTTGATGGATGCGTTAGGCGCGTGAGTCATGTATTCAGCCGCACGGCGAACCTGCCAAGGCTGAATATCATTGCGGAGCTTGTCTAAATCGAGACCATTGGGGCCGCGTAGAGGCTCCAGCCAAGGACCACGGAAGTCCCAAAAACGCATGGTTTCACCACCGAAGATGATCTCACCCGTGGGGGAGCGCATCAGATACTTACCTAGACCAGTGGGGCCTTGTGCCGCACCGATGTTTGCACCCAAGCGCTGGTCGCGCACCAAGAAGGTCATAGCCTGAGCCTGAGATGCTTCAGCGTTGGTGGGGCCGTAGAACTCGCTGGGATAAGCGGTGTTGTTGAACCAAACCATACAAGCAGCGATGAAGCCCATCAGGGACAGTGCACCGAGGCTGTAGGACAGATACGCTTCACCAGACCAGATAAAGGCGCGGCGTGCCCAAGCAAAGGGCTTGGTCAGAATGTGCCAAACGCCACCGATGATGCAGATCAGGCCAACCCAGATGTGACCACCGATAATGTCTTCCATATTGTTGACGCCGACAATCCAGCCTTCGCCACCAAAGGGAGAGTTTAACAAATAGCCAAAGATGATAGCTGGGTTAAGCGTTGGGTTTGTGATCAAGCGGACATCTCCACCACCGGGTGCCCAGGTGTCATAGACACCGCCGAAGAACATTGCCTTCAGCACCAAGAGGAACGCACCACACCCCAAGAGGATGAGGTGAATACCAATGATGGTGGTCATCTTGTTCTTATCTTTCCAGTCGTAGCCAAAGAACGCAGAGTATTCTTCTAGCGTCTCAGGGCCACGAACAGCGTGGTAGATACCACCCAAGCCAAGAACAGCCGATGAAATTAGGTGTAAAACACCAACAACAAAGTAGGGGAAAGTATCAAATACTTCACCACCAGGGCCAACACCCCAACCCAAGGTTGCAAGGTGAGGCAGCAGGATTAAACCCTGCTCGTACATGGGCTTTTCGGGTACAAAGTGAGCGACCTCAAATAGGGTCATTGCACCAGCCCAGAAAACAATCAATCCAGCGTGAGCAACGTGAGCGCCAAGCAGCTTACCGGACAGGTTAATCAAACGAGCATTACCTGACCACCAGGCAAAACCTGAAGTCGCTTGGTCGCGCCCGCCTACAATCGTATTAGAGAGCGTTACCACGGGGCAGAACCTCCTCAGGGAATACAAAGCTTTCGTGGGGTTGGTCTTGTGGGGCCA
>CBKWJC010000047.1:0-50547 GCA_966674685.1 uncultured bacterium
GGGGGTCAGCCGTGCTTTTTTCTGCGCCGGTGTTTTTTTAAACAACGGTGTGGGTGGGTCTCCTCCCCCCCCCCCCCCCCCCACTCCGCTTTTGACGATATATATTAGCCCGCTGAAACAGGTGTGCGTCCGTCAATTTCAGTAATCAATTCATCGGCGGCTTTGCACAATGCCTCGTGGCAGTGGCCATGACTGGCGAGCAAACCGCCCCACTGGGCTACATCTTCTTGGTTGTACAACAGCGGCGAACCATCGAAGCGCGTCCACTTACCGCCCGCTTCTGTTAGCACTAGTTCTGGTGCAGCAATATCCCAATCTTTGGGTGCGGACTTGCCGGATAGACCAATGTAGACCTCGGCCTCTTGCTCTAGAATCGTGGCGATTTTGCAGCCAACGCTGCCCACCGTGCGCTGCTTCTGTACCGGATAGCGCTGGAGCAGCTCAACCAGTCGGGCGTCGCGGTGGCTACCGCTGGCAACTACCGTTAAATCATCCAGATTTGTGCGATCGGACACTTGGATTTTGCACTGCTGGAACTCGCCGTTTTCACGAGTTTCACAATAGGTGCCGTAGCCCTTGGCGGCGTAGTAGAGCTTGCCCAACTCCGGACAAACAACAACCGCCAATACGGGCCGACCTTCATTCACCAAGGCAATATGAACCGCAAAGGTGCCCGTCCGCTCAATGAAGTCGCGGGTGCCATCGAGCGGATCGATAATCCAAACCCAGGGATGGTTGAAGCGTTCAGAAGTTGGATCGGCCTTGTAGGTTTCTTCGCTGAGATAGTAAAAGTCGTCTTTGCCGAGCTTGGAATAAAACAGTTCCAGGATGTAATGATTAACTGCTAGGTCAGCCTTTGTAACAGGGCCATCTTTTTTGTCTTTAATTTCCAAAGAGTCGCTGTCAGCTTCGTCCTTCGGATAGTAATAAGACAGCAAGATATCTGCGGCTCCCCAGCCTGCCTCGCGCGCAATCGCCAAAACCTCTTCAACGGAATGGCCCGCAATCGTTTGTAAATCAGCCACGCTTTAAATCCTCCAACTGTTCTCCGCTACGTTAGCAAGTTTTGTAAAGCAGCGGCTAGACACCCCTATACGTTTCACTATCAGATTTACAAATAATTCATGTAGCATCCTGTAAATTTGCGATCGCTTTTTCAAGAACGTGAGGAGAGAGGCGTGAGGCGTGAGGGGTAAATGGGCTGTAGAGGGTTGAGTTTTGAGTTTTAAGTTTTGAGTTTTGAATGATTCACTCAAAACTTAAAACTTTTTACTCCTCACCTCTACTAACCATTCCCGTGTGCCAAAGGATTGGCAGGCTAATGCTGCAATCTCGGCGGCGGACTGGAGCGCTTCGGTAAATGGCTGCTGGTGAATGTAGTGACAAAATGCGCCGTGGAAGATGTCGCCTGCGCCGAGGGTATCCACAGGTTGAATTTTGGGGACGGGGAGGGAGTTGCGATCGCACGTTTCCCCATGCAAAACCTGATACTGAATTGGTTCACTACCGTGGGTCACAGCGGCGTAGGGAATACCAATCTGCGCTAGATAATCAAATACTTGCTCGGTGGTTTCACAGCGCGGTGGGAAGAAGTTCGCAGAAGCAATTACGTAATCGGCAAGCGGTAAGACTTCCTCAAAGCCCGGTTTCCAACTGCCGCCGTCGATGATGATGGGAATGTTTTGAGACTTGGCGTGATCTGCGATCGCATATCCGACGGCCATCTGATGCCCATCAATCAGCACCAGATTGACGCCTTGCAAAATGTCTTTGGGAATCTGGTCAAGGGTCGCTTGGCGCTTTTCGGCATTGCGCGATACGACAGCGCGATCGCCTGTTGCAGCGGTGACAAAAATCGACGACATTGGCGGCGGCGTACTCAACTGGGGCTGGAGGTCAATCAGTTTCACCTGCTGCTGCTGAAGATCGGCGTTAATCAGCGTACACAGAGGATGAGTACCGAGAACGCCGAGAACTTGAGCGCCAGAGCCAAGCTGCTGATAGGCAACAGCGGCATTGGTAGCGGGGCCACCCGCAGCAATCACCTGGGCATTAGCAACCATTTTTTCGTTGGCCTGGGGCAGATGCTCAACCTGATAAATCAAATCAAGCGTAATCAACCCAACAAATAGTCCTTGAGAAGACATGGCAAGGGCAAACTATCAATATGAAAATCACTAGGAGTTTAGATCATTTGTGGCCGCGGTCAGAGCGCGATCGCACTTTTTAGGAAAGCTATAATTCAGGCAAGATCTGCGATCGCGCCCGTATTGATGGTGATTGAATGAAAGCGATTGAAACGACAGCAACAGTGAATGAACAGGGTCAGCTCACGCTGGATCAGCCTTTGGATGTTGCCACACCTCAACGAGTGAAGTCAATACTCTAAGACCCAGACCGACTTCAGAATCTGAAGTCGGTCTAACAAAATTTTATTTGCTTCAGCAACCTGAAATTAGCTACACAACTAAAAAATAAAAACAACCTGCGGAATATGAGCTATTTCAATCAGGCTGTTATCGCTGTTAGCTAAATGCACCTCTTGGGTATTCTTGATTCATTAATGATTGATGAATCAAAGAGATTGCGAGAGGATAATGTATGTGGATCTTGAAGGCAATATTGATAGTTGTTTTACTTATTGCTGTTTCTACTTTTGCCAAGTCTGAACTTGCGAAGTCAACCCTTAACTCCTCATTTGATGTTGTTGTGAGATTGCTTCATGGAGTAATGGGTTGTGTGATAGGTGCTGGAGCCGGAGGAATTCTCCTAGTTTTCTTATGGTTTCTTCTCCGTCTATTGATACAAGTCGCGGGTGCACCAGAAAATATTTTGGTGAGTATGGGAGAAAGCTTCAAAAATGTATTTTTAATCGGAGGAGTTATTGGTGGTGTTGGTTTTGGAATTCAATGTTTTATAGATCCCGACTCTACAGGTGATTTAATCGCAGACAATCCCGGTGGCTGCTTAGTATGGCTTCTTGCTGGCATTGTAATCATTTATATTCTGATCCAAATGTTTCGTTAGGATTCAGCCTTGAGTATTTAGAATTTTCATGTTTAGGCATTGTAACCTTGTATGACTGCAATCACTTCTGATTTTGTTGTTAGAGAATATGTAGTGATGGGCATGCTAAGGAGAGCATATCAGAGATATTGCTTCTTCTAGGGAAGAGAACTTAGAAATGAAGTTGTTCTCTGATCTACAGTAACCAAATCAGCCGAGAGGATTGCTATGATTGATTGCCCTCAGTGCAAAACAAGAAATCTGAATACAGCTAAATTTTGTGATAATTGCGGTACTCAGTTAAAGGGAACTGTAAAAATATCTGCAAAATTATCACCTCAAGCTGTTTTTGCTGAAGGCCAGCAAAGCGCGGGAAGCTCTGCTAATCTTGCTGCAAATCAAACTCCACACACGAGTTTCTTACCTAATCAAGGATCTTTATCCACTTCAAACATAAGTTTGTCTCAGGCAAGCAACAACGATGCTGATCTGATGCAAAAGATCATGATAGGTACATTGGTTTTATGTACGCTAAATACGGCAATACTTTTTAGCTTTATGCCCGTAATGGTAAAAGCTGGAGCTGCATTTGAGCAAATGGAATCGGCAAAGAGACAGATGGAAAACATTTTTGGATTTTAGTAGCCGTAGATACTTGGGTTCGATTAGGCAATGCAAACCCTAGGATAGATAAGTAGCTGCATTTATTTATATGCAGCACTTACTTTGTTGAGTTACTGCTAACAGTAACTCAACAAAGTAAGATCTAATTGTCCGGCACAATAATCTCCCCGGCTTTCACTGAGAGAATTTGCGAGGACTTCAGCCATTGGGCATCAAATGAGCCTAAATGCGTTGTTGTAATCAGCGTTTGAAAATGATCTTCGATTGCATCCAAAAGCTGATTTTGGCGATGCAGATCCAGTTCTGCCAGCACGTCATCTAGCAGCAGCAGCGGCGGTTCGCCGACCACTTCTTCAATTAACTTCAGCTCAGCCAGCTTCAGCGCCAGCACCAGTGTCCGCTGCTGTCCCTGCGAACCATAGTGACGGGCAGGGGTTTCATTAATCGTGAACTCTACCTCGTCACGGTGGGGGCCGACGAGGGTTGTGCCTTGATGTCGTTCTGCGATCGCACGTTGGCCAATCTTATCCAAAAAGGCTTGCTGCACCACCGACTGTTCTTCATCGGCAAACGGCACACTGGGCAGATAGCCAATTTGCAGTTCTTCCGTGCTGTTGCTGATGGCTTGGTGCCAGTCTTGGGCGATGGGGGTGAGCCGCTCCAGTACCCGCAGGCGGCGGCGAATTACCCGCGTTCCGGTCGTGGCCAGTTGAGCATCCCAGATGGCTAATTGAGTCGGGTCAAGCGAGGGTGGAGTAGAACCTTCTTCCTCGGCGCGGCGCTGCTGGCGCAGAATGGCGTTGCGCTGGCGCAGGACTTGGTTGTACTGCTGCAAGATGTAGGCATAGAGCGGTTCGAGCTGCATCAACAGCGTATCTAGCCAGTCGCGCCGCTGGCTGGGGCCACCCCGCACCAAGTCCATATCCAGGCTGGAGAACTGAACGGCATTTAGCGTACCCAGAAAATCAATCTGTCGCCGCAGGGTTTCCTGGTTGAGTACCGCTGTGCGGCGACCGCTGCTGCGTACCGTCAGCGTCATATCCATCATGCCAATGTCGCGATCGGCCACGGCGCTGATTTGGCCAGCGTCGTAGCCATCCATGACCAAATCGCGATCGCGGGGTACTCGGTGAGATTTCAGCGTTGCCAGTAGCTCAACGGCTTCCAGCAGATTGGACTTCCCTTGGGCATTGTCTCCCACCAAAATCGTTTTTGGCGCGTGGAAATCCACCCGCTGATCAAGGTAGTTGCGAAACTGGCGCAGATGCAGAGTTTTCAGATACATGTAAACGAAGATGTGGAAGACGCGGCATCCTCCCTATTCTGCCGTGCCAACGCCCTTCCACCGCTTATAAATTCGAATCACGATTTTTTCCAGCTCAACCCAGACAAACATCAGCGTACTGAAACCAAAGCAAACCAATAGTTCCGTGGGACTGAGCAAATGGGTGCCGAAGAAATTACGCAGCGGTTCCAAGTAGATCAGCATCAGTTGCAAAATGGTGGTGATCACCACCGAGATCAGCACAAACGGATTGGAGAAGAGATTCATCTCAATCGTCAGACGGGTGCTGGAACGAACTGCGATCGCATGTCCCATCTGGGCAATACAGAGGGTGGTAAACACCATCGTTTTCCAGCGTTCGGGCGAGAGTACGTCACTCTGCACGGTCTGGGCATGATTATACGACCACTGCATCAGCGCAATAGTGATGATGGCGAAAATAATGCCAATCCGCACCATGTAAGACCCTAAGCCCCGCGCAAAGATGCTTTCGTGGGGACTATGGGGTGGACGATTCATCACGTCGGGTTCCGGTGGCTCCACGGCGAGCGCTAGGGCAGGAAAACCATCTGTGACTAGGTTCATCCACAAAATTTGGAGCGGCGTCAGGGGAACTCCACCCACGCCCAAGGGGATCAGGATAGGGGATGCGGCAATGGTGAGAACTTCTCCGATATTGGAACCCAAAATATACTTTACGAAGCGGCGAATGTTGCCATAAACCACGCGTCCCTCTTCCGTGGCGGCTACGATGGTGGCAAAGTTATCATCCAGCAGCACCATATCGCTGGCTTCTTTACTGACATCCGTACCCGTAATTCCCATGGCAATGCCGATGTCAGCCTGCTTGAGCGCGGGTGCATCGTTAACCCCATCCCCGGTCATGGCTACAATGTGATGCTGCTGCTGGAGAGCTTGCACAATGCGGAGTTTATGTTCTGGTGCAACACGAGCGTACACGCCTACATCACGAACCGCTGTGGCTAATTCGGCCTGGGATAGCTGCTCTAAATCTCGACCGCTAAGCGTTCGTTCTCCCTTTTGGATAATGCCTAGATCCTCGGCTAGAGCCTGGGCCGTGAGCTGATGATCTCCGGTGATCATGACAGGGCGAATACCTGCCTGCCGACAGCGTGCGACGGCTTGCCGCACTTCTGGTCGGGGCGCATCTAACATGCCGACTAGACCCAGCCAGATCATGCTTTGCTCAGCCGTTTCGCTGGATTCTTCATCGGGTACGTGATCCAACAGACGATAGGCGAATCCTAAGACCCGTAAACCGTGGCTGGCAAGGGATTCGTTTTGGGAGCGGATCTGCGATCGCAACTCCTCAGTCAGCGGCTCAATTTGATCGTCCTGCTGAATCTGGGTGCAGCGTTCCAGCAGCAGTTCGGGCGACCCCTTACTAAACATCAGGTAGTCCGGCCAGTCGTGGCCCATTTGCGTCCGAATCAACCGCTCAATCGGCGTTTGCGGCGTCAGGTCTAACTCTTGAGCGGCGAAGACGATGCTCATCCGCTTCCGTTCGGAGGTGAACGGGAATTCCACCTGTCGCGTCAGTAGATTGACCCAGTGGGGCTGATTTAGACTCGCCTTGCCAGCTAGCACAACCAGCGCCCCTTCGGTCGGATCACCGAGAATGGCCCATTCACCCTGCTCCTTCTGCAAAACGGCATCATTACAAACTAGGCCACAGAGCAGCAAAAGCTGCAAATCGCGCTGATCTTGAATGTCAATGGCACCGCCCTGCTGGTGAAATTCACCAATTGGCTCATAGCCCTCCCCCGTCACTTGGACAGTGTGTTGAGCGGTGACAACGGACTGCACCACCATCTTGTTCTGGGTGAGGGTGCCAGTCTTGTCGGAACAGATGGTTGTGACGGAACCGAGGGTTTCCACCGCTGGCAATTTGCGAATCAGAGCGTGGCGTCTGACCATCCGCTGTGTGCCCAGAGCCAGCGTGACGGTAATAACGGCGGGTAATCCTTCCGGCACAACGGCCACCGCCATACTGAGTGACACTTCCAGTAAGTCTTCAAAAGCTGACCAGCCCGCTGCCAGTACACCGCCAATGACGACTAGCGCCACTAAGGCCAGTGACCCACTGACCAGCACGTTGCCCAGCTGAGTCATCCGCTCTTGCAGGGGCGTTGGCTCGGACTCGACCGACTGAATCATGGAGGCGATGCGACCGAGTTCGGTGGACATGCCTGTATTCGTCACCAGGACTTTGGCGCGGCCTTGAACGACCTCTGTGCCCTGAAAGACTAGATTAATGCGATCGCCAAGGGAGGTTTCTGGAGGCAGAACTGTTGGCGCGTCTTTGCTTACGGCGTGAGCTTCTCCCGTCAAGGCCGATTCTCTGACTTGCAGGTTGGCTTCTTCCAGGATGCGGCCATCAGCGGCAATTTGAACGCCTGCCTCCAGCAGTAAAATGTCGCCGGGCACAATTTCCTTGGCGGCCACTTCAAGCACTCGGTCATCCCGGATTACCCGTACCAGCGGCGACGCCATTTGCTTTAGGGCTGCTAGCGCTTGCTCAGCGCGGCTTTCTTGAAAATAGCCCAACACCCCATTCAGAATCACGATTAGGAAAATTGCGATCGCATCTTTGGGCACGGCTCCATCGCGCAAGTCGAGCACCGCAGACACAATCGCCACCGCAATCAGCATCAGCAGCATGATGTTGGTGAACTGATCCAGCAAAATCTGCCAACTGCTGCGCCCACCCGTTTCTTCAATTTCGTTCAGACCATAGCGCTGAATGCGATCGCGCACTTGTCCCGTTGAAAGCCCCGTTTGAGGATTACTCTCTAACCGGGCCAGCGCTTGCTCCGGCTCAATGGTGTGCCAGGATGCAGGAGCAGGAGCAGCAGCAGAAGAAACCAGATCAACATTCATATAGCGCTATTCGATACAAGTGGGGATCACGAGATAAACAGTCTAGTACTTAATCATAGTGCCAGCTATAATACGGTGGCACTATTAAATAGTATGAATTAAATCAACCGTGGGGATCATGGCTGGCTAACTCGTGGTTGACTCAGAAAAGCGCTTGTTGGAAGACCACTATCGACTAAAGCCATTTGACGAATCAGAACATCTGGATTTTTAGAATCAATGGTTGCCAATCCGTTTGAGCCGCATCCTTATCAGTTAATCGGTCGCCAAACCGAGTTGTGCACGATTCAGACAATTCTCCAGGCTGATGGAGACTTGCTGATGATGGGAGTGCCTGGTAGCGGGCGGCAAATCCTGATTCACCTCGCCGCTCAAAACATTGGAGCGAAAGTGCTGGCGGTGGACTGCTTACGGGCGACCAATCAGGCACGATTTTTGCAGCTCTTGTCGGATGGTCTGCTGGCGGTGCTGACGACTCCGGAAGAAATTAGCCTGATTCAGCGCTGGAGCTTAAATCAGCCTGTTACGCTGGAAAAGTCTCCCGAAGGTCGATTTCGACTCCGCTGGCACCTGACGCCACAGCAGGGTTGGACAGAGATGCAGTCGTTTCTTACTCTGCCGCAGCAGCTTGCCGAGCAGTTTGCCTATCGGTTTGTGGTGGTGCTCGAAAATTTTTCCCACATTCGCTCTTGGGATCGCTCTCAGCAGTGGGAAACCTACCTGCGCCAGGAAATTCAGCGGCAGAGTCAGGTCAGCTATGCCATTCTAACGACCGTCGCAGAAACCTGGGCGACGCAGCCCAATATTCATATCCTGTCGCTAGAGCCGCTGTCTGACCAGGTAATGGGGGAATGGATTCAGTCAGCGATGGCGATTGAAGGGCTGAAGTTTGAACCCAGCGGAGCAGCACTTCAGCTATTTTTGGACTCTGTGCAGGGACATTTAGGAGATGCGATCGCAATTGCTCGTCGCATTTGGCTAGACTGTCGAGCACTGGAGCCGGATTGGAATCAAGACTATGCTGGGCTGTATATTCAAGCTCATCAGGTACATCGCAGTATTCATTCGCTGATTGAAGACCTGTCGCCCACATTTGAATCGCTGATCTTGCTGCTGCCCCCTAGCCAAATCCGCGTCCTCGAAAGCCTGGCGATTGACCCCACCGACAGTCCCCATAGCCGCGACTATATTCAAAAACATCAGCTTTCCAGAGGAGGCGGCCTGCAAGGGGCACTTGCTAGCCTGGAGCAAAAAGGACTGCTATACGGCCCTCAGCAGGGCTATCGGATTGCACTGCCGCTGTTTGCACTATGGTTACGGCAGCGGTTGGCATAAGTAAACGCATCTAAAAACCCGGGGGAGCGCCCCGGGGGGGCGCTCCCCCGGGTTTTTAGATATACATTTATTTGTATGTAGCTACTTGTTTTCGTCTACAAAACAAAATCTCATCTCAGGTTTTGAGCAAGTTTTGAGCAAGTAAAGAGTAAGAGTAAAGGAGAGATACATGGGTCTGGGTATGCTAGTAGACGGTGAATGGAAGACCAGCCGTAGCCAAGAAGACAAGGACGGCAAGTTCGTGCGGCCATCGACTACCTTTCGAGATCGCATTACCGCCGATGGCAGCAGCGGCTATCCTGCCGAAGCGGGACGCTATCACCTGTATGTATCACTGGCCTGTCCCTGGGCGCACCGCACGTTAATTATGCGATCGCTGAAAGGGTTGGAAGATGCCGTCAGCCTGTCGATTGTGCATCCCCACATGGGCGATGATGGCTGGTGGTTCAGCGATGACTATCCTGGTGCGGTTCCGGATACCGTGAATCACACTCAGTTTCTGCGCGATATTTACGTAAAAGCTGAACCCGACTTTACCGGACGAGTCACGGTGCCTGTGCTGTGGGATAAGCAGACCCAGACAATTGTCAACAATGAATCTCGCGACATCATTCGTATGTTTGACCACGAATGTAATGCGATCGCACATAATTCCTCGGTCGATCTCTGTCCCGCTAAGCTTCAGCAGCAAGTGGACGAGGCGATGGATGCCATTTACCAGCCGATCAACAATGGAGTTTATCGGGCCGGATTCGCGACTAAACAGGCGGCTTATGAGGAAGCGGTGACGGAGCTATTTGAAGCGCTCGATCACTGGGAAGAGGTGTTGGCTAAGCAGCGCTATCTCTGTGGCGATCAGATGACCGAGGCCGATATCTGCATGTTTACTACTCTATTTCGGTTTGATGCCGTTTATTATGTTCACTTCAAATGCAATTTGCGCCGCATTGCTGAGTATCCCAATCTGTGGAACTACCTGCGGGACTTGTACCAGCATCCAGACGTTAAGCAGACCTGCAATCTGGCGCACATCAAGACCCACTACTACACCAGCCATCCTGACGTGAATCCCCACGGCATTGTCCCCAAAGGCCCTATTATCGATTTCGATCAGCCGCACAATCGAGGCGAAAAATTTGCGATCGCAACGGTTTAAGCCAGTCTTATCTCAATAAAAAAAGCCCAGCGTCGCTGGGCTTTTTTTATTGAGATAAGACTAAAACCTAGTATCGCTCACTAGTTGCGCCGACGCTGCCTAGCTCAGCTAGGCGCGGCGTGATGGCTGGTACACCGGGAGCTGCATTTTGCCGATTGGCCACAATGGTAGAAGCCAGGGCAGAAATAGCCTGCCGATACTGGGGATCGGCATCAGCCGAGCCAATTAAGGTTGGTTCTGAAGCCAAGAGCCGTCGCTCATTGCCTGTCAGATCAACTTCAATGTCGGGATCAATACCGTGCTGACTGATATCGGTGCCATTGGGCGTGTAGTAGTGCGCCACTGTGACCGCTAGACCTGAACCATCCGATAGCGAATGAACCGACTGGACGAGAGCCTTGCCGAAGGTGCGGCTGCCAACAATTGTTGCTCGACCGTTATCTTGCAGTGCGCCCGTCAGGATTTCGCTGGAGCTAGCCGAATCGCCATCGACCAAAACCGCTAGCGGCAGATTAGTCAGTGCGGAACCATCAGCCTTAATTTCTTCGCTGTCGCCCTCGCGATCAATGGTCTTGACGATTGCGCCATCCTGGAGCCACATGCGGCTAATTTCAATGCTAGAGCGGAGCAGCCCACCCGGATTACCACGCAAGTCCAGCACAAACCCTTCTGCACCCTGCTGTTTCAGGGTTTGGATTGCATGCTGCATTTGCTCAGCGGCATGGGCGCTAAATTCATTCAGGCGAATATAACCAACGCTGTTGGCAGATTCTTGCTTGAGCGCGTAGTGAACGGTGGGAACTTGAATCAAATCGCGGACAATCGCAATTGTCTGCTCATGAAGGCCATTTCGGGAAACCTGTAGGGAAACTTCTGTGCCCACTTCGCCGCGAATTAGTTCCGAAGCTTGCTCAACGCTCATGCCTTCGGTGGACTGCCCATCAATTGCTAATACGCGATCGCCAGTCCGAACCCCAGCCTCGATAGCGGGCGAACCTTCCAGCGCTTCTTCTACAATCAGCGTCTGGGTCGGGCGGTCTAGCTTTAAGCGAATGCCAATACCCGACAGCTCTCCCGATGTTTGAGCCGTGAGCTGCTGATATTGCTCTGGATCCATAAACCGAGTGTAGGGATCATCTAGCGTTTCCAGCGCTTCCCGAAGCGCTTTATACGCCTCTTCCTGGTTACCGTACTCACGACTGAGTAGCTCTTGACGAACAGCAATCCAGTCTTGTTGATTAAAGGTTTCATCGACATACTCTCGGTTGACAATTTGCCAAGCTTCGTCAATGACGACCTTTGGGCTGTCCTGTAATGCAGCGTTAACGGATGGACTGAGAGCAGGAGATAAAATCGACAATAGCGTTGAGGTGGCAACAACGCTTCCAGCTAAGAATAGGCGAGGTAAACGAGAGCGGCGGGATCGGTTCATAGATATGGCAATAGCGTAGACAAAAAAATAAGATCGGACGATCAACTCAACTCGTTGAAGAGTGTGAAGGCAAGAATGCTAGCGGTTTTGGCTTTAACGCTCTATCACAAAGCTTTGTCACATTCACGCTCCTAAGCGGTAGCCAGTTTGATTGAACCAGAAGCTTAAAATTTGAAACACCTACCTTTTTGCTGGCAACAGATGCGGGCTGATGAGCAAACGCTACTGGGCAGCCCTCATATATGAATAACTACAGCAAAACTGTGCCAGTTTCCGGCACAAATCGACTATAAATATTCGCTACTAAGTTAGCCAGCCTAGTTGAACTGAGTTCCACAAATTGTGCCAGTTCGATTGGTGTCCCTTTTGGCTTAGAAGAAATTTATAGCAGAGCCACACACTCAGCGGGAACAATGACATAAGTCTAAACTATACGCAGCTAAACCTTCACTAATTGGTTAGGTCTATCTTGCAAGTTGTAAATCTGGAACCCAACGCGGTTGGTTTGCTACCGCATCACGGCGGTAGTTATGCTGATGGGTTTGTTGCAAGATACAAGCCCGATTAAGCTGCAACGGTTTGAAATCGGTTGTCGAGAGTAGATGCTGTCTCTACTGTACCTTAGAGGTAAGATGTCAGCCGTGTAAGTGCCAACTAATCTAGCGGATGTTGAGTCAGAACAGGGTTCACTCGCATGAGCCATTGTAAAACTTCATGCAATTGAATTGGTACTGGACGAAGAATTAGATACAGTATCGGTGCTATGGTGCCAAAGAGATCCATCGGTTGAAAACCGCAGATGCACTGAATTTTGAAATTTAGTGTGAATTTAGTGTGAATTTAACGGTAGTCCAACGGTGATGATGATTTAGTAGATGAGTAGGACACCCTATCAAATCATCACCTAAATACTGCTATTTATTTGACCGCATGCTGAATCTGACTCGAAAGAACCCAAATTCGTTTTTGTGACCGTCAGGCGCAGCCTGACGGTCACAAAAACGAAAAACTGGTTTTATGAGCGGATTTCGGATTAGCCAGATAGAGATTAGGTGTAATGTGGCGCGATCGCAAATTTATTCCTCTGCTTGCTCCGTTTTGCCAATTCTGCCATCGACTGTTGCAGCGGCCTATTGCGCGACGGGTGGGGCAGGGGCTGCTGCTGATTATGGTGGGCTGGCTGATCGTAAATGCGATCGCGCTTGTACAAGCGGCCATGCGACCTACTGATGCCGTTTTAGTACTCGGCGGCAGCATCCAGCGAGAACTTTATGCTGCCGAGTTGAGCACCCTGCATCCAGAGTTACCGATCCTAATTTCCCAAGGTTCTGAAGCGCCCTGTATCCGCAAAATATTTGAGCGAGATCAAGCTCCCGTGCATCGTGTTTGGCTGGAGCAGTGCGCCAATTCAACCTTTGGTAATTTTTATTTTGGCTTGCCGATTCTGCAAGCCTGGGGTGTGCGTCATGTTGAGGTTGTCACATCGCCGACCCATTTACCGCGAGCGCTTTGGCTAGCGCGTGTGATGTTCAGTAGCCACGGCATTTGGGTGACGCCTAACTTAGTTGAAGAAACGGGGATTCCTGGTAATCGGGAAGCGTGGTGGAAAACTGCTTTGGATGTCAGCCGAGGCGGACTATGGGCAATGGCCAGCCTGTTTTATCGGCCTCAGTGCGGCGATATTGTGCCGCTGTCGCAAATCGACATCAGCAATTGGGATAGTCAAGCCGTGCAGTGTGAACGACAAGCTGGATTGGACTAGTGCTCGACAATATTGGGCTACAGATTGAATGATGTGGGCAGGGGAGCAAAGGGAGCTGATTTGTATGTAACTACTTGTCCTAATCAGATTTTAGAGAATTGTAAGAGAATTGTATAAGCTAAAACCCCTGGATGCAGCCCACGCTGCATCCAGGGGTTTTAGCTTAATTGTCAACACAGAACAGGCTGAAGCTGATTCAGCCTGGCGCTTGATCAACTTAGCGCTTCATATCCTTGGCCATGTTGCGGAACATATCCATGTTGGTATCTGTCCGGCGGCGCTCATCAATAGAGGAGCGATCGGATTTGATTCCTTCATCGGGCTGGTAAGGAGTGGCCTGCATGTAGTCCGGTTTGGACGAATTGGCTGAACTCTTGGAGGGAGTGGCCTTCATGTAGTCCGGTGCGTAGGCGTCAGAGATTTTGGTGCTGCCCAGTGCCGATACCTGCTCAATCCGAGGTGTTCCAGAGCTGGGATTGCTCTTGGTTTTCGGAAATGTGCGCTTGATGGTCTTGGCGGTTCGCATATAGTCGATGTCGCCGTAGGTCTTAGCGTCATCTGGATCAAGGAAAAATGCCGTTTCTTCCTTCTGTGGCTTGGGGGGCTTTTCCTTTTTAGGTTTGGGCTGCTTTTGCGCCTTGGGTTTGGGAGCTTCTGGCTGATCGTCAGACTTCTTGCGATTGAAAATGCCTTTAATAAATCCAGTCATTACTTTTGCTTCGGCTGATTAGATGGACTTGCTCTTATAGTTTAGGTTTATTTAAGAATCAGCACAATCACAATAACTGAGACAGATACGCCTGGGTCGGAGATCATGATTTTGGGGTGTGAGGACTGATGCCTGCATACCCCAAATCTCCAACATTATTATTTATGCAGGGTCAAAGGATGAGCATTAGACGATACTGGCACAGATGCCGTTGAGGCTGAAGCTCTGGTAGCCAAAGACAGAGTTGAGCGGGGAACAAGATATCCCCAGTTTGAGAGAGATTGGGGCTGCGAATTGGAGTGCGATCGCAACTCTGCGATCTCAACTAAGTTACAAAGCTGGCACATGATGCGTCTCCTTTCGGTTTGCGTTTGCGGATCACTGCTTACGAATCACGTAATAGTCATTCATGATGTCGTGCGGTAATTCCTTCATCTCGATTTGCTGGAAACCCGCCGCGTTGAGCATCGTCCGTGCCTGCTGGCGACCCCACATGGTGCCTAGCCCCATGCCGCCTTCGGCCAGCGATACGGTCATGCAGTGCATACAGGATATGGTGTAGAGGAAGGGAGCTAGCGGGTGATCCATGTTGCTGCTAACCTCACTCTCCGCGCGGATCTCTTGCATCAAATAGACACCGTCGCTGCGTAGCGCTGTGTAGATATTGCTCAATACAATATCGGGACGAGCCTGATCATGAATCGCATCAAAGGTGGTGATCAGGTCATACCGCTCCATCTCATCCATTGTGGTCGTGTCTTTGACCTGAAATTGCACATTGGTTAAGCTGTGAGCTTGGGCTTCTGCGGTGGCATTTGCGATCGCAACGGGTGAGAAGTCATAGCCCGTGAAGCGACTGGCAGGAAACAGTCGGGCCAGCTTGTTCATGGCGCGACCGCTGCCACAGCCTACGTCTAGCACATCAATTCCTGCGGTTAGTCGATCCACCAGCCCCGGCACCAGCGGCAAAATGTGCTCTTCTAGCGCCGCGACAATGGTTTGCCCACTATCTTCTGCCATCACCTCATGAAAGCGCTTGAACTGTGAGTAGGGCACTCCGCCTCCCTTGGCAAAGCAGTCAACGATCTGATCTTCAACGGCGGCCAAACCGGACACATGCTGAAAAAAGGTGGCCATATTGTCTGATTCAGCAGCGCGGGTGAGGAAGGCGGCATGTTCGGCAGGCAGATGATACGTCTGATCCGTCGGCTCGTAATCCACAATATTGCCAACTGTCATGGCGTTTAGCCACTCCCGCACATAGCGCTCGTGCAATCCTGCCGCTGCCGCAATGTGCTGACTGGTGGCAGGCGGCAGGTCAGCCAGCACATCAAATAAGTGCGTCCGGTGACCAATGGAGATCATGGTTGCGATCGCGCTTTGATTCAGCAAAGCCAAGAGACCACCTGCAAAGGTCTCGGCTTTCGACGTGTCAAATGCGGAATGTGTGAGGTGGGCAGTCATAAGGGGGCTCCTTGTGTTGATGTGTAATTCTTTTTTATACAAACTAGTCTGTATGTTAACTAGCATATTTCTCAGCGTCAATATAGATTGGGTTAAGCTTAATTAAATAGCTAAGGATTGAAAATCAAAACTCGTAGGATAGTCATCTTGCCTGTCCCTTGTCAGGCAAGATGACTATCCTACGAGTTTTACGGATTACTTAATTTTTGTTCCTAAGCTATTTGATGTTGTGCGCGGTTTAGCAGTGGGAGTTGAGAAGTGTTTAAGGAGTTGTGGGTTCAAAACAAACTATATAGTCTGTGGAATGAATATAAGTACAGCTCTTGTATTTCTACAAGTGGAGATCTCCAAGAGTTCAGGTCGATATCTGTCATATTGCAGCGATAAATATCTATATCCTGATCCTGACCGTTGCTGTTGATGCAGGATCTGATCTGGAATCTGGTTTCAAGTAAATGGTTTGGTGGAGAATTGAATGCCACGGAGTGGAGCGAAAACTAAAACTCGAATTCTAGATGTATCCCATGAATTGGTCATGGGGCACGGATTGGCGGGCACCTCAATCGATATGGTGCTACAGCAGGCTGAGATTACCAAAGGAGCTTTCTTTTATCACTTCAAATCGAAAGCTGACTTGGCTCGGGCCTTAGTGCAGCGCTATGCCGAACAGGATGCCGCCCATTTAGAGGAGCAATTGACCCGTGCGGAAAAATTGAGTCGCGATCCGCTCCAGCAGATTCTCGTCTTTCTAGGGCTGCTACAGGAAGAGGTGGAGCAGCTTGCAGATCCGGGTGGAGGCTGTTTGATTGCGTCCTACATCTATCAGTTCGAAGACCTTGACCCAGAGATCCGCGCGATTTCAGCCCAATCGTTTTTACTCTGGCGACAGCGACTAGCCGAAAAATTTACAGCGGCGATGGCGGAATATCCGCCCCGCTTGTCCGTCCAGCCGGAAGAATTGGCGGATGGTATTGTGTCAACCTTTGAAGGCGCGTTCGTGATGATGCGCGTTTTGCAAGAGCCACAGCAGATTAGGCAACAGCTTGCCCACTATCGCAACTATATTGAACTCTTGTTCTCGACGGATGGGTAGGGCTGAGCTAAACCGATTTGGTCAGCGAGATACGTCAACCATCAATACAAGCTGGACTCTGTATTAGGAGATTGCTTATTTATATTTATTTTTGGCTGCACATCCGTAAAATGTCCTCATAATGAGCCACAGCGTCTACACTGGGGATTTTTTAGGGATTGCTTATGGTTGAAAAGATACTGCGAGTCACGGCCAATACGCTGCTCAAACTGCGGCCAGAGCAATCATCCCAACTGACCAGCGCAGAACTTCAGTCTGTTTCTGCGGGGTCAACCTTCGAAATTCAGTCTTATGCCTACGCTGATATTAATGGCGACTTTGCTGGGCATATCAAAGTTGCCTTTAAAGACCTCAACTTTAAGGGTTTCAACACTTGGTTTATCTATGGACTTCATGCCCAGGTGGAATTTGATGGCGTAGTTGTGTATCCCCAAGAAGACGAAGAAGCGATCGCAGTTTTGCGCGTCAATCGCGATACGCTCCTGAAGCAGCGACCTGTGCAGTCCTCGGTTTTACCGGAAGATGAAAAGCATTCCGTTTCCAGTGGCGACAGCTTTTTGCTCCATTCCTATGCCTATGCCGACTCACGCGGAGACTTCAGTAGCCACATCAAGTTTGCGATTCGCTACCCCAAAGACTTTGTCAGCGATCGCAGCACCTGGTTTATTTACGATAAACACGCCTATGTTGAGCTAGATGGGGCGATTGTTTATCCGCCGGAAGATCCCAATACGCCTCTGCTGCGGATAACGCAAAATACGCTGTTTAAGCGGCAACCGCTCCAGTCCTCTAAACTGCCAGCCGATGAAGTCTATCCCGTTAGCCAAGGCATGACCTGGAAGCTTCATTCCTATGCCTATAAAGATGCGTCTGGCGGGTTTAGTAGCCACATCAAAATTGCGCTGAAGTACGAGAAAGACTACATTCGCTATCTCAGTACTTGGTATGTTTACGAGGGACATGCCCAGGTTGAAATCCAGGGCAAAGTGGTTTATCCGCTGCCCAAGCAGGTTGCCAGTGCTGGTACAGGTGGCGGTAGCCGATCCTATAGCGGTATTCCCTTCAAACTGCCGGGGAACACCAGCACCTTTTATACCGATCAGCCGATTATTCCGGGCGGCAGCTTTACCTGGGGTGAGGCGACGATGAATGCGACCCGCATTCCCGAAACCACTACGATTGTGAATAACATCATTGGCCTAGCTCGCGAAATGCAGAAGGCACGCGATCAGATTGGCCGACCGTTTCAGATTAATTCCTGGTATCGCCCTCCGGCAGTGAATGCGGCAGTGGGAGGCGCACGATATAGCCAGCATCTCTACGGTAAAGCGGCGGATATTCAGGTTTCTGGCTATAGCGGTCGGCGAGTGGCCAATGCCGTCATGCTCTGGTGGCCGGGTGGCGTGGGGATTTACAGCAACATTCCCGATATTGTCCATCTGGATACTGGCCCACGGCGGGTTTGGGGCTTCTAGTCCGGACGGATTCGCTATCCTGAGAATAGATCTATAAAAGACCTGGCTGTCTCTAGTGTGGCTTGCCGAGAAGGGCAGGGGAGAAAGGGAGCAGGGGGGCAGGGGAGTTTTGTTTGGCGATAAGTTAGCTTTTATTCGCGTTTGAGTGTGTAGCCATGAATAGGATGCAACGATGGGGAACTGCGATCGCACTGGCATTGGGTAGCGCAACACTGGTGATCGGCGGCATCAATCCGCTGGCTGCTGTGCAGGTGGCTGACGGCACGGTTTATTTTGATCGGCCACCTGATCTCGTGGGAGCGACCACAACTCGTAGTAGCGTGTATGCTGCTCGTCCTCGCTATTACTTTACGCTGGCGGTGCTTGAAAATGCCGGAGAGCCGCTGGGGCAGGTGATGATTGCTCAAGAAACCAGCTATGGTGCGTTTGGGGATGTGATCGACGATCTGCGATCGGTAGAGGCCTTTATTGGCACCAGGCGCGATCGCGAACAGGCAATCACGATTCAGGATGTGGCGATTGATGAGGATCAGCAGAGCGTCACGCTGACCTTTGATCCGCCTGTGGCCCCTGGTAATACGGTCACGATTGCCCTGGAACCGGAGCGAAATCCGCGCCGCAGTGGGGTTTACCTGTTTGGCGTAACGGCCTATCCGTCTGGTGAGAAAACCTACGGTCAGTTCCTCGGCTACGGACGCCTGCATTTCTATGACCGAGGCGGCGATCCGTTCCGCTGGGGTTGGCGTTAATAGACTTTCTCTGGAACCAAATTGATCTTTTTGAAGTTTTGTCGCTATTCTGGCTAAGGAATAAATCTTGCAGATAATCGATTTATTTCATCTGTGACCGCAGGTCACGACTTCAATCTTTTACCAATACTTATCCACGTTTAAGACTAAAGACTAGGAGAGAATCGCCGTGTCTGTCGAAACTGTCGAGAAGCGTTCAACAGTTCGTAAACTGGCACCCCAGTATCGCGTGCTGTTGCACAACGACGACTTCAATCCCATGGAATATGTTGTGCAGGTGCTGATCCAAACCGTGCCCAGTTTGACGCAGCCCCAAGCCGTCAGCATTATGATGCAGGCGCATAATAGCGGCGTTGCACTGGTAATTACCTGCGCGCAGGAACATGCCGAGTTCTACAGCGAACAGCTTTGTGCACATGGCTTGACCAGCACGATTGAACCGGATGATTAGAAAATCCCCCAGTTTCTCTGAGACGAACGGTAGGCCATGCCTGTCGTTCGTCTCGAATTATGGTTGATGTTCATGAGCGGATGAGATATGACTAAGCGTTTCCGCTCGATTTTAGCCCGTCGATCTGCGATCGCACGGTTGGCGGCTCCAATTCGCATTTTCTTATTCTTACTGACGCTGGCTCTCGGCTGGGCACCCTTTGCCATTCCCATCTACGGCATCGGCAATCGCATTGATCCGAATGCGGCCTCCATTGCGGCAATGTCGATTCTGTATATCGAATTTTTGCTGCTGCTGTGGCAGTGGCGACGACGGCTTTACAGCGATCCGACGCCGTTTAAGAGCTGCGGTTGGCAACGACAGCGGCAGGATATACGCTTTTTGCTGACCGGACTTGCGATCGCACTGCCCGGTTTAGCGATTTTGTTTGGCTTGCAGGTGCTGCTGGGCTGGGCCACGCTAGACTGGAGCCAGTTTAGCGGGCGCTGGGTCGTTGAAGGTGCCCTCGTCGGCCTTGCGGTTGGCTTTGCGGAAGAGATGCTGTTTCGCGGCTGGCTGCTCACGGAGCTGGAAGCCGACTATTCACCTGCGATCGCACTGTGGAGCAATAGTTTGCTATTTGCGATCGCGCATTTTTTGCGACCGTTAGAGGCGATTCTGGCGACCTGGCCCCAGTTTTTTGGCCTGGTGATTCTGGGGTTAACGTTGGTTTGGGGCAAACGAGCCGTGTCATCCGTTTCCCGTGATCGTGGCGGACGGCTCAGCCTTGCGATCGGGCTGCATAGTGGGCTGGTTTGGAGCTACTACGTGGTAGATGTCAGCGATTTAGTGGTCGCAACAGAGCGAGTTCCGGCTTGGCTCACAGGCGTGGGCGGCAACCCACTCGCGGGCGTACTAGGCGTGCTGTTGCTGGCAGTGATGGCGGGATATGTGCGGTGGCGCTTAAAGTCTGGCCTCTAGTTTTTGTGGTAAATCGGCTTGGAGGAACTGCTCTTGTTCGCCGGATTCCAGCCACTTCACCTGCACGGTTTGGTTCGCTGCTTCATCGTCGCCAATGATGATGCAGGCTTTGGCTCCACTGCGATCGGCGCGTTTGAACTGTTTGCCAAAGGCGCTGCCACTCAGGTCTAATTCCGTTGCATATCCCGCCTGTCGCAGGCGGTGAGCCACCAGCAGCGCTTGCGCTTCCGCCTGCTCACCGCGAGACACCACATAGAGATCAACGGTTTGCGCCGTTGCCGTTTGCCGCTGTTGCAGTAACAGGGCTAGCCGCTCTAGGCCGATTGCCCAGCCCACTGCTGGTGTATCGGGGCCGCCCAGCTCAGCCACCAGTCCGTCATAGCGTCCGCCACCGCAGACGGTTGCCTGAGCACCCAGATCATCCGACTGGATCTCAAATGCCGTGTGGGTGTAGTAGTCTAGCCCACGCACCAGGCACGGATTTAGCTCGTAGCCAATCTCTAAATCCGTCAGCAATTGCTGCACCTGGTCAAAATGCTGCTTTGAGTCCGGTGCGAGATAGTCCAGAATGCTGGGAGCCGCTTTGGCAATTTCCTGGGTTTTCGGATCTTTACTGTCCAGAATTCGCAGTGGATTGCGCGTCAGTCGATCCTGAGAATCTGTGTCTAGATCAGCTTTATACGGTGTCAGATAGTCCACCAGCGCATCCCGATAGCGCTGCCGATCTTCGCTGGTGCCGACTGAATTGAGCGCCAGGTGCAGATTTTGTAGTCCTAGAGAACGAAGCAGATCAGTTGCGATCGCAATGACCTCTACATCAGCTCTCGGATCGGCACTGCCCAGCACCTCAACGCCCAGCTGATGAAACTGGCGCTGTCGTCCGGCCTGTGGTCGCTCATAGCGGAACATTGGCCCCGTATACCAGAGCCGCTGCACACCACCCTGAGCATGGAGCTTGTTCTCAATGTAGGAGCGAACAACGCCTGCCGTTCCCTCTGGCCGCAGCGTGACCGAGCGATCGCCCCGATCCTGAAAGGTGTACATTTCCTTGCCGACGACATCGGTTGCTTCGCCAATGCCCCGTTCAAACAGCGACGTTTGCTCAAAAATGGGCGTGCGAATTTCCTGATAGGCGGCTCGATGCAAAATTTTACGGGCCTCGGCTTCTACCATTTGCCAGCTCGTGACCTCGTCGGGCAGGATATCCCGCGTTCCTCGTAACGCCTTAATCGCACTCATGATTAGTTACAGTCCTATCAACTCCGCTGCTGTTTAGATTCAATGCAAGACAGCGGTGCTGCATTAGGTGCAGCACCGTCAAAACGTATCAAAAATTAATGCGTTCCTATCCTATCAAGTTCGCTTCTAGGAACGCAGCGTTTCCCACGCCCCAAAGCGCTGCCCGTAGTAGGCCAGAATTTGCTCGGCTCGATGATAGGCGGCTTCGTCATCGGTGGTATGACGAATGCGAATGCCACCGACTTGGCTCTGCTGGTAGTCGAAGGTTTGGGACTGCTGCCGCAGAAGCTGCACTTCAACGCCATCCACCTGTTGCAGGTGGGCGGCTACTTCTCGATAGACTGCCAGCGGCAGATGAGGGCAGCACAGTTGATATTCAGAAGGAAATTCAAAAGTCGGCGAGTTAGCCATTGGTTCGCTGTTTGAACGGTTACTTAAATATGTTTGTAGGTTGGGTTGAGTGATAACGAAACCCAACAAGTTTGGCAGTATTGGGTTTCGCGTTGCTCAACCCAACCTACGAAATCTACGAATTCAGCACGGAGAAGGGCGTTCCGGCTTTGCCTGACGCGCCCTACAGCGTTACGTTTTAACTAAGCAATGCTCTTGCCTGGAACGTCAGAATTTTCGACTGCGCCGTTTCCGTTACTGAGGTTTTCTTCGCCCTCAAACGGGGGTAAGACACAGCAGTTTACATTATCCAGACAAACCTTGCCCGATTCCAACGCCCAGCGGAACAGCGCAACGCGGTTGCCAGTTGCCGTTTTGGTCAAAATGTTGCTGATGTGGTTGTCCACCGTTCGCTTGCTGATGTCGAGTTCTTCGGCGATTTCTTGATTGGTTAAGCCTTTTGCGACCATTTCCACAATTTGGATTTCTCGCTCAGAAAGGGAACTGTGCATATGAGACTCACCGCCCGCCATAGTTATTCCTACCTGTGTATATGTACTTATCTACCCTAGATTCTAAAGGGTTCTCGCTGAAAGGGAACGGGATTTATGACATTTTGAAATCCTCACCCTGGCATATTTTCCGAATTGGCCACCATTTGGGGCGATATTGCCCGATTCAGGGAGTAAAGTGTTTCATCTTATAGCTCAGATTTGCGATTTCCTCAAACTTTTGCAGTGTTAAGTTATAGCCGTGATGAAGAAGTATAGAACTCATGATGATGTCTCAGACCGATGAGCTTAGACAAAGCGCCAATCAGCCTGTCGTAGGTGAGGCAGAGGGAGGGAGATTGGTCGCACTCCAAGTCTTTCTTCAATTGGCTCGACAAGCCTGTGTAACACTTTGCGGGCTACTAATCTGCTGGTTCAGCATCGGCTTCCCTGCTAGCCTGGGCAACATCAGCCACGTATCCCTAGTTCATAATCATGTTGCTTATGCAGAAGAGCGATCGGATTTCGATGATGTTGTCCCGGCCACGCCGACCTTCAACACGTCCGATATTCAGCTAGACGACATCTCATCGGAAAAAATCAGTCAGTTTGTACAGGCATACGTCCAAGTTGTTGAGCTGATTGACCAGCGAGAAGACGAACTCCAGCAGGCCGAAACCGAGTCTGAATCGCTGCGAATTCAACACGACATCGTGGCGGAAGCATTTAGCAAAATCGAGGAAACTGGGCTGAGTCAACAGGAGTATCTACAGCTTTTGGGTTTGGCGAACATTGATCCGGAATTTGGTGAGCGGATTGCGACGCAGTTGGAGGAGATTAGGCCGTAGGGGGAAAAGGGCTGTAGAGGGGAGTCAGGGGAGTCAGGGGAGTTGAGGGTGGGGGAGCGGTTTTAATGCTTTGCTTTTACTGCTCACGCCTCACGCCTCACGCCTTACTCCTCACTTCTCACTCCTCACTCAGTCCTACTCACCCTCAGCGGGAAGCAGGTGAACCTTTTTAAATGCTTAAAGAAGAGAATTAGCCGATCTAGAACAGGGGGAGCCTTTGCTAATCTATGGCAGGTGCTTCGCTCTGTGATTTGCCTTCTCGTCTGAGGAATTTCGTTGTGACCAGCCCGCGCGTTTTGTGTTTAGGAGAGCTGCTGTTTGATTTAATTGCGGATCAAGCTGGGCAGCCGCTAGAGTCGGTGTCGTCCTGGACGGCTTATCCTGGTGGTGCGCCCGCGAATGTGGCTTGTGCGCTGGTCAAATTGGGGACACCTGCGGCGTTTGTGGGCTGTGTGGGACAGGATCAGCCCGGTGAGTCGTTAGTTAATTTGCTTGACGAAATTGGCGTCAATACTCAAGGTGTGCAGCGGCATCCGACTGCGCCAACTCGTGAGATTTATGTGGTGCGATCGCACGATGGCGATCGCACATTTGCGGGTTTCAAGCAGTACCAAACCACGGAATTTGCAGATACTCATTTACAGGCTGACCATCTAGACATGCAGCTTTTTGATGAGGCGGATTTTTTGGTATTGGGAACGCTGGAACTCGCTTATCCGGAGACGAGAGCTGCGATCGCAACGGCACTGGATTTAGCGGAGCAGCACTATCTAAAAGTGGTGCTAGACATCAATTGGCGACCCGTGTTTTGGCCTGACCCCGACCAAGCGCCGTCTGTGATTCGCGAGATCTTGCCGCGCATCGACTTTCTCAAACTGTCGGGCGAAGAAGGAGAATGGCTGTTTGGTTCCGCTAATCCAGGTGCGATCGCGCGTCAGCTTGAGGATATTGAAGCGGTTTTTGTCACTGAAGGTCAAAAAGGCTGTGCCTATTACGTTTCAGGCAACGAGGGGCGCGTGCCTGCTCTGCCTGTGGAAGTGGAGGACACGACGGGCGCAGGTGACGGCTTTCTGGCCGGAGTGGTGCATCAGCTTGCCACGCAGGGACTCGCCAAGCTTGATCACCCGGACTATGCGCGCCAGATGGTCACCTACGGCAATGCAGTGGGTGGACTAACCACAACTCGCCCCGGTGCGATCGCGGCTCAGCCGACCCGCTCAGAAGTGGAGGCGTTTCTATTTTTGCTGAAGCAAGAGCGGCGAGAAAAGTGAATCCAGATTGTTTTCGTGAAATGCCTGCGTCGCAGGCATTTCACGAAAACAATCTGGATTTAGTATCAGGGTGTGGTCTCTAGTGCCGTTGTGGCTGAAGCTTCAGTTGTCGAAATCGTCAACACCTGCGGTGGCGTCGAGTCAGGGGGATACAAAAACTGCACCTTGACGGAGCGAGTTTCATCCGGCTCAAGATTGAGCTGAATCAGCGGGTCGCCCTGCTGCCCCTGGCGCTGAGTTAAGTGAATATATTTAACCTGCGATCGCCCGTCGTCATCTTCATAGAGAAACATTACAGTTCCTCGGAAGAACACATTGGGATTCGGTGGCTCTAGGAAGGTTAGACTATCCTCCATCGCTTCATTTTGCAGCGGCGTTTCGACTGAAAGGGTCACGGTCTGCGGCTGGTCGGTATCGTTGTGCAGCGGCAGGTCTAGCTTATACTCAATGCCGTAGTTGCCGTGTGCGCGATAGGCCGTATCAGGATAGCGAGCCAGCATCGGCGCACTCTGCACTTGTCCCGTGCCAAAGGTGTTGCGATCGACGGTGCTGAGCACATAGGAAATGCGATCGCCCGCCTCTGGAATGACGAGCTGATTATCGTCCGTTGTCAGCGTCCCTATCCAGCTTGAGCCTTCAGCGACGCCCGACACGCGGCCATAGAAAAACGGATCGGCATCTTCATCGTCTGGATTGGTGGGTGCCAAGTCGCGCGGGCCAGCCAAGTCTCCTTCTTTGAGCAGCGTCAGCCATTCACTCAAGCTGGGTACTCGCTCGGTTCCCTCGCTGTCTAAGGGGGCAAACATGGCCAGGCTGGCAATATGCATTGGCCCGTCACTTTGCAGCCGCAGGAGTGTCGAACGGGCATTAATCCGAGTAATATTGGGATTCGACTTGGTCAGATCGGCTGGCGGTAGTAAAGCGCTACCCTCGGCCAGTGATCCGTTCACGGCTACGTCAAGCTGGCGCAGCGGAATCGGCACGTTCATGAGTAAGTGATGTTCCCCGGCTGGAATTTCAATGGTCTGTAACCAGTGCCGCTGACTGCGATCGCGCAGCACATCATTCATTAAGCGGCTACCTGGGCCGGAAAAACGGGTGCCGAGCAAATTGGATTCTGTATCGCTCAGCTCATGCCAGGGCGATTCTTGGCTGAGGTAGCTGGCTCCCTCCATCACCATCAGGGTAACGGGGTCGTCGCTGGGATTGTAAATGACGACTCCCTGGTAAAGGGTACGCATATCGCCTGGATCGGCATTTCGCACAACGTGGTGTGCAAACAGGTCAAATCGTCCTTCAAACACATAGTCTAGATGTGCTTCAGGAACGTTCATGTTGTCACTGGGGAAGGTTGATAATAAAATTCCTTCCTGCTGCACCAGTTCGGGGCTGTTGCTGTTGAAGACGGGCACATTGTCCAGTTCTCCGGGCAATGCAAGTACTTCTTGGTCACGAACAATAGTTTGAGCTTGAGCGATAAGCTGCATCTCAATATCAACCGGAGCAGGTACGCTAGAGACCAACCCCAGCAGTGGCAAAACTGGAATCATAACCTCAACACCACACCACGTTAAGCAAAATGATTGATGTATACCTTATCATTCCTTTTGATTCTCTAGGCTGATTCCGGGGCCAGCGACGATTCATGTTGGGGATGAATGAGTGCTATGAGGTTTGGTTGAAGACTTATAAGTAGCTACATACAAATAAATGCATCAAAAAAATCGGAGGGGCGCTCCCCCGGTTTTTTTAGATGCATTTTATTGATGCCAACCTACTTACTACTCTGTAAATTAAGTTTTGCTAGTTGATGTGTCGCGTGGAGCGCGACACATCAACTAGCAAAACCCATTAAAACAAAGTTGACAGACTACTTAGTTCATGTTGTGTGAAACATTTGCGCCGCAAATGTTTCACACAACATAAATTGGGTTCTTCTACACAGACTTGATATTAGAAGCCAATGCATTCGGTACGATGAAAGCGCAAAGATTTAATATGGCCTGCAATTTATGCCGAATCAACTTCCCCACGAATCTGATCCTCAAAACATTCAAGCTGATAGCTATCGGCTCAATGGCAAAGGCCCGTATCCAAGGGGTGAGCATCCAGCGGATACGGATGACGAGAAGCTCCAAAGTTATCAAAATCAAACGAAGCGGCTGCTGTTGACGCTGTTGGCCATTGGATTAGTGGCTGGGGCAGTGCTTTCAGTCGTTATTATTGGAGCAATGCAGCGGTTTGACCTGTTGGATAATCAGCCACAGATTGAGCAGCAGGGATAATTAATTGCGATCGCACATGATCTGCGCTCAGATATAGGCTTGGGATCTATACATTCATCACATTTATCGGTTCGGATATGGTGCAGGAAAAGTCAGTTAAAGCTCAAGAACAGTCAGCTGCTGAAAGTTTTGATTCAGAATTACCAGACTTTGATACAAGCGCGATCGCACCCGCATCCTCCAAAGCCCCTCCCGCCCCTCCATCCCCCCTTGCTCCTTCATCTCCCACCGCTCCCCTTGCTCCTGCATCCCCTCCCGCTCACATCCGCCAGCTCCCAATCAACCTCAATCACTGGTACGTCGTTGCCCAAAGTAAAGAGCTTCAGCAGCAACCGCTGGGCATCACGCTTTGGCATCAGGAGATTGTTCTGTTTCGCGATCGCACAAGGCAGATCCATGCCCTCGAAAATCGCTGCCCTCATCGCCATGTAAAGCTGAGTCACGGTCAAGTAGTGGGGAACCAACTAGAGTGCGCCTATCACGGCTGGCAAATTGGGGCAGACGGTCGCTGTGCCCATGTTCCTTATTTGGCTGACAATCAAAAGCTGCCCAATTGTCAGCTCCGTCGCTATCCGGTGCGGGAGCAGGATGGCTTTATTTGGCTGTTTCCGGGCGATGCTGACCGGGTCGAGCAGGTGCAACCGATGGGGCTGCCGGAATGGGATGAGCTAAATTACATCGCTTCATTTGCCGTGATTGACACCCAGGCGCACTATTCGTTTCTGATTGAAAACCTGATGGATATGTATCACGGCCATCTGCACCAGGACTATCAAGCCTGGGCCGATCCGGTGCTACAGGATATTCGCGTCAGTTGCGATCGCGTTGATGCTCACTATCAGGCCCAGAGCTATTACAAAATCGACAAAATTTGGTCAATTTCCCAGCTCTTTTTCCCCAGTCTGCGGCGACTTCATCCTGAACCGCTGGATGTCAGCTATGTCTATCCCCACTGGGCATCGCGTCTGGGCAATGACTTCAAGATTTACTGTTTGCTGTGTCCAATTAGCGAAACCCACACCCAGGCTTATCTAGTTCACTTCACGTCGCTGAATGCCTTTCATCGACTGCACAAGTTGCCAATTCCGTTTCGGCGATTTGTGCGAGACAGTCTGTTTGGCTCAGCGCGCAAGCTGCTGGAAGGGCTAATTGAGCAGGATATTTTGATGATTGAAGAAGAACAGCAGTTTTTTCAGAAACACCCAGGGCAGCGGGGCCATGAGCTAAATCGGGCACTGGTGCAGGTGCAAAAACTGATGCAGCAGCAGGCAGCATCACCCCTCAGCATGACGACTAATGAGTAAGTAAGTCAGCATGCGGCCTCGGCCTTTGATTTTGACGTTGCCCCAGGGCTCAAAGTGATATTTTTCTTTGAGATGCTGATAGGTCGCTTCTGTGACCTGAATTTTGCCTGCAAAGCCTTGAGATTCCATGCGGCTAGCAATGTTCACAGCGTCTCCCCACAGGTCATAGCTAAATTTTTTTAGCCCGATCACGCCTGCTACGACGGTGCCCGTGTTGATGCCAATGCGAATTTGCAGCGGATAACCCGTGTCCTGATTGATTTGCTTCAGCGCTTTTCGCATGGCCAAGGCCATTTCGATGATGACTTCGGCATGGTCATCGCGCGGGATCGGTACCCCGGCTGCCACCATGTAGGCATCGCCGATAGTTTTGATCTTTTCGAGTCCTAGCTCTTCTGTCAGTCGATCAAAGGCTGAAAAAACGTGGTTCAAAATGCTGACCACTTCGAGCGGCGGTAGCTGTGCCGCCAGCGGCGTGAAATCAACAATGTCAGCAAACAGAATGGTGACGTTGTCCAAGCGCTCGGCTAATGCACCGGGGTCGTCGCGCTTAAGCTGTTCTGCGATCGCACTCGGCAGGATATTGAGCAGCAGCCGTTCTGATACTTCTTGCTCGGCTCGAAGCGCCGCTTCAGCCTGCTGGCGCTCTTGGATTTCTTGCTGTAGTTGAGCATTCCGCTCCTGGAGCAACTGTGCTTGTTGGTGTAGGCGGCGTTGCAGATGGCTCAGTAGCGGAGTTGTGCCACTAAACTGCATCAGGCGCTGAGTTTGCTGCTGGACAAGCTGTTTCTGCAACCGCTGAATCGTTAGCTGATTTTCGATGCGGGCAATTACTTCTTGGTTATGAAACGGTTTGGTGATGTAGTCCGCGCCACCCACATCAAAGGCGCGATTCATTTCGTCGTGGCAAGCGCTGATGAAAATGACCGGAATATCTTTGGTTTGGGGATTGGTTTTGATGGATTGGCAAAGACTATAGCCATCCAGATCCGGTAGCTTCAGATCCAGCAGTACCACATCCGGGAGGTGCTGTGCCATGAGTTCTAAGCCTTGATGGCCACGTTCGGCTGTTTCGACGGTATAGCCCGTGAGCCACAGCAAATCCGATAAACTCGCGCGAATGTCGGGTTCATCGTCAACAATCAGAATACGACCCTTTGACTGAGGAGAAGTAGCCATCCAGCGGATGATGAAGTGCAGTGGGGACTTCTAAAGATAGTTTTTGCTAAAGCAGGTGCGATCGCAGATGCTTCATCCTAACTTAAGGAGTGTTGCTTGGAGCCACAGTTGCCATAGCCCAGAACTCATTGACCGGGACTGCTGATTTTAAGTGTGAATGTAGAACTGCCTCATGGGCTGCTACATCCCCTGAAGACCCACCCTAAAGGTCGTCATGACGATCGGCTGGAATTTTAATCGCCAACTAATCATTATTATTCCATCGATTTTGGAAGTTGATCGCGCCGACGTTGCCGCTGCTGGTACCAACGCCAATATCAGCGCCATTGCCGTTGCCAACCCCGACGCCAATTCCAACACCATTACCATTGCCTAAGCCAGCTCCAGGGCCGTTGCCATTACCGTTGCCGGGGCCAACGCCGTTGCCGTTGCCAGGGCCGTTGCCGTTGCCGGGGCCGTTGCCATTACCATTGCCAGGGCCGTTAGGGCCATTGCCGACGCCGTTACCGTTACCGTTACCGTTGCCAGGGCCGTTACCGTTACCGTTGCCAGGGCCGTTACCGTTACCGTTGCCAGGGCCGTTACCGTTGCCGTTGCCGGGGCCGTTGCCATTACCATTTCCATTTCCATTGCCATTGCCATTGCCAGGGCCGTTAGGGCCATTGCCGACGCCGTTGCCATTACCGTTACCGTTGCCGTTACCAGGGCCGTTGCCGTTGCCGTTGCCGGGGCCGTTGCCGTTGCCATTGCCAGGGCCGACGCCGTTACCGTTACCAAAGTTTGGATCACGGAATGGACGATCGTTAACAATGTCGTTAACCACGTCCATGAGGTTAACTAGGTTGCTGCCTGTTGCAACACCCAAGTCGGCGTCATCAGGTAGAGTTTCTACGTCAATATTGACTGCGGGGGGTACCGATTCGGCAGTGTTTGATTCGGTTGTGGTAGATGGCGAAGAGTTTGTTCTACCAGTTTGTGGTGTCTCAACGCTATCGTTTTCAATCTGTTGCGTTTGCAGCGCGGTCGTTGTTTCTGCACGTACTTTTGCGATCGCACGTTCTTCCTCAGAGGATGCTGCCATTTCCTCGTCCGTCACGGCCTGATCAAGCCTTAGCCCTTCGACTAAAGGACTCGTTTGATAGAACGTATCTAAGTCAAACTCATAGAGTTCTTGAATCGTATTCTCGACAACAACGGCCATTTGACCAGCTTCTAGCTCGATGCGCTCTGTGCCATCGGCATTCGAGACCTCAATGCCGCTATCAGTTAAAGCCCCAACTAGAGTCGTATTGGTTTCAGCATTAACGCGAACAAACAGAGCAGAACCTCGAATGCCTGTGGTGACATTAGGCGTTTGAATACGGGTGCCGCCTTGCCCTGGCGGGATTAGCATCAGCAGCGTCCCGTTTGATAACCGAAAGGAGCGGGTCTGGGGGGTAAACCAAAAGACAACTTGTTCCCCTACCCGCGCTAAAGAACCGTCATTGAAGCGGAGTTCGGCTAGTGAAGATTGTCCAGTGGCCACTCCATCTCCAGGCGTTAGCGTGTCAGAGACGTTGGCTGGGCGTGCGGATTGATTTTGCTGTAGCAACCGTACCTGATTACGTAAAGCTTCTACTACGGCTCGCGTCAAGGGAGTACTGGCTGAAGCTGGATTGATCGGCAACACGATGCTGAAACTGAGTAGTACAGCGCAAGTCACCCGCGTAGCAGCGCGCCCTAGTTTCATACCGTTCCTCTCTGCTTCCTATATCATCGGTCTAGTATAAGACGACACAATCTTGCATCGTCCTGTTCCCACATTCATCAAATCTTTGAGCGATCAGGATAATTGGATGAAGAGTCTGCTCTATCTTTGGGTGTATTTAAGTTGCTCCGGGTGTATTTAAGTTGCTCCGAACGCGCTTGGAAAACTATCGCTGATTGTCGGACTTGAATCGACCTACGAGAAACTCTCTCTGCTGGCGATGTTTGGTTTTTCGACCCGTCACTCGCTTGCGCCACATCCGGAAGCTTGATGCTTTCATCTCTCGACGCATCAAGGCAATCACGTCTTTTTCCTTTAGCCCAAACTGGTATTCAATGGCACTAAACGGTGTCCGATCCTCCCAGGCCATTTCAATGACGCGATCAATTGTTTCGGGATTTAAATCAAGCGGGTTTGACATATCTCCTCAATCAGGTGTGCAGCCTTTTGTAATCAGGTTGAGACAAGTCGTTGTGGAGAAGCCGCGCGTAGCGCTAGATTACGACTGCCCTTAATTTAATATAGCTTTACCTATCTGAAATTCGCTCTCAGGAGATCCTCAGCTTCTGATTAGCTCTAGTTCAGATTGATGCGGCATCCTGGTTAATGAAGACGAATGAGCGTTCACTATTTTGATGGTTATAGTTTTGGAACGAACGTTCAAGAACATGAATACTGAAGGAGATGCAGATCATGATTTAATGCAGGCAATTTGCGATCGCAAAATCGAGATTCCACCACAAGTAGCGAGCGAGGCCAAGACCGTCATCGCGATTCAAGACTTGAGGTAATCCCCAAAATATTTATATCGACCAATAGGAGCAATAGGAGACGAAACGAACATGTCAACCCCCATTCAGCTCAATACTGACAACTTTGAAGCCGAAGTTCTCAATAGCTCGGTTCCCGTTCTAGTAGACTTTTGGGCACCCTGGTGTGGGCCTTGCCGCGTCATGAATCCGGTCATTGATGCGCTGGCAAATGAGCTAGACGGCAGAGCCAAGGTTGCTAAGCTCAATATCGACGACAACGTGCGCCTCGCTAGCCGCTACGGTATTAGCGCGGTACCGACCTTTCTCGTCTTCCATGAAGGACGCATGGTGAAAATGCTGTCGGGTATTGTCTCCCAGGAGCAGCTAACTACAGCCCTCGAAGCCGTACTGGTCGCCTAGCGCCGTGCCCAATAACTGAACGGTCGGTGGGCTGTGCCTCGCGCAGCCCACCGACCGTCAAAGCTGATCGAATTAAAATTTTGGGTTTTATAACCTGCGCTACTGCCCTGACTGCGCTTTAAACCATTCACGTACCGCGATTGGAACTGATTAAAATCTGCTGGGTGAGCGTCTTGGATATTTAGCAATGACCCAAATGGCGTGGATAATGCCAGGAATATAGCCCAGGAGCGTGAGGAGAATATTAATCCAGAACTGTGGCCCTAAGCCAACCTGAAGGAAGACACCCAGTGGCGGTAGGATAATGGCACAAATGATTCGAATAATGTCCATTGTTATTGTTTCCCAATTACTATCTCCATTTTTTCAAGTTCACTTCCGAATACCAACAATCCCTAGATGGATTTGCGGCATCTGTCTGTAGAAGGGTGCTCAATTTTCCTGTCCAATTGAAGTATGTCTGAATCCATCCTTGACCGTTATCAATCGCTGCTGTCAGATCCGGAAGCCTTTGCCCAGTGCGTTGCCCAGCCGTTACCTGTCTGCATGTGGAGCAATCCGCTTAAAACTACTCCAGAGGATTTGACCGCGCAGCTTGCATCATCTGGGGTTGAGCTTGAATCCCTGTCCTGGTATGCCAATGCCTTTCGTAGCCACAACTGGTCAAAACCGGGCAGTACGATTCCGTTTGTGGCGGGCTGGTACTATGTCCAGGAAGAAATTGCGCTGACGGCAGTTGCACTCCTCGATCCGCAGCCGGGTGAATGTGTGCTGGATCTCTGTGCGGCACCCGGTGGGAAAACGGCTCAAATTGCCATGCGGTTGGCTGGTGCAGGTACCGTCATCGCCAATGAAAAAAATATTGGCCGACTGTCCAGCTTATCCAGCACGATTGGCCGTTTAGGGTTAACCAATGTGATTGTGACCAACTATGACGGGCGCAGCATTCCGTTAGCGCCCCACAGTTGCGATCGCGTTCTACTCGATGTTCCCTGTTCCGGTGAAGGCACGGTACGCAAGGGGTTTCAAAATATCAACTGGCGACCGGGCTACAGCGAATGGGTTTCGTCGGTGCAACGGCAGATTTTGGATCGGGCGCTGCAACTGGTAAAACCGGGCGGTGTCGTGGTATACAGTACCTGCACATTTGCGCCGGAAGAGAACGAAGCGGTACTCGATAAGATCCTGGGCGATCGGGGCGTGATTGAATCCGTGTCGATTCCTGGACTAATCGCCATGCCGGGATTAACCGAGTGGCAGGGTAAAACCTATCGCGCTGACGTGACCCATGCCCAGCGCTATTTTCCCCATTTCAACAATACGGGGGGATTTTTTGCTGCCCGCATTCGCCGCACGGAGGCGCAGTTGTCTGATTCCGTGTCGTCTGAGCCGAATTCATCTGTGCGGGATTTGGTTGAGCCATTAGCAGATCGATCGGTGCTACTGGAATTTTGCGATCGCTTTTGTATTGATCCCACGCATTTTGAACCGTACACCCTCTGGCAAAAGGGCAAATCCACCCGCTGGCTAGCTGAGCAACAGGTGCGGCTACCACCGACTGCAACGGGTAAACCCCTAGCGGTGCAAGGTATAGGTCTCCCTCTACTGCGCCTGTCGTCTGATACCTGGAAGCCCAGTAGCTACGGTCTCCAGCGATTTGGCCACTGGGCACAGCGCCAGATTGTGAACTTACCCACAGCGGCCACTGCTCAGCAGTTCATCATGGGCGAAACTGTGCCCGTCGATCCGGCCACTGTACAGCTTTCAGAGGAAACGCCGTGCTATGTCCATGTGCGTTACGGTGACATACAGATTGGCTGCGGTCGCTACACGCCGGGACGGCTGCAATCGCAGATTCCCAAGGTTATGCGGGTACGGTTTAACGACGATTAGGGTGTTGCTGGTAGACGTGGGAAAGGGGTGGAGAAAGGGGGCGGGGGAGAAAGGAAACCTGGTGTATCGCTGCAATTTGGGAAGCGGTATTGCATCAGTTCTCCAAAATTGCGGTAATGAAAAGCCCCCCTGCTCCTCTGCCCCTTTCTCTCCCTGCTCCTACTGCCTCGGAATTGCGATCGCAAATTCTGTTCCCTGTCCCGGTGTTGACGATACGCTAAGCTGGCCGCCGTGCTTATCTACCACGATGGAATAGCTGATCGATAAGCCGAGTCCGGTGCCTTTGCCAATCTCTTTGGTTGTGAAGAAGGGATCGAATAGCTGGGACTGAGCTTTTTCGGGAATGCCAGAGCCGTTATCTGCAATCCAGATGTGAACCGTATCATCTTTCAGCGCTGTCCGGATGCGAATCGTTGGAATCGTATAGCTGGATGACGCAAAAGGAAATGTATGGGGCAGTGACGCTGCGGCTTCAGCTTTATGCTTGACTCCCGGTAATTTACGACTTCTGGGTTCTAGCGCATCTAGGGCATTACTCAGAATGTTCATAAACACCTGGTTGAGCTGACTGGCAAAGCAGGTAATTCGGGGTAGCGAGCCATAATCTTTCACGATCCGAATGGCGGTATGGCTGTCGTTACCTTTGATTCGGTGATGCAGAATCAGCAGCGTGCTGTCGATCCCTTCATGGATATCAACGGGTTTCATTTCCGCCTCATCTAACCGCGAGAAATTACGCAGTGACAGAACGATTTGGCGAATCCGGTCAGCTCCCACTTTCATCGATTGCAGCAGCTTGTGCAGATCGTCTTTCAGAAAATCAAACTCAATGGCGGCCATCTCATCTGCGATCGCAGCGACGGGTTCAGGATAGTGCTGCTGATAGCAGTTCACGAGCCCCAGCAAATCGCTGCAGTAGCCATCGGCATGGGTGAGATTGCCGTAGATAAAATTAATTGGATTGTTGATTTCGTGGGCAATCCCGGCCACCATTTGTCCCAGCGAAGACATCTTTTCGGTCTGAATCAGCTGGGTTTGAGTTTGCTGTAGCTGTGCCAGAGCCTCTGACAAGCAGTGATTTTTGTCATTGAGTTCCTGGGTACGCTGTTCAACTTTTTGCTCTAGGGTGTGGCTATACTCCTCTAGTTGCTCCTTCGCGACAGCCAGCTTGTTATACAGGAGAGCATTCTGGAGAGAAATCGCCGCCTGGGCTGTCAGCAGGCGCAGTATTTCTAAACGACTACGGGTAAACGCGCCGCTGGTGAGATTATTTTCCAGATATAGAATGCCGATCACTTTGCCCTGATTTCGCACGGGCGTACACAGCACACTCTTGGGCTGATGGTTCAAGATGTAGGCGTCGTTGGCAAAGGTGGTTTCGGTGCAGGCATCGTCTAAAACCAGAGTTTCGGACGTGCGGATGACATAGTTCACCACCGACTGCGGTAAGGATTGGCTACCTGCTAGTGATTGATTGGGAAAAGCCGTTGGCTGATCGCTATATCCCTGAGCTGCGATCGCCCATTGGCCATCTTGGTGGAGCAAGAGCGTACAGGTTTCTGCTCCAGCGTTTTCAATCACCACCTGCATCAGGGTAGACAGCAGCGTATCCAGCTGAATTTCGCCGGATAGAGCCTGCGAGGCTTTCATCACCGTTGCCAGATCGAGCATGTCTGAGACGCTGGTGCTGCCGCTAGTGCCGCTGCCTGTTGTGGTGGCTTTCAGCGAGCGACGGGTCGTAAATCCCTCCTCGCGATGCAGCATGGGGGTAAGTAGATTGGGATAGCGGGTTTCCAGATCCTGCACTTTGGCCGTTGCGCCCCAACGCACATAGGCATAATAAGCTTCGGCTAGATAAACCTGAGCAATCTTCTCTTTACCCCAGTCCAGATAAAACCGGGCAGCGAGTTCATTGGCTAAAGCCTCGTCTTGGACAAATCCATGTTCTCTGGCACCTGCGATCGCGCGATCGTAAGTTTCCAGCGCTTCTGTATTGTGATGCAAGACTCGATAACGCTCTGCGGCGACTAGATCGAACTTATGGCGATAATTCATCGGCGCATGCTCTGCTACTCGTTGCAGGTGCGCTTGATTATCGGAGACGCGGGTCAGCAGTTCGGCCTGCTCCGAGGAGGAAGCTGTGGGATAGGCAGCCAGTGCGGTCAGCGAATCGTAGAAGTAAAACGTGGGTTCTGTGGCGTAGCCTGTGCCAGCAGCTAAATAGTCTCTGGATTGAGCGGCTGTTTTGAGTGCCCGTGGCAGGTCGCCAAATAAGTAGCAAAGGATGAGCTTATGCAGATGGAAATAGTGCAGCCCAGTAAATTCATTCGCCGTTTGCAACTGCGGCAGAAACTGGTCTTCATCCAGGACGCTACCCCGCATGACACAGGGATTTTGGCTCTGTCCCAACAAGTTCAGGACGGCTTGATGATAAATCCGGCAGTAGTTGAGCGTGGTAATTTGCTTGAAATTGGCCAGCACGTGGCTGTATGCCTGCATGTCCTGCTCCAAGCTGCTGAGTTCCTGCCCCATAAAGTAGGAGTACTGACAGATATCCTTGGTATTGAAGCCGACGTAGTAGAGGTTGCCCGTTTCTAGGGCAAGCTGATAGCCGTCCAGCATCAATTGCAGAGAGTCTTGCAGGTGGGAGGTTTGGTGAACCAAGAATGCTCCAACTACGTAGAGCGTTGTAGGTTGCAGGGCGCTGATGTTGAAGATCTCATTCAGGCCGAGGGCGACTTTACCAAACTTGTCGGCGGCTGCAATATTGCCTAGCGCACTGCTGAGCGGAATGCCGTAGCAGGCATAGAAAAAGGCTGAGAAGGGAGTATTGCCAAATTCAACCGATGCCTTGACCTGCGAGAGCGTCAGCAGGGCGAACAGATTGGGCATCGCAATATAAACCGCTGGGGCTACGCTGACGGCAATCCGCATGACGGCCAACTTTTCGGCATCGGTCATGGTCGGTAAGTTGAGCAGTTCGTCCAGAGACTTGCTATTTGCCAGTTCGGTCGTTTCTTGGAGCGCCTGCTGAATATCGGCTGGGGTGGGATTTTCTGGGAAGTTGACCCCAAATAGGCTCATGGCCTGACGGGCAGTTGAGATCGCAGCCAGTACATCATTTTGAGCCGTGTAGGCTTGCACCCGGATGTCATATACATTCACCTGATCCAGGAGCGCTGTAGCTTGGTTCATGACGGCGCTGGTCAACTGCTCCATCGCGTCGAATGTACCACACAGATAGGCCGCCTCGGCAGCAATCTCGTGCAGCGCCAGCGTCAGATCGTACTGACTGAGCCAGCAATCGGTGGGCAGCAAGGCAATTCCCGCTTGGCAGTATTCCAAAGCGGTGCCAAATGCAGTCGCGGCTTTGGCTTTTTGCCCTGCTTGCAGATTTAACCGAGCGAGGTCTTCGCGCTGGCTTTGCTCGGTGATTAGCGCTGCCCCGATATTGAGCGAGTTGACAATTTCAAACAGCTTTTCGTCCCAGTTTTCGGCAGAGGTGTTACACAGCAATCGTTGACCAATTTGGAGGTGCGTAACCTGCTTTTGATCGTCCGGGATCAGCGAATAAGCGGCCTGCTGGATGCGGTCGTGTAGAAATTTGTAGGTCGGCAGTTGATCCGGAGATAGATGAGATAGTGCTGGACCTGGTTCTGACTTGCTATTGAGCGCGTGTTCAACCTCATCCTGGAATGCTTTATAGGCATCATTCGTCGGCACAATTAACCCTTCTTCCAGGGCTGGCCATAGTTCTGCTGCTGTTGCAGCGAACGATTGGCCGTAAACGATAGATAGGGTTGCCAGGTCAAATGTGTTGCCAATGCAAGCGGCCAGCTTGAGCACTTCTTGAGTGGTTGCGGGCAACTTTTGCAACTGACAAGCCACAAACTGGACAATGTCATCTGTCAAAGCTGCCGTTTTGATGCGAGCGAGGTCATACTGCCATTTCCCCTGGCCAGCATCAAAAATCAGCAGTTCGTCCTGATACAGCGATTTAAGAAACTGGCTGCTGAAAAAGGGATTGCCTTGGGTTTTCTGATGAACCAGTTGCGTTAAAGATAAGGCTTCGTCCACCGAGTAGTGTAGGGTATCGGCAACCAGATGATTTAAATGGGACTGGCTGAGGGAAGTGAGGGCGATCTCATTTACGACAACTTCCGCTTGTTGCAATTCTTCCACTGCCAGCATCAGGGGATGAGCCGAGGAAACTTCATTATCGCGGTAGGCTCCCAGCAGCAGCAGATACTGGGTGTCTGCGTCTCGACAGAGCGTCTGCATCAACTTCAAAGAGGCCAAATCCGTCCACTGTAAATCGTCTAGAAAGATGACCAGTGGGTGCTCCTGGGTGGTGAACACCTGCGTAAACTTCTGGAAGAGCAGATTGAAGCGAGTTTGAGCCGCTACGCCGGACAGTTCTGGCGCAGCGGGTTGAGCACCAATAATTTGCTCCAGTTCGGGAATGACATCAATAATCACCTGAGCATTTTCGCCCAGCGATCGCAACATTTTCAGCTTCCAGCGCTCTAGCTGGGCCTCACTCTCAGTCAGCAGTTGCCGCATCAAGTCGCGGAACGCCTGCACAAAAGCCGAAAAGGGAATATTGCGCTGGAGCTGGTCAAACTTACCCTGAATGAAATAGCCCCGCTGCCGGACAATGGGCTTATGCACTTCATTCACGACGGCGGTTTTGCCAATACCGGAGAAACCCGCCACCAGCATCAGTTCCGTGGCTCCTTCTTTCACCCGATCAAACGCTGCCAGTAAGCTGTCAACTTCCTGTTCCCGACCATACAGCTTCTCTGGAATCGAAAAGCGATCGCACACATCCCGCTCCGCTAACTGGAACGGTTCAATCCGACCCGTTTCTTTCAGTTGGTATAAGCATTGTTCTAGGTCATGCTTCAGCCCTAATGCGCTCTGATAGCGATCCTCGGCATTTTTGGCCATCAGCTTCATGATGATGTCTGACAGAACCGTGGGAACGGATGAGGAGCAAGGGAGATGGGGAGATGGGGAGCCATCTTGCGCGTGCATTCCCCTTGCTCCCTTGCCCTCTTGCTTCCTCTCTCCTCTCCAACCCCCGACCTCACACGGCGGTACTGGCTGCTTGGCAATATGGCAATGGATTAGCTCCATCGCATCCTCGACCTGAAACGGCAGTTGTCCGGTCAGCAGCTCGTAGAAGGTGACGCCCAAGGAATAAAAATCGGTGCGGTAGTCAATGCCACGATTCATCCGCCCCGTTTGCTCTGGCGACAGATAGGCTAGCGTTCCCTCCAATACGTTGGGGCTGGTGAGAGCTTGAGTTTCGCGCGGCAGCAGGGAAGCAATGCTGAAGTCAATTAGCTTAACCTGCTTCGTTTTAGGATTAATTAAAATGTTGCTCGGTTTAATGTCTTTATGAATAATCCGATGCTGATAAATGTCGTGTAGGATATCAGCAACTGCGATCGCAACCTGCAAAAATTCCATCAGCTTAGCTGCTGGTTCTAAATTTGTAGTCTGACAATTAATATATTCCTTGAGAGAAATTCCTCCAAAGTCTTCCATGATCAGAGCAAACTGAGATTGCTCTGTATTGAGACGATAAAATTGAACGACGCCTGGTAAATCAAGCGCTTTCGCGATTGTGTATTGATTGCGAAACTGCATCAATTCAACCGCACTTGGATAAGGATTTTTCAGTAGCTTTACGACCACTGGTTGTTTATCCTGCTCTTGTATTCCTCGATAGACAAGAGTTCTAGAGCTGGAATGTAGAAGGTGATCAAGCTGATATCCGGGAACACTGAGAGTTGCTTGCATGGTTGATGTCGCTACTGGTCAGTCGAAAGTAAATCACCTTTTAGTATTCCCAGGACTATGTAGCGCAAACAACCTTATAAATACTGTAGTTTGTGCTTCGGTACGCTTTGCCGAGGCTAATAAAAGCAAAGATTCTTTCTGCAATCCTTCGTGATTGTTGAATAACTTAACAAAGTGAACGAATTAAATCTTTAGAGGGTGTCTGAGAAGTGTTGAAAGGCTCGTCATTGTCCTCACCCCTTGTGTTCCCCTTGCCCAAAATGAGCGAGGAGAAAGAACTGTTCACTGAATATTTCTCTTAAGTGCGCTGCTATATTTTGACGGCAATTGGAGACTTGGAGACAATATGCGATCGCGGATTTGTTCTATAAATAAACAAGTCAAAAGTGTACTGATCGGCAATCTTTTGAGGCCGAACAGTACACTCATCAAGCATTACAGTTTAACGGTACTTTCAAATACCGCGTTGATTGCTTATTTAATTAAGCAACAGAGCTAAGTAATTGATCCTTCTTGATTTTTACAGATGGTGGTTCTTGATATGGATGAGCTTGAGCAAATACCAAAAATTCCTCGACTAAGTCTGCAAAGTAGTCAAACGACTTATCGATTAATTCGAGTGCCCGCTGACGAACGTCGTCAGTTAGCTCAATGCTTTGAATGTAAGCCGTAACTTCTGGAGTCCGTAGAGTATGCGTATTTTCAATGTGATTGTGGCACATTCCGTAATAGCGGAATTCTTGCCCAGTCATCTCTTGCAGTTGCAGTGCTGCTGATTTAGTTGAGTGAAAAAAGACATTGGCCGTTACTTCAGAAACTTCGATCGCAATCAGCCGCATTACGGGGTCAGCATCGCGGGTATAGCGCTCAAATAGAGAATACATGGAGCGGGAAACTTTCGTATGATCGCTCCACAAAAACCTCACAACATCACTGAAACGCATGGTGTAATCAGTGCCCATCTTGCCCATATCTTCGAGGAGCCACTGCCAATGAAAATGTTCTTCTTGAGTGTGCTTATTGACAATTTCCTGTACTCGATTGCCTGCTGCTTCTTGCCGAAAAACCTGTGTACAAAGCTTACTAAACTCCAGTGCTAGAGGAGTAATGACAGGTGAGAAGGCCAGTTTCTGTCTAGGGTCAATACTTTCATCTTCCATAAACTGAAAGAATGGCAGTTTTGCAAACTCTTCATTCTTTTGGTCAATGAGTTGCAGAATTTTCTTCATGTTGGAGGTCTTCCCTTAGTAAATAATAGATCAATGCTCGTAGGTAGGCGTTTGGCGCTCATAAATACCGATTTTGCTCAAATTTGGCTGCAAATCGGGCCATAAACCGTTACGATGCATATCACTGCTTTATCATTCCCTCATAAAAGTAATCAGTAACATCAAGCAAATTTGTTTTTTGAGAATAAAAATGACCTAGATTGGCAAATCAAAAAGGGGAGCAACTTTGAGTCACTTCCCCTTTTTGAAATTTGAACGGATCATTTTCAAAAGATGATGATTTTAGGAGATTTTGGATACTACCCAAAATCATTACAGCGTTTTTCACGCTGGTGGAGTTGATCAGCCCCGTTGTAATGTTGCTTGGGCTTCTTGTGCAACAATTTCCATTTCGTCATGTGCCAGTTTTTGCAGTGCTGACTGGGCCTCTGGGTTGTTGAGGCGACCCAGTGCCTGCACGAGGCGATGGCGAATTTGCCAGTCTGGATTGGAGCAATAGGGGACGAGCAGGGCGACCGCTCGATCGTCTCCTAGTTCGCCCAGTGAGCCAATTGCTGCTGTTTGTACCAGCTCATTCTCGGCGGAAAGCGCCTGTTCGAGTAGATCAAAGGAGCGGGGGTCGCCCAGTTCGCCTAGAGCGGCAATGATGCTGAACTGGAGCAGCCACTCGGATGAGTTTTGATAGCTGGCTTCTAAATCGCTGTAGGCTTCCGTTAGTTTCAATGCGCCCAGTGAATCGGCAGCGGCGGCCTGTACATCGACTTCGGAGTCGTGTAATAAGCGATCGCGCAAAATCTCCAATGCTTGTTGGCGATCTTGGTGACCCAGGCTAGACACCTGACTGACGGCAGCATAGCGAACTCGTGGATTCGTATCGGTGACTACCTGCTTAATTAGCTCAAATGCAGTTGCAGGTTCTAGTTCACGCAGTTGATTAATGCCTTTTAGCCGATCACCATAATCTTCGGAGGCGATCATCTGCTGGACGGAATCAGGGGTAACGCTCATATCAATCCAGAAACCTAATGTATAAAAATCAAGTAATTAAATTCACATCTGACATCTTGTTCTTTGAGAACCGGAAGCGGTTGTTTGCCGCTGCATCGCGGCGGCAAACAACCCTTCTGGGTTTTGGTGCAAGATGTGAGCGAAGGAACATGAATAGTTGATCGTTAAAGGGGGGTGAGACGTATGGATGACTTTGCCGTGGATTAACCTTACTACAGCCTACTCATCGGCATCGGCAGCAATCACGCGCATGACATCGCCACGGGTGAGAATGCCAACTAGACGATTTTGCTCATCCACGACGGGGAGACGGCGAATATCGCGATGGAGAAGGAGTTGGGCTGCTTTTGCTAACGGCTGATCCGGGCGAATGGTGGTGATAGACTTCTCGGTCATCACTTCTTTGACTGTTTGACCGAGTGCTTTGTGCAGTTCGCGCTCGTAGCGGGCCGGATTTTCGAGGTAAATGACGCTATCGAGCACCATAATGTAGGCGGGTGGCGTGACGCCGCTTTCGCGCCACATTAAGTCGGACTCAGACAGGACGCCGACCAGTTTGCCTTCATCATTGACAACGGGTAGACCGCTGATTTTGCGTTCAGCAAGTAGGTGAATGGCGTCGTTAATGGGAGTTTCGGGCTTGACCGTGACGATGTCACGGTTCATCACGTCTGCAACAGTTTTGGCCATAGGAACGGAAGGGGCTTATAAACCTTGATTACGCCGATTGATCGCGCAGTTTTGTCACGAACTTCTGATGAATATTGTATAGCGCTATAGCCCGCTGGTTTCGCAGTAATGCTTCAGGACGGTGATGCAATTTGCGATCGCACCTAAATGGGCAATTTCATACCCGTGGGTATTCTGGGTCGGAAAGCCTAGACAGGCGGCACGGGAGACGTGGCCAAACTTCATGGCAATGGAGCCATCGCTACCGAATCCACTGATTGCCGCGAGCTGGAGTGGGATGTTGACCTGATCTGCTGCTTGGCGAATGTCACGATTTAAGCCTTCGTCGTAGAGACCATAGTTATCCTGCGAGAGCAAAACTGGAACTTCACCGTCTTCGATGGGATATTCGGGCGCGAGCGGACTAATTTCCAGGGCAATCAAGCCGTCAATTTTTTGGCGCTGGGTGAAGTACAGCGCACCAATCGCGCCGACTTCCTCTTTGGCTGATGCGACTAAATACACATCAACCGCAGGCTGCTCGATCTGCTCAGCGAGGGCGAGGAGAATGGCGAGTGAAGCTTTGTTATCGAGCGTGTAGCTAGCCATGTAGTCGCCCATGCGAAAGGGACGCTTGCGGTGCTTGCCGACGACCACTCTTGTACCGGGGCGAATTCCGGCGGCAATCAGCGACTCGGTTGGCTGTTTGGTTTCTACCCAAGCATCTTCCCAGCGCAGGGATACGGTCTCTTGCAGGACTTTTTGTGGCGATTCGTGGGAGACATGACGCGAACCAAATGACAAAATGCCGCTGAGGGTTTGCTCGTCGCCCAGTAGGTCTACGACGCCTTCCCCGTAAACCCAGGGAAACGCGCCGCCCAGCTTCCGTACATGCACACGACCGTCTGCTTCGACGGTTTTGACGATGGCCCCAATTTCATCTTTGTGCGCGGTAATGGCTAAGCTGCGATCGCGATTTTTTCCGGGTAAGTGAGCAATGATGTTATCTGCGTCGTCCTGCCAAACCTGGACATTTAATGCCTGAAATCGCTCCAGCAGCGTTTGATTAATTTCGGTTTCCACGCCGCTGGGTGAGTGGCACATGACCAGCGATTCAATTGTGGTAAACAGCGCATCGAAAGTTGGCCGACCGGATTCAGCATTCAACGCAGACATGAAGGGTTTCCTATCGGGACGGGGTCTGTTTGTATCGTACATTCCCTTGAGGAAAGGCGGAGGTAAAAGCAGAAGGCAGAAGGCAGAAAGGGTTGCCTACTGAAGAACCACGATTTTGGTTCGGTGAGTGTTGGCTTGTATCGAACCAAGCTCTTTTAAGCCTTTGCTGACAGATCTGACTCCCAACCGACCCATTGTTCATCTTTCATCCTTCTGCCTTGGTTAAGGTTTTCGTCCCCTTGCGGGGTGAGTGAAATGAAACAAGGTTCGAGCAAGCAGTTCTGGACGAAATGGGCAGTTTCCGTCCCCTTGCGGGGTGAGTGAAATGAAACACTTGGTCGCTTTCGGATGTACTACGTGCATTGGGAATAGCGGCTCGTTTCCGTCCCCTTGCGGGGTGAGTGAAATGAAACTAGAGCAGTCCATATGGTGGTCTCGCAGTGTGCGAGGCGTTTCCGTCCCCTTGCGGGGTGAGTGAAATGAAACGCCTGTTAACGACCAATATTGGCAAAGGCGGCAGCAAGAGTTTCCGTCCCCTTGCGGGGTGAGTGAAATGAAACCCCCTCGATCTGGAGCCCCTATTGGGTAAGGCTTTCAACACCCCAAATCTGAGGGGGTCAAACTTGGAGCCAGTTAATTGAGAATACTTCTCAATACCCCCTCTGCTAACAAGGCTCAAACTCTTGTACAGAGAGCAATCTGAGGGGGTCAACGAAGTTATGCGGTTTTCCAGGTTCGTCCGACCCCCTCAGATTAGCAACCCAAGATTGGGGTTTCAAGTAGCCAACGATAAAATTAACAATCTGTTTAGCCCAATTCTCAGTGAAATTCTCAGCGCGACTGTAGTAGTCGAGCGCGTCGCCGATACAGCGTACCACCTACAACAACTGTACCCAACGCAACCAAACTCCAGTGGGTACCGGGTTCAGGCACCGCCTCCGGTTCATGCAATTGGGCAAAGGCAACATCAGCGACGATGGCATGGGCGGTAGTTGAGGGGTGGAAATTGTCCCAGAACAAGTAAGAGTCTGGACTATCACAAATGCCGAAGTCAGGGTCAATGGGAAATTCGTAGTTAATGAGGCAGGAATCTGTCACGTTGGTAAATCCGTAATCGGCTGGATTTGCGATCGCATCTCCTAATAATCCATTAATATCGAACCCCAATAGATTCGCAGTTGGATTACTGAGCGATAACGAATCCAGAATCGCAGCCAAAGACTGGTTGTAGCTGCTGACGATGTTGCTAATTGCGCCTGCACTGGGCAATGCACTAAACCGTGGTGTTGCTCCAAGATCCGGTACGTTGCTCACCAGAATGTTTTCTGCGCCGATATTGATTAAATCTTGGAGTGCTGCTGTTGTGTTGGACAGAAAAGCGCTGATATTGGCAAAGCCAGGTGTACCAGCAAGATTGGCCGCAATATCATTGCCACCTGCTACATAGATATAGAGCGCATCATCAGCAGGCTGAAGCACGTTATTGTTCACCAATTGCTCAAACGATTCAACCTGTGACAACACGCCAAGTGGTAATGGAAAGTTTGCTAAATTTGTGCCAGTACTGGCTCCACCAACGGCAAAATTAACGCCATCCTCCCCATTGAGTGGCAAGCCGCTTAAAAAATCGGTTGATCGGATTGGGTCAAGATTGAGAGAATCTGCAAGGTATTCAACCCAAACGGGGCCGTTAGAAAATCGCTGAGCATAGGGAGGCGTTTGGGGCACAAACCCACCTGTTGCCTGAAAAAGATTGCCTGGATCGGCAAGACTGTCGCCAAATACATAAATTTGGCTAAACGTGGCGGCACTAGCTTCAAGGGGCGCGATCGCAGCTAGAACCGCGATTCCGGCAGACGCAAAATAGTGTTTCATAAGGGGGCTTAACGTTTATAAAGAGAGTTCAGTAGTTATACGCAGACATGATGCAGAATCTTAATTTCCTCTTGTAGCAAGATAGCGAGTTTCATGGGTTCTTCTTACTGTTTGCATATGTTTTTTTACGTAGAAGAATAAATATGAGGTTCAGATAAAGCGAGTCGCCGTTTAAATCCCTGATTTATGAAGTTGCGATGAGGATTCAGATCGGGCAACTTCATGAATTGGAACGGCGTGGCTGAGCCAACAGGTCTATGATGAACGCTGTACAATACGATGCATGCCAGCAATTTATTCAGAACGTGAATCAATCACTCATCGCATGTAGAGCTAAAATCTGCGATCGCAGTGTCTCACCCTATGCCTAATCAATCTTTGACCGACTTGCCAACGGAGCTAATTCTCAGCCACTCTCGGCAGTCTCTGGGGCAGCTTTATTTAAACTGGACGCCTCAGCCTGGTTCCTACATTGATGTTGAAGGCAAAACCTACGCTGTTCTCGAACGCCGCCATCGCTATCAGTTGAGGTCGGGTCGATATCAGCTTCATAAGATTGCCCTCTATGTCCAATCGGCTCCCCATCTAGACGAGCGCAGTTGGGTCGCGCAGCGCTGGGTGGTAGGCGACGCTTCTTGTCGCTACAATGCTCAGTCGGAAATCATGCGCTGCGCCGTGAACCCCAATGGCCCCTGTGAAGGCTGTGGATTATATGAACCGCGAGACTCATGAAGCTCCCTTGCTTACCCGCTCTCCCACCCATTTTTCCAAAACTACCGCAACACGCCGTCCCGTTTCTCCCCTGCTCCCCTGCTCCCTTAAATAGCCTTATCAACCAACCAAAACCATCAACCATCAACTACCAACCAAAAACCATCACCCCCCTGACGTTTCGCCCCTTTTAACGGCACAATGATGGCAAGCTTCTTTATTTCGGTTCACTGCCATGCCCATCCTGGATGATCACCGCAATATCCTGTCGGATTTAATCAACCGCTACCGCGATCGCGTGGACTATCTCGCCATTCGCCTAGAAGAGTCGGAAGGCACCGACATCATGCTGCGGGGCGACAAGATTGAAACCCTCAGCGAAGGGATTTCCATTGGTGGGCAGGTGCGGGCTTGCTACAAAGGCGGCTGGGGATTTGCCAGCTTTAATCAGCTCGGCACATTGCGCGATCGCATCGAAGAAGCCATTTCCTCGGCTCGTATCATCGGCGAAGGCGATACCAATCTAGCTCCGGTAGACGCCATTCAAACCGTCCGCAGCTTGCCGTTGACGGGCACGGATCCGCGCCAGGTACCGCTGGCCGATAAAAAAGCGCTCTGCCAGCACTACGCCGACATTCTGCGCGGCGTGGATGACTGCATCACCACCACATCAGTCCGCTACGGCGACAGTTCCCAGCGGATTATCCTGGCCACGTCTGACGGCAGCTTGATTGAGCAGTCCTGGATCGATATGGAAATGCGGTTCGCGGCTACGGCTCGCAATGGGGAAACCGTGCAAACGGGGCGAGAAACCACAGGTTCCCGCAGCGCTTACGAAGATATGACCGATCTGGATGAGCAAGTCAGGGGAGCGGCTCAGCGGGCGGTCGCGGCCTTGAATTTGCCCTCGGTGCGCGGCGATGTCTACACCGTTGTGATTGATCCAATTTTGACTGGGCTATTTGTCCACGAAGCGTTTGGGCACCTGTCTGAAGCGGACATGGCCTATGAGAATCCTGATTTGTTAGAGGTGATGACGCTGGGGCGGCGATTTGGGCCAGCAGATCTACAAATCTTTGATGGGGCGGCTCCGGCAGGCCATCGGGGTAGTTATTACTACGATGACGAGGGCACTCCGGCCACGACGACGCAGTTGATTCAGGATGGCGTACTGGTCGGACGACTCCATTCTCGCGAAACCGCAGGCAAGCTGGGCGAAGCCCCCACAGGAAACGCCCGCTGCTTGAACTACCACTATGCCCCGATTGTCCGGATGACCAATACCTGGATTGAGCGGGGCAAAACTCCAGTTAAAGACCTGTTTGGCGGCATTGAGCAAGGCGTTTATGCTCGTAACTGGCTGGGCGGCATGACCAACGGCGAAATGTTTACCTTTACCGCTGGGGAAGCCTGGATGATTCGCAATGGCGAGATTGCTGAACCCGTGCGGGATGTGACGCTATCGGGCAACGTGTTCCGCACCTTGGCTGATATTGAAGCGATCGGAGATGATTTTTACTGGGACGAGTCCGGCGGCTGTGGCAAGGGTGGACAGAGTGGTCTGCCCGTGGGCTGCGGTGGCCCTAGTCTGCGGATTCGTAATGTTGTTGTTGGTGGCGAAGTAGACGAGATCTAATATCCAAGTCTGTGTGCAGAAATCCTGTTTATTGTTTGTGAAATGCTTGCTAAGCAAGCATTTCACAAACAATAAACAATGGGTTTTAACCAGACTTCATATCATATTGCAGCCCAGTAGATTCGGTATGGTTTCTCCGTTTAAGGCACTCTCAGCGACGCAGTTTGACGCATGGGCTGAACAGGCGCGGCGTCAGGCCATTCAGGGACAGGTGCCGAATCGGATTACGTTACTGGCGACGGCCAATCCTAACTGGTTTGCAGCGCAAATTTATGCCAATGCTGCTGATGATGGGACAGGTGAAACAAGGGATCGCCTGGTTTATCAAACTGGGGATTTGGGGCATTCTTTTGTGTTGATGAGCGTGATCAAGCCGCTGCTGCTGCTGTACCTGCTAGAGCAGTTTGGTGCCGAGCAGGTGTTTAACTGGGTGGGTGTCCAACCCTCTGATCAGCCGTTTAATTCAATCGATCAGCTTCTGGCCGACCAGGGCTATCCTCGCAATCCCATGATCAATAGCGGCGCGATCGCACTTGCTGACAAAATTCCTGGCTCAACGGCTGCCCACTGCTGCCAGATTCTCTGTGACTGGCTGAACGACAAAGCTCAGGTTAATCTTGCGCTTGACCAGACCATGCTGGAGTCTGTCCGCACATTGGGACAAGCCCGAAATGAAGCGCTGGCTGCCGCTCTGCATCAAGCTGGACATCTACAAAACGATGGTCAAGCATTGGATATCTATCAACAAATCTGCTGTTTGGCGGGTACGGTGACTGATTTAGTCAAATTAGGTTATCTATTGGCCGTTTCATCTAGTCGGGTCAAAGATCGTCATCGGCAGGTGGTGAATGCGCTGATGTTGACCTGTGGCCTGTATGAAGCCTCGGCTCAATTTGCGGTGCGTGTGGGTTTACCGATGAAATCTGGCATCAGCGGCGCGCTGTTGACCGTGGTGCCTGGTCAAGGTGCGATCGCAGTTTACAGTCCCCCGTTGGACAACATTGGCAATTCAGTCGCTGGCATTACTCTGATTGAACAGCTTGCCCAGCATTTGCCGCTGAGCTGCCTCAGTTGATCCGTGATTGTTTCCTGATGTAGCTGCTACCACAGTATATTTCTCTTGTAGGTTGGGTTAACGCAGGAAACCCAACAGAGACCACAATTGATGCTGTTAGCGAATCCTTAAGTGCCCCGTTTGCCCTCTTCCCCCAGCCCCTACTCCCAAAATGGGAGCAGGGGAGCCAGAATCCTCAAAGTCCCTCTCCCAAGCTTGGGAGAGGGATTTAGGGAGAGGGTCAAACTTAGGTGACGAGATACTTCGCCAACAGCATCCGTGTTACTCAACCCAACTTACAAAACGTTAATACTCGACGATGACGGGTGCGTGATCGCTTGGTTTTTCTAGCTTGCGGGGGGTAACGTCAATTTCGCAGGCGATGGCTTTCTCATAGAGAGAGGCGGAGGCGTAGTGATGGTCAATGCGCCAGCCGAGGTTGCGGCGGAACGAAGCGGCGCGGTAGTCCCACCAGCTAAAGTGGCCGCCATCTTCTGTGAACTTGCGAAAGACATCTTGGAAGCCAAGCTGTAGAACGTTTTGCAGTGCCTCCCGCTCTGCGTCAGAGGCCATGATGTGGGTTGCGCGTTTTTCGGGATTGTGGATGTCTTTGTCTGCCAGCGCAATATTGAAATCGCCACAGACGTTGATTGGTTCGGGTTGCTCCAGCAATATGCCGAGATACTGCTCCAGGGTTTTCAGCCAGCGCAGTTTGTAGTCATATTTGTCGCTGCCGATCGAGGAACCGTTGGGCACATAGAGATTGACGATGCGGATGCCGTTGGCGATTCCGGTGATGACGCGCTTTTGGGCATCAAATTCTGTGGCTGTTTCCGAAGGTGCGATCGCACTAAAGCCCATTTGCACATCGCTCAGCGGTTCACGGCTGGCCATTGCCACACCGTTGTAGGATTTTTGGCCAAAGACATAGAGAGAATAGCCCCGTTCCTCAAAGGGGGCGCGGGGAAAATCATCGTCGATGACTTTCGTTTCTTGAAGACAGAGCACATCTACCGGATTGGCATCAAGCCATTCAGTGACATGCGCTAAGCGAGTCCGAATTGAGTTAACGTTCCAAGTCGCGATTTTCACGGTTCAACTGGCCTAAATAGTCTGTAAACTTTGTTTTAATGGGTTTTGCTGGTTGATGTGGCGCGCTC
>CBKWJC010000048.1:0-49346 GCA_966674685.1 uncultured bacterium
CCTCAAACACCAAAGCTGTGGCGTCGGGAGTGCGTTCAACCTGCTGCTCGAACAGAGCATGGATGCTACAGTTGGGCAGCGGCATAGGGGTCTGATTCCACTCCACCAAGAGCTGCTGCCGTTCGGTCAGAGGCAAAACAGTTAGCTCTGAGAGTCGCTGATCGGGATTCGTAACAATACTCTCTAGCAGAGTTTGGAAATGCTGCTGCAAGCGAATAATGGCTGCATCATCAATGCGATCGCAACGGTATTCCAGCATTCCGGTTAGCCCTTGCGCCGTTTCCTCCATCGCTAAGGTTAGATCAAATTTCGATGTTCCGGAATGCAATTCAGTGACTTCTAGAGTCAGATCTGGTAGCTCCAGATTGGCGCGAGGAACATTCTGAAACGCAAACATCGCTTGAAACAGCGGTGTGTTGCTACGGTCGGGCTGGAGGTTTTCTACCAGCACTTCAAACGGCAAATTCGCATGACTATAGGCATCGGTTGCTGTTGCTCGTACGTGATGGAGGAAGCTGCGAAAATGGGGGTTGCCAGACAGATTGCTCCGCAGGACTACCGGGTTAATAAAACAGCCAATTAACGACTCAAGCTGGGGCTGAGAACGGCCAGCAGTAGGAGTGCCAACGCATAGATCAGTTTGACCACTGTAGCGATAAAGCAACACCTGAAACGCAGCCAGTAACGTCATAAATAGGGTAACGCCCTCTTGCTGACTAAACTGCTGGAGTTGAGCAGTTAGTTGAGCTGGCAAGCTAAATGTCTGAAGACGACCTGAATTCGCTTGGGATTTTTGGACAGACGGCTGAATCGGCAGTTGCAGGATGGGCAAGGAACCTCCTAACTGCTGCCGCCAATAGGCTAGATGAGTCTGAAATTCTGGGCTGGCTGCTTGTTGCTGCTGCCAAACGGCAAAATCGCTGTACTGAATGGGTAGTTCGGGCAAGGAAGATGGCTGATCATCTAGAAAAGCTTGATACAGCGTCGCCACCTCTTGAATCAGCAGTCCCTTCGACCAACCATCGCTGACGATATGATGCAGAACCACCAGCAGCAGATGATCATCGGCAGCTAGCCGCAGGAGCAGCATACGGACTGGAGCATCTTGACTGAGATCAAACGTATGTTTAGCGATCGCATCTGAATAACGCTGAATCTCGGACTGTTGTACCTCCGTTGACAAGCCCTGCAAATCAATGAGTGGCAAGGTCATGGGTTGCCACGGCATAATTACCTGTCTTGGCTCGCCCTCCACAGTGACGAATCGACTGCGGAGAATGGCGTGTCGTTGCCGGACAGTATTTAAACTACGCTCTAAAATATCTGTCTGTAGCTGGCCGCGTAGCTGAACCGCCGCCGCCAAATTATAGAGCGGGCTTTGGGGATCAAGCTGATGCAGAAACCAGAGCCGTCGCTGGGCAAACGAGAGCGGATAGGTGGTATCGGCTGCGGCAATCGGAATTGATGGAGGCATAACGCCCTGAGCTTGCCGTTGTTTCAGCTTTTGTTCTAGCAGCGATCGCTGGGCCGGAGAGAGAGCGGCAATACGTTTAGACAGATCGTTCATGACTTTGCTAACAGTGCTTCAAGGTCTTCGGGAGATAGTCCCTCAAGGTCGTCTAGGATGTCTTGGATAGCATCTAGATCACTAGATGGAGACTGATTGGGCTGATCGGCTGGCGATCTATGATTTGCGATCGCAGTTGCTAAACCCGCAATCGTTGGTTGCTCAATTAACAGGATTCGCAGGGGCAGATCAACCTGAAAGGCTTCCCGAATCCGAGACATCACCTGTACAGCTAACAGGGAATGACCACCGAGTTCAAAAAATGATGTGTGGATGCCAATCGCATCAATGCCGAGTAAGTCCTGCCAAATCGTCGCAACGGTTTGCTCAATCGCATTACGGGGCTGATCACCAGCTACATTATCTCCAGTAGAAACTCCAGAAGAGTCTCCAGCAGAGGCCGTGGGCGCTGGTGTACTCCGGCAGGCTTGCTGCTGAATGCGAGTAGCTAAATTCGTTGTGGAAACCACAACTTGAGGGATGTTCCGCAGGGTGAGGATTCGTTTGAACGTCTCGATTCCTTCTTCAGGCGATAGCGTTGCTGTGGCCGTCAAGCTCTGCGCTGAATCACCACTATCCTGCCAGAAACGCCAGCCTTCCCAGTTGACGCTTATCCACGGACTTGGCTGGAGCTGGTTGAGGGCCGGAACGAGAGCATCCATGAACCAATTGGCCGCAGCATGGGCGACAAAACCGCCCAGTTGAGATGCAATGGAAGACTGAACTAAACAAAAATCGAGATACTTGGGGGCTAGAACCTCAGCTAAAACCTGTAACCCTTTGACCTTCGGCGCAAATTGCCACTCGCTTTCCCGCCGTCCGGTTTGCCGAATCGGTCGAAAAGAGGCTTCTGCTGTCGTTTCTGCCGTATGCAGCACACCATGCAGTGCGCCCCAATGGGATTCGATTTGGGCAACTGCCACTTGCATCTGCTCCAGATGGCTGATGTCAGCCGTGCAGACTAAGACTTCGGCTCCCAGCGACTCCAAATGCTGAATATGGCGGATTTTGCGGCAAATGGGATGGGATTCAGACTGGTCTACTAGCCATTGCGACCATGCAGCACGAGGAGGCAAGGCTTCAAGCTCAATAAAGGCTAGTCTCGCCTGTACGGTTTGAGCCAAATACTCGGCTAGCGCTACGCCAATACCAGCTAAACCGCCTGTGATTAAGTAAACACCTTGCGATCGCAGCCGATTCGGTTGCTGCTCAGGTTCAGAAATCCGCAGAGGCTCAAAGGTTTGAATCCATCGGTGCTGGCTGCGATAGGCAATAACGCGATCGGCAGTGGGATGCATGAGCTCGGCCTGTAGACAGGACACAATGCGGTTAATCAGGTCAGTGGTGAGAATTTCTGGAACGGCGATGTCTAAGCTGCGGCATTGAATCACGGGGCATTCTTGAGCGATCACGGCATGAGTTCCCACAACCGTAGCCTGCTCAGGACGCAGCAGTTCAGCTCCCGTCACATCATGAACTTGATTCGTCAGAAGCCATAGCGCTAGAGGCGTTGAGGATTCAGCCTGCTGGATTGCCTGAGCTAAGTAAAGCACACTGTAGAAGCCCAGATCCTGAGCAGTATTAAATTGATCAATATCAAATTGATTCAAACCAAATGCCGCAGAGGATGCGGAAAGGCTCCAACCGTGAGCAATCACATCAGGAAACTGTCCGGCTTGGATCAGAGATCGCACCAGTAGCTGATAGTCCTCTGGCTGGCATGGATCGAGCCAATAGCGGTTGTCCTGCTGCTGAAACTGCGTTCCAACCTGCACCGAAATAACCGTTTGATTCATGGCGCTGAGCCGCCGCGCCAGCCGTTCACCAATCCCTCGCTCATCCACAAACAACAACCAGGTTTGGCGCGAGGAGTCAGACGTTAGCGCATAGGGAATGTGCGATCGCACCCAGGTTGGCTGATAGAACCACTGATCGATAGGTGTTCGGAGTTCCGGTACTGCCGTGGGTTTGATTGGCATAGAAGCAGGCTCCACCCAGTACCGCTGTCGTTCAAAGGGATAGCTGGGCAGCAGCACCCGCTGTCGTTGCTCATGAGCGTAGAACGCTGACCAGTCAATAGCGACACCCGCCAACCAAAGCTGCCCCATTGCGCGGAGTAACAACGCTGTATCAGAGACAGAATCCTGGGGATGGCGCAGTGATGAGAGGATTTGAGTGTCACCTAAGCGCTGCTGTCGTGCCAGTGTGGCCAAGGTATGCCCAGGCCCCACTTCCAACAGGATACTGGGTTGTTGATGCAGCAGTTCACTCACACCTTGACTAAACTGCACAGGCTGCCGCAAATGATCAACCCAGTAGTCCGGACTGGTGGCTTCCTTTGCTGTCAGCCAAGTGCCCGTAACGTTTGAAATCAGGGGAATTTGCGGTGGATGCAGCCTCACTTGGCTGACAGCGTTGCGAAATGGTTCTAAAGCCGCGTCCATCAACGGCGAGTGGAACGCATGGGATGTTTTGAGTCGGCGGCAGGAAATACCATCCTGCTCTAAGCGCGTTTGTAAAGCTGCGATCGCAGTTGCAGTTCCCGACACAACGCAAAGCTGCGGCGCATTGTTGGCGGCTAACCAAAGGTCATCACCTAAATAGGGCTGCACCTGATCGGCAGACAGGGCAACCGACAGCATTTGTCCCACGGGCATCTGCTGCATCAGTTGCCCACGTACAGAGACCAAGTGCAAAGCATCCGATAAAGAGAAGACACCTGCCAAACAGGCCGCAACATATTCCCCTAGGCTATGACCCAGAAGCGCCTGGGGTTGAACCCCCCACTTGATCCAGAGCTGAGCTAAGGCGTACTCTATGACGAACAGCGCCAGTTGGGCAGTTGCCGTTGCTTGTAGCTGTGCCCGTGCAGATTCAAGCTGATCGGGATGCGGGTAAATCTGCGATCGCAGATCCCAGTCGAGCTGGGATTTCAGTAGTTCCGAGCAGTGGTCAATGATTTGTCGGAAGTCGGGTTCGGTTTGATAAAGCTCCTGCGCCATCTGAACGTACTGCGTACCCTGGCCTGGGAACAGAAAGGCCACCGTTGGCTGCTCCTCAGCTCGGGCGGTTGGCTCCAATCGGCTAGCCTGCAGAGCCGCGATCGCGTCGCCCCGATTTTGGCACAGCACCATCCGTCGATGGGCAAAATCGACCCGCCCGACTTGCAGCGTATAAGCGACATCTGCCAAGTTAATATCTGGCTGCGATTCAAGATGCTGCGCTAAGTTGTGAGCTGCCTGTTCTAACGCCTGCGGAGTCTTGGCCGACAGCATTAGCACCTGCCAGGAGCGAGATGGATGAGCTGAATTGGCTTGCGATCGCACAGGTGCTTCTTCCAGCACCACATGGGCATTCGTGCCGCCGATCCCCATGGCGCTCACCCCAGCTCGACGCGGCGCTGTCGTCTGCCAGTCCTGCAGTTGGGTATTGACGTAAAACGGGCTGTTGGCAAAGTCAATTTGGGGATTGGGTTGCTCGAAATGCAGACTGGGTGGCAGTTGGCGGTGATGGAGCGCCAGAACGGTTTTAATCAGTCCGGCAATCCCAGCCGCCGCATCTAAATGACCAATGTTGGATTTAACTGAACCAATGGCGCAAAACTGACGCTGCGAGGTGTTAAACGCCTGGGTCAAGGCGGCAATTTCAATCGGGTCGCCTAGGGCAGTGCCAGTACCGTGAGCCTCAATGTAGGAGACCGTTTCCGGCTCTACCTCGGCCAGTGCTAATGCTTCTGCGATCGCAGCTGCCTGTCCATCCACACTGGGCGCGGTGTAGCCCACTTTATCAGCTCCATCGTTATTGATGGCTGCACCACGAATCACGGCATAAATCAGATCTCGATCTGCGATCGCATCGTCTAAGCGCTTGAGAACGACGATGCCAACGCCATTGCCGCCGACTGTGCCCTGAGCCTGGGCATCAAAGGCGCGACATTGACCATTAGGAGAGAAAATGCCGCCAGCCTGATAGCGATAGCCTGCCGTTTGGGGCGTATGAATCGAAACGCCCCCAGCTAGCGCCATATCGCACTGATACGTGAGAAGACTTTGGCAGGCCAAAACTGTTGCCACCAGAGAAGTTGAGCAGGCTGTCTGCACTGTCAGGCTCGGCCCCTTCAGATTCAACTTGTAGGAAACGCGGCTGCTGAGAAAGTCTTTGTCGTTGCCCAAGAGAGTTTGGTAGTCCCCAACGGCTGCCGTCAAATCAGGCCGAGTCTGTAAAACCTGCCAATAGTCATTGCTGCTAACGCCAGCATAGACCCCAACGCGATCGCGGCACTGAGTCGGTGCATAGCCCGCGCGTTCCAGAGCTTCCCACGCACATTCCAGAAAAATGCGCTGCTGCGGATCCATTAAGGTGGCTTCTTTGGGACTGTAGCCGAAAAAGGCAGCATCGAAATACTCAACATCTTCCAGAGGCGCTCCAGCCTTAACATAGCTGGGATCGCGCAGACAAGCTGGATCAACGCCAGCCGCTAGCACCTCTGCATCAGCAAAGGTGCAGACTGATTCAATCCCAGCCGTAAGGTTCTGCCAAAACTGCTCTATACTGCTTGCTCCAGGAAAACGTCCGGCCAAGCTAATAATAGCGATATCATCAGGTCGATTAGTCATGACGTCCTCCTTGCCGCTGAAGTCTACGCCGCTGTAGAGCAGCCTTTTGGCGTTCAGCCTGCGCTTGAGCCGTCGTCACCAAGGATTTAGCGGGCTGATCAAGATAGGCTGCGATCGCATGAATCGTGGGATAGCGGAAGAGATCCACCAGGGAAACCTCACGGTTGAGCTGTGTCTGGAGCTGGCTCTGTACCTGCACCAGCAGAAGGGAATGACCACCTAGATCAAAGAAATTATCGTGTAGTCCCACTCGATCTAGGTTGAGTACCGATTGCCAAATATCTGCGATCGCGCGTTCCAGCTCAGCTTGGGGTGCAATGTAGGTATTGCTCAATTCAGGCCGATCCGTAGAGGGGGCAGGCAAACCTTGACGATCCACTTTGCCGTTGACCGTTAAGGGGAACTGCTCCAGAATCACGAAGGATGCAGGCACCATATAGTCAGGCAACTGTCGCCGCAGCCAGTCCCGTAGCTCAGCAATTTGAATCGAGGATATATCCTTATGAGTAGTATTTGAAATACCTACTAGATAAGCCACTAAACGATGCTGCTCGGGCTGATCCGTATGGGCAACCACGACGGCTTCACGCACAGCGGGATGCTGAGTTAAAGCAGCTTCAATCTCACCCAGCTCAACTCGGTAGCCGCGAATCTTGACTTGATGGTCGATGCGGCCTAGAAACTCGATCGTGCCATCAGGACGATAGCGGGCGAGGTCTCCGGTTTTATATAAGCGTGAGGAGTGAGGGGTGAGGAGTGAGGCGTGGGGAAGTGGATGGGGGGATGGGTGGATGGGTGGTTGAATGGTTGAGGAATGGAAAGTATGGGTATGTGGGTTAGCGAAAGGGTTGGGGATAAAGCGTTCGTGGGTCAGGTCAGGCCGATTTAAGTAGCCACGAGCGACTCCCATACCGCCGATATAGAGTTCACCGACGACGCCAATGGGGACGGGCTGGAGCTGATGATCCAAAATATAAAGCTGGGTGTTGATAATCGGGCGACCGATGGGGATTGAGCCAGAGCGCGAATCGCCGGGTTGGACGGTGTGAACGCAGCAGCCGACAACGGTTTCGGTCGGCCCATATTCATTCACCAGTTGCGTATGGGGAGCGCGATCGCGCCAGATATTGACCTGCTCAGCCGATAGGTTCTCGCCCCCGATAATAAAAGCATGGGTGCGTTCAGACAGCTCATCGGCAGCAAGCTGGTAGCTCAGTAGTTCAAGCTGGGCCGGGGTAATCTTGACCAAGCTGAAGTTAGAGCGGCGGCGTAGCCCAGTGGCTAAAGCTTCTAGGCCCCAAGCTTCCGGTAATAGCTCCACGGTCTGACCCGCTAGCAGCGGCGAGAACAGACTGGTAATGGTCATGTCGAAAGAGATGGAGGAGTGAACAGGCGATCCCTGCCCAGCATGAAGCGGATACGCCTGCTGACACCAGGTAAGGTAGTTCACCAGTCCCCGCTGTTCAATCATCACGCCTTTGGGTTTACCCGTTGAACCAGAGGTATAAATCACATAGGCTAGCTGATCAAGCGTGACAGTATGACCTAAATTGGTGGTGGGCTGCTGTGCGATCGCACTTGCCTGAGTATCGAGTTCAACTCGATGCGGTGGCGTTTGGTCAGAGCTAAGCTCAAGCTGTGCCCAGGTTTCCGACTGGGTCAGCAGCACATCAAGCTGGCTGTCCTGCATCATGAAGGCCAAGCGCTCTGGCGGATAGCTTGGATCAAGCGGTACATAAGCGCCACCTGCTTTCAAGATGGCGAGGAGACTCACCAGTAATCGAGGCGTTCGTGGCAGACAGACTCCCACCAACTGCTCGGAGGTGACGCCCAGGCTTTGTAGATAGTGCGCCAGTTGATTCGCCTGCTGATTGAGTTCGCGATAGGTCAGTTGCTGATCCACATAGCAAAGTGCGATCGCATCAGGCGTTCGTTCCACCTGATCCTCAAATAGCTGATGAAAAGCTCGATCGGGGATGGGGGCAGCAGTCTGATTCCAGTCCACTAACATTTGCTGTCGTTCGGGAGCCGTCAGCAGCGGTAACGTCGCAAGAGGCTGATCCGGGTCTGCCACAATCCCAGCCAATAATTGCTGAAAATGCTGCATCATGCGGCGAATGGTTTCCGGTGCAAATAGATCAGTATTGTATTCCCAATGTCCCTGTATCCCTTGCTCTGTCTCAATCAGCGACAAAGTCAGATCAAATTTGGCTGTTCCCGTTTCGACTTCTGCGAGATCAACAGTGAGATTTGGCCAATCGAGCCGAGTTGGCAACTGTTGCAGGTCGAACATGACTTGAACCAGCGGACTGTAGCTCGGATCGCGCTCGGGTTGTAGAGTTTCGACCAGGGTTTGGAATGGCACTGCGGCATGACCATAAGCATCTACCGCAGTTCGCCGCACCTGCTGTAGAAAGTTGCGGAATGATACCTGATCAGACGGATGCGTGCGAAAGACCAGCGTATTAATCGAGCAGCCAATGGAGGTTGCCAAACTGGGCTGAAAACGCTGTGCCAGCGCTGAACCCACCAGCAGATCAGTTTGTCCCGTATAGCGATAGAGCCAGGTTTTGAATGCCGCTAACAGCACCATGAACAGCGTTGCTTGCTCCTGATGCGCCAGTGTTTTGAGCGAGTTTAAGAGACTCAGGGATAACGTAAATCGCTCCCGTGCCCCGTGAAATGTCTGAACCGCAGGCCGAGGATAGTCGGTTGGCAACTGGAGAATCGGCAGCTCACCCGCTAGCTGCTGCTGCCAGTAAGCAAGCTGCTGTGTCCAAATTGGTGGGTTAGATGGCTGCCCCCGGAATCCCTGATCTGGCTCGGCAGGCTCTGTCATACCTACGATACAAGCTCGGTATTGAGCCGTCAGTTCTTGAAAGAAGACCTTCGCTGAACTGCCGTCAAAGATTAGGTGATGCACAACCATCAGCAACCGATGGTGCATGTCATCTAACCGACACAGCAGTAACCGGAACAGCGGCTGCTGGCTCAGATCAAAAGGTTGACGCGCGATCGCAGATGTCAACTGCTCAATCTCAGCGACCTGTCGATCCAGTTCCCAATCCCGCAGATCAACTTCAGTCCAGGGCAAATCAACGGTAGGAAACGTTGTGAGGGTTGGCTGTCCGCCCTGTAAGCTTGCCTGACTCCGCAAGGCCGGATGGCGCTCCACTAGGATTTGTAAGCTCTGACGCAGGGCATCAACGTTTAATTCGCCCTGAAAATCGAGCGCGATCGCAATGTTATAAGCCGGACTCTGGGGCTGGAGCTGTTGCAGGAAAAAGATTTGGGTTTGACTGGGAGTAAGCTGCGCCGCATCAGGTGTGATCGTTGGAGCCGATTCCGCACCAGAGGCTTGAACGGCTGGCTGATCTAGCTGATCAAGGATGCGCTGCGCTAACCGTTCAGGCGTAATGTCATCAAAGAAATCTGCGATCGCAATGTCTACTCCCAAGTCAGCCTCAATTTGGCCTTTCAAGGTCATCACCCGCAACGAATCTAGTCCCAGGCTAGTGAGCGGCTGTTGGGGCTGAACCTGATCAGGAGAACACTGGAGCGACTGGGCAATGTGGTGCTGTAAATAAGCAGCTAGCAGCCCAGAGCGCTCTTGAGATGAAGCATTTCGTAGTTGAGCAGCACTCAGATGCAGGGAGAAAGCGGTTGCACTTGGTACAGTCGCAGTCCGTGCAGCCAAAGCGCTGTGTTTCACTAGAGATAGCTGCTCAGCCAAATAAGCTTGCCGACAGGCGCGTCGCTGAATTTTACCGCTGGTAGTTTTAGGAATACTACCCGGCTTAATCAAGGCGACGGCGTACACCTCAACGTCATGGGTTGCCGTCACAGTCTGCCGAATCGATGTGATCACCTCGTCTAGGTCGGGCTTTTGGCGGAACTCCAGTTCCTGTACAATTACCAGCCGTTCCTCGCCTTCAATCGGGACGGTGAAGGCAGCACTGCCGCTGATGCGTAGTGTGGGATGGCTCGTTTCAGCGGTTTGCTCCAAGTCTTGCGGATACAGATTGCGCCCCCGCAAAATGATCAAATCCTTCAAGCGCCCGGTGACAAACAGTTCGCCATTGTGCAGAAACCCCAAATCCCCGGTTCGTAAAAAGGGGCCGTCACCGCTGTCCTTAAGATAAGCTTGAAAAGTTGCTGCCGTCGCTTGGGGATTCTGCCAGTAGCCCTGCCCCACGCTGGGACTGCTGACCCAAATTTCGCCAATTGCTGAGTCGCTACAGCGAGTTAACGTATTCGGATCTGCGATCGCAATTTGCTGATCCGGCAGCGAATGACCGCTACTAACTAGAGTTTGGCTCGACTGATTCGGCGCGGCTGACAAAGCAGGTACTGCTTGCTTTTGAGCCAGATCAGTAGCTTGAAAGCTCTGAATAACAGGCGCTTGAGTGACATTGCTACCCGACACCATCAGCGTTCCCTCAGCCAACCCATAGCAGGGATAGTGTGCTTCTGGACGAAAGCCACAGTCAGAGAACGCTTCCGTAAAGCGCCTCAGCGTCGCCGCCCGAATCGGTTCCGCGCCGTTAAAAGCCACCTGCCAGCTCCTCAGATCCAGGGTCTGTCGCTGCTCTGGCGTGATCTTGTCAACACACAAATCGTAGGCAAAGTTGGGCGCACCACTGGTGGTCGCTCGATAGTCCGAAATGGCCTTCAGCCAGCGGTAAGGACGCTGGAGAAAGGAAACAGGCGACATTAACACACAGGAAAATCCACCATACAGGGGCTGCAAAATTCCCCCGATTAAGCCCATATCGTGATAGAGCGGTAGCCAGGATACGAAGCAGCTATCGGGAGAATGCTCCATTAGCTGGTAGGTTGCTGCCGCATTGTGCAGCAGATTGCGGTGACTCAGCATCACGCCTTTGGGACTACCCGTGGAGCCAGAAGTATATTGCAAAAAGGCCAGGGTATCGCCGTTGATCTCTGGCATTTGCCACTGATCGGCCAATGCCGGATCAAGTGTATCCGTTGCCAGCCACTGTAAGGATTGAGCCTGAACGGCTTGTCCCATCAACGTTTGCAGCCTTGGCAACATCGCCTCAGTGGTTAGGGCAATGGCGGCTTCAGCATCCTTTGCGATGGCTTGAATACGCGGCGTTTTCCGAGCATTCTGAGGCGGATAGGCTGGCACTGCAATCACACCAGCGTAGAGGCACCCCAGGAATGCAGCAATGTAGTCTAAACCAGCGGGATACAGGAGCAGCGCCCGCTGGCCGGATAGGTTTAAGGATTGCAACTGAGCTGCGATCGCACGGCTGCGCTGGTCAAGTTCTCGATAGCTCCAGCGAGCCGCTTCTATTTCGCCATCTTGGAGAAAGGTAAATGCAATTTGGTCAGGCTGCGTTTGCGATCGCAGTTGTAGCAGTTCAACCCAGGTTTGACCGTGTTGAGTTAGTTGTGGCCAGGGCTGATAAAAGTCAGTCATGCGGATCAGTACTCATAAACATTTAGGCATACCGTTTGAGCTATCGCTCCTTTGGCAAATTGCAGCAGCATGCGCGGCTACGACTGGGTAGCACAGAAATCTGTATGTGTTTCTATAGGTGTTCCGCAAGTAGGTGTCCCGCAAGGCAGAAGCTAGTCATTCTTTTTGCGTTCATGCCTAACGTACAGACTAGCTTTAGGGGCTGCACACATCTTGCAAAACGACCCTGTCATGCTCGCTAAGCCTACGAACTGCAGTAATTCCGAGTGAGACTAGGAGAATTTAGAAAGGCAGTAAATGATATATCTTCTCAATAAGAGTAAGACACAAAGTTTGAGAAATAGCAAGTGCTTTTGAGAAGTATTTTTAACTATTGGTTCAATATGGCTGGCAAGATCATCAGTTGCTACGGGGAGCACTAATCCACAGAAATTTAAGCAGGACGAAAAATAAACGACTGAAAAAGCTTGACAAGAGAACCTTCTGCTCACTTAATGGTTATTATTCTCATTTAGAAGTTCATCAGTTTAGGTACGTGCTTGGGCTTGCTGAGCAGTCTTAATGAGAATTCTTCTTTTTTGACTGATGCAGCTATAGTTCCAAAAACTGTAGCGATACAGAGTTCAGACGGAGCTCAGACTGCTGGTCAATGTCAAGAATTTCACGGTACTCGGTGCGATGAGCAATCTAGCCAATGCCGTTCGTATCATGTTTCAACCTGTTTGATGACCTGAATTAGTGTGTGAAGGTGTGGAGACAATGCAAAAACAACAACTTTGGGCAGGACTGTGGCTGGCAGGTATGACGGCGGCGGTCGTTAGCCAACCTGCTCAGGCTCAAGTCACTCAGGTAACCGGAGTGCGCCTAAACCCTGTGGCGGATGGATTTGAAGTTATTTTAGAAACAGCGGGTGAACTTGCTCCTGATCAAATTTTTACGTTTCAGGAAGACAATACGCTAATTATCGACTTGCCCAATACTCAACTACAGTTGCCGTCGGGGGAAGCGTTTCAGCAAGATAATCCAGCTGCCGGAATTACGACGGTTTTGGTGGATTCGCTAGAAGCTAACAGCGTTCAAATTGTTGTTGTGGGTGCCACAGTGGCTCCTGAGGGCGTTGTCACGGCCACTGAATCCGGTCTAGTGGTGCAGATCCCTGCTGTTGAAACGGCCACTACTGAGCCAACTGAACCGTCTGAACTGGATGGTGAATCAGAATCTGCGATCGCACCTGAACAGCCAGATCAGCCAATGGCTGAATCCGATCAGCCAGCACCGGAGACTGATACCGAAACCGATGTAGAAGTAGACACGGACATGGACGCCGCTCCGGCTCCAGAACCTTCTATGGATGCAGGAGAACCACTCCGGATTGTGGTAACTGCAACTCGAACCGAGGAAGATCCCACCGACGTACCGCGCTCGGTGACGGTTATTACCCGTGAACAGCTTGAGCAGCAGACTAATGTCAGCCGCGACTTAAACGATATTTTGGCTCAGCTCGTTCCGGGTTTGGGGCCATCATCGGATCGGGCGTTTACGGCTGCTTCTCTGCGGGGGCGAAATGCAGCAATTTTGATTGACGGCGTTCCTCAAAATGTGAACAGTCGCGACTTTGACCGCGAGCTGCAAACCATTGACCCTAGCGCCATTGAGCGGATTGAAGTGGTTCGAGGCCCTAGTGCAATCTACGGTGGTGAAGCCACGGGCGGCATTATCAACATCATCACTCGCCGCGCCACCGAAGATGAGGTGGTACTGCGTAGCGAAATTGGCGTCAGTGCGGCGCTGGGCAATCTTGAAGGGGAGAGCTTTGGAACGTTTTTGAGTCAGTACTTCTCGGCTCGGCAAGGCATTGCTGACTTCACTCTTTCGGCCTCATTGAGTAATCCGGGTTTAGCCTATGACGCAGAAGGCGACCAAATTCCAATTATCCAGGGCACCGATGGAGCAGACAACCTGAACTTTTTGGGCAAGTTCGGCTTGAACTTTGATGACAATCAGCGACTCCAGTTTTCAGCTAATCATTTTCAAGCTCGGCGGAACACTGGGATCATCTCTGATCCGATTGTGGATAAGATTCCCGGTGAGCAGAAAGCTCGTGCTCTAGACGTGGGTGAGCTGGCGTTTCCCACGGGCGGCGGCCCTCAGACCGATCGCAATACCGTCATTAACCTCAGCTATAGCCATGAGGATTTATTCGGCAGCAACGTCAATGCTCTCCTCTACTACCGGGATAACTTTAGCCGCAGTGACCCGCGCGATCGCCGTCCTGGCCCCTTTGGCATCTTCCAGGGAGAACTGGATTCCGAAAACTGGGGCGCTCGCTTGGGCATTGATACACCCCTGAGTGACACGCTCAGTCTGCTGTGGGGTGCAGACTACGATCAGGAAGAAACGGCAATTACCTTTAACCTCTTCGAGCCTGGTGCCTTTGATGCCAGCAATGGTCAGGTGAATCGTCGCTTCGAATCCCGGGCGCTGGTTCCGCCCTATGAGCTGGATAGTCTGGGAATTTTTGCTCAGCTTCAGTGGGATGTAACCGATCGGCTCCAGCTTAGTGGTGGAGCACGTTACGAGACTATTGGGGTTTCAGTAGACGACTACATTACTATCTTTGATGATTTCATTGAAGGCGGCGATCAAACGCTGGATGATCTGCTGTTTAACGTTGGAGCGACCTACGATGTCACTGATCGAGTCAGCCTATTTGCCAGCTTTGCCCAAGGCTTTTCGGTGCCGGATTTCGGCCTTGTGCTCGGCTTCCCCGATCCCGGCTTTTCAGTGGGTGCTGATGTCATAGCCAATCAGCCGCAAAAGGTGAATGAGTTTGAGGTGGGCATTCGCGGCAACTGGGATACAGTACAAACGTCACTTGCTGCGTTCTACAATGAATCTGACCTGGGATCAGCCTTTGAGTTCAATCCAGACACGGGCTTTTTTGATATTTTGCGTGCTCCCGAGCGAGTGTATGGCCTAGAGGCAACACTGGATGCTCAAGTCAGTCAGGCGTGGGCTTTAGGCGGCACGGTGAGCTGGTCAGAGGGTGAAGCCGATTTAGAAGACAGCGGTGATTATTTACCGCTCAGTAGCGCTCGCATTCAGCCCATTAAGCTGACGGCCTATGTGGAGAATCAAACCACACCGGGCTGGCGGAATCGTTTACAGGCGTTGCTAGTCGGGAGCCGCGATCGCGCATTTGAAGACGAGATTGATCCAAGCCCCATCGCAAGCTACTTAGTGTTGGATTTCATCAGCAGTATTGACATTGGTGATGGCACGCTGCAAATCGGCATTGAGAATTTGCTGGATGAGCAGTATTTCCCGGCCTACTCACAGCGCAATGCTGGCTTCTCCGAAACCTTCAATAGTGCGGGACGAGGCCGCACCGTCAGCGTCAGCTATCAGTTTACTTGGTAGTCTTGTAGTTACCGCTAAGGATATGTTCTCTATGCTGCGATCGCACTGGTGGCAACGACTCTGTTTATTGACTATTACCCTGTGGCTGACGGTTGCCTGTGGCTCAACATCTCAGCCATCGGGTCTAGGCAATTCCACATCTTCCACTGCAAATTGTCAGCTAGTGAACCATGCGATGGGTGAAACCTGCGTTCCGAGCCAGCCACAGCGGGTGATCACCCTCGATCCAGGCTCGCTGGGAAATACGCTGGCGCTGGGTGTTCAGCCCATCGGCACGGCCACTCTAGATGACCAACTGCCGGATTATCTCCAGGCGCAATCTAGCGATCTGGAACTGCTGGGGCATCCAAATCAGCCGAGCCTGGAAAAAATTACGCTGCTCAAGCCAGATCTCATTCTGACCGATACCCGCACGGATTTGTACCAGCGGCTATCTGCGATCGCACCGACGGTTGCCTCAGAAGACTGGATAGAGCCGGAGCCAGAACCCTTATGGAAGCGAGATTTGAAGCTGCATGCTGAGGCACTGGGTCAAACAGAGCAAGGTGAGCAGTTACTGAGTGACTATAATCGCCGAATTCAAGACTTCCAGCAGCAAATGGGCGATCGTTTGTCGAATACACAGGTATCTGTCGTCAACTTTCGCCCTGACCATGTTCGTATTTATCTCAAGGATTCCTTTGTCGGCACGATCCTGGAAGATGCGGGTCTACCGCGCCCTCCAGCCCAGGATCAAGCGGGTTTTATTGAACGAATTTCGTTGGAAGCCATTCCCCAACTGGATGCGGATGTCATGTTTTTAATTGTCTCTGATCCAGAGCAGACCAGTACCCTCGATCAGTTCACGCAAAGTCCGCTATGGTCACAGCTGAATGTGGTACAGCAGAATCGTGTTTACCTTGTATCCAGCGACGTTTGGATTAACGGGTGGCACATGATTGGCGCTCAGCAGGTACTGGATGATCTGTTTCAATATTTAACTCCAGAGGCAACGGGAGCTTAGCCATGTCGTTTTTCTCCAATCTGCGCGCCGTTCGTCCCTTCCTCACGGTTTGGAGCGGTCAGACGGTTTCGCTTTTGGGTAGTCGCATGACCAGTTTTGCCACGCTGCTCTGGGCATGGCAAATTACGGAACAGGCGACCGCGCTGTCATTTCTCTGGTTTTTCATTCAAGTTCCCCAGGTGCTCATCTCACCGTTTGCCGGAGCAATTGTGGATCGCTGGAACCGCAAAACTCTGATGATGGTGGGCGATGCGATCGCAGCTTTATCTACAATCGTGCTATTGACCCTGCACCTAACGGGACAGCTTCAGATTTGGCATTTTTACCTGACGGGCGCAGTGAATGCCACCTTTGCCCAAATTCAAGAGCTAGCCTATTCTGCGTCGGTGGCGCTGATGGTGCCCAAGACCCAGTACAGCCGCGCCAGCAGCCTGGAGTTTCTGTCCAGCTATGGGTCACGAATCTTAGCTCCTGCCGCAGCCGGAGTGCTGTATCCCTTGGTGGGCTTGACGGGCATCTTTCTAGTTGACCTAACTACATTTGCGATCGCAGTAAGCACTATCCTGTTCTCATCCATTCCCCAACCCGCGCGTTCCTCAGCGGAGGCTAACGCTAATGCGGCTCTCGGCATCTGGCACAACATGCAGTTTGGCTTTCGCTACATCTTCGCCACCCCCGGTCTGTGGGGCTTTCTGCTGCTGGCGATGCTGTTTCAGTTTATTCATGACCTCGGCGACGCCGTCTATGCACCAATGATCCTAGCTCGCAGCGGTAACGATGCCGCTGTTTTTGGTATCGTCGGAGCCGCTGCTGGACTCGGCGGTGTCACTGGAGCTGTGGTGATGACGGCCTGGGGTGGATTCAAAACCCGCATTCATGGCGTACTGCTCGGCATGATTGGTGCAGGAATCAGCAAAACGCTTCTTGCTCTGGGGCAAAGTCCCCTCGTCTGGTTACCCGCCCAGTTCTGCTCCTCGTTTCATTTTCCGCTGTTGGGCAGTTCAGAGCAGGCCATCTGGCTCTCCAAAGTGCAGCCCGATATCCAAGGTCGCGTCTTCGCCGCTCGCTGGATGCTGGTTCAGCTTGCTTCACCGCTAAGCTTCTTAATCGGCGGGCCTTTGGCCGACTGGGTATTTGAACCCGCTATGCAGCCCGGCGGAATGCTAATCTCCTATTTAGGCACCATCTTCGGTACTGGCGCTGGAGCAGGCATGGCCGTTCTATATGCCCTAACCTCTATCGCCCTCATCGGCCTGGGCCTAGTCGGATACGCCATGTCCACCCTGCGCCACATTGAACAAATTGTGCCTGACCACGATGCGATCGCACCCGCCCACCTCAAACCCTAAACTCAACACTCAACACTCAACACCATGACTTCTACCCCCACTCCAAGCCCTCGCTACTCCGACTATGACATCTACGCTCGCATCTACAACGACGAGATCGGCAATCGCCTCAGTCGGTTAGCATTGCCGCCCCTGGAGCAACTGCTCTTTCCGGTCGTTTCCCCTCCCGCTACCCTGCTCGACCTCTGTTGCGGGACGGGACATCTGGCAGCAGATCTAACCCGTCGCGGCTATACAGTGCAGGGGCTAGACGGTTCTGAGCAAATGCTGCACTACGCGCGGCTAAATGCACCAGAAGCAACGTTTATATTGGCAGATGCCCGTTCGTTTTCCTTATCCCAACCCGTTCAGGCCGTCATCTCTACATCCGATTCACTCAATCATATTTTGCAGCTTGATGAGCTGAGCCAGGTTTTCCAGAATGTATATGCTGCCCTCTCTCCTCAAGGCTACTTTCTGTTTGATTTTAATCTAGAGAGCCGCTACCAAGCCGACACCTGGAACGGGTCTCTAGCGGGTGGAATCACCGATGACTATGCTTGGGCTGCTCAGCGCCTGTACGATAACAACTTGGGACAGGTACACCTAACCATTTTTCAGCGGGTTAAAAATGACCTCTGGCGGCGCTCCGATAGCTGCTTAACGGGTAGAAGTTACGCCCTTTCAGACGTGCAGTTGGCCTTAACTCAAGCTGGCTTCACCGACATTCAAATCCATGACGCTCAAAACGACTTTAATATCCAAGACTGGGGGCCAGGTAAGGTTTACGTTTGGTGCCGTAAATAGGCCAAAGACTGACTACTCAGTAAATTAAGTTTTGATAGTTGAGGTGCCGCGCTCCGTGCGGCACCTCAAATATTTATAGAAAACCCAATTGATATTACTCAACCCTAAGACCTTCACAGCCCTCTACCGCCCTAATATTCTTAACCAACGATGGAGCTAGTTCAGACGGCTTTTCACTATTGCAAGACACCTTGAGCCGCAATGTGCGATCGCAATCTTCTAATACATCTCCCTGAAAGCGCTTCACCTCGCCATCAGCCATTTGAAACCGCAACTCAAAGCGATGAAATGTTCCTGCCTCATTGGCTTCAATCAGCTGGCACTCTACAGGATAATCTAACCAATCCCAACCATATTGCAGCATCAGTTCCCGCTCAAAAGGCTGCGCGTCGTAGGGCAACATGCCCCAGCCACGATAGATCTCAGACATGACTTGAATCGATCCGGTGCGTGCCAGGAGAGCCGCAAATGAATCCGCTGTGAGCCGTCCATAATAGCGCCCTGACGGTAAATCAATCAGCGTTGGGGCAAAGCGATGGCAACCAATGTGGCTCACCTGCCAAACCCTTACCTGCGATAGATTCAGCGCTTCCACAGTTTTGAGTGCCTGATGAAAAAATGGCTTGCCATAGCGAGCGCAGCAGCGATCGTGACTGCCGTGGGTACAGATCAAAATATCGCGCATTTGAGCGGGACGATTGCCTCCCTGGGGATGAGCCAACTGCACATCAAGCAGCGGTGCCACAGCCTCTAGGGTGGGAACCTGAAACTCTTGAGCATGGTAGCCGGTGGCTAAGCCGCTAGACTGCCGAAAAATCATCACCCGCATTTGACCGTTCTGCTGCAACTGGGGATTGTAAATCAGCAAAGGCCGCACAGCGCCGTGGGTCTGCTGATAGTTCTGCAAAACGACTTTCAGTTCAGCAGGTACACCCTGAGAATCTAGCGCATTAGCCGTCCACGGCGGCGGACATTCAATCAGCACGTACAGCGGCGTAGTCACAGCATAGCCAATCAGTTCCTCTCCCATTTGAGCAGAGATATCAGCACAAAACGCTGGTTTTACAGTCATTTGAGCAATTCTCCAGTCAAACTACACCAATCGCTCCTGCTGCATAGGCAACACCCGGATGAACATCTATTCTGATGGACATCTATTCTCAAAACCACTTCTCACTCACTCCTCACTCCTCATATCAACTCTGGTTGAAAATCCATAATCTTTTTTGTGAAACGGTTGCTCCGCAACCGTTTCACAAAAAAGATTGGGTTCTTATACACAGACTTGATCTCACTCCTCACTCCCCACTAACATCTGTAGCGGCAGCGTTTCTTGAAAGGCCAAATGAGCTTCAATCTCCGATCGCGATCGCAAAACTGGACGCATGGATTGTTCGCTAAACGGCTGCAGCGCTTGATCCGTAACTCCTGGAACTGCATGGGGTTGCGTGGCATTGCTGTAACTCATAGAGACCATCGCCCGCACAGGATTCGAGAATTCAATTGCAGCCACATAGGAATCCCCACCATAGGCGGCAAACTGGTTGTTGTCCGTTGGCATAAACCAAACAGAGCGAAAGACCCCCAGCGGCTCATCAGCCCCATTAGCAGGCAAATCAACCTGCTCTGATTGCAGCCGAAACACCTCGCCCCAGGCTATATCCAAGCTGCCATAGGTGGCCTGTACCTCTGCTGCCACTTCTTCTAAAACCGCAACAGCTCGATCGGGATCAGCCAAGCCATCGGGCGTACTCAAGGGCTGATCAGCATCCCAGGGCTGAGCAAATAAATCTGCAAAGCCCATCGCTTCTGCCCACCGCACAAACAGCACGGCTCCCTGGCTATCGGCATTGGTCTGCCGATCCCATTGGCTCAGCACCGACACAGCTTGTTGTGCCAGCCCATTGCCCTGCTGCTGTGCCGCAGGCAGTAAGTCGTCCAGCAGCCGATCGGCCAACATCATTCGAGTTGAATGCTTGTATTCAATTAGCTCTGAAAATGCGATCTCATCATCCTGAAGCAGCATCTCGGCGGAGCGCTGTGCCCGTAGTGCCATCGGCCCCGAAGGAGCCATATAGGCCGGATAATCATCGGCAGAAATCGCTGGCGGAAATGTTGTCATCCAAGGCGGATCATTGGCATTTTGCAACCATCCACTGACCGGATCGACGACGCGCGGTAAATCCTCATAGGAATGCATTTCTGTCCACAACGTTGCGGCTGTATCACCAGGCTGCACCTCAGACCAGTCCTCAAAATCACCCTGCGATCGCACAGGAACCTGCCCATTAAACAGATGCATGATATGACCCTCGCGGTCGGCATACATCACCGTAAACATGGGCAGTTGCATTTCCTGGAGGGCAGATTCAAACTCCCGCAAATTTCTGGCTCGCGCCATATGCCACCATTCTTCCATCGCGCCCGCTCGATCTAAACCGACGACTCGCAGAGCAATCGCTGTATTGTCTGTCTCGCGCACAACCGGGCCATGTACCGAACGCTTGATCACCAGCGGTTCTTCTCGCCAAGTGCCGTCAGGCTGTTTGATTCGTAAGATCTGCTGCTCCACCTCAAAATCACGCACCCCATCCTCCCAGCGATAGCCGTCGTCCACAAGCTCTAGACGATAAGCATCCCAGCCATCATGGGTATTCACCGTATGCGCCCAGCCCAAATCGCTATTAAAGGCAATGCCGAGTACTGGAATGCCTACCAGCGTTGCGCCATAGGCATCGATTCCCGGTGCCGATAAATGCGCTTCATACCAGCGAAACAAGTCCGACCAAAACAAATGGGGATTGGCCAACAGCATCGCGTGACCACTCTCACTGCGCGCTGGCGCAATTGCCCAAGCATTTGAACCCGGTTGATGCAGCAGTTCTAGAGATTGAGCTGTGTCTTCACTGGCTGCCAGATCTAAATCGTCAATTTCATCTGGATTCACCACAAACGTGAAGTGCAGCACCCGCTGACCGTGAGCCAAAATATCCGTCGCGGTGATAGGTAAGACCTCAGAAAAGGCTGGATCAATAAGATCACGATGCGCCTCGGCATAGGCGTTAATCCCTGCGGCAAACGCATCTAAATAGCTCCGAAATGCTGGACTTTGAGCAGTGTACCAGTCTGCTGCTCGCTCAGGAATTCCCATCGTTCGCACCCATTGATCCGAATCCCGATAGTCTTCCCCCCAATACTCCGCTGCCCGTCCCCGTGCCTGACCGTAAAGTCGCAGCAGTAAATCAGCATGGCTTTGCATCTGTGCCCAGCCAAAAGCATAAAATAATCCCTGAGTATCCCGGCTGTAAAGATGCGGTACACCGTAGGTATCCCAGAGAATTTCAGGGGAGCTTTGGGCAATGCCAGGGGTATAAAGGCCAACGGTTGCAGCAACGAGCAAACCCAATAGCAGAGCAATTCCTCGACGAATCCAGCGGTAGCGATTGAATAATCGGGATCTAAGTTTTGACAATTCTTGCCTCAACATCTAATTGCAGCCCACAAATTACACTTGCCCATCTCGAATCCCAAGTGGCAACTGTGCCCCTCACATTGCAGCGGCAACAGCATCACCTGTGGTTTGGGTACAGAGTATGAATATTGCTAAATGAAAATAACTCTCAAATGTATTGAGCCTGATCTGGCGACTGATGTCAAGCAGCTTTCCAAGCAACTTTCAACGATGATTCGCTGTGATACGGAATCCGCTTGTATAGAAACGGATTCCGTATGAAACATGACTAAAAGATGCTATGGATCGCGCTTGCAACCCAGGTGAGTAGGATATTAGTTGAGAGTTATTTCTATCAAGGTAAATGAGGCAACTCATCTTATTTCTCGTGGATCCGACTACAAATAAGGTGGTGCGAAGAGCATCGGGACAGGGGAGCTTCAGTTGTAGCCTTAATTTAGGGAATTGGTAGGAGTGGCATGGTGAGGCTCCTGGGGGCAAGGTGTAGTGAGAAGCGCGATCGCAAGCACTAAACGGACAAATCCGTTAAAAACAAGCATTTTATCTATTAAAAATCCAGATCATTGACTTGGACGGCTGTTGATGTAGTCGAGAGCGCTTTCAATGTCTGTGATCAGGTCGGGATTAAGCGACAGAGCCGTTTGTAGCGCTGCTCTGGCTAAATCCCACTGTTCGCTTTGCCAGTAGGCTGTGCCTAGATTGTGATAGAGGTCGGCTCTGGCTGCAACTTCCGACTCCGGCAACTGGGCAAGGGCAACAGAAAACTCAGTGATGGCGTTGTCCATATCGCCTAGCATCAGAAATGCTTCTCCCAGCTTCGTGTGACCCGGAACAAAGTCTGGATCGAGCCAGGTGGCCTGCTGGTAGGCATCAACCGCAGGGCCAGGATTGCCCTGATCCATATAGACATCCCCGACCATGCGCCATGCGATCGCATCTTTGTAGGGTTCACCAACAGTATCTAGCCCTGTATGGTAGTCAACCACCTGACGAAACTCAGCAAAGCTCCTCGTCGAATCTCCTCGCCAAGCTAGGGCATAGCCTCGGTTGTAGTGTGCCCACACCAAATCTGGATCAAGCTGTAGGGCTGTTTCTAACGCTGCAATTGCCGCCTCATTCTCATAGATGAAGGAGCCGAACATGGCGTAACCCAGAGCATTATAGGCATGGGCAAAGTTAGGGCTTAGCTCAATCGCCTGCTGATAGGCTTCCACGGCTTCTGTCAAGGCTCCCAGTTCCTCTAGCCGTCGCCCCAATTCAAAGTAGGCACTGGCTTCTACGGATTCCTCGGCGGTAACTGGGGCACTGTAGGGATTGCCGCGCATGGAGCCATCGGTAATCGGTTCGCCCAGTGGAGAATACTGGCGATCGCTAAAAAGCGGCAGATACCCGTAGAGCGGATCACGGCTAATGCCCTCGCGAAAGCTAGCCAGTGCTGCTTCAGGATTGTCTACGAAAGCTTGTACCTGCGCCAGTTTGAAGTAAATTGTGGGAGTTTCTAGATTGGCAGTATTAATATCAGTCGCGTCATAGGCTGCGATCGCATCCGTGTAGCTCGCAATTGCAGAACTCATGTTACCTTGACAGCGGTATAAATCGCCCATCAGCTCTAGCGTATCGGGATCGTCGAGTTGCTCAGCTTGTAGGGTGTCGGCTACTTGCTCCAACTCAGCGCAGCTAGCAGGCGAATCCGCAGGATTGACGGGTGGTTCGGCGGCAGTGGCGGCAGAATAAACACTAACGAGGGGCAACATCACGGCCAGAAAGCTAGTTGCGATCGCGCGGTTCATAACTCATTGTTCCTTCGGTAAAACCATTGTTGTTTGGTAGTTCTCAAGCCGTAATAATTTTTGGTGGTGTGGGCGCTGCCCACACCACCAAAAATTATTACCTACATACCACTACCGTTGTTTTTACATAATGTTAAATGTCGTAAGAGATGCTCCTGAAACGCAAGCCCTAAGAAGTATGTTATGTAGCCATTGTTTTAACCAGCATACGTGAGATTCCAAAAGAAATGGAAATCTGTCATAATCCGCATCACACTGGGCGCACTATCTTGCCCCCACCCTAAATCCTTCTTAATATTAACTGTAGCGGGCAGTTTCTTGACCGTTGATGTAGACGGAGCGGATGGCGCTGGGTAGAGGATTATTAGGTGTGAGGAGGAGGAAGTCGGCGTCGTAACCAGGGGCAATTTTGCCTTTGCGATCGCCGATTTTGGCAGCGGCGGCAGGATACTCTGAAATACATTTCCAGGCTTGCTCAAAAGGCATGAGTCCTTTCTCAGCCAAGAGGAACGGTGCATGGAAGAGTGAGGGGTAGTGATAGTCGGAGCAAAGGCAGTCGAGGACTTGTGCCTGGGCTGCTTCAGCGACACCCATGTAGCCAACGTGGGAACCACCACGGACGAGATTGGGTGCGCCCATGAGTATGGCTGCACCATAGGCGCGGGACTGTTCAGCCAGTGGGATAGAGGCCGGAAATTCTGCGATCGCAACTCCTCGTTTTTTGCTTTTCAGCACATCGGCTTCTGTTTCATCATCATGGGAAGCAACCGGAATGCCTAGCGAGTGGCAGCGCTGAACTAGATCTTCAAACTGAATTAAGCCCTCTGCTTGACGGGGATAAGCGGCTTCAATCATAGCTTTGATTTCGGCATCAGACAGCTTAAGGCGGCGGCGCAGTCCTTTGGTATAGCGCTGTAGCGTTTTTTCATCCAGGGCGGACGGTAAGTGGTTATTCAGGGACAGCAGGGTCACTTGGCGCGTTTCCAACCAGTCACACAGCTCCTCATAATCAGCGGTGTTGGCCTGCTCATGGCGAATATGAATGCGACTATCAACCCGCAAACCGCTGTCTGGAACCGAGATGCGGCTGATGAGCTGTCGCGCCATCTCTCGGCTGCGTAGTCCAGGTTCAAATGAATCAGTAATCGAGTAGAAAAAGGTAGTGATACCTGCTCCCAGTAAGGCTTGATCGTTCTCCACCAAAGCCATATCCAGCGGCAGGTTGACACCCGGACGGGGACAAATCATCCGCTCAAAGGCATCGCCATGAATATCGACAATGCCAGGAAGCAGGTGCAGTCCCGACACATCGACCGCAACATAGCCACTGGGTTTCGGTGCCTGATCAACTGCAATAAACCTGCTGTCCTCAATCAAGACTGTTGCTGCTTCTAGCCATCCGTCAGGAGTCAATACAGATGCACCTTGGAGAGCGAGTTTGGTAGGAGATGTGTAGTGTTGCATAGGGATGTGGTGGCGATTGGTTAGTAAACTTTATCGGAAATTGTTTTGTAGCACGGCGGAGCCGCACTACAAAACAATTTCCAGCCCCAAAAACTTTATTTTCAATAAAGTCTAGTGGTTAATAGTGAATGGTAGATGGGTAAGGAGAAGGGGGGCAGGAGAGAGAGAGGGCAGGGGCTTCCTTTTCAACCAAAGATTAAGGCCCGATTACAAACTTGCTCTCTCACTTCGTCATCATGAAAAATGCCAACCATTGCACATCCCTGAGCTTTGCGATCCTCTATTAGCTGCATGACAACTTTGCGATTGGCAGCATCTAGGGCAGAGGTAGGTTCATCCAGCAGCAGGATAGGATAGTTGACGGAAAAGGCGCGGGCAATATTAACGCGCTGTTTTTCACCACCCGAAAAGGTCGTCGGTGACAACTGCCACAAGCGTTCGGGTAGGTTCAATTGAGTGAACAAGCTGCGGATTTTATTATAGGCAGTATCGGGTTCAACACCTAAATCCATCAGCGGTTCGGCAGCAACTTCCAGCGCAGGCACACGGGGAATCACGCGCAGGAACTGGCTGACGTAGCCAATGGTGTGCTGCCGCAAGTTGAGAAGCTGGTGCGGCTGAAGCTGCGGCAAATCAACCCATTCACCCTGGTGCTTAACCCAGATGGAGCCACTGTCAATCCGATAGTTCGCATACAGCGATCGCATAAAGGTGGATTTTCCGGATCCAGATGGCCCCTGCAAAGCAACACATTCTCCGGTCTGAACCGTCAGGGAAATACCTTCTAGAACAGGAATACGGGCACCACCCTGATTGTGCAAAATGAAACTTTTATGTAGGTTTTCTGCTCTGAGCATGGCCTGGGCTGGTAGTGAACCTGGGGAGCGGGAGTTATTGGATAGGGTTGAGTAGGTCATGGCTCATTTGGTTCAGGTTGTAAATGGTTGATGGTTGGTAGTTGATGGTTAATGGTTAAGGGTCGGACTACGGAGATTTGCGATCGCACTTGCACTTTTACTTATGGCACCAATGTTGCACTAACTAGTTGTTGAGTATAGGGATGATGCGGGTCATCTAGAACCTGATCAGTTAGACCAGCTTCAACTACCTGACCGTTTTGCATAACCATCAGCCGATGGGCTAGGAGCCTGACGACGCCGATGTCGTGGGTGACGAGGATGACGCTGAGATGGAGGGTACGCACCAGCGATCGCATCAAGTCCAGCAACCGAGCTTGAACGGAAACGTCGAGTCCGCCAGTGGGTTCATCCATTAGCACTAAACTGGGTCGCGTGACCAGAATACGAGCAAGCTGAAGCCGCTGCTGCATGCCACCGGAAAAAGTGCTGGGTAAGTCATCCATGCGGGCATCAGGAATTTCCACTTGGCTCAACCACTGAATGGCTTCGGCGCGAATATTGCCATAGTGTCGCTCTCCCACATCGAGCAAGCGTTCTCCGATATTGGCTCCAGCAGTAACGGTCATCCGCAGACCATCACGAGGATTCTGCTGCACAAAGCCCCACTCGGTTTTCATCAGCTTCCGGCGGCGAGCTTCCGGCAGGGTACGCAGATCGATGAGTTGACCTGCGCGATCGCAATAAGTGATCTGGCCAGCATCCACTGGAATCTGACCTGCGATCGCGTTTAATAAGGTACTCTTGCCAGAACCCGATTCGCCAATGATGCCCAGCATTTGCCCAGGATAGAGATCAAAGGAAATGCGATCGCAGGCTGTAATTTCGCCGTAAGCTTTAGTGAGATTTTCAATAGTTAATAAAGGCTGCATAGAGTTAAGTTGAAAAACGGCATTTATCCAGCTAACCAATTCGGGTTAAAAACATATACAAAGGACAGTCCTAGAAGTGTTAAAAGAGTAATTCCCAGCAATATCAAAGGAACAAATCGCTTAAATCGATCAATCATTAAAATCGAATTGAATAACATTAAACGATACAGTAGGGTGTGTTAGGCGAAGCCGTAACGCAATATTTCACTAGCTTTCAGCTTAATCCAAACTCCGACGGTGTAAATTATTTTCCTGCTGCCGCTGATTGCAATAATCGGTATCTGAACAAATCCACATGCGAGTACCTTGATCATCAGTAACAACTTCATCTAAATAAGAATCGGTCGCACCGCAGAATTCACACGGCTGATCCCAGGCTTCAACCGTAAAGGGATGGTCTTCAAAATCTAAGCTCTTGACCTTGGTATAGGGCGGCAGCGCGTAAATTCGCTTTTCGCGACCTGCACCGAATAGCTGTAGCGCAGGACTCATGTGCAGCTTGGGATTATCAAATCGGGGAATCGGACTTGGCTTCATGAGATAGCGATCATTCACGATCACTGGATAGTCATAGGCCATTGCAATATGACCAAAGCGAGTAATGTCTTCGTACAGCCGCACATACATCGGGCCATACTCCTCCAGCGCATGCATTTTATTGGCCTCAGTGCGAGACGGTTCAATGAAGTACAGTGGCTCTGGCATCGGTACCTGATAGACCATGATTTGTCCCTCCTGCAAAGGCGTTTCGGGAATGCGATGGCGCGTTTGGATCAGCGTTGCGTCTTCAGTCCGCTCGGTTGTATCCACGCCACAGACTTTACGGAAGAAGCGGCGGATATTAACGGCGTTAGTTGTATCGTCAGCTCCCTGGTCAATGACTTTCAAGGTATCGGTTTGACCAATCACCGAGGCTGTCACCTGAATGCCACCTGTGCCCCAGCCATAGGACATGGGCATTTCACGAGAGCTAAAGGGAATTTGATGACCGGGAATGGCAACCGCTTTGAGAATGGCGCGGCGGATGGAGCGTTTGGTTTGCTCGTCGAGATAGGCGAAGTTGAAGCCAGGTTCGGGAGAGGGGGGTGATGGGGTGGGAGGGTAGGAGGGTGGGGGGGACATGGTTAGTGGTTGATGGTTAGTGGTTAATGGTTGATGGTTAATAGTGTTTGGGGTTGGGTTTAGGGGGTTGGTTGTTAGTGATTGGTTTGGGATTGGTTGGGTCTTTAGTTGGTTGAGTTGATTGGGGTTTGGAGTTTGGTGAGGAGGCGATCGCAGGCGGTTTCGATTTGGGTGGCGCAGTGGCGATAGCTGTCGAGGTCGCTGCCGTAGGGATCGTCGATATCAGGGTGGGCTTCGTTGCAGTATTCATTCAGGGTAGAGAGCTTTGGCAGCAGTTGAGGAACTTGAGAAATGAGGAGTAGTTTTTGGGCGCGAGTCATGGTCAAGATGAGGTCGGCCCAGTTAAGTAATTCCCAGTTGAGTCGCTGGGATTGGTGGGTGCTGCTGATGCCGCGCTCTTGCAGAATTGTTTCCATTGCGAATGACATTGGCTGACCGGGAGAAGCTGATATTCCAGCGGATTTGACCTGGATATCTAGCTCTGATGGAGCGGACGCGGGGGTGGTAGCTAAGTGGGCAAGCTTATGGCGCATCAGCGCTTCGGCTAGGGGGCTGCGGCAGATATTACCGGAGCAGACGAAGAGGATGTTCATGATGGCAGAGGGAAGGAGGGGGGAGGGGGGAGGGGGGAAGGAGGGGGGATGGAGTAGTTTTTTGGTTGATGGTTAATGGTTGATAGTTAATGGTTTTGGGTTAGTGGTTTTGAGGAGATAGATTTGGGGTGGGGGTAGAGTTGATGGTTGATGGTGGGGGAGTTGGGTTTTGGGGTTGGGGGGATGATGCTTCAGGTGGGTCGGATTTGGAGTTTTCTGGATGGGTTTGGGTCTGGTCGTAGTTTTGACGCAGTTTGCGGATTAGGTTTAGCTCAGCTTGGAAATCAATGTAGTGCGGTAGTTTCAGGTGCTGAACAAAGCCCTGGGCTTCGACGTTATCAGAGTGGAACAGGACAAATTCTTCATTTTGGGCTGGCCCATCAATGGATTCACCTAGATCCCTGGCTTGCAGTGCCCGATCAACTAGCGCCATTGCCATCGCTTTGCGCTCGTTGTAGCCAAAGGTCAAGCCGTAGCCCTGGGTGAACTGGGGCGGAATTTGCTTGCTGCCTTTGAACTGGTTGACCATCTGCACTTCAGTCACCGTAATATCTGCGATCGCAACTTCAAATCCCAGCTCTTCGGGGCAGATAACAACTTCAACTTCACCAACGCGAATCTCGCCAGCAAAGGGGTGATTCCGACCGTAACCGCGCTGGGTGGAGTAGGCCATTGACAGCAGAAAGCCTTCGTCGGCGCGGGCTAGGTTTTGCAGGCGGGCGTCGCGGCTGGTGGGGGTGGTGAGGGACTGGCGGGTGATGTCGAATGGAGCGTGAGGAGTGAGGGGTGAGGAGTGAGGGGTGGAAGAGGGGGAGAGGGGGGGAGGGGGGGAATTGGGTGAGGAGTGAGGAGTGAGGGGTGAGGAGTGTTTTGAGTCAGCGTTTGCTTGGTTTGTTGATCCGCTGATTAAGCCTTCTTGGGCTAGGGTGTTGAGGACGCGGGGGGTGGCTTCGTTTGGATCAGCTTTTTCAGCAACGGGAGTAGCAAAAGTGTTGCTTTCGGCGGCAAGTTTGAAGTCGAGCAGCCGATGGACGTAATCGAAGGTGGAGCCAAGCTTTTGACCGCCAGGAGCGTCTTTGAAAATAGCGGAGATGCGCCGCTGGAGGTGCATCCGGTTCGTGTCGAGCGGTTCGCTGTAGTAGAGTCGGGGTAGAGTGGTGCGGTAGGCGCGCAGGAGGAAAGCGGCTTCAACTAAGTCACCCCAAGACTGTTTGATTGCTAAAGCAGCCAAATCTGGATCGTATAAGCTGCCCTCGGCCATGACTCGATTGACGGCAAGCTGCATCTGCTGCTTAATTTGCTCTAGAGACAGCTCTGGCACAGCTGGATCACCGCGCCGCTTGGCCTTTAGCAGGGCTTCGGCGTTTTGGATGGCTTGTTCTCCACCTTTAACTGCAACGTAGGGCATAAGACTCTCTAGAATTCAACCTATAGCGCGATAATTAGCAGGGCAAAGCTGCTCCGATTGATGATAAAGCCGCAGCACTTCCGGTATGTCATCAACAGTTGCTAAACGCATCACTAGATTCACAGCGCCTCCCCCTGAACTGACTGAAGGCGAGCTGTGCGCGGCAACCCCAAGACCTGATCCCCCGCGAAACACCAGCTATCGACACCAAGGGGATAATCTGCCGTCATCTCCTGCCACTGTTGCCAAAACTCGGCAGCAAGAGGCGCAGTGACGGTGATAGTGTCTAGAATCCCTGGCCCGTATAGGATGACAGGATCACCTCCCTGCAAAGCCGGAAGCTGAATCAGTAGAGAAGTCGAGGCTTCGGGATATTCCGCAGTCCCCCAGCTAAACTCAGACAGGCTGGGCGCAGTCGCAATGTGCCAAATCAAGGCAAAGTCTGCCGCTTGGGGATGAGCCGTAAATCGGCAGCCTGTATGAAACAGCAGCCACGACCGCGCCGCTTCTGGCAAACCGGGCTGAAGCCAGATCGTCTTCTCTAAGTCCAGCAGCGTCAGGCAAGCAGCCGCACAGCTAGAAGTTAGCCCATCGGGGGCAGTGAGATGCGCAGCTGTTTGTGGCGTACCTGGTCGTGCCAGCGCATCCAATAAGGCGCGAAAAGTTTGCTGGGCATGGTGGATAGGGTCTTTAAAGCTGGGGAGTTGGGTGAGCATGGGTAAAGGGGGGGAAAGGGCTGTAAAGGGCTGTAAAGGGATAGAGAGCAAGGGGGATGGGGGGAGTAGGTGGGCATGTCCACCAGTGTTAGTTGAGCGCTATCTGATGTGAGGTGGAATTAGGGCCAAGCTGTAACTAGCCTCAACCGTTCTTGACTTAGCCTTCTCCGCGTAGCAGGGTGAAGAAGTTGACGCGGGTGGATTCGACTTCGGCAGATTCGGTGGCTCGTTTGGTTTGAGCAGCAGCCTGTAGCGGTTCAACCACCTGAGCTTGAACGGTGGCTTGCCAATCGGGATGCTGAAGAAGGGCGTCACACACTGCAGCTAGTTCGGCATGACGTTGCGATCGCCCAGCGACGTAGCCAAATCCAGCGATTGATTCACCGTTGGTATCTTCAACCATGGGCAACTGCACAACGCAGCGGGTGATGGTCATTTCGCCCAGGTTAAACGGCTGACCTGTTCCTTCGGCTCGTCCGCGCACCATCGCTAGACCAATTTCGGGCGATCGCAAAATGTCATAGGTTGGCAGTGTTCCTAATGTTTTGATGCGATCTTCTAGCAGTGGCAGCGGCGCTTTGGCTAGAACTGCCATCCACTGCGATCTTGGCTGTGTCTGCACGGAGTCCACCATTGCTTAACCCAACGTTGACGGTAAATAAACTCGCATCTTGCACGAAGCTCAGGACGGTAATGTTGACAGGTGCAAGTAAATGTATAGACATCTAGACAAATTATGGGGCATGATGAAGTAGAACGCAATGCCTTACTGCCAGACTACTGTCCGTCATCAGTTGGAATTAGTCCAGTTCAGTTAAATCAGTCCAGTTGAACATGTACCAAGAAGCTCTGCCACTGTATCTCCAGATTGCGAGTGAGTTGCGCCGCAATATCGAAGAGTCGGTGTTTAAGGTGGGTGATCGCTTGCCCACCGAAAGTGAGTTGAGTGAGCGTTTTGGGGTCAATCGTCATACACTGCGGCGGGCAGTGGAAGTCCTGCGACAGGAAGGAGTCGTTGTTGTCGAGCGGGGTCGGGGCACGTTTGTGATGGCGGCTCCGATCGCGGTACCGATTGGCAAGCGGGTGCGCTTCAATCAGGCACTGAAGGCTCAGTCGCTGACGCCAACGTGGGAAGTGCTGCGTATTGTGGAGCTAAATGCTGATGCTAGGTTGTCAAAACGGTTGGAAATTGAGACCGGAGCACCCATCGTTTTGTTTGAGCGACTGAGTTTGGTTGATGACATTCCCATTAGCATTTCCAGCAGCCACTTTCCCGGTCAGCGGTTTCCCGGATTGGCGAAGCACTGTGAAACCTATCGCTCTATTTCCCAGATGCTGCAAATCGAATATGGGTGCGACCACATTCGCCGCCGCACGCGTCTCTCGGCTCGGCTAGCTCATGCCCCTGATGCACGGCTGTTGAAGATGCCCACTACGGGATCAGTCTTGCTATCGGAGTCTATCAATGTGGATCAGGAGGGTGTGGTGATTGAATACGGTGTTACTCGCTTTCGAGGCGATCGCATGGAGCTAGTCATGGAAAATGAGGCTTAGGTGCGATCGCAATTTCGTTCTTCTGCACCATTCACTTAGGTGCCAAGCACTACCGATGAGTTATATATAGCGCTTCTTGTGCTAATAAAGGGGGAGTTATTTTTTGGAAGCCGCGCTCCGCGCGGCTTCCAAAAAATAACTTGTACCTCAGTAGCTTAGGAAAGGCTATAATCAGTTCCTAATTGATATAAGTAGGTTGGCATAAATAAACATATCTAAAAAACCGGGGGAGCGCCCCGGAGGGGCACTCCCCCGGTTTTTTAGATATGCATTTATTTGTATGTGGCTACTTAGGTTGCTTCTTGCCAGTTGGGAATACTAAGGTATTCCTGTGCGATTGCTCAATGCTTATGCTTATAGACTAAGTTTAATGAGTAGCAAGCTTAGGCTTCCGAGAAATAACCAAGAAATACTAGCTAGATAAAGTGGTTTAATTCCTATACGGCTTAAACTAGTAAGACGAGTCATTAAACCCATTGCAGCCATTGAGAGACAAAGCAGAAATTGATTTATAATTAGAAGAAAAGTTTTGGCCCATGCCGGAAAAACATCAATACTATTAAAAATAATAACAATCCCAAAAAATAGCACAAACCAGGGAAATGGAATGGTTTGATCAGAACGGGAACCTGCTAAATGACGATCTGTTTTTTGGCAGCTTAGTACAGCAACGATGGGAACGATTAATAATACTCTTGAGAGTTTTGTGATAGTTGCTATTTCTCCACTGGCTGTACTTTTCTGGAATCCGGCAGCGACGACTTGAGCTACTTCGTGAATAGAAGCACCGCACCAGATCCCGAATGTGCTGGAGCTAAGTTGTAGTAAATCTGCTAGGAGAGGATAGCTCAGCATTGCTAGTGTGCCTAAGCTAGTTATGAGTGCGATCGCATATGTGACATCTTCTTCTGAACTCTCAACCACGGCATTGGTTGCGACTACTGCAGACGCTCCACAGATAGATGTTCCAGCCGCAATCAGATAGGTTAGGCGATGGTTAATTTTCAGTTTTTTTCCCAGCCAACAGGTTAGATAAAATGTGCTGATTGAGCTAACTGAAACAATCATCAACCCAGAGAACCCAACTTCTAGAATTTGGCTAAGGCTTAGCTTCAATCCTAATAAAATAACTGCTAATCGAAGAATTCGCTTCATAGAGAAAGCGATACCAGGTTGGCAATGGCTTGGTATGCCAATTGTATTTCTGGCAACTATACCGATTAGAACAGCGGTTAATAATGGATTGAGCAGGCTCAAATTTGAAGTAAAATAAATGAGCAAAGCTAGTCCTGCAATGGCCGCGCTATAAATTAGTCCTGGTATGAGCAATCGAACCCGATACTTTAAACTCGGAGCTTTCATTTGAGAAGAAATTTTCTGGGGAGATTCTGTAGTTTGCTTCACAACAAAACCTATATTAAATTTTCATGAGTAGGAATAGAATTAGTTCAAAGCTAGGGATATGTTCTTGGCTTTGATTTTTGATTTAACTATGCTTGATTATCTGACTTAAATAAGTAGCGTTGAAAGTGCGATCGCAATCAGCATTGTCAGTACAATTTTTCGGAAAAGCGATTCACTAACGGATTTAAACGATAGTTGTCCTAGAATTAAGCCGAGTAAAGAAACGGGCAAAAAAGCTAAAAACCGTTGGAAAATAAAGACCGTGAGTAAATCGCTGGCCCAATAAGAGAGCAGAGCAAAAATCTGAGTCAGAGCAAAAAAGCTGATGAAATTGGCTCGATTTTCGACAGCCGTATCGTCTCCAGAGAGCTGATATAAAACAATAGGAGGGCCACCCATACCTGCTAAACCCGTTAGGAAACCACTGAGCGCACCAACTAGAAAATTGACGGCAATGTGGGGCTGGCCTTGATAATGTTGCCCCGTCAGTAACAGCAAGACAAAGCCTAAAATGAGTCCGCCAATAATGCGTCGCATTAGGTCTGGATCAAGCAGGCTCAGACAGATTACTCCCGCTGGTACTACCAACATGGCTGCAATTGCCATTGGCAGAACTTCTGCCCACTTGGTTTTTAGAATTGCTCCTGGCATGAGCCTGACTGAGGCAATTATTTCTAATAGGAGCACTGTTGCGACGGCCTGCTGCGGGGTGAAGATTAAGCTGAGACCTGGCGTTAAAATCATGGCAGAGCCGAATCCAGAAAACCCTCTTACATATCCGGCTATCGCAACTAGCACTATGCCTAAAATCCAGTCCCAGTAAGTCATTGGCTTTATTGGCTAGCTTATGACAAAAGTACTATTTCTGCGAATGTGTAACGTATTGGGAAAAAGGGCAACGGAGCAAGGGGGTAAGGGAGCTATTTGGGGCAACTATCTTAATACCGTTCTTTTAATTACGGCTATAAATAGAAGCTCCTCTGCCCCGATGCTCAGGTCGCCGACAGCTCCATCAAAAGGAAGTGTTACAACTACATGCCCTAATGCTCCCCCGCTCCGTTGCCCCCTCGCTCCCTACCTCCCCTTGGCCACTTACAGCTACATCAACGAAGCTTGATCAAGCAACCGACTGAATAACTTCTGGTGTTTTCTCCTGGGCTTCATGCAGTCCAAAGGTGCGATTCAACCCTATTGCTATTTGGCTGAAAACTTGGCTTAGTGGTGCATCAGGAACCTGTATGGGTAAAGGAATTCCGGCATCAGCAAGCGCACAAATGCGCGGGTCAATGGGTACTTGGCCCCATAGCGGTACTTGTAAATCAATAGCAAGCTGAGCGCCACCACCTGAACCAAATATCGGGGTTGGTTCACCACAGTGCCCGCAGAGCAAGTAGCTCATATTTTCGACCAGTCCTAGCACCGGAACACCAACCTGTCGGAACATGGATACACTGCGACGGACATCCGAAACAGCGACCTGCTGCGGGGTTGTTACCATGACCACGCCACAAATCGGGCTTTCTTGAACGATAGTGATCTGAGCATCGCCTGTACCGGGTGGTAAGTCGATCAGCAGGTAGTCAAGTTCGCCCCAGTCCACCTCATGAATAAACTGAGTCAGAATCTTGTGCATGACTGGCCCGCGCCAAGCCAGCGGGTGATCTTGCTCTGCCAACAGCCCGACAGACATGAGTTTTATGCCGTAAGCTTCTAGCGGGATAAACCGCTGACCCGTTGGCGTGTCTACAATCTGTACGCTGGATTGTCCCAAACCTAGCATGTGCGGTACGTTTGGCCCATAGATATCGGCATCTAATAGCCCAACTTTTGCTCCGGTCTGCGTTAAGGCTGCTGCCAAATTAACGGCAGTGGTGGACTTGCCGACACCACCTTTACCGCTGGAGACAGCGAGTGTAGTCCGTACACCCGGAATCGTGCAGAGCTGCACGTAGATTTTCTTGCACCACGCCAAACTGGATAGAGTTTGCTGCACCTGCTGCTGTAGGGTGTACTGATGGCAACCCACATAGAGCCGCAGATAAACGTAATCATCTACGATCTGCAGGTTTCGCACCATCCCCAAGCTGACGAGATTGTTGTTGAGCGTGGGTTCTTGGATTTGCTTGAGTAGGCGAACGACCTCTTCTTTTCGAGCGACTGTTTGTGGATCGGGAAGTGAATCGTTAACTGGAGCTGGGTTGGCTGGCCGAAAGGGTGAAGAATGGCTAGACATTGGGTGTTTCGGTTTGAGACGCCTGAATAGTTGCGATCGCACGTTCTGAATAAATCCGCACATCCATATCGGGATCATCCAGGGTTTGCTGAAGAGCGGGTAAAACGCTTGGATCACCGAGATTGCCCAGGGCAACCGCCGCATCCCGCCGCACGTCGGAATACTCGTCAGAGAGCGACTTGATCAATACGGGAATGGCTCGCTGATCGGGTGTACGCTGGAGGGCGCGAGCGGTGAACTTACGTACCTGCCAGTTGTCGTCTTCCATTGCCTGCACTAAGGCATCGATAGCGGCTGCATTAGCCTGTAGTTCCAGGGATTGAGCGGCATTGCGGCGCACCTGCCAATCAGCATCGGCGGTCAGCATATCGCATAGCAGTGGGACAACAGGCTCGTCACTGAGATGCCCCAACGTGAGAGCTGTCGCGCGACGCACGCTATTGGCTGGATCTTTCGCTAAAGCCAAAGCAGGTTCACAGCGCACAACTTGATTGAGATAGCGCAATGTCGTAACCGCTGCTTCTCGCAGGTCGGCATGATCCGACTCAAAAAACGGCAGAATAAACGGCAGCGCCTGGGCATCATGAATCTTACGCAGCAGGATCAGCGCGTTGAGTTGAGCGTGGATGTTATCCTGCTGCAACACGTCCAGCAGCTTCATCAAATCGTTGGTCGAAACCAGCTCCTTTAAGGCAGAGAGAGCTTCGGTTCGCACTTCTTCATGGGGAGAACTGAGGCACTCAATTAAGGGTGAAATGGCAACGGGATTCGCAAATTCCCAGAGCGTGGTAACCGCAATTTTCTGAACAGTTGGATTTTCATCCCCCAGCGCTTCAATTAAAGCCTCAGTGGCATCTTCATCCCCCAAATGCTGCAGTGTTTTGACGGCAACCAAGCGCTCTTCTAAGACCTGCGATCGCAACATCTCGACCCATTGAGCCACTTCGGGATCCATATCAGTTGTATACATGAGCTATCCTTTGCAGTGACGGCTAGATAACGGCAATTAGCGAAATTAGCGCAGCAAGAACGGAATCTGTACTGTGATCGCGTTTGTTGGGCATTCCTTCTCACAGGGCAAGCAGAACCAGCATTCGTCATATTTCATGTAAGCTTTGCCTGTTTCTGGATTCTTGACCAGTACATCTAACGGGCAAACCTCAATACAAGCCACGCATTTTTCGAGGCATTTTGATTCATCAACGATGACGGGTACATCAACCCGTTGAGCAGTTAACGCCATAAAATCTCCTTTTAATAAACTGCGATTTAATATCAAGTCTGATTGAAAACCCATATAGCGCTTCTTGTGCTAATAAAGGGGGAGTTATTTTTTGGAAGCCGCGCGGAGCGCGGCTTCCAAAAAATAACTTGTACCTCAGTAGCTTAGGAAAGGCTATAGTTTATTTCTTGTGAAACGTTTGCTCTGCAAACGTTTCACAAAAAATAAATTGGGTTCTGACACATAGACTTGATGTAAGACTGCGACGTGACGACTTGCTCTGATTTACCGAACAGCCACATCGTAAACTTCTTGTTCGAGGTCAACGCTGACAATGTAGGGTTCAACCGGGCGCTTAAACAATTCCATTGCGCTGTCTTCGCCCTTCTTGAGGTTGACATGGCAGAACCATTCCTCATTGTTCTTTTCGGGATAGTCTAGTCGGTAGTGATAGAGCCCCCAACGGCTTTCCTTTCGGTACAACGAGGCGCGAGCCGCCATTTCCGCACAGTCTCGAATGAAATGCACCTCCATACAGCGCATCAGTTCGTGCGGATCGTGCGCTCCCATCATCTTGAGCGTGTCTTCGTAGGCCACGAACTTTTCTAGCCCAATGTCCATTTTGTAGGGAGATTTAGGGGGTTGGAGATAGTCATTCACCAGTCGGCGCAGCTTGTACTCAATTTGCGTGTGGGGTACACCGTCGGGCTGATTCAAGGGTCGATAAATTCGCTCTTGCTCCGTTTTGAGAAACTCCTGATCGGGTTCCACATGATCCAGATCGCGGACGTAATCCATTGCGTTCTCACCCGCAATCCGCCCGTAAACAAAAGCTCCAATCATGTAGTTATGTGGCACACTGGCCATGTCGCCTGCTGCATATAGCCCCGGTACGGTTGTTTCCGCTTTTTCATTCACCCAAACACCCGAGGCACTATGACCACTGCACAGGCCAATCTCAGAGATATTCATCTCAACGCCGTGAGTGCGATAGTTTTCGTTGCGTCCCTCATGGAATCGACCTCGGCTGGGGCGCTCATTGTCCCAGAGAATCGACTCAATTTCGGAAATCGTGTCGTCATCGAGGTGATACATCTTCAGATGCACTGGGCCTTTGCCCGAATTCAGCTCCTTCCACACCTCCAGCATCATCTGACCGCTCCAGTAGTCGCAGCTAATGAAGCGATGACCTTCCGCATTGGCCGTGTAAGCGCCAAAGGGACTGGCGACGTAGGCGCAGGCTGGGCCGTTGTAGTCTTTGATCAGCGGATTAATTTGGAAGCACTCGATATTGGTCAGTTCGGCTCCAGCATGATAGGCCATTGAATACCCATCACCCGCATTGGTGGGGTTTTCATACGTACCGTAAAGATAGCCGGAAGCAGGCAAGCCCAACCGACCGCAGGCTCCAGTACAGAGCACTACAGCTTTAGCCTGAATGACCACGAAATCACCATTTCGCACGTCGAAGCCCACGGCTCCGGTGACCCGTCCATTCTGTACCATGACGCGAGTTGCCATCACCCGGTTGGTGACGTTTACCTTATGGCGCTTGACTTGGCGAGCCAAGATTTTCTTGAGGTCTTTCCCCTCCGGCATAGGCAACACATACTTACCGACTCGGTGAACCTGTTTCAGGTCATAGTTGCCTTCGTGATCCTTCTGGAACTTAACGCCCCAGCTTTCCAGCTCTTGAATCACCTCGAAACCCAGGCGACCCGTTTCGTATACCGCCTTCTGGTTCAAGATGCCATCATTGGCGATTGTGATCTCGCGGACGTACTGCTCTGGCGTCGAGTTGCCGGGAATAACCGCCGTATTCACACCGTCCATTCCCATTGCGATCGCACCACTGCGGCGAATATTCGCTTTTTCCAGCACCAGCACTTCGCTATCTGGGCTAGCCTGCTTGGCTTTAATCGCCGCCATTGTCCCGGCAGTACCACCACCAACCACTAAAAAATCAGTCTTCAAATACTGAGTATTCACTTAAACACTCCCTCAGCTTTACGGCAGTGAAACTAGTTGAAAATAGAAGAATAATTGCATTCAAATTCAGGTTTCGCATCAAGTCTGATTAAAAACCCATGATTTATTTTTTGCGAAACGTTTGCTCCGCAAACGTTTCGCAAAAAATAAATTGGGTTTTCCTACACGCAGACTCGACATCAGATCTAAATATGGGTCGAAAATGCTCTAGGAAGAATTTTAGAAAAGCCACTATTTAGAACTGCAAAGACTGAATTTGGTTGTCGCCAAATCATCAAATTATTTTGAGTTTTGATGATTTAGGTTTAACCAACTGACCGTATCTTAAAAGATGATCATTCAAGTTATCAACAACAATTGTAGCTACCGCTACGGTTTTACCATTCAAGCCTTTTATAGACTCATAAAAAAAGTGAATGGATTTAAAATTCCTTAGACTTAAGCTAGTGTTACTCATGATGAATAGCATCGGAGGGCGTGGTGGAAATCTATCAACTCAAGGTATTTCTCGAAGTGGCTAGATGCCTCAGTTTTACCGAAGCCGCAGATGCGTTGAATCTGACCCAACCTGCTGTTAGCGCTAAAATAAAATCATTGGAATCAGATCTAAATACGCCTTTATTCAATCGGCTTGGTAGACGGATCGAACTGACCCAGGTTGGCGAATATTTGCTCGAAGAAGCTCCCTATCTTGTTGATTTGGAAGCCCAACTTATATCTGAGATTGAAGAACTAAAACAAGGTAAGTTTAGCACGCTAAAGATTGCCAGTATGGCTGATATAGGCAGCCACTGGTTACCTGATATCCTGTATGAATATCGTCGTCAGTATCCTAATATTCAAACGCAATGCCTACAGTTTGAGACAGCTGAAAATTTGTATCGCGCCGTCAAAAATAATGAGGCTGATATTGGCATTTCTAGCCTAAGCTTTTCTGAATTTGGCGAGCTGTCAGAAACAATTATTGATACTATTCATTATTCACTTATCACTTCTAGTAGTCATGGTTTGGCCCAGCAAAAATGGCTAAGTTTAAAGGAGCTTATCAATCAATCCTGGGTTTTAATGCCGGACAGTACGCCTAGTCGAATCATCTTAGAAAAACGGTTGTCTGAATTGGGTTTGAGTTTAGCCGACTTTGCTCAAGTTGAAATTGTTGATTCTCCAAATCTAATTCGCACCTATGTTATACAAGGGCATTACCTCAGCTTTATCTCAAATTATGAGTTTCAGGTTGAGCGCCAGGTTGGCCTAATTCAAACTATTCCATTAGAGGAATTTGCGTTAGAAACACCCCTGTTTTTGCTCATGTCAAAGCGGCTGAAACGAGCTTTGGATCATCAGGGTAATATGCCTTTTCGGGGGCGACAAGCTCTAGAACCCATTCAGCAGTTTATTCAGCTTCTAGATCAGCAGTCATTATCAGGTACTCAGTTGACTAAAACTCAGCCAGTGAGTTTGTCATCTCCAGCATCTGCTGCTGCATCCCTGCCTGTACCGCCAGCAGCTCGCTTTCAGGCTCCTAGTTTCACCATTCGTACTCGTTCAAAATCCGTCACGGACACATTAACGATCACGATTGGCACACAAAATCGCACCATTCAAACAGTAACGGCAGGACTGATCATTCAACGACTTGGATTACTTGAACATTTTTTACCCCGAGAAGGTCGCTACAGCGGGACACAATATCAAATTCAATGGTGGGACTATACATCCGGTGCACCGATTGTTGAAGGTCTAAAGTCTAAGCAAATTGATATTGGTATTCTAGGGGATTATCCACTGTTATTAAGCGCAGGAGATCCAGACAGCGCAGTGACTGATACGCGCTTAGTGAGTTTTGTTGCCAGTAATCCAGACGGAACTGGAAATGACATTATTGTGCCGCATCATTCTCAATTAAACAGCATTGAAGATCTCAAAGGGCGAGTAATTGCGGTGCCATTTAGCTCTGCAGCTCATAGTATGGTCATGCGAGCTTTACACCACAAAGACCTACTTGATCAAGTTAAGCTGACTTCAATTGATCAGTTGAATCCTCGGCGGTTAGTTAATCATGCTAATCAGGTTGATGGCTATGCTTACTTTGCCCCCTTTCACGAAATTGCCAAGCATAAAGGTCAGTGCCGTCGTCTGCTGAAAGAGAGTTTAGATGGACTGCCAACCTTTCATGGTGTGGTTGTGCAGCAGCATTTAGCCGATCAGCACCCAGAAATTGTGGTGGCTTACCTCAAAGCGCTGTTAGCGGCTCAATATTGGTATGCCACTACGCCGATCGCGACCGACTTAGTCAGTCGCTGGGTTAACTTAGATCCCGCAATTGTAGCGAAAACGCTGCTCACGGGCGATAACCAATATGCTAGAGGCATATTTTTCCCAGAAACCCAAATCAACCCAGGCTGGCTCAGTGAACATATCGATCAGCTGAGCCACATCGTTGGTCATGAACATCTAAGCCAGCTTAATCTCAATAACTGGATACAATCCGAGTTTCTCGAAAAAGCGATCGCATCTCTGTAGCACAATGCTTCTTTTCATCAATAACTCTCCATACTCTTCAGCGTCTCCTCCCGAATATACTCAAACACTTGACGATGTAGATGGGTGAACTCGGCAGAGAGCGTATCGTCAAAATGCCGAGGGCGATGTAAATGAATTGGAATCTCGGCCTTGATGTGTCCAGGCTGTACTCCCATTACATAAATGCGATCGCACAGGAAAATAGCTTCCTCAATATCATGGGTGACAAAAATAACTGTGGTCTTTAAATCGCTCCAGATATCCAGCAGAAGCTCCTGCATCATGTGACGAGTCTGGGCATCGAGTGCGGCAAAGGGTTCATCCATAAGCAGCACTGACGGTGAATTAACCAGTGCTCGGACAATACTAGCTCGCTGCTGCATACCACCCGAAAGCTGGGAGGGATAACTATTGCGGTGCTTATAAAGGCCAACCCGATTTAGATAATCGTTGACTAACTCTGTCCGTTGAGCTTTGCCCATGCCCTGAACTTTGAGGCCAAACTCCACATTTTGAAACGTGGTTTTCCAAGGCAACAGCGAATATTGCTGAAATACAAAACCGCGATCGGCTCCCGGACGAGTAATCGGCTGCTGGTCAACTAAAACATAGCCAGCGGATGGCTTAATAAAACCAGCAATAACATTAAGTAAGGTAGATTTGCCACAGCCCGATGGCCCCAGCAAGCAAATAAATTCTCCTGGCTGAATACTCAAATTAATGGAATTCAGTACATGATTGATATGACCTTTACGGCGAAAAGTAACCGATAGTCCCTCCACTTGGACAGCGCCTTTAACACTTTGCTGCCGCTCTAACTGCTGCATCAACATATTTCTCTATCAATTAAAACTTCAATTTTGTGTTGCACCTGCGTCGAACTTATATCAAGTCTGTGTGTAAGAACCCAGTTTATTTTTTGTGAAACGTTCACAGAGCGAACGTTTCACAAAAAATAAATCACGGGTTTGCAATCAGACTTGGTATTAGACCTGCTTTATGCGTCCTGCTTCTTAATCACTCGCCAGGGCATCATAGCCGTTGTCACACGGCCAACAGCCCAAGAGCTGATTGCACCCATCAGGCCAATCAGCAACATTCCCATGACAATTGGCGGGTAGTTGGATGTCACGTAAGACTCCCAGGTGATGTAGCCAACACCGTAGCGCCCAGCCAAAATTTCAGCCGTTACCAAACAAAACCAAGCATTGCCCATACCGATCGTTAATCCACTTGCAATGCTTGGTAGTGACCCAGGAACAACAATATCCTTAAAAATGTGCCAAGATTTTGCACCCAAACACTGCCCGACTCGAATCAGCACCGTATCGCTTAGCGTGCTTTCTACTCCACGAATCGTACTAATTAATATGGGAAAGAACGCTCCAATAAAGGTAATGTAAACCATTCCGCTCTCGGCGTTTGGGAACATCAAAATAGCTAACGGAATCCAAGCCACAGCTGGAATTGGGCGCAGCAGTTCTAAGGGAGGCATCAGCAGATCTTCGACTTTCTCAAACCAACCAACCGCGATTCCCAAAACGATTCCTAGCGCTGAAGCAATCAAGTAGCCAATCAGCACTCTCTGAATACTGGATCGAAAATGAACCCAGGGATCACTGTTGAGGAAGCCAACCGTTGCCTTAAATACCTCAACTGGGGACGGCAAAAGTTGAAAATTGATGAAAAAGTCAAAGCTAATTGCACATAACAATTGCCAACCACCGAAGAAAATTAGCAGTGCTAGAAATCGTCTAATAGAACGATTTTTTAATAGTAAATTATTGAGAACATCAGCTACATGATTAATCCAACGGTGTTGCGGTTTTCTTATTACCTTCGGAGCTGTAACCGCCATAATTTCTTCCTCGCAAACATCTCTTAACCAAAACCACCTTAGATGGAAATTACATAACAAATCTGTATCCCATCCAGCAGCAAACTGAACCATTAATATGGATGAGCTTGAATTCAACTTCTTTTCAAATTACAAGCCCGCAAACCTAATGATTATTTGAAAAGCTTGCTGAGCAAGCTTTTCAAATAACGGTCTAACGAATTGCCCCAACTAAAATAGGCTGTTGGCGCTTAGCATAAACCTCTTGTAATCCCCGGAACGCCGTCATTTGGCCACCCGTGGCAGAGGCATAGGTTTGAGCATCAGATTCTAGAAGGAAGGCTGATACTTCATCACCATTGGTCACGTAGTAAGAGTTCTCAGCAAATAGCTTCCAGCCGTTATTGTGATCGTGAACAAACATTACATCTGCTGCTTTTCCCTCTGTCTGGAGAGTAGCAAGTGCTTTGAGCATATTGGAAATAGAAGCAAAGTTTGTGACTGTTTCCTCACCTTGTACCCAGTACTGAGCAGCCATCTTGGGATTTTCAATCGGCTCACCCGTTAGCGCATCTTCACCACTGATTTGGTAAGCCTCAGCCGTGGCAATTACATCATCGTAGCTAAGCCCCATTTCTTCCATTGCTTGCTTGAGGTAAGACTCATCGATCCAGTTAGTAACCTCATCTGGATTAACAGGATTTTCGATTTTGCCTAAGCTGGTCAGGGTTGCAATGCTGTTTTTCAAGGCGTTAACTTGCACTTCTCGAATCGTTGGATCGAGCGGCTGAAGTCCTGATGGGCCAAGGAACATATAAACCACTTCCTTCTCAATCCCTGACCATTCTTCAATCTGGGCTGAGATTTCTTCAGGGTTCTCCTGAAACATTTGATTGGCCTCTAACATTGCTTTTAAATAAGCCACCACAATTTCAGGATGTTCTTCTGCGAAATCAGAGCGGACGACAATACCGTGCAGCGTTGGCACTCCGGTTTGGGCACCGTCAAAGATCTTTTTGGCAAAACCTCGGAAGGGGAACAACTCACCAAAGGGAACGAAGTCAGCATGAGCATCAATCTGCCCCGTACGTAGGCTAGAACCACCAACTTCTGGAGCTTGGCTAATCAGGTTTACATCAGTTTCAGGGTTAAGTCCGGCATCGCTTAATGCTTTGAGCAACATGCCATGAGCTGCTGAGCCGAAAGGTACCGAGATTGTAGCCCCCTTCAAATCAGCTAACGATTTTGCCTCACTATCTTTAGGAACAACAACTGCGTTACCCGCTCCATTCGGGCTGTAGGCCAGTGTACCAATGAAAATTGAGTCAGCATCTTGAGCCTCTTGCTGAAACTTGATCAAATTAATCACCGCGGGGAAATCGCCCATAAGACCAATATCAATTTGATCTGCCAGCATTTTATTCGTAATTGGTGGCCCAGAAGTATAGCTTGACCATTGAATATCGTATTCAACGCCTTCGTATTTTCCTGTTGTAGGTAGGTGCTTTTCTAGAAGTTCTAATTCACGAACAGTCGCGCCACCAACGGCAGTATTAATTACTTGATCTTGCGTTCCAATAGCAATTCGAATTACTTCACCAGATCCGTTACTAGTAGCTGATTCACTAGAACCTAAACTTGCATTAGGAGTAGAGCAAGATTCAATAAAAAAGGTGGATCCAGCCAATAAAGCAAATGTAGCGATTCCTCTCTTCCAACCCAATTTGAGCTTCATAATCTACAATAAATAACTCAATTGAAGTTATTTAATCCGCTAGTTTATGCTTCCATCTGTAAATCCATATACATCTCACAACCAACGGCAGCGCTGACGGATAAAGAAAAGTTTTGGATTGATAAAAATATTCCATTATTGGTCTTTTGCGATCGCATCTCGCCATTGCAAAACATCTACCAGAATCAAAGGCGGGTTGCGTTTTACCAGCCAATTCAATGTTTGCGCCTACCGTACCGTCATGGCACTGCCGTCACCGCGCCGGACTGGTTCTGCCACTGCGGTCAGGGTCTGGTCTGGAGCGACATAGATTCCTGTAGCTGCACCAATTTCAGGTGCAATCTGAAACTGATGTCCCGCCGCTTGTCGCGCTTGGCCAAGAGCGGTTTCCGGAAAACCGGGTTCAACCCACGTCACTCCACTGTTGCGCTGCGATTGCCGCTCCTCATAACCCCTTACCTTTGTATCCCAATTTGTACGGTGATGCCTCGGAGATAATGTTTGCAATTGGCTTTTCCCGAGACAGTCTTCTCTCAAAAGAAAGAGATGGTCAGCAGATAGCCTTTGCCCCGCAATGCTGTTTACTAGGAGTGCAAAAATTTAGCGGTTGACCTGGACTGACCCGAGGGGGGTGTTTTGGGGCGAGTAGAGCGAGCAAAAGCTTCTGCATAATTGGGTGCTTCAGTTCCCATAGCCCAATCCCAAAAGCGGAAATATACACCAAAATTATGTTTGCCTCCCTGAGTGTGATGGAGGTCGTGGTGGGTCGTGGTATTTAAGAAGCGCCCTCCAGTTTTCAACCAGTGAGCAGGCATGGCTTCATAACCTAAATGGCCGATCGCATTAGCGATGCTTGACACCCAAATCATTAATAGAATGACTGACCAGTGGAAGGGAATGACGTGGGTAATGGTCAAGAAAAATAATGCGTGTATGAGTGCTTCTGAGGCATCTAAGGAGTATCCCGCAAAGGGGGTGGAATGAATAGAACGATGATGCCTTTGATGAAAATGTCGATACAGCTTCGGGTGGTGCATCAGACGATGCAGCCAATAAACAAACGTATCATGCAACACCAGTAAACCGATAAAACTGCCTGCCCAGTAAAGCCAGCCGTAGTCAGCGATCGCAAAATAAAGCTGATTACGGGGTGTCACTCCTGACAACGCAACCAGCCAAAAAAGTGCAAATATACTGATTGACTGGATTGAATAAAAGATCTCTTGACGCATTTGTCGGGTAGATGCTCCTTTACCCGAGACGCGATCGCGATACTTACTGATAAATAACTTTACGGCTGCTAATCCGACGATGGCCGTCAAGAAGTAGCGAACACTCGCTAAACACAAAGCTACACCATAAATCTGTAAGCTTGGCTGAAGAAACTGCATAATTCAAAGACTGAAACACTTCAAGATAAATAACCTTGTAGCTTCAACGGCGGCAACTTACGTGGGAGTTTGCAACAGGTTGAATGTTGCAAATCGCTTTTAATAAAGTTGTGCAAGGATGGGTTGACATTGCCGCCGAGAAAACATAACTCAAGGTTGTCACCATATTAAAACTTCCCTTTCCATCTAAGGATTTCCACATCCAATCTGATTATCTATTTAAATAAATAAAAAAGTATTGGCTTAATCTTGATGAATCCTTTACAGAATGCCCCTGTCAAGTCCCTATAACTACTGAAGCAATCGACAACAACCGATCTAAAACTCGATTGTATTTTATTGCACACATGACTTTAGATAGGAAGAGCCAGGTCATATTCTAAATAGCTGAATCTTCAAGTCAAATAGTATTGCCAAATTTTAACTTTGCTAAAGATAGCCACATGCATACCCTTGCCAAATGATTTCTAGATCAGTTAGCTTCGGAAAAATGCTGACTTAGTTATAAGCTCCATGAATAGTGGCGAAAACCGTGATCGATCCTTAAAAGCCTTAAAAAGGCATCCGCTTATCGAGCATCATCTAAATAAGCGCCCGCTTATTCATCCGTTCTCCAACTTCAATGAGACACTTGAAAATGCCCTACCGGCAAGATGCCCATTCTGCAGTCATGAATCAGACAGAATTGCGATCGGTATCAGGTTTAATTGTGGCGACCTACTTATCAGGTGTATAAAAATGCTGAGATAGCGGGAAAGATATTAACACCATTCTGGAAAAATGAAGACGACGTTAGACCTGTGTTATGGATTTCAACCGTCTGCGTGACCTACTCGAGGCCAAAGACTGGCGTGCTGCCGATGAAGAAACAGCACGTTGCATGATGAAAGCGATGGAGGAACAATCAGTCAACCTTGGCGTTGCTGTCAACCTTTGGCTGTACCCGGAAGATATTGAAAAGTTCCCCTGTAAGGCCTTACGTACCCTTGACGAGCTCTGGATGGAGTACAGCCAGGGCCGCTTCGGCCTCAGCGTACAAGCGCAAATCTGGCGTTCGTGTGGCAGTCCCACAAGCTATTTGAGCAAAGCCTGGGAAAATTTTGGCGTTACTGTCGGATGGCGCACCCAAACCCCTGATTCCGAGCCGCAAACCGAGCATCATCCATCATCAGAATTCAGGTGGAATCAAGCTATCCTTGACCTGCGCCTGGGCTGGTTATCATATTCGCAGTTGAGTTTTAATGAATCAGCCCCCAAGGGACACCTTCCCGTTTTTGGCAATCGCACCCGTACTCGCGAAGGCCCCCTTTTGATTGCTGGCTGGCAGCCATTCCACGATTCGGAGAATGGGTGCTACAGGCCACGCAGACCTCTACTCTTTTCCTGTGTTGAGACTTGTCATCTATAAGGCTGAGGAGATGAGTGATGAATCAACTGTCTTCAATTCCTAAATATGTCCTCGACTTAGTTGAACTCTATGGTCCACCCCGTCAGGATGGCAATACTACAGCGGTTTTCTACGACCAGGTGGAATCGGGAATCAATCTGGACCAGGTGGCACTGCGGCATTACCACGAGTATTATGTAGCGGATCTCAGGAGAAAACTCATTCCCGGCGCGAATTGGTTGCAAAACTGGAAGCGCATCTATCAACGCCCCGCCAATAGCGAACCCGACTTTTTTCGCGATTTGCGGGTGGCCCTGTGGGAAGGGAATCTGGATTATACCGATAGGCTAGCGGGTGATCTGGATGTTTACCTCTACCCGGATGAAGAGATGGATGATTGGTCTGCTCAACGAAATGCCGCCAAGGCAGGGGTACTGACAGCCGCCTTTGATGACCCCGAGGTCGATTTTCGGGTTTATTCGATTGGGGATGATTCGTTTACCCTGGAAGGGATTTTCATACTCGGTGGTCGTCCCAATGGTGAAGTCATCATGCTGGCGGCTATGAGTAACTGATAATCTGGGAGCGCCTCCATATATCCCTTAACTGTTGAAGCCTTATGTTCAACCTCAGTTCGGGATAGGAAAAGAAGGGCTCTCGTAAGCTGAAACAAAGAAAAAAATTCAGCGGAGCCCTTCTATGACCAGTCTAGAAAAGCTGTTTTGCGATATCGATGACTTCTGCCAAGACTTTGAGCCGTGCTGGCGGCGCCGCTTGCTCCACTCCAGCCTTCAACATCGTCACCGCGAGCGCAGTTTGAGCCTCAGCGAAATCATGACGATTCTGGTCGCTTTTCATCAGCAGCGCTATCACGATTTCAAAACCTTTTACCTGCAACACGTTTGCTAGGAATTGAGCATTCTCGCCATCGCTCGCCGGTCAATGGTTTTGTCCACATCATTGGCGGTCTCATTGCCTACTGCCATCGGCCTAAGAAACCTTCTCTGGACTTGGACGATGTTTTGACAGCTACGGCTTAACCCGAACTGAGGTTAAAACGGGTTGACCTGGATGGAGAAATAGATACCGGAATCCTGAAGATCGGTGCCGCTCGCTCTGCACCGCCGAGGCCATATTGCGCGGGGTGAGAGTATCCAGCCGGGGTGTATCGGTCAAGTTAGAAATCTGTGGGCGCTGTTCCCAGTGGAGTAAATGCACGGACTGAAAACACATGAAGACCCATCGCAGTGTGGGTTTGGTAGTCGGTTTACCGAGTTGATAAGGACTTGACTTGCCGTGAAGTCGGTTGCCGCGAGCACATTGGTGGCTAAGATAAACCGCCCGGCCCGTCGCTGAGCGAGGGCAATGGCCGATGACGATGAGACCACTGCGGCCTGGAGACGAAAGCTGTAGTATGAGGGAGCCTGGCCTTGAGCGGGCCGTCCTGCATGGTCATCGTGCGCCTGCTGTTCTACGGTAACCGCTGAGAGCTGGTGCAGTGGCCACTGGTCTGCCAACCGTTGGGCGGCT
>CBKWJC010000049.1:0-48640 GCA_966674685.1 uncultured bacterium
AAGCTTATCATCTTCTGCTAAAGCTGTGCTTCGGTCAACCCAGTTGAGCAATTACAAAGTTTATATCGAGTCTGTGTGTAAGAACCCAATTTATTTTTATAAAAGCCTAGCCTGGCTAGGCTTTTATAAAAATAAATTGGGTTTTAACTAGACTTTGTATTAGTTAGTCCGGTAAAACCGGAAGTTGTTGCTCCTCTTCTAAAGGGGGCAAATCAGGGAATGGTTTATGGGGAGGCAATGGCGTTGGTACTGGCAGCGGTGGAGCCGACGGAGCTTTCGGTTTTGGCAGGTTTTCTGGCGATTGTGAGTTAGGAGCAGGTTTTAGCTCGGTCAAAGATTCTTCGGGGGCAACAACTATTTTTTCGATCAAAACAGAACGGCTAATCTGTTCTCCTACAGCATTTGTGACTTGTAGGGTAAAACCGACTGTGCCTGGATTAGGCGTTAAAACATGAGTAAAATCTTGATAATTCGCAGGCAGTTGTCCAGGATTAGGTAACAGTTCCACTTGCATCCATTCAGGATTAGCAACCGACCAAGCTACTGTAATTTCCGTTGGTTCTTGGGTTGGATCAATTTGATAAATTTGCTGCGGAGCAGACTGTACGTCTTGACCATCTACTGTAAAAGATAAAATTTGTGGTAGCGGAGGACGAACTTCGATTGGTTCTAGGGTTTGGGTAATCCGCTGCTGCTCTCCAAAATTATTTGTAATCAGGGTCAGAGTAAAAGTATATTGTCCAGGTGTGTTGACGGACACAGGAACAGCATTACACACTAACTGATCCGCCTGAAGACTACATAAATCACTTAACCCTTCTAATCGACCATCGCGGATTGAATAGCTCACTTTGCGCTCAGCAACATCACCATTCAAGTCAACTTGGGTATAAGAGAGTTCTAGCAGCGTAGACGCCTGAGGATTTTGGATTGTCCAGTTGAGCTGAATAGGGGTGGCGGGGTATGTATCAGCTTGGTTGCTTCCTTGAGCCACTGGCCATCGGTAGACAGGTGCTTGGGCCGAGAATGTAGCAATATCTGCAGGAGGCGGCGGAGTAATTTGAAGCTGGCTCAGTCGTTTTGATTCAATCGCTTGGTTTGCATTATTGGCATCAAATAGTTCTAATGTGACTTGATATTGGCCAGGAGTTAATGTTGCTTGATCTCCAGACAGCGGCACAGATAGTCCTATACACGTTAACAATGGTTGCTCTATAGGATGACCATATATCTGTCTGAGCAGCTTGACAGTTGAATGGGGACGATGACGAGTTGTTTTACAGGCTTTATTTTGGCCTAAATTACCGATAGTATAAGCCTGACTGAATAGCGTTTCTCCTGTTGCCGCATAATAGGTAATCACAGCTTGATTGTCAGGTTTAGGATTATGAATACTCCAATTTAGTCGGGTGGGATTACCATTCGAGACTGGATAAGTGGTCTGCGTGCTCGAAAAGTCGTAAATACTGGGTTCTAAGCTAGGTTTAACAACCAGTTCACGTAGCAGCCAATAAGCAAGTCCTAGCAATCCTGCGGCTAATAATGCCCCAAGTAAAAACATGAGTAGCCATCTCAGCCACTGCGATCGCGATTGCCAGCACACAACCCCTTGAGCGGTTGGAAGCTTTACAGGCTCAGGTGTGTCATCAACAGGCTGTAAGTCAGCCAGCATCACCGTAAACGGAACGTCTTGAGTCGCACCTCGCCAGTTCCGCCGCCAACTGCGTTTTGGTAGGGGATGGATGATAATTTCTGTTTTTAGGCCAGGAGATAAGATAACTGTTTCTGGCTCTATTTCATAGGAGAATAAATCAGCATCATCTGTTGCTAAAATTTCGATTTGTCGCTCTACGTTTCCAGAATTAACTAAATCTAGCTGGAATGTTTCTTGGAGTGAAGGAATAATACGAGATTCAGGCTGAAGCTGAAGCTCTAGACTTTCGTCAACTAAGACCTGTAAATAAAGGATGTTGAGTAGAACTAAGTCGTCTCGATTGGCCGATTTGAGCCGTAGAGTAGATGAATAAAAACCGGCTGGAGTTATTTTTGGAGGATGAAGCTGTAGAACGATTTCGCCCGTATCATTAGGGTTAAGCTGTAAACCATCGGTACGAGATAATAATCCGGGGGCATCGAGATTAGTTTCGGGATATTCAATTGTAAACCAGGTTGGATCAAGTTCTGGGCATTTCAAGAAGAAGCGATCGACCTGCCGCGATGAATTTTTAACCTGCACCGTCACGGATAGAGGCAGACCCGGCTGAAGTTGATAAGGCTGTTCTGAATGGGTAGGCGGAGTCAGAACAAAATCAGGCTCATCTTGAAACTCAATGTTTTGGACAGGCGGCAAAATCCTGATTTGCTGGGGGCGACGCAGGGTATCCTCGCCAAATTGCTCTGCTTGCAAAAGAATGTCGTAGCTATAGAGTCCAGGTTCTGCTTGTGAGGGAACTTCAAAGGACAAACTAATCTCTTTGTTTTGATGCGGAGATAGCACCAAAGGCATTCTTTCGCTTAGCAAATACCAGCTTTCCAGATCTTTAGAACGCTGATCATTCGCTTGTATCCAAATTGTGATACTTGCCGAATCAGCACTTCGATTTCTTAACACCAAAGTTTGTTCTACAGGGGCACCGCCAGGATGAACGCCTGCTGTAGTCCGTTGAATTTCAAGCGATAAGGCTTGTCGGAGGATAGAAGCCATAGTTCTAGAATGCAGACGAGAGGGGCTAAATGAAGAAGATGCGATCGCACATTTTTGGATAACGATTCAGGGGCTTAAAGCTTGAGGCAAAGCGATTTATTCTGCCGTTTGAGCGTCAGCATCGTGTTGAGACACAGCCGTTTCTGTAGTTGGCTGGGCAGAACAAGCTCCAGCAAAACCTTGATCAATTTGATGACGATAGAGATTAACGTTGTTACTGGGGCCATTCGCAACAATTAGTAATTGATGATTTTGAAACCGCTTCATGTCCACGCTGCGTATCGGACTGCGGGAATAGCGGGTGATCAGAGTACCGTTCTGAAATTGCTCATGCTGTAGACCTGCAGAACCCAGTGACCATAGCTTGAGCTGACCGTTGTCTCCGGCAGTCGCTAGGTAACAGCCATCTTCAGACAGAGCTACAGACCGCACAGCTTGTCCTGTAGTGTTCACCTGCCATTGAGTCAGTACGGCTTGCTCACAGGTTAGCGGCTGCAATGAAGTACGGGGGGAATTTGGGGCTACTGGGCTAGCATCCTGCTGGGAACGGATACAGGTTAAGAGTTGATCCGTATTCCAAAGACTGACGGTTCCACGGTTATCGGCAACTGCGAGGAGACGACTATCATCCGTGGTGGCCAGACTATTGATGTAGTCGCCTTTGCCATACAGAGCTGGTATCTGTGCAGGTATTTGTTCAGTCACCTGACTAGCGGATTGAACCGTGTTGCCGATTGAAGAGTAATCCAATTGATAAACTTGCTGCTGTTGCCAATCCCAAAGTAGTAAGGTGTTGTACTGACCTGCGATCGCAACCAGAGATTGTTCACCCGTATCGAGTACCGACACTGCCGAAACAGCCACCTCAGTTGTAATTTGCTGTAATGGTGTATCTCCAGGCTCCTGTAAGTTCCATTGGCGCACTAAGCCGCTGCCATGACCGCTGAACAAGTAGCGAGCATCTGCTGTGAAGTCGAGATCAAAAATGCGATCGCTGCCTTGAAAAACACGCCGGATGCGCCTTGGTGGTGTCACTTCCCAAAGTTCGATGTCGCCACTCTCCAAGCCAACTGCAATTTGACCATCGCGAAATGGGCTTTCTCGAACCACTCGAATGGCTTTATCGGTCTGGGCAATGAGTCCTCGGTGCCAGAGTCGCGACTGGATAAAACTTACAGGGGAAGCAGAAACATCCCACCGCCTTAAGGTTTGATCACTGGAGCCACTGACAACGGTTGTTTCATTGCCAATCAGACGAACTGAGTTGACTGGGGCAACATGATAGCTCCTAGGATTGAGCCACCCCACAAGCGCTAGAACCAGTAATCCGACTAATCCACCAGAAATCTGTAACCAAATGGGCAAAATTGGCTTGACTGTCAGTTCTACAGTTTGATGCTTAGACGTTGGATAAATTGGCTCACTTGGCTCACCTGAATCAGCTTTATTTAATTTAGGGATTACGGAAAACCAATAGCGGCGATTCCATCCCAGCCACGGATGTTTTTTCTGCACCTCTAACTGAAGTAGACTATCAGTTGCTGCTGGTAGAGACGCTATATTTTGTTCAGCAGTAATGATATTTTTTGAAGGCTGACCAATTAGTTCAGAATCGCTGGAGTTAAGATTAACCGATTTAGCTTTTGGTCGATCAACAAGCTGTAGTCTAACTTGATGAGACAGATTGCTGTTATTCATAACCTGAAACGGAAACTGTACTGTTCCACGCCGATTTTGCCAGTTGGAGCAAATGATTACTTTATGAGGTTCAGGGCAATCAATTTGGACAGTGCCGTAGGGCAAGAGCTCAATTTGTCCCGAACAATTTGTTTCATAATCGTTGTAGTTAGCCTGAAGCGTGAAATAGTAGGCTTGGCTCAACAAAGTAGGTAAAGCTGGTAAATAGCAACAAAATTCAATTTCTCTAGAGTCATTAGCAGGAATAGTTGTCACTTTTTCACAGCCTTCTACAAACCATTCAGGCTGAATATAGGTAATCTTTCCAGTACGAACCTGGGCTGTTTCAGTCCGTTGCTCAAGCTGAATTGGATAGGATTCGCCCATCAAAGATAGCTGAATAGAAACAGGTTCAGGGCGCAGGTTTGAGACAATAACTGGAATAAGTAAGCGATCGCCAGGATAGGCTCTTAAATCTTCAAACGGAAGATACAGCTTGATTGGGTTTTGGGGTGGACGGATGGTGAGCTCTAGGGATTGAGTGTCTTGCAAATCCTCAAATTCTACTGAAATAACCCGCACCTGTATTGAAATGGCCCGCTCATAAACTGGAATGGGTGCTTTTTCTAATACAACTCTGAATCGGGTGTGAGCGCCTGGCGGTTTTTTCGCACAGATTCTAGGCTCAACCCGGTACCATTGATCAGTTACTTGTTTTAACTTAGATATTCCATCTAGAATTAATTCAACTTGAAAGCTTGCAAATCGTTGGCTAGCATTAACAACATCGACTTCAAAAACAGCTTGCTCAGACTGCTGCTCAACTTTGAAGTCAGGTAGTGATCCAGCTGTCATTTCTAACTGGTTTTTCGATAGTTCTACTTTGATCAGGCTAGTCACTAGATGTCTCCCCTCGCTATTAATTGCCAGAATCAATTGTTAGCAACTAGTTACGCTTCCAACTCTGCTCGCTCGGTCAAATCTTGACTCAGCTGGGTCAACTGGTGGCGTTTCCAGGCAAACTGGAGAATATTGATGCCAAGCTCCTGAGCCGCACGAATTTCATCTCTCAAATAGCCACTTTGGCTACCCCATGCCGCTAATAAAGAACCTTCAATACTGATCAAGCCTGGACTCCAACAAAGCTGAATATTTGTTTCGCGTAAGATGACGGGTAAATTAAATGTAAAAGGCTCCGTCACAATGGCATGACTTTCTGCTACCAACCGTTCCCATGCATAAAAGGGCGCATGTTGAACAATTTCATTCATCGGGTTCAACACAGAAGACAGTGTAGGCGTTTCTACTAAAATAGTGCCTCCTTGCTTGATAAAAGCTTGGAGCTGTACAGCATTAAAGTTTGATAGATAATCTAGCGGTAAATAGAGCAAATTCCACTGCCAATTAGTTAATGTTTGAGCCGCATAAAAAGAAATTGGCTCAACCTGAATTTGCATAGCAGGATAGAGGCCAGGTAAAGCTCGATCAAGCGCATTGAAATTACGAACCAGTGGTGAATTGATATCACTGATGACACCAACTGAAACGCAATAACCAGGCGAAACTTGTACCGACTGTCGATATCGTAAATCAAGCTCGTTGACTTGCGGAAAGAAAACATCCTCAGGCTGTCTAATAACAATTTCACCGTTCTCATTTGTCTGAAGCTCAATTCGACAAAGCTCAATTTCGCTGGGGCTAGGTGGTTCAGTTTTTTGATCGAACCGAAACCGTTCTGGAATTGTTTCTCCCAGTTGCTCATAAGCTAGATCAGGTTCAACAAAGCTAACAACGACATATAAAGTAACAGTCTCAGTTTTAGACAGATCGATCGCGATTCGATAGGAACGATCGACATGAGCATCGACGATAATTGGATTACCTTCGCGATCAATTGCAATGCCTGGCTGGATACTAATCCATCGTCCAAACTGGCGAAAGCGTGCAGGTGCTGTATCAGGCGGGTCAATGAGTTCAATGCCCAATCCATGCACAATACCGGGTTGAGAAAGAGCTTGATAATGAATATTTTGGCGGCGTCGGTGATAGTCATGTGCAATTGACCAACGCCGTGCATTCATTGTCAAACCATCATAGACATGCAAACGCTGTAACGGATCGGGAATAGTTTTAGGAAAAATAGATGAGTTAGGCATGAGGTTGAGCTATTACCAATTAGTTATGATTTATTAGAGAAGAAATCGCAGGGCAAATATTGTAAATATTTACCCTGGTCACTTGCAGTGTCAGACCAATAAGCATGTTTTGCTGATTAAGGTAGATAGTGCAAATACCTCTTTAATTAGCGCTTGATGCTGTCGGCCATTCGTCACTGCTAACTGGCTTCCTGACTTATCTCAGGTATAACGTTGCTAGCCAGCTCTGAAGTCAGGTTGTAGTCGGATAAAGTCAGGTGTTGCTCTTATATCAAGTCTGTGTATAAGAACCCATAACTTATTTTTTATGAAACGTTTGCGGAGCAAACGTTTCATAAAAAATAAGTTATGGGTTTTCAATCAGGCTTGATATTGTAGACAACTACAACCAACCTCTAATTTCAGCTTCTGTTAACTGGCGTTCTAGCTTTAGGTACTCGCTTTGAGTAGCTTGTAGAAGATGCTCCATCGTGACGGCGGAACAGCGCTGCCCAGCAGCCAGAAACGTGGCATTGAGAGCAATGTTGCGAATGTTTCCACCTGCCAGATTCAGCTTGGCTAACTTCTTGAAATCAAGGTTGTCTGTAGGAGTTTGGGTTGGGAAAATGCGCTGCCAGATTGTGATGCGATCGCAATACTCTGGGAAGGGGAAGCGAACCACAAAGCGAATCCGTCTGAGAAAAGCGGGATCAACGGCTTCCTTCAAGTTCGTCGTCAAGATTGCTAGCCCCCGGTAGGCTTCCATCCGCTGTAAAAGGTAGCTGACCTCCATATTGGCATAGCGATCGTGGCTGTCCTTGACATCGCTCCGCTTACCAAACAGGGCATCGGCTTCGTCAAATAACAAAATGACCCCACCCTTTTCCGCTGCGTCAAATACACGACGGAGGTTCTTTTCCGTCTCGCCGATGTATTTACTCACGACTGAGCTGAGGTCAATGCGATATAAATCGAGCTGCAACGTCTGGGCAATCGCCCCCGCTGCCATTGTTTTACCCGTGCCGCTACCGCCAGAAAATAGCGCACTGATGCCTAGACCGCGATTGCTGCGTCCGGCAAAACCCCAGTTCTCATACACTTGGGCGCGCTGCTGGACATGGGCTGCAATTTCTTGCAGCGTTTGTTTTTGTTGTTCTGGCAAGACTAAATCCTGCCAGCCTTCTTTCGATTCAATCCGCTGGGCTAAATCGTCGAGTTCTGGGCGGGACTGAATGCGGCAGGCTTGCCAAATGAGCTGACGAACATCTCGCTCTGCTTCGGCTTCAGCAGTTTGCTTGGATAGCGCTTCGTAGCCGTTGACCTGTACACCTGCCGACGCGATCGCACTTGGACTCAGGTTGAACTGAGAGACTAGCTGATCGACGTAACCATTGAGGGAATTGACCTGTGGGCTTAGAGCAGAATGCCAGAGGTGACGCTGTTCGACTGAGGTTGGTGTGTGGATATCTAGCGTAATCACTGAGCGCTGTGGCAGCGAGCGACGGCTGCGGCAGCTGATCAACAACGGGCTAGCTACTGATTCAATTAAAAGTGCGATCGCATTTTCCCTCGCTGCATCGAGTTCATGCGTGTCGTCCCATTCCAGCAACAGGGCTGAATGGTTTAACTGCGCTTCTCGCTCCCATAAGCTCAAAAACTGGTACAAATCCGATGTGTTCGGTGGTAAGGCATTACTCGACAGCGCATAGAGGGACAAGCCGAGTTGCTGACAGGCCGCAGATGCGATCGCACGCTTGCTATCCTGCTCAGTTCCGCAGAGCTGTAGAACGGGCTGGGAGTGCTGGGGTAGCGTCTTCCACCAGCTTGCGACGATGGTTTGGACATGGCCTTGATGGGAGGCCACCGCAACCTGGCTAACCTCTACAGGCTTAATCATGCTCATCAAGCGTTCATCTGTATAGGAAACACCAAGGAGGGCATGCAGAACTCGTTCATCAATGCGGAGTGGAGCGGTCATGAGTAAACGGCTGGCTCCCACTTCAATCAAGCGCCATCGCCGCAGCGGTGAAGCGGGTACAAAGGCATCCCAATGAGGCTGTTCTAAGACCTGTCCCGCTAGATTGAAGGTTGGAGAACCATGCTTATACTCAGGTTCGGCCTGAGCGCACAGTTGCCGCATCGTGGCATCGAGTTCAACACCCGCACACAGCAGCAGAATATCTCGCTCAAAGGACGAGAGCTGAAACGTTTGGCAGATAAAGTCTAAAGCAGATTGATGGTGTCCGTTATTGTCTGGAATTGATGTAGGAGTTGCGATCGCATCTGGAGCTTGTGCTTCATTTGGATTCTTATTAGCCTGTATCTGCTGAACATGACGGTGCAGACTTTGGCGAATCGGCATCAGGGCAGTCATCAATGCCTGTCGATGCAGCACCCGACTGGTTTGGGGTTTGGGATTAATTTGGATCATGGGACTACGATTGCAGGGCCAATATATCGGTCTTCGTCATCTACCCGCAGCGGGCTTTCTGCGCCATCAACTTGAAGCCGGATCAAGTAAGAACCAGCAGCTATATTTTCAATCGGGAATGTCATAGTTGTTGTCACGTCTACGCGACGAGCTGCGCGGAAAATATAGGAATCGGGCTGCTCATCAGCCAGGCCATTGAGAATGAGGAACACTCGCTGATTTGGCACAATATTGATATCAGCTTGAACAGTGACAGTACCCGAATAGCGCTCTTCATCCCGTTCTTCAACCGTAACTAAAGGACGTTCAGGTTCTTCTAAAATCACTGGACAAAGAACAAGGGGTAAGACATTGGATTCAATTCCTGCACTGTAGCTGGTGGAGACTTGAAACTGAGCAGGTGGATGGATGACTTGTACACCCTGCACTCCGGCCTTGAGCAACTGGGCTTCTGAATCATTCAAAGCCGATAAATCGACAACAATTTTTGTGTCCGTTACCTCTTGGGGCGTTACTTTTACATCTCCAATTTGCACCTGTGCATGAGGATGCCAAAGATTTTGCCCTTTCAGAACTAAGCGGCTGCGTTGCGTAACAGCTTGCTCAAGCGTATTTTCCAGCTCAACTTGCTCAATATGAAGCCGATTAAAGCTGACATTAAACTGGCGCTTACGAACGGGTAGCGCCGCCTTACCCGGTTTATCTCCCTGAATTAAGACCGCCATTCCTTGATAGGCAAATGACAGCGAATAGGGAATTTGAAAAAAAACAGACCAAATTCTAGACAGATCTTCGGTCGTAATCGAGCTGGGAATAAACTGTACTAGCTGCACCTGATCATCTAAAGTCGAACTTGCTAAAAATGGCAGATTTGAATATTCAATGGTTTGCCGAATGCTGTCCTGAGTTAGCGTCGGCTGATCAACTAGTGTTTTAATTGCACTGCCCATTAATCGCTGCGGTTCTAGCTCTTGCTCGTTGCCATAAAAGGTCAGTAAGTAGTGCAGATCTAAACCTGCCTGACCGTGTTTAATCAAGTCTCCTTTTGGCCTCCGCGTGCGTAAATCAGCATTACGCCAAGCCGGATTGGGTGTTGCTTGATAAAGGTAAACATTAATACCAACTGATAAACTCATTGCAGCCGGATTGTCAGGCCGCATTGTTGTCACATTTGCACCCGGAACATCTTCCCGAATGCCAGTTTGTAACAACCGCTGTAATGCTGCTGTCACAGTTGCGATCGCAAGATAATTACTCATATTTAGCAGTACTCAAAATGTTGCAATTTCTGCATTTGTAGGATGCGTAGGCAAATTTATAACGCATCAAATCTCAACGAATCGGTCATTACCGTAGGGTGCATTCGCGCAGCAATGCACCACATCAGGAAGGCTGTTCTTGCTCCCCTTCTCCCCACAGTGGGAGAAGGGGTTGGGGGATGAGGGCTATCTGCCTGCAAAAACGGGATGCTTCCTAAATACATTCGATATTGGGTAGGGGCAGGTTTAGTAGCCCAATCTGCTCCTTGTCATAGATTTGTTAGCAAAACCCGCCCTTACAGTTTGCGGATTTATTCAATCCACACTCCTAAGCGCATCACAGTTTGTAAATCTTGATACCAGCAATTCTTGTGCTGTTTAGTCTGCATAGTCTTTCAATTTATTCCTAACACACAAAAACAAAATGTTAAACCAATCTATTTGCAAATAAATGTAACAAGATTATGTCAAGTGCTGGACACGACTGAGCTGAATGGAGCTAATATGGGTGTCAACTGGTTTCGAATAAGCGAACAAGCTTCCACAGATTTTCACAGCAATCAATTCATCGCAATTGATTCACAGCAGTCGATTCGCTGTAACTGAATAAATCTGATTATTTTCCTGCATAGTTCTTTCGCTTCTCTGGCTTCCTGACTGACTAACCCCCAGCTAGGAGAAGCAGAAATGGCTCGATTAGACTATTTTGCCCCCGGTGTTTACGTTGAAGAGGTCAGCCGTGGCAGCCGTCCGATTCAGGGCATCAGCATGAGCGTGGCCGGATTCATCGGCTTCACTGAGGATGTGCGTGGCGATGCCCAACTCTTTACGCCAGTCTTAATTACAAGCTGGACTCAGTACTTAGAAAACTTTGCCAAGATTGGTTCAGATGGCTTCACCGACTTCGGTGCTTACTTACCGTTTGCTATCAAAGGCTGGTTTGAAAATGGTGGTGGTCGCTGTTGGGTCGTTAGCTTAGGCACTGAACTGCCTGAACCTGATGCAAGCCAGTTAAGCGGCGGCACAGCAAGCGATGTAACAGAGATTTATCAGCTTACGCCAACTCCCGTCATGACAACTAGTCAGAGGCCATCGCTCAACTTTTGGCCTCGGGACAATGCTGAGTTTGACAGCCGCATCAATGTGATTATTCAACCCGATGAGCCGGCTGATCCAGGAGCTGATTCTGACGTTGAATTGTTTGATACAGGTGAATATTTTCAGATTCGCTTGGAGCGTGACGGCGAAGTACTGAAGCGTACCATTCAAGATGAGAACGGTTCAGTCCGTCAGGTTGATGCAGTCTATCGGCATTTAACGATGTCGCCGCAGCCAGAAATTGGCACCTTTGTGGATGACGCGCTGGCTGATTCTGAATATGTGCGAGTTGAAATTGCCGCTAACTCTAATCTGCTGCCAGCAGCTCAGCGACCAGCAAACGGATTCTATCAAGTGCGTCCGCCACAGGTAACCTACCCAGTCGAACGCTGGCGGCGCAAGATGTATGGCACCCGCAAGAACCGTTCAGGACTTCAGGGACTATTTGAAATTGATGACATATCAATGGTCGCTTGTCCCGATTTGATGCTGGTTTATCAGCTTGGCTTGCTGCAACTGGAAGAAGTACACGGCATCATGGAGGCCATGATTACGGGCTGCGAAACCTCTGCCCCTAGTCCACCCTACCGCATGGTTGTGCTGGACGCGCCGCCTGTCAAACCTCACCAAGGATCGCAAGCCGTTTTACCAGAACAGCAAAAACCACAGGATGTAGAAGCATGGCTCGATCGCTTTGGTCGTCGTTCTCAGTTTGCGGCTCTCTACTATCCCTGGATTAAAGTGATTGATCCTCGCAGCGGTAAGCCGACCTTTGTGCCGCCCTGCGGTCACATGATGGGAATCTGGTGCCGGGTAGACGAAACGCGCGGCATTCATAAAGCACCAGCGAATGAAGTGCCAAGAGGGATCGTTGGATTGGCCTATGAAACCAACTTCCGGGAGCAGGAGTTCCTCAATCCCCGAGGCATTAACTGTATTCGCAAATTCCGCGATCGCGGTGTTCTAGTCTGGGGTGCTCGCACCTTAGCTCAGCTTGATGATATTGACTGGCGCTACATCAGCGTTCGTCGTTTGATGAGCTATCTAGAAAAATCAATTGAACTGGGAACTCAGTGGGCTGTCTTTGAACCGAATGATGAAGATCTCTGGGCGCGTGTGACTCGCACAGTGCGTAACTTTTTGGAGCGGATCTGGCGCGAAGGGGCTTTGTTTGGCTCAACGCCTGAAGAAGCCTTTTATGTTCGCTGCGATGCCGAGCTGAATACGCCTGAAACCATGAAACTAGGCTTGTTATATATCGAGGTCGGTGTTGCACCCGTTCGTCCTGCTGAATTTGTCGTCTTCCGGGTCAGCCAGTGGGATCCGACTCAAGGCAACAACCAAGGATAAAGGAAGAATTACACCCATAAATCTTCTCTTGTAGGTTGGGTTTCGTTGTCACTCAGACACTTTCATCAACCCAACCTACAAACCTACTCTTCAACATGATTAGCAGCTTTTAAGGAATTAAAACAATGACTGAACTTTTAACAGCTTGTCGGTTTTATTTTGAAGCAGATGGTATTGCCGAAAAGCAAATTCTTGAGGTTTCAGGGCTTTCGGTCGAGTCTCCCGTTGCTGGAGATGGTGGTGTTCATGGATCGGGTAAAAGCGGTCTAAAAATTCGTCAGGCCACTCCGACCAGCGAAAAATTTTCTAACGTTGTGGTCAAGTTGGTTGCAACTACAGATAAAGATCTATATCTCTGGTACAAAGACTGCAATACCAATGATGGTGGAGCATCAGCCTGGGCCAGTAACCGCCGCGCTGCCTCGGTTTCAGCCTATGACCAGGCAGGAACAATGCAGGCCCGCTGGGAAGTCAGAAACGCCTATCCCTATAAGTATGAAGGGCCAAGCTTTACCGCTGCTGATAGCAACATGGCTAATGAAAGCCTAGAGCTGGTTCATGAAGGAATTGAACGAGTCATGTAGGAGTAAGTCATGGCTGAGTTTCAGGAATTGCTAGCAGCCAATCGATTTTATCTAGAACTGAAGCTTGATAGTAGCGATACCCAAGCAGATGCCACGTTTCTAGAATGCCAAGGCTTTAAACGTAGCCAAGAAGCAATTGAAATTAGCGAGGTTACACCTGAGAAATGGGGACAAGCGAATGTTGGTCGTTCCACACGCACCAAAATTCCAGGTGGTGCCAAAACCGAAAATATTATTCTGCGTCGAGGAATGACTAGCTCCATGACGTTTTGGAAGTGGTTTGAAGCTGTTGAATCAGGACAATGGGCCAAACAACTACGCAACGGTTCTTTAGTGATTTATGACCAAGCAGGACAAGAACAGGCAAGATTTGATTTTCAGAATGCTTGGCCGTTACGCTATACCGCTGCTGATGTAAATGCTCAGAGTACGGATCTGGAAATTGAAGAGTTGGAGATAGCTGTTGACACGTTTATTCGAGTGAAATAAATCATGTTTCAGACAGAATATGAGTTTACCTTACCCAAAGGTTATCTAGATGGCGAAGGCAACCTACATCGGGCTGGAGCCATGCGTTTAGCCAAGGCTGATGATGAGATTGCACCTCTACGAGATCCGCGTGTGCAGACGAATCCAGCCTATGCAACTGTTTTGATTTTGGCGCGAGTCATCACGCGTCTAGGAGCCTTAGAAAACATCAATCCTAGAATTATTGAGGGTCTCTTTGCTAGTGATTTGAATTATCTTTATCAGCTTTATTGCCAAATTAATAACTTTCAAGCGGCTGATCAAGAATTAGATGCACAACTATTTAAACACTCAAACATGCAAAACAATTGTGCATCTGTCTAACGATTATCAACGAGGCACGACGACTCATGCGACTTTCAGATGTTGTTAATCAGGGTAAACGGAGGCTAAGCGAAGGAGCAAACTTTGTTCGTCATCCGATGCAGTCCTTTCTTCGTATTTTTCGGCGAGAAGGACAAAAAATATATGAACGGGCAGAAATACCAATTGGCCAATCTAGAAGAGCAAAGTCTCAGCTCAGAGTTGCTAATTCACCTCGCAACACCACAGGAAATTTTCATGAACATACACCCGATCAACGGTATGTTGAGTCCCCTGTCAGTGTTGCAGTCAGACCAACAGTTCTCATTCCTAAATCGGTTGGTCAGACTCCTGATTCAGCTTTGGCCAAGGATAAAGATACTGCGGGAAATTTTGATGCCCAAGTCATCAAAAGCCGTTGGGATCGATATCAGATCGAAGATTTGATAGAAGTTGGAGACAACTTTTATCTATATGCTGGCAGGAGCAACAGCAGTGACGAGACGGTCTTCATCAAGAAATATCAGCTCTCGCGACGCAACTTTAGCCTCAAAGACATTGAGAAGCGTCAGCAGATGTTTGAACAGCTTGTTCATCTTAATCGCAAAATCGCCCATGGGCCTGATTTTCGATTGGTGCGACTAATTGATGCAGCTTGCGATCGCAAATCTCATGCTTGTTATCTCATTACCAAACCCGTTGAACAAAGTTGTTCTCTCGCGACATATATCAACGAGTATGGCACAATGCCTGCTGCTTACATTCGCGAAGTGTTGCGACAAGGATTAGAGACGTTACAGTTCTTGCATCTTGTCTGCTGGATTCGCTTTTCAACTGAACGATTCGTGAAAGGAATTCCACACGGTAATTTGAGCTTGAACAGCTTATCTATTCGGTTTCTGGATACGTATAATCCAGCGTTGGAACAACAGTTTTTCATCTATGTTGCGGATCTCGCCTTATGGGAGCATCTGATGCTGCCCCCGCAGGCAGGGCAGTTATACGTTGATGGAACAACCCATACCGGGAATTTATCGGAGCTTAAACAGCAAGACTTAGAGGACTTAGCTAAAGTTGTGTTTCAACTGGCCGGAGGCAGCTTTGATTCGGCTGGTAAACCGCAAGAGCTGTGTGCTGAGTATGCCTGGGAAGATCTGGAGGATAAGTATCTCTGGCGATATCTGCGTCGGTTGTGGGGACTGGATACTCCATTCGCTTCCGTACAAGCTGCCCTAGATGAATTGCGCTTGTTGCCTAGTCCGGTTCAGGAACCAATAGATGAAAATGGTGATGAGCTGAGCGTCGCTGATGCTCTTAAATCAAATACTCTATGGCTCAAGCTAACGCCGTTACTACTGGTTTTAAGCCTGATTGGTGTTTCTGGTACTGCCTGGTGGTTCTTGAGCGGTAATCGTTTCAGTAATTCAAGTGTTAGCAGAGCAGAGCCACAACAGACTCGTTTTATTGGAGATGTATCGGTTCCTAGCTTAATTCAATATGGGGTTGAGACAGATAGTATCTGGAAACCTTCGCTACATCACGCGTTAGGACAATCAGCAAACCCTTCTACTTTAGTCAGTTCCTTAGAAGATCGGTATCAGCGTTATCGCCAACCTCCTCTCAAATTAGCAGCAGTCGCTGGAGAGACTGTGCAAACTCATGAGCAGGTACTACAGCAAGTCATGGCAGGAAAGGCCGATATTGGTTTTGTGCAGGCTCTACCTTCATCTAAAGACTCATTTGAAAGCCATAATTTACGGTTTGAAGCTGTTGCGAATGATGGATTAGCTGTGTTTGTTCCGTTTGGCGATGCCTATCGATCACGCCATTCTATCGGTAAGCTAGGCCGGACGATTACAGTAACTGAGCTGCGCCAGCTTTATACAGGCACAACAGACCTGCCCCAGTTTCGGGGGCAAACCGTGAAGCTTTTCTTTCCTGAAGAAGAAACCGTTATCGCGCTGTTTGAAACAATGGTGTTAGATAACGATCCTGAACTAATCATCCAGTTTCGGGCGTTGCATGAACAAGTGCGATCGCGAGACATGAATTCCCCGATTTATCACGAAAACAAGATTCGCGACTCGATTTATGAAAAGCTGCTGTTTGACTTTGAGACCAACGGAACAATCGGTTTGGGCTTTGACCGGATTGGCTCCATGTTCAATCAATGTGCTGTGTATCCCTTAGCTGTTGGACAAGGCCAGCAGGCTACTCAAATCTTGCGTCAAGCTAACGATCAGCCTATTCGACCGACAACGGATTTATGTAATGCCAAAGGCAGCTATTGGCCTGAGGTGCCCGACAGCTACTCCCTCAAACTTGAGCTGGGGCTTGTGTTTGCACCTCAAGCGGAAGCGGGTGAAGCGTTTACTCAAATGCTCCGCACTGTAGAGGGTCAGTATCTCCTCAGCGAAGCTGGGCTGATCCCCCAGATGCCGATGGAGCAGATTTGGCAGGAGGTTTGGGGTGCTAGCAATGAATGAACCACAGCAGGCGATTAGTCAACTGGCCCAACAAATCTTGCACGATCCAGTTTTGCTCCATCTACTTTGCGATCGCATGTATGACCTGCTCATCAGCGAAATTCAACTGCAACAAGAACGCCACCCGTATTGCTCTAGGAGATTCTAATGGTTCAAACTGCCCCCCGCGAACTCAACTACGTCACGGCTGACCGCTTTTACATTGAGATGGAGAACACGCTGACGGCTGCGTTTAATGAATGCTCTGGCTTAGGTGTGCAAATCAAGCGTGAAGCATTCATGGAAGGCGGCGTGAATGATCAGCAGCGCATTTTTGTGGGTCAGCCGGAATTCTCTGATATCACGCTCAAACGAGGGATAACGAACAGCCTGGTGTTCTGGAACTGGCTGAACGATATCCTCACCGGTAAACCCAACTGTCGTCGTACTATCAATATTTTGCTGTTCAACCAAGCGGGAGAAACGATGCAGTGCTGGACAGCGATCGGAGCGATTCCCGTAAGCTGGAAAGCACCTGCTTTACAAGCCGATAGCAACACGGCTGCAATTGAAGAACTTACCCTTGCCTATGAGGGATTACAAATTAGCCAATCTCAAAGTGGTGGTGCCCAAGCTTTGTCTCAAGGCCGCACACCGACAGGCTACTTTGCCTAGTGCTGCTTTCTAAATACTCGTTGATCTATCTATATTGCTCATTCTTATCCTTGATTAAACCATGCCTGCCCCCGCATTATCGGCTCCCATTCGTGAGCAACCAGCCCTCGGTGATCGCTGGCGTAAACCTTTGGGTGCGAACCACGCACCACTGGGAACGTTTACGCCCCAACAGGCTAATCAGCCTGCAAGACCCTTGACACACGGCCAACAGTTACAAACTGCGGTACAAGCTAGAGCAGCAGCCCTCAGCAAGACCGAATTTGGCTTACAGACTTTTCCAGACCTGTCGTGGAATGCAGAACAAACAGCTACCCCATTCCAAACAGATTCAGTTACAGATTCTCAGTCGCCTAACCTGCAGAAGCAGGCTGATTTAACTGCTGAAGCTACTGCCACTGCTCAATCCGAAACCGTATCCTGCGATCTCAACTCAACTGTTGCTCCTCCAGCTAACACTCCTGAATCAGATCAGCCAACTACCGCTGAAGCCTATCAGGTAAATGATTCAGCTTCCGTGCAGGATAAAACATCACCTGATATACAGCCCAGCGCTCAACCTGTGCCAGAAGCGACCAGCCCAGAGCCATCTATAACTCATGCTGAGAGGAGTTTTGATGAGGAATCTAACAATAACGCAGAACCTCCCAAGCAATCTGCATTGCCTGAGATCCAAACGAAGCCTGATTCTGCTCATTCTCAATCAACTCCATCATCTGAAATTGAAACCGTACTTGACCATTCTGTTCATGAACTGGGAAACGCATCGAAGCCAGAAACGCTGCCAAATCAAGAGTTAAATACATCAGCTACATCTTCGACTACATCTAAAGATCCAGCACTTGATGAACTGTCAGCTAACTCATCCCCAACCGTACAGCGTCAGGTTGAATCTCATTCACCGACAAGCACAGTTGACGCTTTTGAAAGCCCAGCAACAGACCCAGGATTATCTCCAGCTAACCGTTCCAAGCCTATATCTACAGATGAAACTCGCCCTGCGGCAGAGACCCATTTAGCCACTCACTCACCTGCTGATGTATCGTTAAAGCCCGATACAGAGCCGACTGCGCCCTCGTCTGATCATCGTGATGAACACAGTTCAGCGCTGGCAAGTCCTCAACCAGCCGAAACGACCTTAGAAACTACGGCACCAACTGTTCAAAAAGCAACAGAACCATCTGTTTCGGATCAATCATCCTTATCTCCTGACGGTACAGATACAGAACAACCAGAGCAGTCTACCTTATCTACTGAATCTGCTGAATCGCCACCAGCAGCAAACGCTCCCCCAGCCAATCATGATTTCACCACACATCCTGATCCAGTTATCCAGCCACGCAACCGCGATCGCACTTTTCCTGCTGCCAATCCCACTGAAACAGTCATAGATCAGTCCATAACTCAGCTTTCCACCTCTCCTTCAGCGTCATCAGCTATCACTGAGTCACTCGATAGCTCACCAACTGAAAATTCAGCTCAGCCTACGATCCAGCGTTCGGTTCAGCCATCAACAGCGTTAGAAGCAGCAAACGCAATGACTTCGCCGTCCGAGCCGTCTGAGCCGTCCGAGGCAGAACTGACTCAGCCAGTACAAAATTCAAGTACGTCTACCTTTACTAATCAGGTTTCCACGACTGAAACAGCTCAGCCTCCTAACGTACAGCCTCGCTTAGATCAGGTATCGTCTAAACCACTAATTCAATCAGCCACTAACCCGCCGTCTGAAACGGTTACTCAGCCATCCAGTTCGCCTTTACCAAGTGATTCATCTTCTTCTATCTCCCCAATTAACACCAGCCAAAACACAAGTTCACCAGCCGCATCAACAGCAGTACCCTCTGTCCAAACTGCACCAGAATCATGGAATAACCTGGATGAGCTAGTTGGCGCGCCCAGCCAAACTCAATCCGAGCCGTGGGCCGATCAGTTTGATTTACAAGCTCCCGTAGCAGAAAACCTAACCAGTCCATTTATCTCGCTGACTGCCTTACAGCCGACTGATTCATCTGCGAATCTATCTGCTGCAACAACCGCTGCAACAACGACTACGACAGCAATAGACACGGCTAGCAGTAGCTCCGTAGCCCAGCCTTCTACTAAACAAAAAGCACCTGAGCCAGCCGTTTTAGAAGCGCTTGCCCAGACGACATTGCGCTGGATTTGTAACGATCTCTGGCTAAGCCAAATCTATCAGTCTGGACGCGCCGATTATCCCCCTCCCTGGTTCAGCCAAGCCATCTTGCCGCCCAATCAACCGCGATCGCAACCTGCATCTAACCAAAATCCCGATCTCACCAAATACCTGCAATCACTCACATATCCTAATGATCCACACCTCTATGCCCTTGCCCAAGAACTCAAGCAACGAATCAAACTGCGCTTAATCTGCGACTGCGATCGCACCCATCTAACCCACACCCGCTAAACCTACACTTCTTACTCCTTACTCCTCACCCCTTACTCCTCACTCTCTACCATCATGCCTCTTGAAAAAGCCGAACTCATTGCCAACAGCGGTGAAGCCCCTAATATCCAATTCATGTTCAATCCGGCTGAACTGGCCTTTGAAGGCGTGGTCGAAACCGCTGACAATCCGGGTGCCCGGTCTGAGAAGTCGGGAAAACCAAAAGTTAGCTTCTCCAATGTCCAGGCGTACCGCGTCACCATTAGTAACGTCTTTTTTGACACCTATGAGACGCAAAAAGACGTGCTGAAGAACCACATTGAGCCGTTTCGACAAGCGGTTCGCTTTGTGGAAGGCAAAGAGCGTCCGCCGATTTATACCTTTTCCTGGGGCAGCCAGGTGTATTTCAAGCGCTGCTTCATTGAAAAGCTTAGCTACAAGCTGACGATGTTTTTGCCCAATGGTATGCCCGTCCGAGCCGTGATCGATAATCTGACGCTAAAGGAACTGGACAACCTGCCAGAGGACAGCACCAGCGCCCCGCCTGCCCAGCGCGATCCAGCCGACACAATGGCCTCCCGACAAGGATAACGAACCATGCCTACTCATCAACGTGCCCTCACTGTTCTGACTATTGATGGGACTGAAGCTCCAGCCAGCCTGCGGGAAGACATTCTACAGGCCACCGTGGAAGAGAGCCTGCATCGCCCCAGCCTGTTCACGCTGATTTTTCGCAACGACTATAAACCCGGCCAACCCTGGCAGCACGAGCAGCTATTTCAGATTGGCAAGACGGTTGCGATCGGCTTTGATCCCAGTACAACCGAAACACCGGGATTTGGCCAGGGAACAGCGGGGACGGTTCTGACGGGCGAAATCACGGCGATTGAAACTCACTTCACCGAAAAAACGCAGGCTCCGGTGATCGTCCGGGGGCTGGATCTCTCCCATCGGCTGCATCGGGGACGGCATAACCGCTCGTTTCAAAATATGACCGACAGCGACATCGTCCGAAAAATTGCGGCAGAAGTTGGCATTGCTCTGGGTACGGTTGATGAAAGCGGTATTCCCCACGACTACTTGTTTCAGGAAAACCAAACTAACATGGCATTTCTGCGGCAGCGGGCGACTCGAATCGGCTTTGAGCTGTTCATTCAAGACGATCAGCTACACTTCCGTAAGCCCAAGTCGGACAGGCAAATTCGCTTGAAGTGGCTGAAAGACCTGCGTAGCTTTCGAACCCGCGTGACCAGTGCAGAACAGGTGCAGGCAGTGGAGGTGCGAGCCTGGGACTACAGTGCAAAGCGCTCAATCATTGCCAAAGCTCAGACAGAGCAGGTGGTTACTGAAACCGAGAATGGGCGTGGTAGTGCGACCAGTTCTGCGTTTGAAGGGCAGCCCGCTCAACCGCAGATGATTGTGGTGGATCAGCCAGTCTTTCAGCCCAAGGAAGCTGACCTAATGGCTCAGGCGCTGTGTGATGAGCTGGGCGGGCAGTTTATCAGCGCCGATGCCGTAGCAGAGGGTAATGCGGAGATTCGTCCGGGGCGGGTGATTGAACTGGAGGATTTGGGCCCACACACGGGGCAGTACTACGTGACGGAAACGCGCCATGTTTATCTGGAGCGGGTGTATACGACGGAGTTTAGCGTGCGGGGACTGCGCTCGAATGATTTGCTGACGCTGCTGACGGCACCCAATCAGCTCCAGCCGGGGCAGACGTTTCTGGTGGGCATCGTGACGGACAACGAAGACCCGGAGGGGATGGGGCGAGTCAAGGTCAAGTTTCCCACCCTGACGGAAGACCATGCCAGCAACTGGGCTAGGGTTGTGGCAATAGGCGCAGGCAATCAGCGCGGCTTTGACTGTCTGCCAGAGATAGACGATGAGGTGCTGGTGGGGTTTGAACATGGTGATATCCATCGGCCTTACGTGCTGGGTGGCGTTTGGAATGGTCAAGATCCAACCCCGACTCCGGTGGAATCCAGCGTGCAGGATGGCAAGGTCTGTCTGCGTACGTTCAAAACGCGCACTGGACATCAGCTTCAGTTCGTCGATGACGGTGGCAGCGGCAGTTCGGGGGCTTACCTAGCAACGGCCAATGGGCATGAGCTACGGCTCAGTGATGGTGATGGCTCAGTGGAGCTGAAAACCCGCACCGGACATCACATTCGGATTATGAACGGAGGTGCGATCGCAATTCAAACCAGCGGCTCTGTCAACATCGGTGCTGGCACGATCAATCTCACGGCTGGAGCCATTCGCCTGAATGCCCCTTCAATCACCTCGTCTACGCCAATCGTGACAGGCTTTTGACCATTGATTAATCAATTTTGTTACTGACCCTTTACCCCTCGTTGACATCATGGCCAAACGTATTCCTTCCCCTAGTAAAAAGCGCAAACCGGCTGCTAGCAGCTATGAGCAAAATAAACCGATGCGCCAGCTCCAGTCGCGTCCCTTTGAGGAGAGCGAAGCTGATCCGACGATGACGCAGGCTGAGGTGGATCGGGTGGGCTTTACGGCTCCGGATATGGCGGCGGGTGTGGCTGAGCAGGAGAAAGATGCGCTGCAAGCCAAGGCTGATCCTGAAGCCGAAAATTTGGAAACGGAAATTGCTGACAAGAACCAAAAGCTGGTTGAGGAAGAGAACCAGGTGGCCAACGAAGCAGAGCAAGACGAAGAGGTGCAGACCAAGCTGGCTGACGAAACTGAGAAAACTGTAGAAAAGCAGGCTGATGCGAAAGAAACCGAGGAGGAAGCGGTAAAGGCTGAAAACGACCTGGCTCAGAAGCAAGAACAGAAGGTGAAAGAGAAGAATTAGTAAGATTCCTTCTGACCCTTTCTACATCCCAGAACGATCCCCCTAAATCCCCCTATAGCCCTTCGGGCATGGCTTCGCTTAGAAAAAGGGGGAACTTTGAGCAGGTTCCCCCCTTTTTAAGGGGGGCTAGGGGGGATCTCAACCTTTAACCGTAGTCAAAAGGTTTCTAATCCAGCTTCCCTCCATCACTTATAAACTCTCCTATCCTCCCAACCCATCACCCCCTAACCTCTCATGCCTTCTCACATTCAAGCGAAACACACTCCAACTCCTACTGCGGCTCCGCCAGCGGCATCGCCAGCGGCATCGCAGTTTGCGGCGCGTCCGTTTGAGGAAGAGTCGGAGCAGATTGAGGAGCAAGTGCCGGAGACGAAATCGTTTACGGGCGGATCGGATACGCCGCCGAGTGAGCCGACGCCACCGCCAGCGGATGGGGGCAGTGCGCCGCCAGCGGGAGATGCGCCGCCGCCGAGTTCGGGGATGAATTTTTTGGATATGCCGCTGAGTGCGGAGGAGGCGGGAATACAGACGAAGCTGACGATTGGGGAACCGGGAGACAGATATGAGCGGGAGGCGGATCAGACGGCAGCGCAGGTGATGCGAATGCCTGATCCCCACGTAGAAGACCCCTTGGAGGCGGAGACAGGTGCACCGCAGATTCAGCAGAGGGGGAATGGTGGTGATACCAACTCAATCGCGCATTTGCAAAGTCGGCTGAATCATCAGTCGGGCAAGGGTGCGCCATTGCCGAAGACGGTGAAATCCTTTATGGAACCGCGCTTTGGCCACGATTTTAGTCAGGTGCGGGTGCATACGGACTCGTCTGCGGTGCAGATGAATAAGGATCTGGGAGCGCAGGCGTTTACCCACGGCAATGATATTTATTTCAACCAGGGTAAGTATAGTCCTGGGTCGAGTGGTGGGCAGGAACTGTTGGCTCATGAACTGACTCATACGATTCAGCAGACGGGTGGACTGCGAGCAAAATCGCTGGCAAAGCGAGCCGCAACAGGCAATAAGATTCAGGCAAAGTTGGATATTTCAGCGGCAGCACCAGGACTGCAAATGCGGGCCGCTCCTGCTCCTACCCCTGCTCCGGCTGAACCACAGGAAGGTATCCCTCAAGAGCAGGGCAGTGAAGAAGTTCCTGTTGCGAAGACCCGACAGGTTAGTAAATCACCTGAGCAAGACCCTGGCTTTATAGCAACGACATTGAAGGCGAAACATGCCGCTGAGCAGAAGAAGAAACACAAACCTGCCAGCATTGAATCCCATGATGCCCAGGGTGCGGCAGAGTCTCCCCCGGAAGAAGTAGAGAGCATCGCCCAGGATCAGCACATGGGCGAGATGCAGCAGGAAGAACCCGGCGAATTTGATGCGGAAGCCTTCAAGCAGGATGTGCTGGATAAGGTAGAAGGCGTGATTCCCGTAGACGAAGAAGGCGCAGAAAACTTCGGGGAAAATAACGAGCTAGATACTGTTCGGGATGACCTTTCTTCTGATGTGGAGGAAGAACAGGAAGAAGCCGCAAGCCCCATTGAAGAAGCCAACGAAGAAGACCCCGATACCAGTGCGGTGGATGCCCGTGAGTCAGAACCGATGGAAGGTATGCCAGCGGGATCGGCACCGGGAGATCTGGGGGCTGAGGAAGCGGCACCGAAACCGAAGCCCGATTCAGAGGTTTCTGACCCCATTGAGGAAGAGGCCCAATCCCTCGACCAGCAGATGGAAGAGGCTGATGTTACTGAAGAACAACTCGCCAACTCCAACGAGCCAGAGTTTACGGCTGCCCTGGATGAGAAGAAGAAAGCGGAGGAAAACGCCGAGCAGGCTCCTGGGGAATACCGTGAAGGCGAAGCGGCCACTCTAAATCAGGCTGAAGCAGAGGCTTGCGGTATTGCCACGTCCCAAACCCAGGGAATGCAGGACAGCCGAGCGGGTGCAGTCTCAGAACTGACTGGTTTGAAGGGTGATGCTAAGGGCAAAGACGAAGGTAAGCGTCAGGAAATCGCTGACCACATCAACGGCATCTATGAGCGGGTGAAGGGAGAGGTTGAAACTGCTCTCAATGACCTTGATACCAAGGTAATGAATGACTTTGACGGCGCGACGGATGAGGCAAAGCGGCTGTTTGAGGATTATGTTGATCGCGAGATGCGGGAGTATCGACGCAATCGTTACGGCACTGAGGCGAGAGATAAATCTGGCAGGCTGGTTGAACGCGGAGCAGACTTAATAGGGTTGGGAGATTCTCGTGGCGCTGAATTGGTTGAGGAGGGAGCTACTAATTTAGGCGCAGGCATGATTGGGGCAAATCGATGGCTTGACGATGAGATTAACGGTATGCCGCCCGAGTTCAACCAGATTTTTGCGGATGGTAAGACCATCTACATGAATCACATGGACACGGCGTTGACGGACATCGCTAATCTGGTGACGAATACCCTCAACGATGCCAAGCAGAAGATTGCCGACGGTAAGCAAGAGATCAGTGACTATGTCGCCAGCCTGCCCAGCGACCTGCGAGATATCGGTCAGGAAGCGGCAGACAACATTCAGAGCAAGTTCAACGACCTGGAGCAGCAGGTTAACGATAAACGGGATGAGCTGGTCACCAAGCTGGCGGACAAGTATGCCGAAAATCTGGAAGCGCTGGATGAGCGCATTGAACAACTGGAGGCAGAAAACAGCGGCCTGATCAATCGCGCCCTGGATGCCATGGGCGGCGTGATTGGCAAGATTCTTGAAATCAAGGCGATGCTGGAGCGGATTTTTGCTGGCGCGCAGGGGGTGATTGAGAGCATCCTTAACGACCCGATTGGTTTCCTGGATAACCTGATTACGGGCTTAACCCAGGGCTTCAACAACTTCCTGGGCAACATTGTCACCCACCTGCAATCAGGGCTGATTGGCTGGCTGACGGGCACTCTGGGCAGTGTAGGCATCACCATGCCGGAAGACATCTTCAGCTTAGAGGGGATCTTTAGCCTGACCACCCAGGCTTTGGGCCTGACCTGGGATTATGTGCGCTCTAAGGCGGTGCGGATGTTTGGGGAACCTGCCGTTAGCGGCATGGAGCAGGGGTCGGAGCTGTTCATGACGCTGAAGAATGATGGCCCCGCTGGCATGTGGGAGCAGGTGAAGGATCAGTTCACTGACTTGAAACAGACGGTGATGGATGAGATCCAGAACATGCTGATTACGGAGGTGATCCGGGCGGGGATTAAGTGGGTGCTAGGACTGCTGACTCCGGCAACGGCCTTCATCAAAGCCGGGATGATGATCTTCGACATCATTATGTTCTTCATCGAGAACGGTCAGCAGATTATGGCGCTGGTGGAGTCGATTATTGCCAGTGTGAGTGCGGTTGCCAATGGCGATACCAACCAGATGGCGGTGTCGGTGGAGGATTCGTTAGCGACAGCACTGCCAGTGGCGATCGGGTTCCTGGCCTCGCTGTTGGGATTGGGAGGCTTGACGAAGCGAGTTCGGAGATTTTTTGAAGCGATTCGAGAGCGAGTGGATGCGGCGATCGAGTGGGTGTTGAAGAAGGCGAAGAAGTTATATGGGAAAAGAAGGAAACATTCATCAAAAAACAACAAAGATAAAAAAGATAAAGTTCAGGCAACCAATAAAGATGTATTAAAAAATGAGGAAATTGGCGAAGCTATAGACATAAACACCAAGAATGAAAACCACAAATTATTGCTTGAATTTAAGGACAATAAACCATCTGTTATGGTTGCCAGCACTCCTACTCATGCTATTGCCAAACTAAATGAATTTGCAGGCAGAATAAATGAGCTAGAAATAGGAGAACAGGGAAAAGCACAAGTTCTAATCGAGAAAGCTTTTGACTTGCTTCAAGGATCGACAAATGAAATTGATCATATTCTCAACAATGTAACCCACCTTGAAAATAAAACAAAAGTCAAGCGGGGCGTAGAGTCTCGAATCAGGAAGATTCGCCCAGCATATAGACTTGCTCATATTTTCCAAGAATTATTTGAACTATTCTATAACAATGAGCTAAGACTTAAAAGACGTGAGAAAGTTAATCCTAAAGATGCTGCTCAAGAATATTATGCTGGCATCCAAGATTTTATGGGGGGTGAAATATTTGATGAAGAGGAAGGAAAACTCAAACAAGGTAAAGGCATTATTTCGAATGGATTTGAACATTTGATTCCCACGACTATTGTTGCAGTTGTCGACCAAGATTCAGGTGAAGCTTACTTTGGCAGAAGTGCTGCTGGAAGTTCTAGCGAGAATGCAGATCGTAGACGTAGATTACGTAAACCGAAAAAAAACAGGAGAAATCGCAAGCTTTCGTCTGCTATTCGACAGCCATTAGAGGAGAGCTGGTTGAGAACAAACTGTGCTGAATTTGATGCCGTTTCAAAAACAGATCAAACCCAGAAAAAGTTAAAAAGTTATGCTGTGGTAGGCGATAGCCCACAACTTAATCCTATGGCCCCTTGCAATAATTGCTCTACAACATATCAACCCGAAATCTTTGATTTATAATGATTAAGTGGAACTTAATTTTTTATGCACAAAGTATACCGATTGATTATCTTGTTGCAAATTTTGAAAATTTGCAATTTCCGAAATTGCCTTCCTGTTCTTAAGAAAATCTTATTTCCTGAGCCAACCTATACATAGTCAAATTCCTACAGGTGTCTTTGCAATGTTTGCTTAAAAATAGTTTGCCAACTTCTCTGGGCAAGCACTAGAAGCCCTTGGTTTCTCATTGACAAAGTAGCTGGTAAAGAGACTTAAAATCTGCATTCTACCGTTTGCTACAAAAACTGTTTGGAGTGCTTTTGAATACATCATCTTAACAAAATGGAAAAAACGTCAGGTGAACCCGTGTCTTTTAGTCTTGCTTTATTTAGTGATAGCAGGAATTTTATAAGGCTTCTAGAGTTGACAGGTGGATTGGGTAGCTTTCCCCCTGATTTTACTGGTTTTAGCCTAATTGGCTGCTGCGACTATGAGGATTACAAAAACATCAATTCTGAGGATATTTTAAGCGTCAAGTCTGTCATTTTTTGTCTGCTCAATGATTACAGCTTGCAACCCGATCGCCCCATTCAACTCGAACTTGCCCTCAAACCCGAACTACTGCCTCGCTTGCTCGAACATGCCAGTACGGCAGAAGAGGCGTTGGAGTATTTGGTGAAGTTGAGTGAGGAGCATGAGGAGAGGTTGGGGAGCAGGGGAGCAGAGGGGCAGGGGAGCAGAGGGGCGGAGGAGCGGAAAGAGGCGGGGGAGATGGGGAGCGGAGGGGCAGGGGAGCAAGAGGGGGAAGTTGAGATTGATCCGTTGTTGCAGACGGAGAGTTGGTTGTGTTTGTCGGTAACGCAGGAGAAAGACAATGGCGAGACGACGGGGTATCGAACCTTCTGGTCTTATGTCACCCCTGCGGCTCTGGCGGAGGGCATTCCTGACCAGGAAAAACTCACCGAGGGCATTACCCAGTTTTTTGCCGATCTGGTGGGGCATCAGCTTGACCCCATTGCCCAGGCATTTGCCTCCGATAGCGTGGGGCTAGTCTCCCGCTTCTTCAAAGAGCTAGCCGAAGCCGACCCCGACGAGATTTTTGGCAACGACGCCGACGAATCCCCCACCATCTTTGCCGCCATGCTCGACTTCTTCACCGAAGACGACTGGTCATTCCTCCGCATTCAGGGCGAACCGGCCCTGCGGCTGGCCTTCGAAGGGCAAAACGGTGCCTGGAACTGCTACGCCAGAGCCAGAGAGGAGGCCCGACAGATAGTCTTCTACTCCCTCTGCCCCTTCACCGCCCCGGAAGACAAACGCGCCGCTGTCGCCGAATTTCTCACCCGCGCCAATTACGGCATGGTGCTCGGCAACTTTGAGCTGGACTTTGAGGACGGCGAGATTCGGTTTAAGACCAGCGTGGGGTTGGGGGATGGGGAGATGGGGAGCGGGGGAGCAGGGGGGCTAGGGAGCGAGGCTTGTTTTGGCTTAATTCGAGAGTTGGTCTATACCAATGTGATGGTGATGGATGAGTACCTGCCGGGGCTGCGGGCGGTTTTTGCAGGCGAGCGATCCCCCGTAGAAGCGATTCGGACGATCGAATCTTCCGACACAAACCCCCCTTCTGAATTAGAAGAGAAATCCGTACAATAATAGTCAATCAAACCGATTCAGAGCCTAACTGCATGACTATCACAGTTAATATGCCTGAAACAGCCGAGCAGCTTGCTGCACTGCTCAAGCATATCCAAACTGGAGAAGAAGTCCTCATCTCCCAGGGTGGTGTTGCGATCGCGCGACTTGTGCCTATTCCAACTTCACGCCAACCCCGCATTCCTGGCCAAGACAAAGGCAAAGTGGCGATCGCTCCAGACTTTAACGATCCCCTCCCTGATGACATTCTTAATGATTTCCTCAACTCTAGTTTCCCCATTGCATGAACGTTCTTCTAGATACCCATGCTTTCTTATGGTGGGTGATTGATGATTCTCGACTGTCGGATACTGCAAGAGCGACAATTGCTAATCCAGACAATATTATCCATCTAAGTGTGGTTAGTGCTTGGGAAATTATTATCAAAGAGCGTACAGGTAAACTCTCCCTACCAGAACCACCTGAAACTTATATTCCATCTCGTCTTGCCTCAAATCAATTTGCTAGCCTAACCGTGCAGATGCAGCATGTTTTACAGGTTGCATCACTTCCTAACCATCACCGCGATCCGTTTGATCGGCTTCTGATTGCTCAAAGTCAAACTGAACAAATCCCTATCTTGACGGTTGATCCTGTAATCAGCCTCTACAGCGTTAACACAATTTGGTAATACTAAACTCACTTTCATTCCCCCTAAATCGATTGCTCCTGATCACCCACCCGACCTCGCAACCCTTTGGGAGAACGTGCAGGATAGCGATCGCGCTCTGATCTCACTGTCTAAATTTTGGAACTTGGTGACTTGGATTTAGAGGTGTAGCGATTCCCTTCGTCTGACTTTTATCCGACTTTTAGCGAGTGCAGCAAAGCTATAAATAAACCATGTTTTTAATTAAACATGTATAGCCCCCTACGCTAAATCGGACAATGCAACACTTCAATTCCAACGATCCACAGCGTACTATTCTCAGCCATTCTAACCCTGCATGGGTAGTAGAAAGGCAAGCCAACAATCAAGGTGAAAACCTAGCTGATAGCAGCGCCATAGCCATCTCATCCCTATTCTTTATCACGATTGTAATAGCCGCTTTTACACTAGACCCCATCATCAAGAATTCCAAATCTTGGCGGAAATCCAGCTTCTCAATTCTGCTACGATTTCGTCAACGATTAGCGTTTAGAACCACCTCTCAACGTAAAGCCGCTTTAGAAGCCGCATTCAAATCTACTGCCAAATCACCGCCAATTAATCCAAATATTTCATTTATTGAACAGTATCTACAAGACACACTTAAAGGCAAAATTCGTTGTGAATTCGTGATTGATCAACGCCTGAGCCAGCATCTTGCAACCCATGTCAGCCAAGAATTTGAATACCAGCTCGAAAAGCAGTGCAACCTGCTCAAACAACAACTTAAATCGGGTACAGCCAGTTCTCGAACCCAGCGCCAGCTCAACGCCTTACATCTACTTCGCATACGCTTTGAACATTGGCAGAAAAGCCATTATGCCCAAGCCGCAACAGCAGCAAACACCCAGCAAATTTTAAACTCGATGGGTCGAGAACGAATTTATACCCTCGTTCGAATGCTGGATCGGAATCAGCCTAACCCTCTACGAGCTGATGCAATTCAAGGATTAGCCGACTCTCTATATCCATCCGTAGCAAATAGCTCAGTTTCTTCTGATTTGAATTTATTCGTCTCAGGGCTAAATCATGGTCTAGAATCTGACAACTGGCTAGCCGGTTTTCGCTCAAACAATACTTCATCACCCAGCAAAGATCCTTACAAGGCCATTAGCAGCGCTGTCAGCCTGTCACCAACCGCCCAACTCTCCAAGCTCGACCACCGAACCGCCTGGATTTGGGAACTGAGCCGTCCCATGAGCATTTTCGTTCGCACCAATGAACCCTGGACAACCTGGGAACAATACGTTGGCAGACCGTTACCCAAAGCACTATTCTCTCGCTTGGCCAACAATCGTTCCGTTGCCGAATTAGTGCAACAGCAACAGATGGACTCAAGCAGTTGGGTTGAACTAGCCGTGTTGTTAAACCTGCTCCAGGAACGGCTAGTCTGGTGGTACGACAATCAGCCCTATCATCCCCAAGCCGGACAAATCTTGGCAGAGATTACCTTCTCTGACTTCTCACAAAAAATCTGGCGCGAATTGACCAAAGGTTTTCAACAAGCAGACCATCTGTCAATCTGCGATCGCAAAGCTTTAGCCCAAGCCTGTTTTCTAATTGAATTACAAACGCTACTACAGTTTGTCAGGCGCAGCAGTTGGTTTGTTGATTCCACCTTGATGCCAGCCTGGGGAGAATCCTACCAAAGTGCGATCGCTCATCTCGAAACTTGCCGTCAGAGAGCCGAGAACATACAGGTGAATGCCCGCATTCTGACCGTCCTCGGATATTTTCACTACTGGTGTGCAAACTATACTCAGGCAATGGTTTGCCACCAACACGCTAAAGAACTGCATCCAAACGATACGGTTCGCCTGGTTGCAGATCTCAACGGAATCAGCCGCTTACACTACAATCAGAACGAGTTTGAAGCAGCTCGCAACGCTGCCTATCAAGCACTAAATTTGGCACAACAAGTGGAGGATACTCAGGGCAGTCGCAATGCGATGCATATCCTACAGCGGCCTGAACTGCGCCGATAGGCCGGCTCATCGTACAGCAGGTTTTTTCATATTTATCAAATAAAATCCGAAAATGTTGACGTTATGTAGGGGGCAAATGGCCATTTGCCGTAGCAAGTACTGCTTCAGATGTCATGAGTTCAATTAATGAGCATGATTATTGATTACCTCGCTCGGCACGTTCAGCTTGCTTAAGCTCCCGACTTAACTTTCGTAACGCCTTATTGTAGTACCAACGCTGATTCTGATCTGGATAGGCAACCCGCACCTCTTGAATAAACTGCTCAGCCGCAGCAATATCCCCCAGTAAATTAACAACTTTGATATAAGAATAAGACCCAGCCTCATTAGAACAAACAGATGATGACTGAACTAGATCGTTTGAATTAGCATAGCTTCTCGAATAGGCTACCCGATCTCGAATCTCCTCAAACTGCTGTATCTGATACCAACAGATCAACTGACGGTCAGATCGATAAATTCCAAACAGTTCTAAGCAAGCAATCACAAGCGGAATCGCGATTATAGTCGTTAGTCCTGAAAAGCAAATCGAGTCTATCTCCTCTTGAAACGCGGATTTAGGCCGAGTGGGTTTAGTTGTGAGACGAGTCATAGCCGAAATCTCCTAGGAGGCAAAGGAAAACCGGATAGTCATGGATTGATAGGACGGTCTGTCGCTGTTCAGGATTGAATGCTCACCTTGAGCTTTACTATGTCTAAAACTCAAACTCTATGCAATCAAGATTGTTTGTGTAAGTAGCTACTAGGTCAGTAGCCATCTATATACACCGAAACAATCGACAAAAAGAAAAACTGACCCTGTATAGATAATCATGCTGACATCTCGCTCTTGAAGACTGACTATTAATAACTGGCTAGAACTCATCGCCAGAAATATAAAACCGTAGCCGCTAATGAGCAGTTAGATGCCAACAATACACCTCCAAGCAGTGCACATAAACTACTAGAAGACTTTAAGAAGAGAGCAAGCGAGAAATTGTAGGGATGCTTCAGTTTGACAGGGTATGACCGAGTATCGCCAAAGAATTGCTTCATGTTATGCCTCAACCGAATTATTGAAATTAGGCACCTTAAATTAAACCAAGATTGTTCTGGCAGTTATCCATAGCTAAAAGCCTATAGCTGCCCAATGTCACAATTCTGCTTGCGTTTAGATATAACATCCTAGCCAAAGAGCAAACGCTTGCTCATGCCCCAAAATTGCTAGAAGTTTGTTAGATCAATGTCATATAAATGTCACGTGGATGTGACAATCAATTTTAAACTTGCACAAATTTAAATTGGCCTGTTAAAAAATAGATCATGATTAAAGTTCCAATTTCCACAAATGGATATCTTAATAAACAACTCCAAATTCAAGTATGAAAAGACTTTTAGGCTGTTCTTGAATTATTTACTGAATTGAAAGGACTGACCGCCATGACTCCAGATGAAGCGCTTGCTAGGTTGGAAACAGCTCTGATACCAATGCAGTTGAGCAAGTTAGAAGCCGCAATTTTCTGTCAGGCTTGGGATGAACAGTCGTACTTGAAAATTGCTAGGAATCTGGGGTATGACGAAGGATATATTCGAGGAGTAGCGGCTGAACTGTGGCGAAAAATTTCGGATTCACTAGAAATATCGGTCACGAAGCGCAATATTAAGCGTGCTTTAAATAGCTACTTCCAAGACCAATTAAACCGTAATTCTTCTAGCTCATCTGATCATGCTTCTACGACTATTTATGTGGATTGGGGAGACGTTGTTGATACGTCACGATTTTATGGTCGGTGTGACGAATTAAACATACTGACTCAATGGATTGTGCAGGATCATTGTCGTCTAGTTGCGATCGCAGGTATCGGCGGCATCGGGAAAACGATGTTAGCAGCTCAAGCGGCCCAGCAAATCGCGGAAACTCAGCAATTTGATATCGTTATCTGGCGATCGCTGCGGCAGGCTCCGCCATTGACTAATTTAGTATTGGATGTACTAAATGCGATCGCACCTCAGCAGAATCCTGTGCTAGAGCTGGATGTTGCCATGCGCCAGCTATTAGAGCAACTGCGGGCTCAGCGCTGTTTATTGATCTTGGACAATGCCGAAGCCATTCTGTCGGCAAGCAAGCTGGTCGGCCAGTATCGAGTGGGCTACGAAGATTATGGCTGGCTATTTCAGCAATTAGGAGCAGGACAACATCAAAGCAGCATTTTGATGACCAGCCGCGAGATTCCAGTTGAAGTCGCTAGCCAAGAAGGGCCAGCAGCCCCCGTACGGTTGCTGAATTTGACCGGATTATCGGTTGAAGCCGGAGAAGCCATTCTAGCGGCTAAGGGGCTGACGGTTACCGAACCCGCGCAAGCATACGAACTGATTCAGCATTATCAAGGCAATCCGCTGGCACTCAAGCTGGTTGCCAGCCCCATTAGAGACCTTTTTGATGGCAATATTGCCGCCTTTTTGGCGCAGGAAACGCTGCTGTTCCATAGCATTCGTGATTTGCTAGAGCAACAGTTTGAGCGGCTCAGCTCGGTAGAACAACAGGTGATGTACTGGTTAGCCATCAATCGTGAAGCTGTCACCGAAGCTCAGCTCCGAATCGACCTCCTGCCCTCGGTTTCGCAAGCTGCCCTGCGAGATGCACTGCTCTCCCTAGATCAGCGATCGCTGATTGAAAAGCTCAGGCCGACCGTACTGAGTTCCCAAACCAGTTCGTCAACCCTGATGCGGCTGAACAGCATGAGCTACACTCAGCAGCCCGTTGTCATGGAGTATGTAACCGAACGGCTGATCGAACAGGTTTGCCAAGAGGTGGAACAGGCCGAGATTATTTGCCTCAGAAGCCATGCACTGCTGAAAGCGCAGGCTAAAGACTACGTACGAGATATCCAGCTCCGGCTAATTGTGCAGCCCATTTTAACGCGACTGTTAGAAACTCAAGGGGGACGAGACAATCTCAAGAATTTGCTGCTGCAACTTCTCAATATTCAGCAGCTACAAGCCCCTCTACAGCCCGGATACTTTGCGGGTAATGCCATTAATCTACTGCGTCAGCTTGGAGTTGATTTGAGCGGGTTAGATTTTTCAAATCTGATGATTTGGCAAGCCGATCTGCGGATGCTCAATCTGCACGGGACAAACCTTAGTCATTCTGACCTGAGCCAGTCTGCCTTTACCCAAGCCATGGCAGAAATTATGTGCGTTGCGTTTAGTCCAGATGCGAACCACATTGCAACGGGTGATTACAACGGTGAGGTGTGCGTATGGCAGTTGCAAGACGGACAGCAGCTCGTCCAGTTTAGGAGAGTCGGTTTCTGGATTCGATCCATTGTCTTTAGTTCAGATGGTGAAACCCTAGCTGTCAGTAACCAAGAGGGCATTATCAAGCTACTCCATATTCCTTCCCAAACGGTTCGCCGCGAATTATCGGGGCACAAGGGCGCTGTCTGGTGCCTGGCCATTAGTGCAGATGGACGTTTGCTAGCCAGTGGTGGCGAAGACCGAACCGTTAAAATTTGGGACATGCAAACCGGGGAGTGTCAGAAGACCCTAGAGGGACATCAGGGTTGGCTGTGGTCGCTGGATTTTAGTCCTGCGGCGGCAACGCCAAATCAGCCTGATCGGTTAGTCAGTGGTGGCGGAGATCGCACAGCTCGCCTGTGGGATGTACAAACCGGACAAACCTTGCAGGTATTTACCGATCATACCGATGGCATCTTGGCTGTCGCTTTTAGCCCCGATGGCCAAACCTTAGCAAGTGCAGGTGTGGATGACACTATTCGGCTATGGGACGCTGAAACGGGATCTGCGATCGCAACTTGGCGAGGCCATGATCGCGCTGCTGCTTGGACGTTGGCCTTTAGTCCGGATGGCCGCACCCTCGCCAGCGGGAGTGAAGACCAGACCATTAAGCTATGGGATGTTGACACTCAACACTGCCGCCGTACCCTGCATGGGCATACTGGCGTCGTCCAGTCTATTGCGTTCAATCCAGATGGTCATACCCTCGTCAGTGCGGCCTATAACCAATCGATTCGCCTGTGGGATGTCGCAACGGGCCAATGTATCAAGACCTTCCACGGATACTCCAAAGTTGTGTTTTGCGCCGTTTTCAGTCCATCTGGGCAACTGCTGGCGAGTGGTCACGGTGATAATGTCCTGCGGCTGTGGGATATGCAAACAGGAGACTGCCTCAAGGCGCTACAGGGCCATACGGGGCGTGTCTCATCCGTTGCCTTTAGCCCCAACGGGCAACTGCTTGCCAGCGGCAGCTATGACCAAACCATTCGCCTTTGGGATGTGCAAACGGGCCATTTTTTGCGCGTTCTCCGCACCCATAGCTGGATCAAGGCCGTTGCCTTCAGCCCTGATGGCTCTCTGCTGGCCAGTTCTGGGGTTGATCGAGTCGTTCGTCTCTGGGAGGTGGCAACGGGGCAGTGCCTACGAGAAATTGCGCCAGGGGTGAATTGGATTCCATCCATCGCGTTTAGTCCGGTTGAAAAACAGCTTGCCAGCGGCAATGCTGATGGCACCGTGAAGCTTTGGCATACGAACAGTTCTGAATGTTTATTGACGCTAAAAGGGCATACTCGACAGGTGCAAACGCTGGCCTTCGATCCGACGCATCATCAACTGGCTAGCGGCAGCGATGACCATACGATTAAGCTATGGGATTTGCAAACCGGGCAGTGCCTGCAAACCTTAGTGGGGCATACCCGCGCAGTCGTTAGCATCAGCTTTCATCCCCGTCGGAGCCTGCTCGCTAGCGGTAGTTTTGATCAAACCCTCAAACTGTGGGACTTACAGCAAGGTATAGCAATTAGCACCCTGCAAGGCCATACCAGCCCAGTTTCTTGTTTGACGTTTGATCCAGAAGGATACTTGCTAGCTAGCAGCAGTGAAGACGGCACGATTCGGCTGTGGAATAGCGCTACAGGTGAGTGTTTAAGAGTGCTAACAGCCGATCGACCTTACGAAGATATGAATATTTTAGGTGTAACGGGTATAACCGATGCCCAGAAAGAAACGCTCAGAGTCTTGGGCGCAATTGAATACTAGCTTACGTGTTTCATACAAAGTCCTGTTAAAATCGATGATTTATTTTGTGAAACGTTTGCTTCGCAAACGTTTCACAAAATAAATTGGGTTCTTATACACAGACTTAATATAGCGGTAGCCATGTTGGTTAGGACATTTTTGTAGCGCGGCTCTGCCGCGCTACAAAAATGTTCGTGTACTAACCTAGCTGACTACAGCTATATTACAGGATGCATTTGGGGTGCAAGAAGACTCCTGACTTTAACCCGACTTCAGATCAACCAGCTGGCGTTATCAATAAGAAAGCTGAGATTTGAAAGAGGGTTAGACATGAATTATATTGCTCTTCAGTCTGCTCAACCTCATACTCCTTTATCTGCTAGTAGTTTGCCAGTTGGGCCTCTGTTGGGATTCGTTTCTTTACTAACTATTCCTGCTGCTGTTTGTCTGCTAGAACTGTTGCGGGCTCGTCAACTAAATTCTGCTCATTCTGTTAGCTCTAAATCCAACCCATACCAGCCTAATCAATCAGCATCAGTCAGAAGTACGAATGGTATCCAAGATACTAACTCACTCCAATCGACATTCAGTCACAGACATAATACCCAATCTACTGATGCGATAAGTTGCTTCGTTCAGAGAGCTTCCATAAATGCGATCGCAACTCCAACTCCAACTCCAAACCCAACGTCTCTAGAGTCAGTTCCTACCTACTTGCTCTATACCAAAATCCTCAGTCGGCTCAACTGGGATCGTCAAACCGCTGATCGGTTATTGAACCAGATTCGTACAAAATATCCCGAGAAACCTAACCAATGGCAATACGAAAAAGTACTAGAAGATTTGATCCGCGATCGCAAATAGCATCAAGTCCGCGTATGAGAACCCAATTTGTTTTTGAAGGCTGGCTGAGCCAGTCTTTTATAAAACATAAGTTATCGGCTTAACGGACTTTGTATAAATACACGAAATTAAATTAAATCGTTTTTAGCACTATGGCTAATTCACTGCCGACTTCGACCGATAATTATATCGGTGCTGGGTTTGCCTTTCCGATTCGAGTGAATGTTCAGGGCAGCCTACAGCTAAGTACCGATACTCCCAACATCGAAGAATCAATTCAGATCATTCTCGGCACTCGGCTAGGAGAACGGGTTTATCGCCCTAACTTTGGCTGCCGTCTCTCAGAACTGGTGTTTGAGCCGCTCAATACCCGCACACTAATGCTGGTGCGTCTTTACGTTGAAGAAGCCCTAGAGCTGTGGGAACCCCGAATCACCTTGCAGAATATATTGACCATTCCTGACCCCAATCGAGGCCGCATTGAAATTGAAATCCAATATCTGCCCCAAAACAGCTACAACAGCCGCAGCATGGTCTATCCGTTCTATCTCATGTCTCCCGATGAAGTGGGAGCGTTAAGTGCCTAGCTTGCTCTCACCTAATCTGCCCCATTTATTCAGCACTGACTATGACGACACCTGCTCGCGAATTCAACTTTCTCCCCGATTTGCCCAAAGCCAACCTGGACGATCGCACATTTGATGATCTGGTGCAGGAATGTATGCTGCGGATTCCGCGCTACTGCCCCGAATGGACGAATCATAATCCTGGTGATCCGGGCATGACCCTGCTTGAGCTGTTTGCCTGGTTGACCGACCAGATGTTGATGCGGTTCAATCAGGTGCCGCGTCGCAACTATGTCGCCTTTCTCGAACTGCTGGGCATTCGGCTCCAACCGCCCACCGCAGCCCAGGCCGATCTGAATTTTTATTTGTCTAAGTCTCAGTCAGCGCCGATCGTCATTCCAGCTCACACCGAAGTTGCTACCGTGCGAACTGAGACCGAGCCAGCGGTTGTTTTCACAACAGATCGAGAACTCGTCATTGGTCAGCCGCAGATTCGGGGCCTTTTCACCGCCCTACGCCCCCAGGAACAGCCAGAACCTCATCAGTTTATTGAGCAACGGCGAGACGGCAGTGGTGCAGCTCAGTTCGACCAACTGGGTGAAGGCGAGGGGTTGCAGCTATTTGCCGATCGCGAAATTGGTAACTGCTTTTATTTGGTGCTGGCACCTGCTCAAGCTCCAGAATTTGCAGCCGAGAACCAAACAGCACAGGTTGACTCGATTACGGGCAATGCGATCGCACTTACTTTCCAAGGCAGAATTGCAGAAACGACGGGAATTTTGCCCGATGATCCGCCTCTCCGCTGGGAAGTATGGAACGGCGAAACCTGGCAGCCCGGTATTCTCCGCCAGCGGCAGGACGATAAGACGAAAGGCTTTAGCTTTCAGCAGGCCGATCGCATTGTAAACCCAGTAAATAGCCAAGCGAATGCTCAATCAAATGGCCAATCTCGCAGCCAGTCCGATCAGGGAGAAGCCGATGTCATCTTGCATTTGCCCCAGCAGCTACCGATTGAGGATTTTGAAACGGGCTGTCGGGGACACTGGCTGCGCTGTGTCTACATTGAGCCAGCGGATCCAATTAATGAATATCTTTATTCGCCATCAATTACTCGCGTGAGTGTCCGCTCGATTGGTGGCCAAGTAAGCGCCACCGAATGCATTCGCCTCCAGGATGAACTACTGGGAGTAAGCAACGGCAAACCGGGACAAACCTTTCAGCTTGAAGGCCGCCCAGTGCTTGCCCGTGAACCTGACGAACAGATTTGGCTACGGTTGCCTGATGGCAACATTGAAGCGTGGCAAGAAGTTACCGACTTTGGTAACTCGGGTGCCAATGATCCCCACTACTTGATTGATTCTCAGGCTGGGCTGGTTCAATTTGGGCCTCTGGTGCGGGAGCCGTCGCAGCTCCGCGATGTGACTCAAGTGCGATCGCAACTCCAATCCTGGGGAAAACAAACGCGCCGTTCAGACACGCTACTGCCGATGCATCACGAACGTAGTCCTGATCAACGGTGGCAGTACGGCAGAGTTCCCCCACTTGGAGCCGAAATCTACATGTCAGCCTATCGAGTGGGTGGCGGCAGTCGCGGCAATGTTCAAGCCGAAACTCTATCGGTGATGAAGGTGTCAATCCCTTATATAAAGCGCGTTGTGAACTACAAGCCCGCCACTGGCGGACGCGAAGCCGAGTCACTCGATGAAGCGGTTCTACGAGTGCCACAGATTTTACGCACGTCCCAAACGGCAGTCATTCCAGAAGATTTTGAAAATATTGCTCTCCGCACACATCCCGCCGTTTATCGCGCCCACTGCCCGCCTCAGACCGAGATACCAGGCTTAATCAAGCTCTTAATTGTGCCCAAACCAGACGGTATCAATCAGCCCAAAGATACCAACTTTCAGCGAGACTTCCCCAACGGCATGGCACCTTACGAGCACTTCACATTAGACGCGCTAAGTTCTACAGTCTTGAACCAGCTACAGGCTGAAATCAATCAGCGCAAGTCATTGGGGCTACAGGTGCGATTAGAAACCCCTACTTATGTCGGCGTCAAAGTCTTTGCAGAGGTGCTGCTCCACGCTCAGTATGCGACGCCCGCAATGCAGCAGACAGTTCAAGCTCGCATCCGTTCAGCCCTGTATCGGTTTATTAATCCAGTGACTGGCGGCTTTGCGGGCAACGGTTGGCCGCTAGGACAAGCATTGCATGCGTCGGACATTGTGGCGTTTTTACAGGACTTACCCGAGGTGAGCTATATCGGTATGGTCAAGCTATTTGGCCTGCGTCAGCATTCTGAACAGGGCTGGTACTGCTCTGAAATCCCTGATTTCATTATTGAGCCAGGAGAATGGGGTCTGCTTTGCTCGTGGAATGATCCAAATTTACAGTCTGCCCACGACATTCAAATTCTTTCCCGTACTTCATAGTGTTCTGCTAAATGGTTTTTGATGGTTGATGTGCCGCGCGGAGCGCGGCACATCAACCATCAAAAACCGCCAAATAAAGTTGGCAGACTAGTAGCTTATTAATCTATACCCTATCTGACCATGACTCAAGCTCAGCCTAGCCGCTCCACTTTACCCCTAACGCTCGTACCTCATCCGATCGCACAGACCGAAGATTGGACAGATCGGTCTTTAGGGATGACGATCGCGCAGCCCAGTTTGCGGTTGGTACCGGGTCAAATCGGAGAGTTAAACATCCAGATAGAAAACTTAGCCCAGCAGCAGACTGTGCAGTGGCATTTAACCGTTAGCGGCAACTTTGCCCCAGCTTGGTTAGAGGATGACGATACAGCTTGTCTTGCTTTTTGGTGCAAACTGTACCAGCAGATGCAGCAAGATCAACCTGAAGCGCTTGACTGGTGGTGGTGGTGCTTTATTTACTATCTTCTGTTTAAGCGAACCGCGAATCGCGTATATGCCAAAGAGATCAGCTCGTTTCAGCCAAAGAAAATATTTAAGGTGATTCGGCCTGGGGAACGAGTTGAGAAAAAGGTGACGTTTCGAGTCCCGCCCGATTTCTTTGAGCAGCAAACTGCGCTTAGTCAGGAGCAACCCTCGTTACAACTTGACTATGAGGCAGACGTTGCCGTATATGCTGCGTTATATGAGCCGCTGCTGTGGCTGTGGTTCAAGACTTACTGGAGTATGGTCGCTAGCTTCGGTATCCATAATCATGCTACCAACCAATGGCTGATCGGCCTGACCTACTTTGTAGCGGCACCCCGACAAATTGTATTGGCTGATTTTCGCACCGTTCGGCTCCAGGTGCGATCGCACGATACCTACATGGCGTTTCTGCCCACTATCTATCGCGCCTCTGATTTTGTGAGCCGCTTGCTGGCTAGCATCGAGCAAACGTTTGATCCCACCGTACAAACGATAGATGCATTTTGGGCTTATCTAGACCCACTCACGACTCCTACCGCATTATTGCCCTTTCTCGCTCATTGGGTTGCTTGGCCACTTGATTCCCGCTGGACAGTCGCGCAGCAGCGTCGTCTGCTACGCCATGCCGTCACGCTGTACCGATGGCGTGGCACTCGCTACGGCCTGCGTCTTTATCTGCATCTCTATACGGGGTTGCCGCTAGAGGATGACTCTGTCTCGGAGCATCTCCAACACATTAGCGTTGTCGAAAATCACCAGCCTGGATTCATTATGGGAACCGCTCAGTTTGCCCAACAACCGATGCTAGGTGGCGGTCGCCCGTTTCATTTCACAGTAACACTGCGTTCTGATCGGGCTGAGGATTTAGATGAGGTTCTTGTACGCGATTTGATTGAACAGGTGAAGCCTGCTCACTGTACTTACGATTTGATGATCCAAGCAGCAGTTGAAACACCTAGCCATCTTGAGCCAGCGCTACAATTTCCTCAAAATTAAAATTCTCTACAAGTTGAGTTAAGTGAGCGGCACTTGCCGCCTGCTCTGTAGGAATTTGCTGAATCAAATGAGATACCTCACGCGCATTCACCTTGGTTGCAGCCTCGTGTAGTTGCTGTCGCCAGGTTTCTGACATCATTTGCAGATCAGCCATCGTGGTGATGCTGAGGTTGACATCTCTGGATGGCATTGGGGGACTTTTGCTAGGTGCGATCGCATCTCCATAAACATACTGCACCCCTAAAAACTCAGCCATCTTCTCGAAAATCACTTCTGCCCGAAAGGGTTTCCGCACAAAATCATCACAGCCTGCCGCCAAAGCAACCGCCCGATCTTCCTCAAAAGCGCTACCTGTAATCGCGATGATAGTAGGAGCATGTTCTCCAATTGCTTTAATCTGCTTGGTTGCCTCGTACCCATCCATGACTGGCATTCGTAAGTCCATCCAGATTAAATGGGGAAGCCAGTGCTGCCAAATTAATACAGCTTCTAATCCATTGGTCGCTTCCCGAATTTCAAATCCAATTGGTTTCAACAAATCCACTAGTACCTGCCGATTTTGTGGCATATCCTCGGCAATTAAAATACGATAAGTGGGCTGGTTAGGCTGCAAACCAGTTACAGGACGATTTGATGTTGATAAAGCCACCTCGTCTGGCGCAATTGCCTCTGCTCGAATTGTGAAGCAAAATCGACTACCTTGACTTAAACGGCTAGTAACTGTTAGCTTGCCTCCCATTAACTCAACAAATTTACGGCTTATGGGTAGTCCTAAACCTGTTCCTTCTTGATTAGCCTGACCCGATTCAGCTTGGACAAAGGGTTCAAATAAATGCTCTAGCTGTTCAGCAGCAATCCCTGGCCCGGTATCTTCCACCTCAAACTGTAGTACCACAGGAAACCTCAACATAGGTTGTGTTTTTGAAGTGTTAGAAGTACTAGATGGCTGATCTTCTGATTCAATAGGTAATAGCCAAACGTTTAAGCAAATGTAACCAGATTCTGTAAACTTTACGGCATTTCCAACCAAATTAACTAAAACCTGCCGTAGCTTGCTTTCATCGGAATGAATATACTGAGGCAAATTTTCTGAATAATGAAGCTTCAACTGTATATTTTTCGAGCTAGCTCTAGCTTGGAACATTAAGTAAATGCCATCAAGCAAATTGTGCAGATTAAAATCACTAAGATTAAGATTGATTTTACCGGCCTCAATCTTAGACATTTCTAGTACGTCATTAATCAAATTTAGTAAATGCTCACCGCTCTGGTTAATTGAATGAATATACTGCTGCTGCGGTGAATTGAGTGATCCGCTACGGCTCATCAATTGAGCGAAACCAAGAATAACATTTAACGGAGTCCGCAATTCATGGCTCATATTGGAAAGGAACTGGCTCTTGGCTTGGTTTGCAGCCTGCGCCTCTTTCATGGCTTTTTGTAAATCTGCTTCTGCTTGTTTGCGATCGCTAATATCCGCAATTACTTTATCAAGGCAATTTCCAGCTTTATTTAAGCGACAGGAAAACAGAACCCAGCATAGACTGTTATCTTGTCGGCAAAACTGGGCTTCAACATTATGCACTACACCTGTTTGTAAAACAGTTTCTAAAACCCCTTGTCGAACTTTTTCATCAGCGTAAAACTCAACCGATTTCTTTATGCCTACAACTTCGTTGATATTGTCATATCCTAATATCGAGACAAAATACTGATTCGCCTCTAGCACTAATCCATCTGTTAACCGGGTTCGAAAGATTCCCACCTGTGTGTTATCGAAAATGTTACGGAGCTGGGTTTTACTTTGTTCTAATGCAGCCGCATTTTCGCGAATCTTTAAAACACTTGAAGCAGCAGTTAAAAAGATAAATATAGTACCCATTAAATAAAGACCTAAACGATAGAGATCAATAGAGCGAATAGCTCTTTGATACGTAAGGTCATATGTTGCAGCTAGAGTTTCTCCTTGTTTACGAGTTGGCAGCACCAAAATAGTTTCGACTAGCTGATCAATTTTAAGCCGATTTTCTACAATGATTTCTGCATGAGCAATCACATTAGCAAGATCTGCATTATTTGATGACTGAGAACGCAAACGGTCAATATCAGCCTGGATTTTAGGCGCTAGTTTTTCATCTGTAGAAAGATTAAAGAGTAGTATCTTATTGAGCAGATCATCTAAATCTGAGGATAAGGTGGGCGAGGTACCGGGTTGGGTCGCCAAATCTGCGATCGCAATTGGGAAATAGGCTAGAGAATTTCGCAAAATAGCATGTTCAGACTTGAACTGCTGAATCAGAGCATCTTTTTCTTGCCAGAGTTGAATATTTCCCTGTAACTGTAGCTGCAGCTTCCGTTGAGCAGATTGAGTGACGAAATCAGGGTATTGCTCAAGGGCTTGATGTAGTTTTTTGACGTTGTCTATCTCCTCAACGAAAGGATCATAATATGGCAAGAACCCTAAACGAGCTTCTAATACATCTTGATTAATTCGAGCATCTAATTCTTGTAGTTGCCGGATTTTGTTAAGATATTGACTGTGATTCTGTGAATCGATTGCCTGGGACTTCAGCCAAAAGACAATAAATAGAACGGCCCCACTCGCTAGCAGCACATATATTGCTGCCAGTTTTGCCAACGGATGACGCTGTGAAGAGGAACTCAAAACAGAGCTAAATGAGGTGCTTAAACGTCGCCAATCTTGTTTTAGACTACGCCAAACCATTACTCAATTTCTCCACAACAATTGTTTACGGTGCCTCTGTTTCGGAGGGCACACTCTCATATTCTCCGGTTAATGTTTCAAGAAACTGCTTAATCAACGTGATATGTGCTGCTGGAATGGGTCGTCCTAGCTGATACTTCACCATAATTGCGATCGCTTTTTCCAACGTTTCAGCACTGCCATCATGAAAATAAGGGGGAGTAACTGCAACATTCCGTAAGCTAGGTACCCGGAATACAAAACGATCGGCTTCTACTTGAGTTACATTAAAGCGCCCAAAATCCGCTTTAGTTATATTTCCGCGATCTGAAAAATAGTTGCCGATCACACCGAACTTTTGAAACATATTTCCGCCTACGTTTGTACCCTGATGGCAACTAATACAGCCGTAGGTTTTGAATAACTGATAACCTTCTTGTTCCGCTGCTGATAGAGCCGCCTGATCGCCTCGGAGATATTGATCAAAGCGCGAATTTGGTGTGTTCAGAATTGATTCATAAGCAACAATCGCATCAATGATATTTATAGAAGTAACACCATCATCATAGAGTTTTGCGAAAGCTTGGCGATACTCAGGTATCTTTTTTAACTTTTGGACAACATCTGGCCACTGGCTACCCATGACTTCAGGATTTTGTATTAGGGCGTTTGTATGCTCTTTCAAGTCTTCATACCGACCATTCCAGTTGTAACGAAAATTATGAATCACATTCAATATAGTTGGGGTATTAACCGTTCCTATAGCTTTATTAACACCAACAGAATATGACTTACGGTCAGCGCCACCAGTTTGAAGATTGTGGCAGCTCAAGCAAGAAACTTTCTTATCTCCTGATAAGCGGGCATCTTGAAACAGCGTTTTCCCCAGAGTAATTTTCCTTAACGATGCGTAATCAATACTAGGCAGTGGTTGGATTGGTTCCTCAACGGGATCTGAACTTTCTTCTGCCTCAGTTGACGATAGATTGACTTGCGATGACTGAATCTGCTGCCACACAAGAGCCATCACAACAACTAGAACTAACAAAGCAGTTAAATATAGCCTGCGTAGAACATGCTGACCATGCAGAAATCTGCCCATATTATTTGCCTACTGCTTACCATTAGACCTCTTGCATAAATCGAAAAACACAACGTAATCACAAGGGTTTCAGCCTTTAAATCCTGATTCGTGCAAGAGGTCTATTCATTATGAGTATAATCTAGGCAAGGTGAGGCATTCGTCTTTAAACCCACAGCTTCTTCAAAGTGCTTAAATATATTTTTACCACTGCACCTGGCTTAACCCAGTTAGTTGTTTCCTTTTAATTGCGTACTGTTAATCCAGTTGAGGGCCACATGAAAGATGCCACAGTTGAAGTATTCATGCCAGCCAAACAGGTTATTCAAGATATTTTAATAGTTGATGATAATTTAGAGAACTTACGTATGCTATCAGCCTTGTTAGGCAAACAAGGCTATGAAGTTCGATGCGTAAAAACAGGTACTGCAGCTTTAATGGGAGCCGAAGCCCAGCCTCCTAGTTTGATTTTGCTAGATATTAATATGCCTGAAATGAATGGTTATGAAGTGTGCCGTAAACTAAAAGCAAATTCTAAAACTCGGCACACTCCGGTTATTTTTATTAGTGCTCTTGATGAAGTATTTAATAAAATTGATGCTTTTGCGGTTGGGGGAGTAGACTACATCACCAAGCCTTTTCAGGTTGAAGAAGTGTTTGCTCGTATTGAAAATCAACTGGCTCTTCAAAGACTCCAATCAGAGCTTCAGCAGCGAAATGATTGTTTACAAAAAGCTGAAGCAGAACTTAAGAGAGCTTTAGATCAAGAACGACTGCTAAATGAAAAAATTGCAGAAATGACAATACTAGAGGAGAGAAATCGTATTGCTCGGGACATTCATGACTCATTGGGGCATGCTTTAGTTGCTCTAAATATTCAGCTAGAAACGGCACTTGCTCTTTGGGTCACCGACCGTGATCAGTCCTATACTTTACTACAAGAAGCAAAAGGATTGGGTTCCCAAGCTCTTGAATCTGTCAGAACTTCTGTCACAGACATTCGGACTGACACTCTTCAAAGCGAATTATTAGAACAAGCTCTTCATCAGCTAATCCAAGAGTTTCAGCGAGTTACTCATATTTATCCTGATGTTGCTCTTGATTTGTCTTTACCGTTACCTAATTCAGTAAGTGTAGTAATCTACCGTGTTGTACAAGAGGGTCTCACCAATATTTGTAAACATGCGGATTCAACAGCTGTACGTTTAACAATTCAAACAACTACCAGTCACGTACAGTTATATCTTGAGGATAATGGTAAAGGATTTTGCTCACATCATAATCAACCTGGTTTCGGGCTACAAGGTATGCGAGAACGCATTACAGCACTAGGAGGCGAATTCAATATTCAGAGTAAACCAGGACAGGGATGTCAAGTTAGAGCTTATTTACCACGTTTAAGTTTTTGATTAATTCATAAATCTTTCAAATAACTGATGCGATAGATCATGCTTCCTCAAATAAGTGAAGCCATTAAGACAGTATTATGATCCAAATACTTCTAGTAGAAGACCAGGAAATTGTACGGCGCGGTTTGAAAACCTTGCTAACAACTCAACCTGATCTAGAAGTTATAGGAGAAGCAGAACATGGACAGGACGCTATCAATCAATTAACTGCTTTACAAGCTCACACATGCTTACCTGGAATTATATTGATGGATATTAAAATGCCAGTGATGGACGGCGTGGAAGCAACTAAGATCATTGCAACGCAGTTTCCAAGGATAAAAATTATTGTTCTCACTACGTTTGGAGATAATCAATTTGTAGCTCAGGCTCTTCAATCTGGAGCTAAGGGCTATCTGCTCAAAGATACACCTTTAGACGAATTAGCAGATGCAATCCGTTCGATTGATCGGGGCTATACCCAGTTTGGCCCTGGTATTCTAGAGCGAATCATCACTGATCAGTCAACTGTAGACGTTCAATCCACTCAAGAGCTCCCACCTGGTTTTGAAGATCTAACAGCTAGAGAGAAAGAAGTACTGCTGCTAATTGCTCAGGGTGCAAACAACAAGGAGATTGCAGCGAACTTGTGTTTGTCCGAAGGTACAGTACGTAATCACATCTCCCACATCTTAGGCCGATTGAATTTACGAGATCGCACCCAGGCAGCTATTGTAGCGTCTGCCTTCTTGTCTTACTTAGAAGACGTTTAACAAGCACATGCGAGCTGTGTAGGTCACTGCCAACGTTTATCGTCATGACATTTGTCATGTGAAATTCGTGACAGAAAGAAGATGCCACATGTATCGCTTAAACACTAAATTGTGGATGAAGCGAGCAAAAAGTGGAGCTTGGCCATGACGATTGAAGATGCGATCGCAATTATCGAGTCTGCCCTATCACCACAGCAGTTAACTTTGTTACAAAAAGAGATTTTACAGCGAGTCTGGAAGGGAAAATCCTACATCAAAATTTCTCATGAATTGCAATACAATCATAGCTATATCAAGGATGTAGGGGCAAGGCTATGGCAGCTTCTATCAGAAGCTTTAGGCGAAAAAGTTCGGAAGCATAATCTGAAATCTGCTATTAGCCATTATCAGCAAAAAACTGATAAAAAATCCGCTTTCCTATATAGCAATGCAGTTGGTAATCACTACTTTCTAAGCCAATTCTCCAATAGAGAATCTCCAGCTTATATTAATAGTCATGGAAATGTAATTCAATTGTTGCTGGATAATATGATGAAAAGTAATTTGAATGTATTGGCTATAGTTGGTTTTCAAGATGAAAATAATAATGTTTCAGGAAGTTTTTCTACTCATTCATTAAGTTCTTCAGGCATGGCCCTTAAACAAAGCCTTCAGCCTATGCGTGCAGATCAGCTTAAGAGTTTATTGCCATCTAAGGATTTGCATCTGCTTGTACTACACCTCCTTCGCTTGGAAACGCCATAAGTTGTTAGTTTGCTTGATACTGTGAGCTAACCGAACTGTTCATAAAAGTGATGGAAAAACAACAAGAAAAGTGCGATCGCAGCAATGACATATCGGGTGGCAAGAAAGTTATGCAACGGATCGTCACCGATAGGACAGCGCGAGGCAGCGATGTGAGTTATCCTGTAGGTTTTTCAGTTGATTTCGTTTTTCTTTGATCATAAATTAAATCTGCTGGGGAATAAAAGAAGAGAACTTCGCTCTCAAACAAGCTATTTCCCAACAAGTCTATTTGAAATTGAGAATATGCAATCTTAATAAAGCGGATCTAGTTCCACCCAAGTTTGTGTTGAGTAGAATTGAGGCAGAGAGTTCAGAAGG
>CBKWJC010000050.1:0-48522 GCA_966674685.1 uncultured bacterium
CCAGCATCTAGCTTCTCAACTATTATCCTCTCTTCAGAACTTTCCAAGTCGTGTGGTCGAGCAGATAGCCGTTGGCAGCATGAATCTCAACACCGTCGAAGCCTGCGGTTAGGGCATTTTTTGCCCCGCGCACATATTGTTGGACGAGGTAGGGCATCTCCTCGACCTGCAAGGCTCGCGGCGTCACAAACGGCACCATTTCACCTTCTCCCCTCTCGTTCTCAATCAATGCCATGCCGCTGGGCGTAATGGCGGAGGGTGCAACCGGGAGCATGTTGTCGGGCTGGAGAGCCGGATGGGAGATGCGTCCGACATGCCAGAGTTGCAGGAAAATTAAGCCGCCCGCCTGATGCACTGCATCTGTGATCAGTCGCCAGCCCTCGACTTGTTCGCGGCTGTGGATGCCCGGTGTTCAGGCATAACCTTGTCCTTGCATGGAAACCTGGGTTGCCTCGGAAATGATCAGAGCAGCCGAAGCCCGTTGCGCGTAATAACAAGCCATCAGTGGGGTGGGAACATTACCCGGTTGACGGGCGCGCGATCGCGTCAAGGGTGCCATGACGATGCGGTGGGGCAGGTTGTAACGCCCTAATTTGATGGGTTGAAATAGCTTTTCAACAGGCGTTTGCTGTGCAGCGACAGACTGTGCGACAGATGCAGGGGACACAGACATATTGTTTTCCTTTCCTACTGATACCGGTTGAACTTCTGAAGGGTGAAGCGGGGGGTGAAGGGGGCAGTGCCCCCTGGCTGGGGGCGCACCCCCCACACCCCCTATTTGCCCTAAATCCAATTCAAATTGGTATGAGATACCGTGACGACGATCTTGCCGAACTGCTGGTTTGATTCCAGATAGCGGTGCGCCTCAATAATCTGGTCGAGGGTGAAGGTCTTTGCAATGATCGGCTTCAGCGTTCCGGCTTCAATGCCTCGCCTGATGAAGGCTTGTGTCAGTGCCAGTCGTTGCGGGTCGCTGGTCAGCTCAAACAGCACGTAGCCGCGCAGGCTCAGACTCTTTAGCATCGCCGCAGCCAATGGAAACGGAGTTGCCTGACCGCTGAGGTTGCCGTAGATGAAGAGGATGCCTTGACGGCTCATTGCCTGTGCCAGCGTTTCGATTCCAGGTCCCGCGACGGGGTCGAAGACAATGCGTGCTCCCTTGCCATCAGTGATCCGCATGACCTCCGCGACAAGATCCTGCTCCTGGGTGACGATGACATGGGCGGCTCCGGCTTTCTGTAGTGCTTCTGCTTTCGTGCTTGTGCGGGTGGTCGCGATCGCAAGGGCACCCACACTGTTAGCAATCTGGATCGCCGCCAGACCGACACTGCTCGATGCTGCCGTAATCACCACGGCATCCCCGCTTGCCAACCGACTAATATCAATCAGCGCACCATAGGCAGTGAGATATTGCATCCAGACTGCCGCTGCCTCGACTGCGCTGAGTCCTGCGGGGCGCTTCAGCACTGCCGCAGCGGGCACGATCGCTTGCTCGGCATAAACCCCATACTGGTTCATGGAAAAAGCCGGAATCACGCTGACAGCTTCGCCGACCTCAAAGCCCTGTACATTGCTGCCCAGCGCCTCAACAATACCGGAGGCTTCATAGCCGAGACGAGCAGGTAGATGCGGTTCTTCCAGGTAGGTTCCCGATCGAAACATCGCTTCTGCTCGGTTGAGACCGATCGCCTCGACGCGGATGTGGATCTCGTCAGGGTCGGGCGCACCGACTTCGAGATCTTCGATTTGGAGGACTTCAGGACCTCCGATCTGATGGAAGCGAACAACCCGTGTCATGATATGGCTCTTGGAGCGAATGTGGCTGTACTCAGTTGTTGCAACAGTAGTTTTGCTGTGGGTTTGGACGACGCGGGATTCTGTCCGGTAATCAAATTGCCATCACTCACTGCATAGGGCTGCCAGTCATTGGTTTTGGAATACTTGCCGCCATTCTTTTTCAATTCGTCTTCCACCAGGAACGGCACGACATTGGTCAGCCCAACCGCTGCTTCTTCTGTATTGGCAAAGCCCGTCACGGACTTGTCTTGCACGAGCGGAGAGCCATCGGCAGCTTTGGTATGGCGCAATGCACCGGGAGCATGACACACGGCAGCTACAGGCTTGCCAGCGGCATAGAACGCATTAATTAACGCGATCGAATTGGCATCCTCAGCCAGATCCCACAGTGGACCGTGACCACCGGGATAGAACACCGCATCATAATCGTCGGCAGAGACACTCGATAGCGTTAGGGTATTGGCTAAAACGGTTTGAGCATCGGTATCCTGCTTGAAGCGGAGGGTCGCTTCAGTTTGGGCTTCTGGAGCATCGCTTTTGGGATCGAGTGGTGGTTGTCCACCTTTAGGAGATGCCAGAGTAATGTCTGCGCCTGCGTCTTTGAAGACATAGTAAGGGGCGGCAAACTCCTCTAACCAAAACCCGGTTTTTCTACCCGTGTTGCCGAGTGTATTATGGGAGGTCAAAACCATCAATATTTTCATGTCATTCCTCGTATTTATCTCATTGCGAGTGCCATCTTATGGCGAGGTGGCGGAAAGGCACGATCGAGTTCCGCCAAATCTGCACTTGTAAGTGTTAGATCCAACGCCGCGCGATTCTCCCGAACGTGCGCTGGATTGCTGGCTTTGGGAATGGCGATCACCCCCTGATGCAGTAGCCATGCGAGAGCGACTTGGGTCGGCATAACACCGTGACGTGCGGCGATCGCGTTGAGCTGAGGATTGTGCAACATTCCCCCTTGTTCACTCGGGGAGTGTTCGATCGGCGAGTACGCCATGATGGCAATGTCGCGGTTCCGGCACCAGGGCAGCAGATCCCACTCAACGCCACGATGCATCAAGTTGTACAGCACCTGATTGACGATAATCCCGTCGCCACCAGGCAAGGAAATAGCCTCCTCCATGTCATCGAGATCGAAATTGCTAACCCCATAATCCCGAATCTTCCCTGCTTGTTTGAGCCGCTGAAATCCTGCCAGCGTCTCTGCCAGCGGTACTGACCCACGCCAGTGGAGGAGGTCGAGGTCGAGGTAATCGGTCTTGAGCCGCTTCAGGCTGCGATCGCACGCCTCGATCACGCCCCGCCGGCTGGCGTTGTGCGGATAGACCTTACTGACGAGGTAGACTTCATCGCGGCGGTTGGCGATCGCCTCACCGACCACCTCTTCCGCACCCCCATCCCCATACATCTCTGCCGTGTCAATCAGCGTCATCCCCAGATCGAGTCCAAGCCGAAGTGCTGCAATTTCTGCTTGTCGCTGACTACGATCCTCTCCCATTCCCCAGGTTCCCTGTCCCAACGCAGGCACCAATCTTCCCGATGGCAATTGCACTAGTTTCATCTTTAACTCTCCTATACTGGCTGCGCCTGTCCCGCGTGGCTGAACAGCTCAATCATTTCCCGGTTGAACGCTGGAATGTCGTCGGGCATACGACTCGTTACAAGGTTGCCGTCCACCACGACCTCCTGATCCATCCACTCCGCGCCTGCATTCCGCAGATCCGTCTTGAGCGAGGGCCACGCAGCGATCCGCCGCCCGCGTGCAGCACCAGTCTCAATGATCGTCCAGGGTCCGTGGCAGATGGATGCCACTGGTTTGCCAGCGTCGAAGAAGGACTTGATAAATGCGATCGCCTTCGCCTGGATGCGGAGTGAATCGGGATTGATCACACCACCCGGTAGTAGCAATGCGTCGAAGTCCTGAGATTGTGCCTGGTCAAGCGCCATATCGATCGGGAACTCGTCACCCCAATCCGTAAAGTCCCAGGCGCGAACCCGATCACCCTTGGGCGACACAATGCGAGTCTCGGCCCCAGCCTGGTCGAGGGCTTTCCGTGGCTCGGTCATCTCGACCTGCTCGAAGCCGTCCGTGATTAGGATTGCGACCTTCAGTCCTTTGAGAGTCTCATTCGCCATGCTTCTATCTCCTTTTGATACTTAATTTGGGTCTGCATAACGTTGTGCTGTGTCTATTCGTTCGCTTTGGTGGCAAGGTTAAACGCGCGGGCGGTGAATGCTTTGTTGATCGAGATGTCGATGCTGCCGAGCCATGCACCGTCCATGCGGATGTGGGCGACGAGATTACCGCCTGCATCAACGACGGCGATGTTCATGGGTTGTCCGATCGCTCTGGCTCTCTCTTCTCCAGCGACGATCACTCGTTGGGCATCGTCCAGAGATACGGACTGTTGCTGGAGGGTCATCTGAGAGGTCATGGTGGTTTCTCTTGGTGTATTTGGTGGGGGAAGCAGGGCAGGGGAAATAGGGAGGACGCGGAGAGGTCTTTTTCAATCCCCGTGTCCCCGTCCCTTGCTATCTTTGCGGTTGCTAGACAAGGCAGAAAAGCGTGTAATTGTTTGATTTGTGAGGGTTCATCGAAGAGCTTTAGCTTCTTTTGCACCAGCTTTTACGGCATGGGATTGGGTGTTTGCGGTAGCCGCTCCTGAAGTATTGGTTGCAGTTTGCAGATGCGCTTCCAGGAACCATAAGCGCTTGTCGATCGCCCGCGAGATCTCAATGTAGAGGTCATTGGTATCCATCTCATTGAGCTCGTCGGTTTTCTGAATCCCATCCCGTAGGGATTTAGCATAAATGGCGAAGCGATCGGCGAGAGCCGTAAAAAATTCAGTGCCAGTGAGAGTTTTGTAAGTCGCCGAGGCAATGTTCCCCCTAAGTGCTGGACTCTGCTGACACCCTAGAGGGAAAATCTAAGGGTTTTCTGAGGAAATTGTGGTGAATTCACGAAGGGTATGTTTCTTACTTGGCTGCATCTTGGCGATCGCCGTTCTAAAAGGAGTTGTTGATGATTGGCGATCGCATCCTGGTGAGCCTGTTCACCGGTACTCCCCGCCTGACGCGAATCCAACTCACTGAAGGCATCGAGGCGACCATACAAGAGCACCACATCGTTGGGACGGATAAAGGTTGCTCCTCTAGGTGCGCCAAGGTATGCTCCATCAGGGCGGAGAATCCCCAACACTATAATCCCCTCTTGACGGAGGTTGGTTTCCCGCAGCGGTCTGTCAGCAATCCAATCTCCTGCATCCACTTGCAGTTCCATCACCGCATAGCCATCCGATAGGTGCAGCAGGCTGGCATAATCTCGCACATCGAGGCGAGTCCAGTGGCGCAACGCCCATTGCATCCAATGGGAGAGGAAACGCTTGATCCAACGGTTAATGGCTACGATCCAAAGAATTGCTATTCCTAGCACCAGCAGCACGAGACGAGGCAGCCAATCGCTGAGCTTAGCTGCGCTGATGAATGTAAGGACTAAGGAGGAAATCACCGTAATCAATCCGGCATTCGCCAGCAACATCAACCACATGAGGATACGTCGCCGCACGGGATGGGCAACCACCTGTTCTGATTCGCTGGTGGTAAAGCCCGAACCCGTAATCGCTGAATGTGCCTGAAATTCAGCCGTCTGACGAGATAGCCCAGTCAGGATCAGGGCTTCGGCAGCAATACGCATGATCAGCAACGACAGGGTAACGGCAAGTAGAAGTGACACGAGTGCTTTCAACTCTAATACCTCGGATTTCGGTTAACGCTGTTAGTCCATGAACACCTCATCGACATAGCACCACATCCAATCCTCCCCTGGTTCAAACGACTGAATGATGGGATGATGCGTCGCAAGAAAATGCCGTGTGGCATGTTTGTTCTTAGATTCATCGCAGCAACCAACATGACCACAGGTTAAGCACACACGCAGGTGTACCCAAGGGTCTCCCAGCATCAGACACTCTCTACACCCTCTTGTGCTGGGTGTCACTTTCCGAATTTGATTGAGATGTGTGCATTGTATTACCATGTCATCCTCCGATCGATTCGGTAATCCCCAGTTCATTTAGCTAGAAGCCAGGTACTCATGAACGAACTGCACTGCCATTGACCCTTCGCCGACGGCAGAAGCCACCCGCTTGGTGGAACCCAGCCGCACGTCTCCCGCGGCAAAAATGCCGGGAAAACTGGTCTCCAGCAGAAAGGGTTGGCGACGCAGCGTCCACTCGCCTGACTCCATCACTCGCAGACCTGTCTTGACAAACCCGTTGCGATCGCACTGAATGGCATCTGGCAACCATTTCGTATGCGGCACAGCACCGATAAAGACAAAGACTGCCAAACATTTAATCGTGTCAGCTTGTCCGGTTTGACTGCAAAACACCTCAACGGCTTCGAGCCACTTGTCGCCGTACATTTTGCAGATTTCGGTGTAGCATTGCACTTCGATGTTGGGCGTTTGCTCAATCCGCTGCACCAGGTAATGAGACATGGTTTTTCCCAGATCACCGCCCCGAATTAGCAAAAAGACTTTTCGAGTCTGTTCGGAGAGGAAAACTGCCGCCTGACCCGCAGAATTGCCGCCACCCACGACGACCACCTGGCCACCTCGGCACAGCAGAGCTTCCACCGTTGTCGCTGCGTAATAAACGCCGGAGCCTTCAAAGCGATCGCAGCCCTCAACGGCAAGCTTGCGATAGGACGCACCCGCGCAGATTAGAATACATTTAGCAGAGATTTCTTCGCCGCTCTCTAGTCGCAGCGCGTAGCACCCAGTTTCACGGCTCAGTTGAACGACTTCCGCTGGTGCCGTTAATATCGCCCCAAATTTCTCAGCCTGGATCACGGCTCGATTGGCCAGATCGCTACCGGAAAGACCCATTGGAAAGCCCATGTAATTCTCGATTTTAGAACTGCTGCCCGCCTGCCCACCCGGACCCATTTTGTCCAATACGAGGGTTTTCAAACCCTCCGATGCGCCGTAAATCGCTGCCGCCAACCCCGCCGGCCCCGCCCCCACAACTACCAAATCATAGAGGGTGCGTTCGATCGGTTTTTTAATGCCGAGGCAGTCAGCCAACTCAGCCATCGAAGGATTTTTTAGTAGCTTAGCGTTGCCGCAAATCACAACTGGGGTTTCATCTGCCCTGATCCTGAACTGTGTCAGCAGTGTGTCAACTTGAGGGTCGTTTTCCAGATCGATCCAGGTAAAGGGAACCTTATTTTTCGCCAGAAACTCGCGAAATCGATGAGTTGCTGGGGAATAGCGTGAACCGACCACCCTAGCGGCTACGAAGCCGGATTCCTCAAGCAACTGACGGCGCATCAGAAATGCCCGGAGTAAGACATCACTCAGTCGTGGCATTCCGTTCACAATCCGTCGTAGATCGTCTGCTGCAATCCCATACACCTCACAGTCGGAGTGGGCGATCGCCCTAACCACAACCGGTCTACCGGTCAAAATATCCACATCCCCCGTAAACTCCCCCGGCTCGTGGATGGTGACGATCTGATCGTGACCAGAGGAGCGATCGACGATCGCCACTTCGCCACGCTTGATCACGAAGAATTGGTAATTCGGTGTGCCTTCCGCAAACAGTATCTCGCCTGCCTGAAATGCTTCAAGTTTGGCGAATTTGCCCAATGCCGCAATCTGTTCATCGTCGAGTTTGGGAAATGCGATCGGGTGATGCTCTAATGCCATGATTGAAATCCTCGTTCTTGATCACGATACAATTGACGACCCCTTTCCCCACTTGCCGCCAAACACAAACTCCCGCTGCGGCTTACGCTGTCTCGGTGTCAGATCTCGCTCTCTAAGCGAATCCGGCAACTGATTTCAAAACAACAAGTTCAAAATCGCAGGCAATACCTATCGGCTTTAACGCTAGCCACTATCCATAACAACTCATCTATATCAAAGGGTTTGGTGATAAATACTTGATATCCTGCTGCTAACGCCTGATGTTGAGTTTCTTGAGCAACATCGGTACTGAGTGCAATTGCCGGAATGTGTCCTCCCTGCGTTGGACATAATTTCCGTATCCTGCAAATTAAGGAGATGCCATCTTCCTCAGGCAACCGCACCTCACTGATCAGCAGATCTGGTTTGGCTGCCAATAACGTGAATGCCTCACAGGCTAAGCAGGCTCTGAGCACCTCCATTCCCGCCTCCATCAAAACAAACGACAGTAACATCCGATTATCTTCGTCATTCTCGACGACTAGAACCCGAAAACCATTGAGAGCATCCATAGCAAGATTCCTCCCTTGCTCCAGGAGTCCTACGTCAAGCTGCCGTGGGGGTCAATCACAAACTTTTTAGCGGCTCCTTTGTTAAACGCTTGGTAGCCCTGGGGAGCCTCTTCCAGGGGAATCACCTGAACGTTGACCGCCTTAGCGATTTGGATCTTGTCGTTCAGAATTGCCATCATCAAGCCACGGTTGTATTTTTTGACAGGGGTTTGACCTGTGTAGAACGAAAGGCTCTTTGCCCAACCCAACCCGAAGCGCATGGTCAGATAACCGAGCTTCGCTGCCTCGTCCTCTGCTCCCGGATCTTCGGTTACGTACAATCCAGGAATACCCACCGCTCCGCCAGCGCGAGTGACTTCCATCATGGTGTTTAATACGATCGCGGGTACACCTTTCTTCGGGTCATAGTCTTTGCCGTGCCCGTGCGCCTCAAAGCCGACGCAATCGACCGCACAATCGACCTCCGGCACACCGAGAATTTGTTCGATTTGTTCGACGATCGAGGCATCTTTGGAGATATCAACCGTTTCACAGCCGATACTTCTAGCATGAGCTAAGCGAGCTGGGTTGCCTGCTCCAACAATCACGACAGCCGCTCCCAATAGCTGTGCTGATGCGGCGGCGGCCAGACCAACCGGACCTGCACCCGCAATGTATACCGTTGAGCCACTTGTGACTCCTGCGGTCACACAACCGTGATAACCCGTGGGCAAGATGTCAGTCAGGCAGGTCAGATCCGCGATCTTTTCCATTGCTTGAGCCTTGTTTGGGAATTTCAGGAGATTGAAATCGGCGTAGGGAACCATGACATACTCTGCTTGACCGCCAATCCATCCGCCCATATCGACGTATCCATAGGCACCACCGGGGCGATCCGGGTTCACGTTCAGGCACACATCGGTATGACGTTCCTCGCAGCTGCGGCAGCGTCCACACGCCACGTTAAATGGCACAGAAACGAGATCTCCTTGCCGAATAAATTGAACGTCGCTCCCACATTCGATCACCTCACCCGTGATCTCATGACCCAGCACCATGCCAATCGGCGCTGTAGTACGTCCTCTCACCATATGCTGGTCGCTGCCACAAATATTGGTGGAAACAATCTTGAGAATGACGCCGTGATTGCATTTGTTGCCGCGCGGATCAACGAGTTTGGGAAAGTCGATCGTTTGCACCTCGACCTTCCCAGAACCCACATAAACCACTCCACGATTGCTTGACATGATTTGTTTCTCCTGATTTCAGACAATGCAGGATTAAAAATGGGAATCCCAGGCTGACAGCCACTTTTAATTTTTAATTTATTCTTGTTTGTCAGTGGACAAGACCCGCACGCAGTGCTCGAATTGCTGCCTGAGTGCGGTCATGAACGCAGAGTTTCTTCAAAATATTGCGAACATGACTTTTCACCGTACCCATAGTGATGTAAAGCTTCTGGGCGATCGCCAGGTTGTTGAGACCGTCAATAATCAGTTGCAACACCTCTCGCTCCCGTTCAGTTAACGGCTCAACGTTAATGATTTGCTTGTACTCTGGCTCGATCGCTCGAATGGCGATCGTCTTAGTAGAATGGTTGATGATGCCCTCAGAATGAAAGGGTTGAGATTGCTGAAGTAGCCCAGCAACTTCTTGAGCAACATCAATAAACGCATCGTTCAAAGCAAAGTTGCAGTCTGATTGAGGCAGTCTAGAAAACGACTGATCATAACGTTTATATTTTGTTGTGTTGTTCAGGAGATGTTTTTCATCGGTGGTTTCAAGCAACCTATCTGGTTGGTTTTGCAATGCAATTGAAACAACCTTCCAGATGAAGAGAGAGCCAAAATCAATTGGAGTCGCAGATTTTAACTGCTCGAAATCATCTTGTTGGCTTAATGGTAATGTCATAGAAGTATTCCTCAGTGATGATTGACACCCTAGAGGCGAAATCTAAGGGTTTTCTGAGGAAATTGTGTTTCAAGTCGCTCCATTACGGGTTGCGAGGAAGGCAATAAAAAGTAACTAATTACAACCGAACGTAAGCGGCTTCGGGCCACTTCTGTGATCTAGATGCTATTGCCTGAAGGAGAGGTCGTATGAAGCTCCTGATCGTTGAAGATGATCAAGATACGGCTGCTGCCCTGGCGGTTCCCCTGGTAGCGCAGCAGTTTACGGTCGATACAGCGATTGAGGGACAAGCAGCTTTGGCGCTGGCTGAGGCGACTGAGTATGACCTGATTGTGCTGAATGTGATGCTGCCGAGAGTAGATGGTATTAGTCTCTGTCGCCAATTGCGATCGCACAATCAGCAGGTGCCCATTTTGTTACTGACCGCAAAGGATGATCTAAAAGATCGAGTCGCGGGCTTTGAGGCAGGGGCGGATGACTATGTGACCAAACCCTACGAGCGATCGGAACTGCTTGCCCGGATTCGGGCGTTGTTGCGAAGGAGCAGAACGGCATTAACTGAAGTTTTTTGCTGGGGCAGTTTGCAGCTTGACCCCAACCATTGTGATGTGACGTGTCAAGGCCAACCCCTGCATCTCACACCCAAAGAATAGACCTCTTGCACGAACCAGGATTTAAAGGCTGAAACCCTTGTGATTACGTTGTGTTTTTCGATTTATGCAAGAGGTCTAATACAAACTGCTGGAGCTATTTTTGCGACACCCGCGCCGGATTTTTGACCGCCGGACGCTGCTTAATCGCGTCTGGTCAATTGACGAATACCCAGGTGAAGAAGCGGTGACCACTCAAATTCGTGGATTGCGGCGAAAACTCCAGAAGGCAGGGTTGAATCCCAATCCGATCGAAACACTATACGGATTGGGATATCGGCTGCGATCGGTGCCGGAGGAGGATGAGGGGGATGGGGGAGATAGGGAAAATGGGGGAGATCAGGAAGCAACATCTTCCTCACCTTCCTCACCCGCGTCATCTTCCTCACCGCTCTTACCTCCCTTATCTCCCACCGAGGCAGAAGCGGAAGCAGTAGCAGCGATTCAGCAGATGTGGCTGGAATTTCAGGAGCGGTTGCAGGGGCAATTGGCAGTGCTGGAAGAAGCAATTTCCCACCTTTCCACTTATACCCTCGCCTCCGATCAGCGGCAGCACGCCCATACCGTCGCCCATCGACTAATCGGCTCTTTGGGAGGATTTGGTTTGCCACAGGCGGCAGAGATTGCTCGTCAGATCGAACACGCCCTGAGAAAGCCAACGGCTCTAGTTCAATCTGAAGCAGCAGCTCAGCTAGAATCATTGCTTCAGCAACTCCGGCGAGCCATCCAGCAATCGCCTACCTACACCCCTACACCCCACACCCTTCAGGTCTTGCTGATCGACGATGACACCGACTTGATTGAACGAATGCAGTCAGATGCTCCACACTGGGGGATTCACCTGGAAACCGCCACTGACCTCCCCACTGCCCGCCAACGGCTTCAGTATTTCACACCCGCTGCGATCGCGCTCGATCTCACCTTTCCCAACACGACTGAAACGGGCTTGACCTTGCTGGCACAACTGAAGCGCCAGTTTCCCACCCTGCCAGTGCTGATGCTGACTGGACAGGGCGATTTATTGTGTCAGGTGGTGCGTAATGATCCGCGCTGGAGTCAGCTACCCGTGTTGTTCCTGTCCGCTCATTCTGATGCCGATACCCTGCATCGGGCACTGGCAGTAGGGGCGGATGATTATGTCTTGAAGCCGATCGTCGAAGCTGATTTAATTCAGCGAATATTGAAGCGATTGGGACGACTCTCGGATTCCCATTCAGGGAGCTACCATGTCCACACAAGTTCTGAATGAGAGTAAAACTGTCCGTCAATGCCATCTCCCCTTAACCTTTTCTCCTCAACACCATCGGGGATACAGAAAACATTTAATGAGACCTCAAATATGACTTTTGATGCCTCAAGCACGACTTCGGAGATCTCCAACACGACTTCGGAGACCTCCAATATAACTTCGGAGATCTCCAGCTAAAGGATGAAGAAACGTGTGCGTTTGCCCCATATTTCTACTGTAGGGAGTATTTCTACTGTAGGGAGTGTTTCTAAATATTATGTCTTCTTCCGATGTCAATCGACGCATTCTTTTGATTGATGATGAACCTGACCTGTGCCGCATCGTCAAGGTCACGCTTGAACGACTCAAGGGTTGGGAAATCCTTACCGCTGACTCTATACAGGCAGGACTGACACAGGCAGAAGGTAAGCAGCCCGACGTGATTTTGCTTGATTTAACGTTGGATGGAAATGGACTAACTCTGCTGCAAACTTTGAAAAACAATCTGGCGACGCAGGCAATTCCGGTCATCTTGTTCACTGCAGCCAATCCGTCTGAGGATTCGCTAGACTTCAACCTCGCTGATATTGCCGGAATTATCCTGAAGCCGTTCAGTGTCTTGCTGCTTGCCGATCAGATTATTGAGCAATTGGGGTGGTGATGCTAATCGCTCAGAATTTCCTCAGAATTTCCTTAAGTTATTGATCTTTCATAGATTGTTAGTCTTCAATGACTTAGGGTCTTTTATTTCGAGAGACATGGCATAGTCCAGTTACAGACGATGATGGTGACCTCTGCATCAAAGCGCATCTTGTTAATTGACGACGAACCCGATGTGCAACGGGTAGTGCAAACCTGTTTGGAAAAAATAGCCCAATGGACTGTCATTACCGCGACATCGGCAGAAGAAGGGTTACTCAAGGCGATCGCTGAACAACCAGATGTGATCCTGCTGGACATTATGATGCCAAAAATGGATGGCTACATGTTTCTGGATGCACTGTGGGCTAAGCCGGAAATGCAGTTTATCCCTGTGGTGTTTTTGACTGCACAGTCTGGATTACTCAAACCCCATCACTATGAAACACTAGGAGTTAAAGGAATCATCGCCAAACCCTTTGACCCGCTGACATTGCACTGGGCGATCGCATCTGCTTTAAATTGGGATCTAGGCACTTAATAAATAGGGTTGTGTCGTACTTGTGACACAACCCCCATTGTTTATTCTTATTCACGTAGGCGTTGTTGATTCCAGAGATGAATTAAGCGTTGGATAAATTGAAACTTCGTTTCAATTTATCCTGCTATTCAGCACCACCTTCACGTATTCCTAAGTGATACGGAATCCGCTTTCTATACAAAGCGGATTCCGTATGAGATGAGCCTAGTCCGGCTGTAACATCACTTTGATGCACTGGTCTTGCTTGTGCTTGAACATTGCAAAGGGAATGCGGATATAGTCAGCAAAAGATCCTGCATAGCAGTGACCACAGCCGATCGCTGAAGACACAACCGTGCGATCGCCTTTCTTCAGCTTCTTGACTTCGCTGCCTACTTCAACGATTTCTCCCATAAACTCGTGACCGAGAATGTCACCGGGTTCCATGGTGGGAATAAAGCCATCGTAAATGTGCAAATCAGAACCGCAAGGATAAAGTCGAGCTAAGGATGGGAGACTTTCCTTTAACTTGAGGTAGGAGCCAGCCAGAGGGCTAAGTTTCGCACATAGGCTTTAATATGTTCAAGGGCTTGTGGGTTTTGCTTCATCCCATCTCCAGGGGGTTCGGTTACAAAGCTAGGTGCGCCCATATCAACATCCCAGTTGTAGTCGGCGAAATGGTGGAAGCTTGAGTCAGCGATCGCACGTCCTAAAATATTTCCTTGTTCATCCTGCGTACTTTCAAAAGCAACGACTAAGTTGAAGTCCCGCCCGGAGACTGAGCTTGTACCCAAGGCAATTACTCGTGCATTCTTCTCGTTTGCAGGCACACCTACGGCTCCTTCATGGGGATGAGCCGGAAAGAATTCAATCCCCTCAGAAGGTGATGTAGGATTCTTGAGTAAGTCATGAATAGGTTCTATGGGAGTAATTTTCTCGTAGTCACCATTTAACCCAGAATTGAAGTTGGGCCAGGAAATATACTTAGTGTAGATGTCATCAGGGTAGTGGTGCGAAGGATCGGGATCGGGATTCTTACTGTGAAAGTAATGGGCTGCGCCGACACCACCAAGATTGCAAACCGAACAACCTACATCCTGATGGTCACGGCTGACCAATAAACCGCCGCCGCGCTGACGGAAGGCACTGATGCTCTGACACTCCTCTGGAGTTATGCCATCCCCTACATCCACAGCAAACAGCCACAGTTCATCAAAATCTGAATTATCCAGCGTACTTAAAACTGGATCGTTTTTTTCAGCAGTATTTTCTCGATCCCTTGCTGTTACCTGGTACAGGGGTTCCCCAGTGTCACTTTTCAACGAAGCTAAATAGTCCCTTAGCAAAGAGAATCGCCCAATAGACCAATCATCTTCATTGGTGGGAATTGTTGTCTGTAACAGAATTTGAATCGGTTTAGCCATGATCTCACTCCCTAGGGTTCCTCTTGCAGCATGAGCTAATTACTAGATCAACGTGGGAATTGTAGCGAGATAATCTAAGCAAAAAATGAGGACATTTCAAGAGCAATGCTTTTGTGAAAGCAGAGATAAGTGTTTCTAAAGGCAATTTAGTATCAGTATCTGCTCAGATTTTCCTTAGATTTGCTAACTAACGTTAGGGGCAGACTCGTTAAGAAGATAAGGAAATGGGAAAAATTGGACAAATCCTAGATTCAGGCTTGGTTAACTAATTCGTCTTTGTAGAGAGGTATAAGACCGATGGTTAACAAAATTGTAACTACATTTGAACAAGACCATAACCGACCGGAATCAAAAGAATTTTATTGGAAATATTTTCTCTATAGTCTAGTTTGGCTGACGGTGCTAATACTGGGATATGGAGGATTGGGGTGGACTCTCTGGCTCGATCGCCATTTCTCGACGATTGCAATACCGATGTTTATTTTGGCAATTGCCGCAGTCCGTGCCTGCATACTCACTGGCTTTCCCATCTGGGCGGGATTGTTATCTCTCACATTCAATTCTGCATGGATTCTAACTGGAGCATCGATATCAAGCGGATTATTTGGCTGGGCAATCGCGATCGCGCTATCTTGGATTGGCATTTTTACCCTAGATATGGCATTAGACCAGTCTGTCGAACATTTGCTGGAAATAGAGTTTAGCCGAACTGAGATTTTCCTGATTCTAACAACCGTCTGCGCTACTGGTGCTATTGCGGGATGGATACTCCCAATTTTTCTCACTTGAATACAGGACATGTTATGGAACTGGGAATGATAGGACTAGGACGAATGGGAGCTAACATGGCCCACCGTCTAACCCAGGCTGGACATACCGTCATTGGCTACACTCGTCAGCCACAAAAAGCAGAGGTGCTGGTTCAGGAAGGAGCAATCGCCCGTGGTGTAACATCATTCGTTGAACTTATCGAAGCACTCACGCCACCCCGCGCTGTCTGGCTGATGCTACCCGCCGCGACAGTAGATGCTACCCTACAGACTCTCATACCGTTTCTAGACGCTGACGACATGATCATTGATGGTGGCAATTCTTACTACATTGATGACATTCGTCGTGCAGATCAATTGAAAGTCAAAGGAATTGAATACATTGATTGTGGAACTAGCGGTGGCATTTGGGGAGCAGAACGCGGCTACTGTCTCATGATTGGTGGTGCATTGGCGGTGGTGAAATATCTTGACCCCATCTTTGCAGCGCTGGCTCCTGGTGTATCAGCTGCACCGCGCACCCTTGATCGTGAGTTAATAGGGGGAACAGCTGAACAGGGCTATTTGCATTGTGGCTCTCACGGTGCAGGGCACTTTGTCAAAATGGTTCACAACGGCATTGAATACGGCATCATGGCAGCTTATGCCGAAGGGTTGAACATTCTTCACCATGCCAATATTGGCAAACAGTTGCATCAAGTCGATGCAGAAACGGCTCCCTTGCGAAATCCGGAATTTTACCAATACGACTTTAAGCTTGCAGATGTAGCAGAGGTGTGGCGCAGGGGGAGCGTGATTAGTTCTTGGTTACTTGATTTAATCACGATCGCCCTTCTCAAAGACCCCGACTTAGCCAACTTCGAGGGGTGCGTATCTGACTCTGGAGAAGGTCGATGGACACTAATGGCAGCCATTGAAGAAGGAGTTCCTGTCCCCGTCCTTAGTACAGCCCTCTACACACGATTTAGCTCTCGCGGTCAATCAGACTTTGCCAATAAACTCATCTCTGCGTTGCGCTACGAGTTCGGTGGGCATCTGGAAAAATGACGCGGGGATTTTAATCAGCTTTCTTCCTCTGTGCCCCTCTACCCCCCTGCTCTCCTGCCTCCCCTCTCCGCGTCGATATAGAGGTTAATCATGGCAGCTTTACTCTCCGATGCCCTAGTATTTTTTGGGATCACAAGTGATTTAGCCTACAAAAAAATCATTCCTGCCTTACAGGCGATGATTCAGCGCGGTCATTTTGACATTCCAATTATTGGAGTGGGTAGGCGAGATTGGAGCATCGAACAATTACAATCTTATGTGCGTAAGAGCCTGGAGGAAAAGTCCAGCGTTGATGAGGCAGCTTTCCAGAAACTGTGTTCATTGCTTTACTATGTTTTTGGTGATTATAGCGATCGCGCCACCTATGATAAATTATGCCAGGTACTCCAAATAGCTGAAGCGCCTCTGTATTACTTAGCCATTCCTCCTAGTTTGTTTGCGACGGTTGTCGAAGGGTTAGGTCAATCAGGTTGTGTAAAGAATGGTCGCGTTATGGTCGAAAAACCCTTTGGACGCGATCTCGAATCGGCTAGAATACTGAACCGCATTCTGCACTCTATCTTTCCCGAAAGTCATATTTTTCGGATTGACCATTACTTGGGAAAAGAACCAGTCCAAAACCTTCTCTACACTCGCTTCGCCAATTCATTAATCGAACCGATTTGGCATCGCGTCAGTATTGCCAGCATCCAAATCACGATGGCTGAAAAATTTGGCATCGATGGACGGGGACAGTTTTATGAAGAGACAGGCGCGATTCGGGATGTGGTGCAAAATCATCTACTTCAAGTAACGGCGTGTTTAATGATGGATTCGCCCATCAACGAGCAGCATGAAGCCATCCGAGACGAAAGAGCGCGATTGCTCAAATCCATCGATCCAATCGAACCTTCAAATGTAGTGCGCGGGCAGTACAAGGACTATCGCCAGGAACCTGGTGTAGCTCCTGATTCCAAGGTCGAAACCTTCGCGGCGGTTAAACTCAACATTGATACTTGGCGCTGGGCTAGCGTTCCGATTTACATTCGTGCAGGCAAATGTTTACCGAGTACAACGACTGAAATTGTGGTCAGGCTCAAGCGTCCGCCGCAGGATGTTTTTGGCGAGCGTGCCTTTGGATTAGCAAATTATTTCTACTTTCGTCTTAGTCCAAATGTGCTGACTGCGATCGGCATTCGCTCTAAAACCCCAGGCGACGGAATGGTGGGTAGCGAAGTCGGGCTAGTCGCTCAAGTCGAGCATGGCAATGAGATGAATCCCTACGAGCGGCTGTTTGAAGATGCCATGAAAGGCGACTCCATGTTATTTGCTCGCCAAGATGAGGTGGAAGCACAGTGGCAAATTGTCGCTCCTATCCTAGATCAAGCAACCCCTGTTTACGAATACGCACCCCATAGCTGGGGTCCTCCTTTGGCGGATCATATGATTCCCCCCGACGGCGGTTGGCATAATCCTAATGCAACGTGATGTCGTTGTACCGTGTCTTGCTGTACGACGATGGTTTAATCGGAAATCATATCCAAGGGAGTCAACCAAATCTTATTAGCTATGTCGAGTAAACTTTTTGCTCGCTGTTCAAATCGTCAATGATGGAGTAACTATTGCCAAAGAAGTTGATGGGTACTATGAATGTGGGTCGCGCCCTTTATGCTCCACTACGTCGCAGGGAAGTTATTTGTTTTTCCCCTTACAGTTTTGCCTTGTCCCAATCCCCAATCATCATAATTTCCTCAGAAAGTCCTTAGATTTATTCTTTATAGTGTCAACATAGTTCAGCACTGGCAGGATAGCAACGCTGTTTCACAGACCGACAAAACCCTTCAGAGACTAACAAAACCCAGTCTAGTGCAGAATTAAAAACACCCAAGTATAGATCATCAGAAGACTTAACAAGTTTAGATGATCAGGAGACTTAAAATTATGGCACTCGTTCGTTGGGAACCTTTCCGAGAAGTTGAAAGTTTGCAGCGGCAGTTAAACCGCTTGTTTGATGAGATAGCACCAACAGGTCGTAGAGAAGAGGAAGGCATTGCCTTTATTCCCTCTGCGGAGATAGAAGAAACCCCTGATGCAGTTCAGCTCAAGGTAGAAGTTCCCGGTGTAGACCCCAAAGACCTGGATGTGCAGGTATCGCCAGAGGCAGTGTCTATTTCTGGTGAGCGCAAGTCAGAAATCAAAACGGAAGAAAGAGGCATCACCCGCACCGAATTCCGCTATGGCAGGTTTCAGCGCGTAATTCCGCTGCCTACCCGTGTCCAGCACGATCAGGTGCAAGCAGAATACAAAGATGGCATTCTCAAGCTGAGGCTACCCAAGGCTGAAGCAGATAGGAACAAAGTTGTGAAAGTAAACTTAGGTAACGGGCACGGGGGCAACGGGTAAGGGCAGTGACGTAATGTTTTCCAAAGCACTCCCTTAAGAGCAGGAGGTGACAACATGATCACAACAGCAATGGGCGAACTTAGCCTCCCAGTTAGTGAACGAGACCATATCCGAGGTTCAAAAAACGCACCCGTCACCCTTGTGAAATACGGCGACTATGAGTGTCCCTATTGCGGTCGTGCTCATTTCATCGTCAAAGAACTCCAGCAGTTGACCGGGGATCTCATGCGCTTTGTCTACCGCCACTTCCCGTTAACCAGCGTGCATCCCCACGCCGAGCAGGCAGCACAAGCAGCAGAAGCCGCTGGGGCGCAAGGTAAGTTCTGGGAGATGCACGACCATCTCTTTGAACACCAACAGGCGCTCGATCGCAAACATCTAAAACATCTAATCGAATATGCCGCTAACCTCGGTCTTGATGTGCCTCGGTTTAGTCACGAACTCGCCGAGCACGCCCACATAGCCAAGATCCGCGAAGACTTACTCAGCGGCATCCAGAGTGGGGTCAACGGCACGCCAACTTTTTTCATCAATGGTGTGCGCCACGATGGCTCTTACGACCTCCGCTCATTGTTAGCCGCGATTCAAAACGCAGCCGAATCCTGAGTGCTAAGAAGCCAGAGGGCAGAAGGTTCAAGGATAGATTCTTCCCTCTGCCTTCTTATATCAATTCTCTAAATTTCAGCTACACATCAATGTCTTTGTAAGGGCGTTTGGCAAACGCCCCTACCAAATCTGTTGTCTTATTTTCAAGAATTGGTATTAATACCATTTGTTCAACTTTTCCTGAATCCAAACTCTCAATTTCTTATCTCAATCTTTTCAATTTTTTATCTCAATCTTTGAAGGAGGTTGTTAACGATGGCAAAAATCGTTGGTATTGATTTAGGGACTACCAACTCCTGTATCGCTGTAATGGAGGGCGGACAACCCATCGTTATTCCGAACACAGAAGGCGGTCGCACAACTCCGTCTGTGGTTGGCTACACCAAGAAGGGCGAAAAACTTGTCGGGCAAATTGCCAGGCGCCAGGGTGTAATGAACTCAGAAAACACTTTTTATTCCGTTAAGCGGTTCATCGGGCGCAGGTATGATGAAGTCACCCAAGAGGCAAAACAAGTTACTTACAAAGTGGTACGTGACAGTAATGGCAATGTCAAGCTACACTGTCCCGCTCTGAACAAGGAATTTTCACCCGAAGAAATCGCGGCTGAGGTAGTCCGCAAGCTGATAGATGATGCCAGCACCTATCTGGGGGAACCAGTGAGGCAAGCGGTAATTACCACCCCTGCCTATTTCAATGACTCTCAACGGCAGGCGACCAAAGATGCCGGTAGAATTGCCGGGATTGAAGTTCTGCGAATTATCAACGAGCCAACGGCGGCTGCCCTCGCCTACGGACTTGACAAGAAAACCAATGAAACCATCCTAGTCTTTGACTTAGGTGGTGGAACGTTTGACGTGTCTATCCTGGAAGTGGGTGATGGTGTGTTTGAAGTGAAAGCTACCAGTGGCGACACCCACCTGGGCGGTGATGACTTTGATAAGAGACTCGTAGACTGGCTAGCAACCGAATTCCAGCGTAACGAAGGCATCGACCTCCGTAAAGACAACCAAGCCCTGCAACGCCTCACCGAAGCAGCAGAAAAAGCCAAAATTGAACTGTCAGGCGCAACACAGACGAACATTAACTTACCGTTTATTACCGCAACCCCGGAAGGCCCGAAACATCTAGATATGACCTTAACGCGGGTACAGTTCGAGCAAATGTGCGCCGACTTGTTCGATCGCTGCCGCATTCCTGTCGAACAAGCCCTAGGCGATGCTAAACTGAGTCCCGCAAATATTGACGAAGTAATCCTAGTGGGTGGTGCAACTCGGATGCCGGCTGTCCAGCAACTGGTACGGCAGATAATCGGCAAAGACCCACACCAGGGTGTCAACCCGGATGAAGTCGTAGCAGTGGGTGCAGCGATTCAGGCGGGTGTGCTTGGGGGTGAGGTAAAAGACGTACTGCTCCTGGATGTCACGCCGTTGTCGCTGGGTGTTGAAACTCTGGGTGGTGTGACGACCAAGATTATTCCGCGCAATACCACTGTCCCAGTGAAGAAGTCTGAGGTGTTCTCAACGGCGGCTGACGCACAAACAAACGTAGAAATCCAGGTTCTGCAAGGTGAACGCGAAATGGCATCCGACAACAAGAGCCTGGGAACCTTCCGACTAGATGGGATTCCCCCAGCTCCCAGAGGTACGCCACAGATCGAAGTTACCTTTGACATTGATGCTAACGGGATTCTGTCAGCAACTGCCAGAGAAAAAGCCACAGGTAAAGAACAGTCCATTAGCATCACAGGCGCGTCTACCCTCGACAAATCTGAAGTCGAGCGGATGGTGAAAGAAGCCGAGCGCAATGCGGAAGAAGACCGCAGGCGGCGCGAACAAATCGACACCAAAAACATGGCAGATTCTGTTGCCTATCAAGCCGAGAAACAACTTCAGGATTTGGGGGACAAAGTGCCAGCAGCAGACAAGTCCCGCGTGGAAGGTTTAATTCGAGACTTGCGTCAGGCAATTGAGCAGAACAACATCGATCGCATGAAGTCTCTCACCAACGAAATTCAACAAGCCCTGATGCAAATCGGCACTGCGGTCTACTCACAAGCAGGTGCATCTCCAAATGGTGGTACTTCTACAGAGCGTCAAGGCGGCGGTGAAGATGTCATCGATGCAGACTTTGTGGAGCAAACGTAACAAGACGCAGCGAGCAGTCCGTTGCTCTGGTTCTTAGAGTTAAAGGAACTGCTTTAGCGAGCCTGCGTGCGTCACCCTTTGGGTGACGCAGTGAAATATCAAATACTCTCTTCCTATCCCTGCGTCCTTAAATCTGTGCCACATTTCGTGATGTTATCTAGTCTTTTAATTTGGAGTAATTTTCATGACTTCTACATCTGAAAAAACCACCCTCAATACATCTAAAAAAACCACCCTCAAAAGTGTCTCTGCTAGCTTCAAAGATGAGAAGAAGATGCAAGAAGTGGTTAAGCGTCTAATCGATCGCAGCGTTCCCAAAGATCACATTTCGATTATTGGTCGCAATTTCCACACCGAAACTCGTATCTCCGGATTTGTGACTAAACAAAATGTGATCTTGGATGGACTCGCCACCGGAGCGATTTTTGGATCGCTATTTGGTTCTATCTTGGCTTTACTGACGGGCGTAGGTGTGTTGTTCATTCCCTTTTTAGGAACCGTAGTAGCAGCAGGCCCTTTGGGAGCAGCATTATTAGGAGCGGCAGGTGGTGCTTTATATGGGTCCTTGGGAGCAGGCATTGGATCTGCCTTAATGTCGATGGGTATGCCGGAGGACAAAGCTGCTATTTACGAAACACGCCTGAAAACAGGTGAGTTTTTACTGGTCGCGGAAGTGCCACAAGAACAAGCAGACGAAGTTGTCTCACTGTTAGAAAGTGCGGGTGCGGAAGAAGTCGCTATCACTGACATGAAGATTCCCCGTCAACCAGAAGGTGAACTGGCAGATAATGAGCAGATTTCACCAGAAATTAGAGCAAATCTGTCGGATGACGCGCAAAAAACGTTTGTTGATACCTACAATCGGTCGTTCAGAGAAGCCAATGGAAAAGATAATGTCTTGACGAAGGCTTGGGATCGGGTCAAACAGATGTTCGATCGCGACGAACAAGGCACTTATTCCAAGTCTAAAGTCATATCGTAAATTTCCAGAGTTGCGATCGCTTCCAACGGGCGCTCTGCGCCATCGCCTACGGTGGGGCGTAGCCGATCGCGACGAACAAGACACTTATTCCAGTCACAAAACAACTTAAAAAACTGGGAGAACCATCATGAACTGATATCACCGACTCCTTAAAGGGCTGCAAGTTTTGATCGTGGGCTTTCTTTTTTCCTCCCTTGAGTACTTGTGGCAGCCAATGCGATGTTGTTACGCCCCGTGAAACTAGCTGAGGGGGCCTGAAATGAAATTTAGTCGTTCAAACCATAAAAAGAGGATGAACAAGCTATGGCAAGCAATCGTGGAGTAGTCTATATGGGTCCTCGGAAAGTCGAGGTTAAAAATCTTGATTTCCCAAAACTCATCGATCCTCGTGGCAACAAAGCCGATCACGGAGCGATTCTCAAGATCGTAACAACAAACATCTGCGGCAGCGACCAGCACATCTATCACGGTCGGTTTGCGGCTCCTGTAGGAATGCAATTGGGACATGAGATGACTGGCGAGGTGATCGAAGTGGGTCGGGACGTGCAGTTTATTCATGTTGGCGATCTTTGTTCTGTTCCATTTAACGTCTCCTGTGGACGCTGCCGCAACTGCAAGGAGCGTCACACCGACGTCTGCATGAACGTCAACCCCGAAGTAGACTGCGGAGCTTACGGCTTCAACCTCGGGGACTGGCAGGGTGGGCAATCCGAATACCTCATGGTTCCCTACGCCGACTGGAACCTCTTAAAGTTCCCCGACAAAGACCAAGCAATGTCAAAGATCAGGGATCTGACGCTGCTCTCAGACATCTTGCCGACCGGCTTTCACGGCTGCATAGAGGCAAGGGTCGGGTCGGGATCGACGGTCTACATCGCTGGCGCAGGTCCAGTGGGTCGCTGTGCCGCTGCCAGTGCTCGCTTCTTGGGCGCGTCCTGCATCATTGTGGGCGACAGAAACCAGGAGCGGTTAGACCTGGTGAAGAAAGCGGGCTACGAAACCGTAGACACGAGGAAAGATACGCCAGTTGCCGACCAGATTGAAGCAATCTTGGGAGAGAGGGAAGTCGATTCCGGAGTGGACTGCGTGGGTCTTGAGGCGCATGGCTACGGACGGGAAGACGGAGAAGAGCATTCAGAAGCGATACTTAACACCCTGTTTGAAGTGGTCCGGGCGGGGGGCGCAATGGGCATCCCCGGCATATACACCGATGCCGATCCTGGAGCCAAGACCGACCTGACTAAACAAGGTCTGCTCCCCCTTGCCTTCAGCAAGGCGTGGATCAAGTCGCCGTCGCTGACAGCAGGACAAGCTCCGATCATGAAATACAACCGCCAACTGATGATGGCGATCCTGTGGGACCGGATGCCTTACTTGAGCGAAGTCGTGAACACCGAGATCATCTCGCTCGACCAAGCACCGGAGGCTTACCGGATATTTAGCGATGGCTCGCCGAAGAAGTTCGTCATCGACCCGCACGGCAGCACGAAGAAAGCCGCATAGAGCAAGATGAGGCGTAACCAAAGAAGCAGTCACCGCAGCCATTCAATGAAATTTGACCGTAAGGAGAAACAACCATGACAACAGCAACCGCAACCCGAACTGACGAGGAAATCCAAAAGGATGTGCTGAATGAGTTGAAGTGGGATTCCCGCGTCCAATCTACCGAAATCGGCGTGGCCGTCAAAGACGGTGTTGTTACGCTCACAGGCTGGGTCGATTCCTTTTACAAGAGCTGGGCTGCCGAAGAAGCTGCCCACCGCGTCCGTGGCGTACTGGCTGTGGCCAACGACATTGAGGTTCGGCTGCCAGCCTCTGCCGAGCGCACTGACGCCGACATTGCCGCAGCCGCCATTCAGGCGCTGGAGTGGGATGCCGGCGTGTCCATCGATAATCTCGACGTCACGGTCTCCAAGGGCTGGGTCACGCTCAGGGGTGTGGTCGAGTGGGAGTACCAGAAGCATAATGCCGAGCGGGTTGTCTACCGCCTGAAAGGCGTCAAGGGGGTGTCCAACTTGCTCACCATCAAGCCCCGCGTGTCGCCGTCAGAACTCAAGCAGAAAATTGAGCAGGCGCTGGTGCGTAGCGCGGAGACCGACGCGCTGCGGATCACGGTCGAGGTGAAGGGGAGCAAGGTCATCCTGAAGGGGGCGGTGCGCTCCTGGGCTGAGAAGCAAGAGGCGGAGCGGGCAGCGTGGTCGGCACCAGGAATCACCTCGGTGGAAAACTGGATCACGATCGCGCCCTAAGCCTGACCGTCAGAACGGCCGCCTCTACTGTCATCGAAGACACGCTGCCGCCGAAAAAGCCAGTGTATCGTAGCGGCGCATAAACATTGTTTGATCGCGATGAAAAAAACACCGATTCCAAACCCAAAACAAATTAACAAACAAGGAGAAGATTATGAACTCTACAACATTGAATCGGTCCAATCCTCAATCTCAGCAGGAGATTGAACAGGAGAGGCAAAAGGCAACAAATGAGGCTCAAAGTTCCCTAGATCAGGACGCAGTCGCCGCGATCGCAGAAAATCGCAATGCAATCAATGCCATTGATCAGGAAAATACTCAGGAAAGCATTCAAGCTCTGGAACGGGCAACTGGAAAACTGGATATTCTTCTGGCACGCTACCCTGAACTGGCTCTGGTTCCTGTGTCAACTCAGATAACCATTATCGATCTTGCCCCCCGGGATTTTGATTTGATTGAGCCAATTCGCGATGAAGCTAAGAGGGCTGTGAATGAGGAAGATTTTCCGACTGGGCGTGCATTCTTGCACAACCTAGTGAGCGAGATTCGCACATCAACCGTCAATCTGCCACTTGAGACGTATCCTGATGCCATGAAGGAGGCCGCCCGATTGTTGCATCAAGGGAGAACCGATGAAGCCAGAGCGGTCATGCAACTGGCACTCTCAACTCTGGTGGTGACAGAGCAATCTCGACCCATTCCACTGATTAATGCCCTGACTGAACTAGCTGCTGCAATGGCTTTAGCCGCTCAGGGACAGGATCAACAGAATCAGGATCAGCAAAATCGGGACCAAATACTGCGGTTGCTGGAAGATGCACGCACCCAACTCAAGCTGTCGAGAGAACTGGGCTATGCTAGACGCGATCCCGAGTACAAAGAACTTGACCGGGCAATCAGAGACATTGAGCGGCAAATCAGGGCAAAGGAGAAAACAGAAAGTCCATTTGCCAAACTCCGGGAAAAGTTCTCTAGTTTCTTCAACCGGGTGTCCAGAGTCGAAAGTCAGCAAACCCAAAGTCAGCAAACCGCTAATGCTTGATTGGGTTTAAACCTATCAAGGTGAGGGTTAGCCATGCTGCAACCTTGATCAACAGTGGCAACTTGCAAAACACATGCAATCCTGGTGCAAAACGCCGATTTGGATAAGGTTTCTAAATCGGCAACAATCCCTCTGCCCACCCGTCCCATCGCGTTAATCTCAAGAGGTGCTGATGGTTGCAGCAACCGATTTCAAAGATTATTACGACATTCTGGGTGTCAGTAAGAACGCCACTCCGGAGGATATCAAAAAAGCCTACCGGAAATTGGCACGGAAATATCACCCAGACTTAAATCCTAACGATAAGCAAGCGGAAGCGCGGTTCAAAGAAATTAACGAAGCGAATGAAGTGTTGTCCGACCCGGAAAAACGCCAGAAGTATGACCAGTATGGTCAGTACTGGCAACAGGCGGCGGCGGGTGCACCTCCACCCAGAGGGGCGGATACACAAGGTTATGACTTTAGCCAGTATGGCAACTTTGATGATTTCATTGATGAATTGCTGGGAGGGTTAGGTCGCAGTGGCGGTCGTACAAGGCAGCGCACAGCTAATTATCGTACTACAAGCAGACCAGAAGGATTCCGGGAATACGCCGACTTTGGCTATGGAGAAGACCTTTTCGGCCGCTTCACTGAAGTTCCCGCACAGGATACGGAAGCAGCGATCGCGCTCACTTTTTCGGAAGCGTTTCACGGTACACAGAAGCGGCTACAAATTGATGGGGAAACCGTCACTGTTCGTATTCCGCCGGGTGCGAAACTGGGAAGCCGCATTCGGGTAAAAGGCAAAGGACAGATGAGTCCTTTTAGTCAGCAACGCGGCGATTTGTATCTGACGATCGAATTATTGCCTCATCCTTTCTTCAAATTTGAGGGCGACAATCTTGCTTGCGAAGTACCTGTCAGCCCAGAGGAAGCTGTACTTGGCGCACAAATAGATGTTCCTACGCCCGATGGCAAGGTAATGATGGCGATTCCGGCCGGTGTGGATTCCGGCCAAGCACTCCGACTACGTGGCAAGGGCTGGCGCAATCCAAAAGGTAATCGTACCGCTTTGATCGTGCGGTTAAAAATTGTGACACCCAAAGATTTGAGTCCCCAAGAAAGAGAGTGCTATGAAAAATTGCGGCAGGTCAGTAGTTTTAATTCTCGTCAGAGCTTAGAAGAGGTGCGGTTATGAGTTCTAACCTGGGTTTGTCTTGCGTGGTGTGGTCAGAAACAGGCGATCGCCTCTATAGTTTCGAGCAAGCCGCCTACCTCACCCAAACCTCGGTTTTATTACTAGAACGATTTGCCCGCCTGGGATTAATTGAACCTGTAGGAATCATGCTGTGCCGACAGGATCTCTTTCGCGTTGTGCAGATTCAAAGGTTGCACCGCGATCTGAACTTGAATTGGGTCGGAGCAGCAATGGTGCTAGATATGGTAACTGAAATTGCCCAACTCAAGGCGCAACTGTACGCCTACCGTGCTGAATTACAAATTCGTAATTAAGAGCGTTAATAAAATCATTTATTTCTCAGCTAAGGGGCACGATTATGCAACCAACCAATCCTGAGCAATTTACCGAAAAAGCCTGGCAAGCCCTTGTTCGGACTCCCGAAATTGCCAAGCAGTTTCAGCATCAGCAGATTGAGAGCGAACATTTGATGCCAGCGCTACTGGAACAGGAAGGACTTGCCAGTTCTATTTTCAACAAAGCCGAGGTGAATGTTCAAAAACTGCATGAGCGCACTATCGACTTTATCAACCGTCAGCCTAAAGTATCGGGGGCTAGCAGTGGTTCGGTATATATCGGACACAGTTTAGAGACGCTGCTCGATCGCGCCGAACAATACCGCAAAGAGTTTGGTGATGAATATATTTCTATTGAACATTTAATACTTGCCTTTGCCAAAGACGATCGCTTTGGTAAAGGGTTGTTTCAAGAATTTGGACTGGATGAAAAAAACCTCCGCAACATCATTCAACAGATTCGAGGGAGTCAAAAAGTGACCGATCAAAACCCGGAAGTTAAATATGAAGCGCTAGAAAAATACGGACGCGATTTAACCCAATTGGCACATGAGGGCTTACTCGACCCAGTGATTGGACGAGATGAAGAAATTCGTCGCACGATTCAAATCCTTTCTCGTCGGACTAAAAACAACCCCGTGCTGATTGGTGAACCCGGTGTCGGTAAAACGGCAATTGTAGAAGGATTAGCGCAGCGCATTGTCAGTGGTGATGTCCCGGAATCATTGCGCGATCGCAAACTAATCGCTTTAGACATGGGTGCGTTAATTGCCGGAGCCAAATACCGAGGAGAATTTGAAGAACGCCTGAAAGCTGTCTTAAAAGAAGTCCAAGAAGCACAGGGACAAATCGTCTTGTTCATTGACGAAATTCACACTGTAGTGGGTGCGGGTGCAATGCAAGGATCGATGGATGCGAGCAACTTGCTCAAGCCGATGCTCGCCCGCGGCGAACTGCGCTGTATTGGTGCCACCACGCTAGATGAATACCGCAAGTACATTGAAAAAGATGCGGCTTTGGAACGTCGTTTTCAGCAGGTGTATGTCGATCAGCCCAGTGTGGAAGATACTATCTCAATTCTGCGTGGTTTGAAAGAGCGCTACGAGTTACACCACGGCGTGAAGGTTTCTGATAGTGCGTTAGTGGCGGCAGCTACTCTGTCTGCGAGATATATTAGCGATCGCTTCCTACCCGACAAAGCTATTGATCTGGTGGATGAAGCTGCGGCTAAACTAAAAATGGAAATTACTTCCAAACCAGAAGAATTAGACGAAATCGATCGCAAAATTCTGCAACTGGAAATGGAGCGGCTGTCACTGCAAAAAGAAACAGACAGTGCTTCCAGAGAGCGGTTAGAACGCCTAGAGAGAGAACTTGCAGAGTTAAAAGAACGCCAAAATGCCCTCAATGCTCAATGGCAGGCAGAGAAGCAAATTATCGATCGCATTCGCCAAGTTAGACAAGAGATTGAGCGTGTCAACGTAGAAATTCAGCAAGCCGAACGCGATTACGACCTCAACCGAGCAGCAGAACTGAAATACAGCAAACTCACTGAGCTGCAACGACAATTAGAAGAAGCCGAAGCGCGACTCGCTCAAATCCAGACTAGCGGTAAATCTCTATTGCGCGAAGAAGTCACCGAAGCTGACATTGCCGAAACCATCTCCAAGTGGACGGGTATTCCGCTGAGCAGGCTGGTTGAATCGGAAATGCAAAAACTCTTGCATCTGGAAAAAGAGCTCCATCAACGTGTGATTGGTCAGGACGAAGCTGTAAAAGCTGCTGCTGATGCAATTCAACGTTCTCGTGCTGGGTTGGCAGACCCGAATCGTCCCATTGCTAGCTTTATTTTCTTAGGCCCAACCGGGGTGGGAAAAACAGAACTGGCAAAAGCTTTAGCGGAATATCTGTTTGATACCGAAGCTGCACTGGTGCGGATCGATATGTCCGAATACATGGAGAAACACGCTGTTGCCCGTCTCATCGGTGCGCCTCCAGGTTACGTGGGCTATGAAGAAGGCGGACAACTCACCGAAGCGATTCGCCGCCGACCTTATTCTGTCATTCTGTTTGACGAAATTGAGAAAGCTCATCCTGATGTATTCAACGTCCTGCTGCAAATCCTGGATGATGGTCGCCTCACTGATTCTCAGGGACGCGCAGTAGATTTTAAAAATACGATCGCGATTATGACCAGCAATATTGGTTCAATCTACATTTTGGATGTGGCAGGAGACGATAGCAAGTACGAACAAATGCGCGATCGCGTCATGGAAGCAGTGCGAGAAAGTTTCCGCCCCGAATTCCTCAACCGCATTGATGAAATCATTATCTTCCATAGCTTGCGGAAGGACGAGTTGCGCGAAATTGTCAAACTACAAGTGCAGCATTTAGAGGAGCGACTGCGCGAGCGTAAACTCTTGCTCAAAATCTCCGACGAGGCTCTCGATTGGATTGTTCAGGTCGGTTATGACCCAGTTTACGGTGCTCGTCCCCTGAAGCGGGCGATTCAGCGAGAACTAGAAACTCCGATTGCCAAAGCAATTTTACGCGGCGAGTTTTACGAAGGCGACACAATCTACGTCCATGTGGAACATGAACGACTGGTGTTGAAGCGCTTATCACCTGAACTGGTCAACGCTTAGAGAGGGCAGAGGAACACAAGGGAGAGATAACTCTTGTACAGACAAGGGTTAATCGCGTCTCTCTTTCAAGATTTAACAACATATCAAAACATTTTGGGAAAAGCTATGACTTCTGAAGTTAGAGAAACCAGAACAAATTCAGCATTGGCAGTTGTCTTAGGTGTTTTGATGATTCTGCTGGGAATTGCAGCGATTGCAGAACCATTTATTGCCACTATTGCCATCACAATCGTATTCTCCTGGACTTTAATTATTGCTGGCATTGTCCGAATTGTTCATGCATTTCAAGCACGTCACAAACGAGGCTTCTGGACAACACTAGTAATTGGTGTTCTATACGTAATTGGTGGGATTCTGCTGCTTAGCAACATCTTTGATGCTGCTCTCTCTCTCACTCTAGCTTTTGGATTGATCATTTTGATCGAGGGTGTATTGGAGGTGATTGCAGCATTTCAAATGCGTCGAGATCCAAACTGGGGTTGGGTACTATTTAGCGGTATCACGGCTATTATTCTAGGGATTTTGATTCTAGCTCAATGGCCTGTCAGAACAGTTTGGGTATTGGGAGTATTTGTAGGGATTAATTTTTTGTTGACGGGCCTTTGGATGATCATGCTTTCATTAGCTTCTCGTAGTCTTCTTGACCATAGGGCTAGAGGTTAAGGCAGTTATCAGTTATCAAAGTTTGAGTTGGGGTCTAAATCTCCAACTCAAACGTAGCACGCAGTAGTAGTGGGGAACACTCTCAAGCCGTTGGTTACTGGCTGCAATCCAATCTGGAATTGTTATTACGATCTGGCTGAGTTCCTCAATCAAACGAGGTACTAGGGCGTGTTTTAACACCTTCGCTCCTCCCCAGCCCTCCTTAAAAAGGAGGGAGTCAAATCATTCAAAGTCCCCTTTTTTAAAAGGAATTTAGGGGGATCTGAACGTTTTGATACAGTCATCAAGACCTTTAAAGCATCCTCTTAGAATTTTATTTTTATGCTGATCTCTCATGTGTTAGATACAACAGTTATTTGTTACATCTAAAGAAGTTGTTTATTATATCTAAAAAAGTAAGGATCTTGTGACTTAGGATTGTGAATTAAATAACCTGAAAAATTACATTTGTAGGGGTTTGGCATTGCCAAACCCCTACCGCCGGAAATCAGGATTTTATTCAATTCGCATTCCTTAGCATCCATCAAGCAGCTGGCAAGTAGCTGGATGAGCTGCTGAAACAATTCCACACTGCTTAAATCTGGATACTTCTACACCTTAAAAAAAGAACCTAAGGGCTTTCTGAGGAAATCATAGTCATTTGCTAATGAAATTATTCATAAAACTTTATATGTTTTGAGCCTTTGGGAGGATAAGGAATTGATAGCAACCTGGTAAAACAAAAGGTGCCTCAGTGACCTGTAAAATCTCTAACCTGGCGTATTCCTTTAGCTTAGGGATTTGCAAGACACAATCTGCAAGGTTCTATGAATGAGACTTCTGATTATTGAAGATGATCAAGATGCGGTAGCCGCCCTGGTTGGCTTTTTGTCAGCTCAACTGTTTACGATCGATGCAGCTGATAATGCCAAATCAGCACTGGCATTTGTTGAGATGAGCCAGTATGACCTGATTGTGCTGGATGTAATGCTGCCAGGATTGGATGGCATTAGCCTCTGTCGGCAACTGAGAACGCAGAATCAGCGTGTCCCCATTTTGCTACTGACCGCGAAGGATGATCCGGCAGACTGTGTGGCAGGCTTTGAGGCAGGAGCCGATGATTATGTCACCAAACCCTACGAGCGATCGGAACTACTTGCTCGAATTCGCGCGTTGTTACGACGAGGCGACACTGAGTTAACGGAGGTACTCTGCTGGGGCGAGTTGCAGCTTGACCCAAATCATTGTCAGGTCACTTACCAGAGTAAACCTCTGCACCTCACGCCTAAGGAATACAAACTGTTGGAGTTATTCTTACGGCACCCACTTCGAGTTTTTGATCGACAAACGCTGCTCGATCGCATTTGGTCGCTTGATGAATGTCCGGGCGAAGAGGCAGTCACCACCCAGATTCGTGGCTTGCGGCGAAAGCTCCAAACGGCAGGGCTAACGTCTAACCCGATCGAAACCCTATATGGTTTGGGATATCGATTGAGATCATTGCCTGAGGAGCGGCAGGACGATGAAGCGGTGAGAAAAGAAGGGAATGGCACGCTTCATTCCCAGTCTGCCCCTTCTCAGCCTGATAGCACTAGCGGTATGGATGCTGACTATACGGCAGCAGTAGCAACGATTCAGCAGATGTGGCAAGGGTTTCAGGAGCGATTGCAGGAACAACTCGCCACGCTGGAGCAGGCGATCGCCCACCTGACAACCAACTCTCTCGACCCCAACCAGCGGCAGCACGCCCAAACCATTGCTCATCGGCTGATCGGCTCTTTGGGAGCATTTGGCAGTCCACACGCAGCAGAGCTTGCTCGCCAGATCGAACGTGGTCTAAACGCCTCAACGGCTGTGCTGCAATCCGAGTCAGCGGTTCAACTCGCAACGCTGCTTCAGCAACTCCGGTGCGTTACCCAGCGATCGCCGATGTTGGCTGTGCCAAGTGGCGAAGGCGCGAGGACACGGAGACAGGGAGACAGGGATGCAGGGAACCAAGAAGTACTCACCGCGTCGCCGCGTCCTCCCCTCACCGCGTCCTCTATCGTCTTTATGATCATCGACGACCCAGCCATGCTTGAGTCAATGCAGGCAGAGGCTCCTAACTGGGCAGTTCATCTGGAAACGGCTAGCGACCTGATCAGTGCCCGTGAGCGGCTGCAATCCCGGATGCCGAATGCGATCGTGCTGGATCTTGATCTTACCTTCTCTAACACCACGGAAAGCGGGTTAACCCTACTGGCACAGCTTAAGCGTCAGTTCCCAACGATTCCGGTAGTGGTGCTGAGCGGGCAGGGTGATTTGAGCCAGCGCGTGGAAGTGGCTCGTCTGGGAGCGAATGCCTTTTTGCAAAAACCTGCGATGCCCTCTGAAGTGTTCCAGGTCGTCACTCAGCTTCTCAACTCAATCGATGCGATCGCGGCCAAACTGCTGATTGTGGATGACGATTCAGTCTTGTTAACACGGCTGCAAGCCAACCTGGAACCGAGAGGGTTTCAAGTAACGGCTTTAGCAGACCCAACTCTGTTCTGGCAATGCCTGGAAGTGACCTGCCCGGATCTACTGCTGCTGGATGTCTCAATGCCAGAATTCAATGGTATTGAACTATGCCAGGTGGTCAAGAGCGATCCGCACTGGAGCCAGTTACCAGTGTTGTTCCTTTCCGCCCATTCCGATGCGAATACCCTACATCAGGCATTAGCCGTAGGAGCCGATGATTATGTCTTGAAGCCAATTGTAGAAGCCGATTTGATTCAGCGCATTTTGAAACGACTGGGACAACTATCCGATCCATTCACCGTTGAAAAGAGCAGACCCTAAGGAGAAAACACGTGAACTGAGAACGGCTGTATTCAGAGTAGGAGCCATGCCATGACCAATGACCAGGCTGTGTTAGACCAACTGTTTGCAGGCGGCGGTGAAATGGGTGCGCTGATGCGATCGCGCTGCGAGTGTACTGAAGGTAACGCCGACTGGTCGCAAACCTCGTTGGGCTTACCAGAGCATTGGTCACAAAGCTTAAAGACCGCTCTTCGCATTGTGCTGACATCGCGCCAACCGATGTTTATCTGGTGGGGCGAAGACTTGATTAACCTCTATAATGATGCCTGCAGTTCTTTCCTCCAAAACAAACATCCGGAAGCCCTGGGGCTTCCCGCTTCCCACATCTGGCATGAGATTTGGGATCAACTTCAACCTCGGATAGAATCGGCAATTTGCAAAAATGAGGGAACGTTTGACGAAGCGTCGTTGTTCATCATGTTGCGGAAAGGCTATCTAGAGGAAACCTATATAACGTTCTCCTACAGCCCCATCCCCGATGATCAGGGCGGCACAGGCGGTATTTTTTGCGCCTGTACAGACGATACCCAGCGCATTATCGGTGAGCGTCAGTTAGCGCTGTTGCAGGAACTGGCAGCCAGAACGGTAGATGCTCGTACTTTCGATGAAGTCTGCACGCTCAGTGCAAGCTGCCTGGCAACCAATCCTTACGATCTTCCCTTTGCGATGATTTATCTCATCGAGCCGGAGCAACAACAGATTGTTCTGGCAGGGACATCTAGTATTGATCGAGACCACCCTGCCGTTCTTCAAGCCGTTGCGTTTGACGATGATTCGGTTTGGCAGCTTGCAGAGGTTGTCAGAACCCAAAAAGCCTGCTTAATTACGGATTTAGAAGCATCGTTTGACAACTTACCCACGGGTGCCTGGCAGCAAATACCGCATCAAGCCGTTTCCATACCCATTGCTGCATCCGGTCAGACCGGAAAAGCGGGCATTTTGGTGGTTGGGTTAAATCCGTTCAGGCTGTTTGACAGCAACTATCGAGGATTCATCGATTTGGTTGCAGGGCAAATCTCAGCCAGTATTGCCAATGCGGAGGCTTACGAAGCAGAACGGAAACGGGCAGAAGCATTGGCGGAGCTAGACCGCGCTAAAACCGTTTTCTTCAGTAATGTCAGTCATGAATTTCGCACACCCCTAACCCTCATGCTCGGCCCTTTGGACGATGCCTTGAGGATTTTAGAAAGAGGTGGGGGAGATGGGGAAGTTAGGGGAGATGAGGGAGATCAGTTCACTTCCCTATCCTCCTCACCTTCCCTATCCTCCTCAACCTCCCTACCTCTCTTAAAAGAAAACCTCCAGGTTGCCCATCGTAACGCCCAACGCTTGCTGAAACTGGTCAATACACTGCTAGATTTCGCGCGGATTGAGGCAGAGCGGATTGAAGCAGTGTACGAGCCAACCGACCTTGCGATGTTAACAACCGATTTGGCAGGGGTATTTCGCTCTGCAATCGAGCGTGCAGGGTTACGGTTACGGGTAGACTGCCCCCCGCTGCCTCAGCTTGTGTATGTCGATGGCGAAATGTGGGAAAAGATTGTCCTCAACTTGCTTTCCAACGCCTTCAAGTTCACGTTTGAGGGTGAGATTCGGGTGAGTTTGCGGTGGATAGAAGAAGACATAGGGAATGGAGAGGACACGGGGACACGGGGACGCGGAGACGCGGGGAATGGAGAGGACACGGGGACACGGAGACACGGGGACGCGGGGAGTGAAGAGAATTGCTCCGTGTCTCCGCGTCTCCCTCTCTCCGCGTCATCCCCCTCCCTCTCCTCGCCCTCTTACGTTCAATTCAGGGTTACTGACACGGGTACGGGCATTCCCGCTGAAGAACTGCCTCATATCTTTCAGCGGTTCCATCGGGTCAAGGGGGCAGCCGGACGGAGCTATGAAGGGTCAGGAATTGGCTTGTCCTTAGTGCAGGAGTTGGTGAAACTGCATGGCGGCAGCATTCGGGTCAATAGCGTGGTGGGTCAGGGAACCTGTTTCACGATATCAATTCCCACGGGGTACAATCATTTGCCAGGCGATCGCCTAGCGTCTCCGCAGGAGAATCGCCTACAGCTCCACGGCGAAGACCAACTCATGGGTGCAGAGCGTTCATTTGCTTCAATAGAAACAAGAGCTACCCCGTATATCGCGGAAGTGTTGCGCTGGCTACCAGACGAAAGGAGTGAACCGGTAGAGGAGTGGATGCGTGACGCGGAACATCATCCATCTGCCCGTCCACCCATTTACCCATTCACCCACTCACCTGCCCGCCCTGCTTGCATCCTCCTCGCTGACGACAATGCCGATATGCGCCACTATGTGAGGCGTTTATTGAATCAACAGTATGCGGTAGACGTTGTGTCGGATGGAGTCGCCGCATTAGCCGCCATTCGGCAGCAGATGCCCGATCTGGTCTTAACCGATGTGATGATGCCTCGCCTCGATGGCTTTGGTTTGTTACAAGCGCTGCGGGCGAACCCAGACACCCAACAGATTCCCATCATTCTGCTGTCTGCCCGAGCTGGAGAAGAATCGCGGATTGAAGGACTGGTAGCCGGAGCGGATGATTACCTGATCAAGCCCTTTTCGGCACGGGAACTGTTGGCGCGAGTCGAGGCAACGCTCAAGATGGCTCGACTGCGTCAAGAAGCGGCGCAGCAAGAGCGGGAACTGCGGCTGATCAGCGAGGCGGCTCAACAGCAGGCTGAGGATGCCTACGATCGCATTAATCGGTTGCTGGAAAGCATGACGGATGCGTTTACTGCGCTCGATCGTGACTGGCGGATTATTTACCAAAATTCAGAAGCGCAACGAATCAATGGCAAACCACTGACAGAAGTGCTGGGAAAAACCCACTGGGAGGAATGGCCCGCATCAGTCGGTAGCCAACTAGAGCATCAGTACCGACGGGCAATGGCGGAGCAGATTCCGGTTCACTTTGAGCATCACTACTACTCGCCGCCCAGCTATGATATCTGGCTAGAGATTCACGCCTACCCTTCTGAGGAGGGGCTGGGCATTTTCTATCGAGATATCACCGCTCGCAGGCAGTCTGAGGAGGCACTGCGTGTCGCTCACCAACGTCTGACGTATCACGTCATGAACTCTCCACTTGCTGTGATGGAGTTTGATTCTGAATTGCGTGTCGTGCAGTGGTCACCGCAGGCGGAAAACGTTTTTGGGTGGAAAAGCCAGGAGGTGTTTGGCAAACGCCTGATCGATATGGGATTTGTCCATGCTGAAGATGAAGCAGCCGCTCGCCGAGAGATCATTGAATCCCTGGTGAATGGGAATACACAGTCCAAAACGATTTACAACCGCAACTATGCCAAAGATGGCTCAATTGTTTACTGCGAGTGGTATAACTCTGTCTTGAGGAATGAGGCAGGTGAGTTGGTATCTATTCTGTCACTTGCCTTAGATGTCACCGCTCGCAAACAAGCAGAGGAGGCACTGCGCGAGAGCGAAGAGAGGTTCCGGGCGATCGTCAATCAAGTAACCGCAGGCATTGCCCAATGTAATATGTCGGGTCAATTCATCCTGGTCAACCAGAAATATTGTGAGCTCACAGGATATTCCAGGGAGGAGCTGTTACACAAGCGGATGCAGGGCATGACCCATCCTGACGATTTACCTCACAACATTGAGCTATACCAGCGCCTAGCCAACGAAGGCATTGACTTTACCATTGAGAAGCGTTACGTCTGCAAGGATGGTTCTGAAGTTTGGGTCAGCAACAGTGTGTCACCCGTTCGGGATGCATTCGGTCAAGTTCAATCTGCGGTTGCAGTGGTGGTGGATATCAGCGATCGCAAACGAGCAGAAATTGCCCTCCAGAAAAGCGAAGCCAAATTCCGGGCTGCTTTCGACCAAATGTATCAGTTTCTCGGCTTGCTCACCCCCGATGGCATATTGCTGGAAACCAATCAAAACCCACTCACCTTCGCGGACGTTGAGCATGAGGCTGTCATTGGTAAACCGTTTTGGGAATTCCCCTCCTGGAATGCCACCGCCGAACTTCAGGAAATTGCCAAAACGTTCGTCGCTCAGGCTGCCGCCGGACAGCTTTTCCATCAAGAAGTTAACCTTTTCGATGCCAGTAACAACCTCCACACCTTTGATGTATCCGCAAAACCCGTCTATGCGATCGAGACCGATCAAATCCTCTGGGTGATCGTCGAGGGGCGTGACATTTCTGCCCAGGTGCGGTTGCAAAATGCCCTGCGCCAAGAACAGGAGCGATCGCTCCAGCTCATCACCAGCAGCGTAGACGGCATTGTTGCCTTTGATGCTGACGGCTGTTGCACCCTCTGGAACCCTGCAATGGAACAGATGACCGGACTTCGGCAGGAAGACGTCATGGGCAGGCGTGGAGTAGACGTGTTTGCTGTTCTCCTGGACGCTAAAACATTGCAAGGCTTTCATCCTGGCATAGAAAAAGCCGTCACGACCTTCGAGTTTCACTTTACCCACCCCAAAACCAGACAGCGCCAGTGGATCGAAGCCCGCTATTCGCCGCTCAACGGCAGCAGTGAGACGCATAACGGCGGGCTGCTGATCGTGCGGGATGTCACTCAACAGCGTGAGTTAGAACGGATGAAGCGTGAATTCATTGCCATCATCAGCCACGAAATTCGCACGCCGCTTTCCTCAATTCGGGGGGCGCTAGGACTCGTGGCAACCGGAGTTTTGGATGACGATCCCCAAACGGCGAAAGAGATGCTGGGCATTGCCAACAACAATATCGAGCGATTGGTGCGACTGGTTAACGATGTTCTGGCACTGAACCGACTGGAGTCAGGGCAGGTGGAACTGAAAAAGCAATGGTGTGAGGCGGCGGCTCTCGTGCAACAGGCATTTTCCGTTGTGCAAAATTTGGCAGCAGCGAACCAGGTTGATTTGCGATCGCCCACTGAAACCAGCCAGGTTTGGGCAGATCCAGATTGGCTCGTGCAAGTGCTGGTGAATTTAATTAACAACGCCGTCAAATTTTCTCCTGCTGGGGCCACTGTCTCCGTTCATGTAGAACCACAACCTCAGCAGGTTTTATTTCGAGTCACCGACCAGGGGCGGGGCATTCCCAATGAGAAGCTAGAAACCATCTTTGGGCAGTTTCAACAGGTTAATATGTCTGATTCTCGCCAAAAGGGGGGGACAGGATTAGGGCTATCAATCTGTCGTCTGATTGTGCAACTGCATGGCGGACGCATCTGGGCAGAGAGTGAATTCGGGAGGGGCAGCAAATTTTACTTTACGCTGCCAATACCCGACTAAATTTCCATAACAAGACGTGTTCCAACAGTTGGATTAACCCTAAATGTAATGTCCTATTCTGATGGCGATCGATGACGACGAACCTGAACTAAGCCGCATTGTTAAAGTTACGCTAGAACGATTAAGGAGAGTGAAAAAAGTGGGGGAAAGCCTGACCATTCAGTCTGGATCAGCAGAGGGCTGTGAACGGAAGTCACGGTGTTGATCAACCCCTTTTCAGGAGCGGATTAACTGCCAGATCATGCAACTAATCCAACTGTTTTACACGGTTCTACAGAAATTCCAGAACGAGAATATAAGGGGTTCAGACTATAACTGATCAGCGATGTGTTAAACTAAACCGCTGAATCGCTTCAACGGCTCGTCTTCAAAACCGGACGTGAAAGTTTCCCTTCATCCGGCTCCTCAACAATGCAATGCTTCGACAGGGCAAACCTCACCAAATCGTTAGCCGTTTTGGTGTCGTGACAATGTCGATGCAGAAGCTGCAGGTTGTCATAATGACTGTTTCCTCCCTGAGATTTGGGCAGGATATGGTCAACTTCCATGCGGTCTTACGTCTTGAAGTACAATCCACAGACAGGGCATTTCCCAGACTGCCGTTTAAGCAGGAAAGCAACTCGGGTTGGCACCTCCGGGTGTTTGCCTAAGCGTTGACTCCAGTACAACCAATCTCCATCGTAGGGATTTCTATCGGCTTTCACCTTGGTGTGCCGTCGAATAGGCACTTCTTGGTGATGAATCAGCCGTAGACTCCCTTCAGCGTTGGTCGAGAAGTGAGACTAGTGCCAGTATTTGCGAGCTATCCAGGTCTGATTCTGATTCGGATGTCGTCTAATAAGCCTGGGCGTGACAGGTTCTAAAGCAGGAGAAGACATGCGCGTTGATACTAATCAGCTGACGTTCAGGATTGATTCATTTGGGCAACTAGGTCAGCGAAGTCAAGCTGAATTTTGGTATCAACGCGCTGATTGCCAATGGGTAGCCGTGTGCCTGTGATCCAGGCTTCATGGGGCTGAAAGCGGTAGATTCGACACGGCGATTCACCTAAATAGTCCAAGTGGGTGCGTTGAGAAGTGGGTTTTCGAGCACGGGCTAGCAGTCGCTGCATAATCTGCTCAACGTTTTCCGCTTCTAGTTCTTGGGCAATTCCGCTCAAGTAAACTCCTTGCCCCTTGCCTTCTTCAACGTCAGTGCTGTAAATCGCGATCGCAACTCGCCCGTGATTCTGATAAATGTTTTGTGAATGACGAGATGCGATCGCAGAAGACCAGTAGAGGTTCAAGGTTGAGTCGTACGTGAAAAAGACTGGAGAAGCCCAAGGGAGGCCGTCAGTTGAACAGGTTGAGAGGGTGCAGTAGATGTTCGTCGCGATGATCCGTTTGGCTTTGTCCAAGATATCAGAACTTCGACCAGCCAACGTATCGATCCAGCCATTTTCAGCAGCGGCAATAGACATAGTAAACGAGCAGATAGAAACGACCTCAAGCCACCAGTGTAAGGTGCAAAGACATGATCTCAATCTTGCTTCACAACTGGTACAGGGCCACTAAACTAAAATGGGTGAAGTATCAGCTTGTTATCTGAGTCATACACCTCTTTAGAGATCGGGCAATGGAACCGATTCGCAAAATTATTCATGTTGATATCAAATAGATCTGCGATCGCACCTCAAATACCCCATCTTCTGAATCATCTCTCCCCAGCGGATGCAGATGCGATCTCAGTTGATGCGTCTGTCGTTCAGCTCAAGCCGTTCGCCGAGTTCGGCAAGCTATCTGACAAGAAGCTACCGAAGCAGCCGATACCGATATTTAAGACTGAGCGAGGTGGAGCAATGAATCGAGATGCGGATGAAGCTCTTCTATGAAACCTATGAGCGTTCTGAAAAACTCGCACCACTCGTGCGAGAAATTGGTTGGAGCCATAACCTGGTCATTATCGAGAAGTGTAAGGATGATCTGGAGCGAGAGTTCTACATCCGCATGACTCGCAAGTATGGATGGACCAAGAGCGTTCTGATTCACCAGATCGAGAACGAGTCCTATGAAAAGACGCTATTGAACCAGACCAACTTTGCCGAGACGCTGCCAGAGTCACTGCGAAATCAAGCTAACTTAGCGGTGCGGGATGAGTACGTCTTTGATTTTCTAGAGCTAGGCGATCGACACAGCGAACGGGAACTTGAACAAGCGCTGCTGGGCAAAGTCGATACCTTTCTGCGGCAGATGGGCGGCATGTTCACCTTCATGGGTAGCCAGTATCGGTTAGAAGTGGACGATCAGGATTTCTTCATTGATCTGCTGTTGTATCATCGTCGGTTGCGTTGCCTAGTTGCGATCGAGCTGAAGGTAGGGCAGTTTCAACCCGAATATGTTGGCAAGATGCAGTTTTACTTGGCTGTTCTCAATGACCAAATCCGCCTAGAAGATGAGAATCCATCAATTGGCATTATTCTCTGTAAGTCGAAGAACAAGATGATCGTTGAATACGCGCTTAAGGATTCTGATAAACCAATTGGCGTTGCAACCTATCGCATTGTCTCTAGCCTCCCTCAAGAACTTAAAGGAGAACTGCCAGCTCCGGAACAGATTGCTCAATTTTTAGAAGGTTTTGAGTGATGAAAGCCTATGGATTTCACAGATAAAGCAGTGTCAAGACTTTCAGATATCTGGAAGCCTTGATATCTGGAAGCCTTGAATTATCAGCGGAAAAATTGTGTCTTTACCCAACCTATTCAAGCGATCGCAACTTCTCTTAGTCCGGATCGCTCACTTTCAGGCTGAACAGTAAACTAGACAGGCGCAATCTTTCGACCGAAACTCATATCGACTTATGTTCCAACGCTGGTATCACTATAAGTGGCTGATTCTCTCTGGCCTAACTGTCGTTGGAGCGGGAGTAGCGTTGGTTATTTTTGCTGTCAGTAATGGCTATGACGCAGATGTTGTAGATAACCGGCCAGTACGTCCGTCAATCCCTACAGACACAGCTCAGAACGCAGCATCTCAAGCTTCAACTGCTGTGATTGAAGAGAGCAGTATCGCACCGCTTTATACCGTGACGAAAATTTATGATGGTGATACGATCGACGCTTTTCGCGACGGCGAGACGATTACCGTGAGGTTAGCCTGTATCGATGCGCCAGAGTCAGCTCAAGCACCATATGGTGCAGCAGCTACCGAACAACTATCCAATTTAATATCAGGACAAGTACAGTTCAACGTTGTGGATCAGGACGCGTATGGGCGCACAGTCGCTGAGGTATATACGCCAGACGGTAATTTTATCAATCAACAAATGCTGGAGTCAGGCGATGCGGTAGTCTACACCCAATATCTAAGTAACTGTGGCAACAACGCAGATGAGTTACTGGCAGCAGAAGAACGAGCCCGATCAACCGGCAAGGGAGTCTGGGGTGACTTAGCATTCATTAAGCCGTGGGACTATCGCCAAGGGAAACGCCCAGTGACCGCTTCGTCCACTCCAGCCGTTTCACCTTCTAACCCTTCAGCAACTGAACCATCACCGACCGCTGCGGCAGATTTGCCTGCCTGCATCAACAGTGACTGCGACTGTGGCGATTTTTCCAGTTGGAGACAGGCTCAAGATGTGCTGGAATCCTCTCTTGGTGATCCACATAGATTAGATGGTGATGATGATGGAATTGCTTGTGAAAGCTTGAGATAGCAGGGGTTGAAGATGCGATCGCACCTTCTCTAAAAATACACCCATTAGCCCTAGGGTTGATTCTCTAGCCAGAGAAATCCAGGATTAGGGTGTGTATTCTGCAAACTAGCATGAGATTGGACGAACTCGTTACCGACCTGAAGAGCATCCCGGATTGGCGACGCCAGCGGGAAGTGCAACATCCGCTGTGGCTGATGATCTTGACAAGCTTATTAGGAGTCATGAGTGGCTACACAAGCCTGCGAAGGGTGGCCGACTTTGCCCATCGGCATTATCAAACCATCGCTGCCGAGTTGGGGCAGCCCGTCAAGCGGGCTCCCAGTTATTCAACGGTGCGTCGAATGATGCGAGAGGTGAACGGGATGGAGGTAGCGCGCATCTTTCATCGCTGGGTGCACCGTCGCAGTCGGTGCCTGCGGGCAGCGGTTTGGCGTTAGATGGCAAAGCCTTAGCCTCGACTGTTGAGGATTGCCATGGGGCAGGTCAAAACTATGTCAGTATGGTCAGTGCTGGGATGCATGAGACGGGCTGGGTGGTTGGCCAAGCCGCCTTCCAGCACGGCACGGAGAACGAAATCGAGTGTGTTCGGCAGTTGCTGCACCAGTTGCAGGTCAACGGGGCGTGGCTGACATTGGATGCGTTGCACTGTCAAAAAAACGGTTGAGACGATTGTCGAGAGTGACAATGAGTACTGTATTGGGCTCAAGGGCAACCAACCGTCCTTGTTGCGGCAGGCGCAGCACTGTGCGAGCACTCAACCGTCCTTGAGTCAGTGGGAGGCTCAGCCGGATACGTCCCATGGGCGCTGTGTGGAACGAACGGTTCAGGTCTTTGCCGCTCCTGCCGAGGCAAGGCAAGTGTGGGATGGCTTAGCCGCGTTTGTGCAGGTCGAACGGCGAGGTGTCCGCGATGGGTTGACCTTTGAGCACCACAGTTGGTCTATCCTCAGTCAACCTCTGCCGGCCCAACGTGTGGCGCAGTTGATTCAAGCGCATCGAGGGACGATTGAAAACCGGGTCAATTGGGTCAGAGATGTGGTGCAAGGGGAGGACAGCTCCCAGATCACCGACTCCGCCCCGGCCACGCTCATGTCTCTCTTGCGCTCTTGGGCCATCACCGTGTTGCGCAAAGCGGGATATGATTCCATCACTCGTGCCTTTCGCTTAGTGGGTCACGATATCCCTAAACTACTTTCCTTCCTTTAGAGAATCATCCCTAGGGAGAAACGGGGTGGCGTTGCGATCCGGGTTGTGCTGGTAGGTCCGGTTTTGGTTCAGGTTGTAAATCACAATCGAGCCCTCTACCCCCAGGTCTTGAAAGTGTCGGGCAAAGTTGGCCTGGGGGCTTCCTGTTGCTGGGCGACTTGCAAGACCGTCGGGTGAAGGACGGGTGCGGCCAGGGCAGATGGGGCGAGAAGTGCGATCGCAGTTCCCACCAGCCATTGTGCCCTGAGATTAGGAATTAAGGGTTCGCATCCTGTTCCATAAACACAACTTCCCACATGTGGCCATCCAGGTCTTGAAAGCCGTGGGCATACATGAAGCCGTGATCCTGGGGTTCGTTGTAGGTGGTGCCGCCTGCCTCTAACGCTTTGCTGACAATGTCATCGACGGCAGCACGACTTTCCCTCGATAAACACACCAGCACTTCGGTACTTTTGGTGGCATCACAGATGGGCTTAGGTGTGAATGTTTTGAACTTTTCTTTAGTCAAAAGCATCACAAAAATGTCATCGCTGATGACCATACAGGTGGTGGTTTCATCGGTGAATTGGGGGTTAAAATTGAAGCCCAAATGAGTGAAAAAGTCGATAGATTTTTGCAGGTGTTGAACTGGCAAGTTAACAAAAATTTTAGTCGTCATGTTCTTCTCGCAATATATTTGATCTGGACAAAACTAAATGAATAAATGACGCTAGTGCAGCGTCAAGTCTTCATTTTCCGGTTCGTAGCGTGGTGTCGAGTTTATGAGACCCACGGTTTCATAAGCTAGGCACTCTGTTGTTTTTCCATTTCGACGCGGAGCCGGTTTTCCTGTTCTCGCAGTTCTGGAGTGAAGGCTTCTCCGAAGTCTTCGTCAGTAAAGACAGGACGAATTTCAACTTCCCCATCCTGGAAAGGGCTGCGCTTAATCCAGTCAAGGGCCTCTGCCATAGATTGCACCTGCCAGATCCAGAACCCGGCCACCAGTTCCTTAGTTTCGGTGAAGGGGCCATCGATCACGGTGCGATCTTTGCCGGAAAACTGCACCCGCACTCCTTTAGAGCTGGGATGCAACCCTTCCCCCGCCAGCATCACACCAGCGTTAACCAGTTCCTCGTTAAACTGCCCCATTTCTCTCAGCATCTCTTCCGTAGGCATCACCCCAGCTTCAGACTCTTCAGTTGCTTTGACTAAAACTATGACTTTCATCGTGAATTCTCCTGTGGAATGAATGGTTTTGGTTGTTTCCAGGTTAGAAAGAGTTCCATTCCTGGTTCTATGGATTAGTCGAATGGAAAACGTTCAGATCGACAGATCACTAAATTTTTTAGGCTACAAAATTGAAAATTGGTCGGTAGCCTTTGTTCAGTTATTAATTGGCTCGACCTCAAGTCGCTGCAGGCGTTTGAGTCCGGCCTTCATGGCGGTTATCGCTTCTGGTGAGTGCCCGGGCCAATCGGTGATCTCGCCTGTAACCCGTAGCGGTTCACGGGAGCGAAATGACTTCGTCGGATTTCCCCGAAATTTCTGATTCGTCAGATCGGGGTCATCTTCGATCGGGCCAGTCGGCTCCACGATGTAGATTCTGCCGGGAACTTCGCCAGAGGCTAGCTCCGCTCCCCAGGTGGCAGCATCTAATGTGCGGGTGAGATAGACATGGGGTGTTGTCCTATTCCGATTACCAAAGTTCGGAGTGTGGCCCGGCTTAATCAGATCGCCTGGCTTCAGGTCAGCCCGAGTGCCGTGGTAGAGGGGCCATTCCGTGACCTCACCCGTGACCCGCAACGGTTCGCGGGTGAGGCATGACATCGCTAGATGTTCTGGAGCTTTCTGATTTGCCAGGTTAAGGGCATCTTCAATCGGGCCAATCGGCTCCACGATATACACCCTGCCGGGACCCTCGCCCAGTGCTAGCTCTGCTGCCCAAACGGCTGCATCCAGGTTGGGGGTCAGGTAAACATAGGGTGTCATCCGGTCCTGCTCACCAACGTCTGGAGGATAGCTGGGCTGGATCAGATCGCCTGGCTTCAGGTCAGACCGCGTGCCGTGATAGAGCTGCTGCATCTGCAGGGTATCGGTGGTGCTAAGAATATCCTGGTCCATATCTGTCTTCTCCTAATCTCTAATGGGGCAGCGCACAGAAACCAAGAATTAGCTTTCCTGTCAGGCATAGCTGACGGTCACCATTTCTCCTTGGTGCCCATCTGGCTTGTTTCAGGCGTTAGCTCACGATTGACGTAGACAGGTAAAAATGAACCAACACTTTCAATAAATAAGAAACAGAACACTCATAAAACTGGGAAACCGCTTCATCGTTACGCGCTCAACGTGTTTATTTACCGCGGCTTGTTGCCTAAGCGTTTCAGCCATTTCCGGACATCCTGCCCTTTCCACATCCAGAGTCCAGAGAGGATCACAATTGGCACAAAGACAAATTGTGTTGCGGCGAATGCGGCATTAGGTCGACCTGTAACGGGTTCGTAGATGTAGCCGACGATGGGGAAGCTTAAAACGATGTGGATCCACCGCATTATTCTTCGTTCAGCGCTTACCTTCATCAGACTTGCCTCATGATAGGAACAATGATTTGTTTGAATGTTGATTAGCCGTCATTTCGTTGACTGCACCCTGTGGGGCAACACGTCTATTCAATAACCGAGCGCAAGGATAAACGAGGCGGCTGCCGCCAGTGCGGCGGCTGTCCGAACATGGTTCCAGTTTGTCCAGTTGGTCAGGAAGCTGCTCCACAGGTTCGCGCCGTCAGTGCTGCCAGGATCAACAATCGCCAGTGCGTCATTCAGCGGCACATGAACAACACCTGTCACTCCTACCACGCCGACAAGATAGAGCAGACTACCGACGAGCAAGTAGACAGCACCGGGTTGCCGCCACTTGAACAGCGAGAAGACAGCTAGAAAGAGGCAAGCCGCTGCCGTTCCGAAGATGGCCAGCATGAACAATGGGTTGATCGCTGTAATAATCATGGCTTGCATCGCGGCAATCCCCTGTGATGGCTGGAGTCGGGCCAGAGCCGGCATCACAAAGGTCGAGAAGGCAAAGAAAACGCCTGCTACTAGCCCACAACCGAGTGCCGCGACAAGCTTCAAGTTGAGCACGCTGACTGGTAGGTTCAAAAAAATTTTAGTAGCCATGTTTTCTCCCTTTGAACGTTCAATGCACAACGAAGCGTCAGAAAAACGGCGCTAGCATTAGAGTGGACGTGTCATAACTCCTCCTGCATCAAGTACCCTTTCAGCTTAGGCAAGCACCCGGTGCTCAGCTATCTGATTCCTGCGGCATTATCACAATCTTGCGATCGCTTTTCAGAGTGTTTGATAAAACGCGAGAATGAATACCATCGGAACTAAACAACTTGGGTTGACATCATGAAGAACCCCACTAGCCATAACCTTGAATGTCCCCACTTGCCCATTTTGTCTAGTCGAAATCAGGGTTGGGAAAACATTCTGGTCGAACAATTTCAACAGCCGACCGGTGAGGCAAGGGGTGATTACAGCCATGAGCATGTGATTTATCTATCTCTTGTCCGCCGTCCGGTTCCCTTGGTCCAAATTCAGGGAGGCAAAACCTATGCAGGGCTTTACGGCAAAGGTGACATTTCTATAACGCCTGCAATGACTCCGTTTTTTGCCCGTTGTGCCCGTTGGGAGAGAGATGACCACTACTTGCAAATTCGGATTGCGTCTCTTTTCATCCAGAGCGTTGCTAGAGAAGCGCTTGATAAGAATCCCGATTCACTTGAATTAATCCCCGAGTTTCAGACTCGCGATCCTCAGCTTGAGGCAATTGGCATGATGCTACTCTCTGAACTTAAGCAGGAGAACTTAGGCGGCAGGCTCTACATCGAATCGCTGACAAATATCTTGGCAGTGCATCTACTCAGACGGTACGTTGCTGCTAAGCCCCGCCTTACCATTTATGAGGGTGGTTTACCTCAGCGCCAACTGCTTCAAGTCTTGGAGTACATCGAAGAACACCTAGATCAAGACATCAAGCTCGCAGATTTGGCTGCATTGCTAGGCATGAGTCAGTTTCATTTCAGTCATCTGTTTAAGCAATCCATTGGTACGCCCCCTTACCAATATCTGCTTCAGCAACGAATAGAACGGACAAAGCAGTTGTTAAAACAAACTGACCGATCGATTGTGGACATTGCCTTCCTGTGTGGTTTCAACAGCCACAGCCATCTGAGTAAACAGTTTAAGCAGGTTACAGGCATGACACCTACAGCCTACAGAATGGGTTAAACCTCCTTGTTTTATACAGTAGGCGAGCTAACAGTGCGCTTGAGTGGCTGAAAGTAACCTTGAACTCAAAGCGAATTTTTTAGGTTGCAGATTGGTCAAAAGGGGCTGTAGGCGTGCCCTGATGAAACACCACTTGCCAGCCCGTCGAATTGAGACGCCAAATGGATGAGCAAGGAACCAGAGATGCCCAACCTGTACTTGCCCTTGACCTAAATAAACCCCAAAAAAGAATTGACTAAAAGAGAGTTCACTTGATTGAGTAAAGTAAAAGATTGGAGGAAATACTAAGAAAGCAAAGAATAGAATTGGAATTCCTAATTGCCAGAAACGCTCTTTCAAAAAAACCTTTGCGTCTTTCCAAGTGTAGGCACCTGGCACAAAATAGCCAGAAATCAGAAAGAATAATCCCATGAAGAAAGCAGCATTGGTTGCAAAAAACGCCCCGAGAATGTCAGCCCGTTCTGGATTGAAGATTAGCCATGCGCCTCCTGTAGGTCCGTAAGGTTGTCCAGCGTGATGTGCAATCACTAGCATGATAAGAAACACTCTCACATTGTCAACAAACCATAGGCGAGAGGACTGGGTATTTCGCTTAATCTTAGTGTGTTCCATAACACTAATCGCTTGGGCGTGAATCTATCAGCTTGGCGACCCAATGGCTGCCGCACATACACTCTCCTTTAGTAGCCATCTTGATTCCTCCTTTATGCCCCTAAACGCCTAAATTAAGTCCCGCCACGAAGCGATCGGCTTGATTGAATCCCACATTCCGCAGGTTTTAAACCAGCAGGTAATATTTCTGGCAAGCAGCCCCCA
>CBKWJC010000051.1:0-47916 GCA_966674685.1 uncultured bacterium
CGTTTTTCACCCCCCCTTTCCCGCTGGAAAACCCAGAGGTTTTTTTTTCCCCCCCGCATCGCTTTCCCAAAACAACCCTTCTGGGTTTTAGTGCAAGATGTGAGTTTTCGCTATTCAGATCCAGCAGGTATTGCACCCACTGCCAGAAGGTAATTCGGCAGGTAATTGGATTGAGCTTACCGCTCTGGGAGATTTCTAAGCAAGCGTTGTGAGGTTGTAGAGGGTCTTGAGGCTGTAAAGGGTCTTGAGGCTGTAGAAGGCTGTAAAGATCTCGTAGGGACAGGGCATGCTGTCCCTTCAAAGTCATTTCTAAATCTTGGTTTTCATTAACGTTCGTTCCCAAGCAGACTGACCCATCCCTATACTGGGCGTATGAATTGTTCATCAGGATCAGGAAGATGTCCGAGATGTTCGATCGCTCGATGCTGCTGGATTTGCTCTCGCCAATTCAGCAGATGCAGGATGTAACCAGACAAACCGTTGATCAGATGCGGGATCAGTTGCAGACGACGACCGAAACGCTCACAGCCAATACCGAGCAGACGCTACAAACCGTGATGGATGGCACAACTCAGACCGTGAATTCCTTTTGGGAGCAAACCAGCCAAATCGGCCAAATGCCACAGGCAGCGGTGAATGGATTTCAACATGCGATCGCAGATTCCATTCAAACATGGTTGACGGCTCATCCCGTTATTCATTGGCTGGTGAATCATCCGATTTGGGGTCTGATCCTGACGGTGACGAGTATCTTCCTACTCTGGGGGCTGCTGCAAGCGGTGGCGGATCTGACGCGGCAGTTTTGGCAGATGCTAATTCGGCTGCCGCTGATTTTGGGCCAATGGTTGTCCAGTCAAGTGATTCGATGGGGGGCGGTAGCTGTGGGAAAAGTGCGATCGCGCCTCTGGAAGCAGCCTGATTTCTCAATCCATTCAGACCCGTCCAGCACTATCCCTTCGAAACACATCGCAGTGAATCGATTGCTGTTAAACCGCGCAGTGCAAGATGAAGTGATTTCAAACGGTGCGACACCTATTCATTCAGACGCCGTTAATTCAGACACGATCAATTTAGACACCGTCAATCCAGATGAATTAACGCCTCCAGGTGAAAATAAGGAGATCGTTCAACTCCTGCATCGCTTGGAAAAACTTGGGCAAGAGCAAAATCAAATCCTGCGCCAAATTGCCGCGATCGCGGAGCGCGATGTGTTGGTTGAAAAGTGAGGAGTGAGAAAAGGGCTGTAGAGGCTGTAAAGGGTTGTAGAGGGCTGTAAAGGGGTTATTCACTTCAAGAAGTGAGACGTGAGGAGGAGGAGTAAGGCGTATTCCTGCCACTCAGCACTCAGTACTTAACAATCACAGACTTCGTCCCTAGCCAAACAGCTTTTTGACCAGCTTAATCTTGTCACCGTAGGGTGCATAGCGCAGCTTAACATCCAGCCAAAATGGACGCGTCAGCACGCTTTTATAGTGAGAGAAAGTATCAAAACTCGCTTTGCCGTGGTAGCTTCCCATGCCGCTGTCGCCAACGCCACCAAAGGGCAGGCCATAGGGAGAAATGTGCATAATTGTGTCATTAATGCACACGCCGCCGGATGAGGTTTGATGCAAAATCGCTTGCTGCTTATCTGGATTGCGTGTAAACAAGTACAGCGCGAGCGGTTTAGGTCGCTGGTTGATAAATGCGATCGCATCCTCCAGATTTTCGTATTCCAGGACAGGCAAAATTGGGCCAAAGATCTCTTCCTGCATCAGTGGCGAATCCAGCGCAGGTTTATCGAGCACCGTCGGGGCAATATAGCGATCGGTAGCATCTGCGGCTCCGCCAGTTACGGCTTCACCGTAGGGCAATAAGTTCGATAATCGATGGAAATGCTTATCGCTGACAATCCGACCAAAATCGGGACTTTCAGCCGGATTATCGCCAAAAAACTCGCGAATCCGAGCTGTGATCTGCTCCATAAACGGCGATTTGATTGCCTGATCGACCAGTACATAATCAGGCGCAATACAGGTTTGGCCCGCGTTGATGAACTTGCCCCAGGCAATTCGGCGCGTCGCTGTTTCCAGGTCAACATCGGCATCAACAATGCAGGGACTCTTGCCGCCTAGCTCCAGCGTGACGGGCGTGAGATGCTTGGCTGCGGCCTCCATGACGATTTTGCCGATCTGGGTGCTGCCCGTAAACAAAATATGGTCAAACGGCTGCTCCAGCAGCTCTTGACTGGCTTCAACTCCACCTTCCACGACGCTGATATAGGCTGGGTCAAACGTTGCCTGAATCATCTTGGCCAGCGCGGCTGAGGTGTGCGGCGCAATCTCAGATGGTTTGAGCATGGTGCAGTTACCCGCTGCGATCGCACCAATCAGCGGCGAAATCGCGAGCTGTACTGGATAATTCCAGGGACTAATGATCAGCACCACCCCCAGCGGTTCTGGATAAATGCGCGCCGCAGCCGGAAAGAGCTGCAAAGGGGTCGAAGTACGGCGAACTTTCATCCACGACTTGAGATGCTTAATCGCGTAGTCAATTTCCTGAATTCCGGCAATCTCAGTCAGGTAGGACTCCAGCAATGGCTTACGTAAATCCTTGCTTAGCGCTTCTACTAACGAGTCTTGATGATCCAGAACGGCTTGCTTCAGTTGCCGTAGCTGCTGGAGCCGAAAATTAAGCGATCGCGTGTGTCCTGAGCTGAAGAAATCTCGCTGCTGGCGCAAAAGCTCAGCTACGGACGATGCTGCCAGTTGAACCATTGCTATGATTTGCTCCTGAACGTATTCTCCGGGTTATCTATTGCGCCTGATCACTCGCTGGCAGCTTAACGATAAATGAGCTTCCTTTGCCAACTTCTGAAGAACAGCTCAGCTCCCCGCCATGTGCTTCAACAATGCGATGGGATAAGTATAGCCCCAACCCACTGCCAGAGCGACCATGTCGCCCCTGCTGAAACCGTTGAAATAAATCGGCTTGAGTATCGGCAGGAATGCCGGGACCTGTATCATTCACGGTGATTGTAATTGGATTCTTCTGCTCTGGCGCTGCCCCTCCCAGCAGAACCGTGACTGAACCATTATCTGTAAACTTAATTGCGTTGCCGACCAAGTTTGTAATGATGCGATTCAGTTCCAGCCGATCTCCCTGCACAACATAGGAAGAATCGGAAGTTTCTTCCTGTAAAGTCAACTGCAAGCCTTTTTCCTCAGCTAGCGGCGTCAGGGATTGGATGACTTCTTGAGCAACTTCTAGCAGATTAGTGGGCTTAAAGCTCAGGGCTTTACGGCCTGCTTCATAGCGATAGACTTCCAAAAGCTGATTGACCATTGCCAGCAGGTTTTTGTTGCTGCTAGCCATTGTCACGACGACTTCTTGCATTTCTTCGGACAGTTCTCCCAAATAGCCTTGCTGCATCAGATCCAACATCCGATCGGCAGCAACCAGAGGAGTGCGTAAGTCGTGGGTCAAACGAGAGACAAAATCTTCTCGCTGACGAGCAATTTCATCCCGCTCATCCACACTATGCTTGAGCCGAATCAGCGATCGCACTCGCGCCAGCAGTTCGTCAAACTCAACTGGTTTTCGAATAAAATCGTCGGCTCCAATGTCTAATCCTCTAGCAACACTGGGTTCATCGTAGGCTGTAATCAGCAGAATTGGAATGAAGGGGAGTGTTTCAGATCTTTGCTGCGCTCGAATAATACGAGTCACCTCAAAACCATCCATTCCCGGCATCATCACATCTAACAAAACAAGCTGGGGAGGTGATTTCTGAATCAGATCGAGCGCTTTTGTACCGTTATCAGCAACCTCAACAATGTAGCCTTCGTCTTGCAGGATAGACTGAACGAGAAACAGATTATCTGGGGCATCATCAACAACTAAGATGCGATCACTCTGCTGCGGATGAGAAGAGTAAACCATATTTTTAAACAGCAAGTCTTATGAATTGTATTCAGTCAGTAAAGAAAGACACCAATGGAGGCGGCCAAAGAATTGCAAGCCTCGATTGAATGATTTACTTTCTGGTTGGTTCTTGGGAGATTCTCAAGCTCATTTGCTTTGTCCTACGTTTAACGCACGAAAAAGCAAACAAATTTTACGTAATTTTACTTATTACGTCCATGTATGAGAGTTTGATCAATTTTTAATGAAAGATTGTGTCATTAAGTCCTCCATTAAAAACAATCACCATAGTTTTTCTACCAGATTAGATGTTATCAGTTCAATCTCAAATTGATATCTATTGATATCTAGCAGATCAACATAAGCGTCGATTTCAATCGACGCCAGATTTGCTACTATAGGCACAATTTGCACCCAAGCAACGTTTAATAAGTGTTAAGTGTGATTCGGCAAAATCACATCAAGCATTTGCTGACTTGAACCACCCATATTGATAGAGAGACTCCATTTCTATGCTCACATCCCAAGCAGTCATCTGCTCTCACTCCGAAGAGAGATTTCTTTAGATTTAATTAAAAACCGGGAGAATACCCATTAGGAGCGTTACTCCGGTTTTTAGATGTTTATTTGTGTCACCGACTTGCAGCGTTTCTATACTGGCGGAGTACAGGCATGTCTGGTTACCAGAGGTGGAGAGACATGCCTACAAACCTCATAAACTGAAAAGTGCTGTATCTAGAACAGAAAATAGCGCTGCGCCATTGGTAAAACTGTGGCGGGTTCACAGGTGAGTAGTTCACCATCGGCTCGAACCTCGTAGGTCTCTGGATCAACTTCAATCTGTGGCAGGCTGTTGTTCAGTTTCAGATTTGCTTTACCGATATTGCGCGTATTGACAACTGCGATCGCAGGTTTCTGTAAGCCAATTTGTTCTGGTACGCCTAAATCCAGCGCCGCTTGGGAGATAAACGTTAGAGACGTAGCTGCGATCGCGCCACCGTAGCTGCCAAACATCGGTCGCATGTGAATCGGCTGCGGCGTCGGAATACTGGCGTTGGGATCGCCCATCTGCGCCCAGGCAATCACACCACCTTTAATCACCAGTTCCGGCTTAACGCCAAAGAAGGCGGGCTTCCATAAACAGAGATCGGCCAGCTTACCTTCTTCGACTGAGCCAACTTCATGGGCGATACCGTGGGTGATCGCTGGATTAATCGTATACTTGGCCACATAGCGCTTGGCCCGATTGTTATCGTTGCGATCGCTATCTTCCGCCAGTGCGCCCCGCTGCACTTTCATCTTGTGCGCCGTCTGCCAGGTGCGAATAACCACCTCGCCGACTCGCCCCATTGCCTGCGAGTCCGAGGCAATCATGCTGAACGCACCCAGGTCATGCAGGATATCTTCCGCCGCAATCGTTTCCCGCCGAATCCGCGACTCCGCAAAGGCCACGTCTTCTGGAATGCTGGGGCTGAGGTGATGGCAAACCATCAGCATATCCAGGTGCTCGTCTAGGGTATTCACCGTGTAGGGCCGCGTGGGATTGGTAGACGACGGCAAAACGTTGGCCTGACCACACACTTTAATAATGTCCGGCGCGTGGCCACCGCCTGCCCCTTCGGTATGATAGGTGTGAATCGCCCGATTCTTAAAAGCGGCGATGGTATTTTCGACAAATCCCGCCTCATTTAGCGTATCGGTATGGATCGCCACTTGTACGTCATACTCATCGGCAATGCTTAAACAGGTGTCAATCGTGGCCGGAGTTGTGCCCCAGTCTTCATGCAGCTTCAGCCCCATCGCACCCGCTTTCACCTGTTCCGCCAGTCCTTCAGACTGACTGCTGTTGCCTTTACCCAAAAAGCCTAAATTCATCGGAAATGCCTCAGCAGCCTGTAGCATCCGGGACATATTCCAGGCTCCCGGCGTACAGGTTGTCGCATTCGTGCCCGTGGCGGGGCCAGTACCACCGCCGATCATCGTCGTTACACCAGATGCGATCGCAGTTTCGATTTGCTGCGGACAGATAAAGTGAATGTGGGAATCAATCCCACCCGCGGTCAGAATCATCCCCTCACCCGCAACCGCTTCTGTCCCAGGGCCAACAATAATGTCTACATTGTCTTGAATGTAAGGATTCCCCGCTTTGCCAATCTTGGCAATTCGACCCTCTTTAATGCCAATATCGGCTTTAACAATGCCCCACCAGTCCAGAATCAGCGCGTTGGTAATCACCATATCCACTGCCCCATCTGCTCGCGAAATCGGTGACTGCCCCATACCATCCCGGATCACCTTGCCGCCGCCAAACTTGACCTCATCCCCATAGGTCGTAAAGTCTTGCTCAACTTCAACGATTAGCTCTGTATCCGCGAGACGAATGCGATCGCCCACTGTTGGGCCGTATGTTTCTGCATAGGCGCGACGATCCATGCGATACCCCATACAGTGTTCCTCCTGGCCATATTCAAAATGAGGTTTAGTGTAGTCTACGGTTTTTCAGAGAATGGTCAAGTAGCGCACTATTTTAGACCCCAAATCACGGCATTTTATGGAAATAAAAACCTTACCAGATCATCAGTCGTACTTTAGCCGCACTTTTCCTGTCCACAGCGAAAATCATGGGCGAAGTTTACTGAACTAAAACAACACAAGAAATGTATGCCAGAAATCCATTTTCAAATCGAGTGGCCCGACGGAGTGCAGGAAACCTGCTACTCGCCCTCCTTAATCGTGAAAGAATATTTCAAGCCAGGTGCAGCCTACTCACTGGCTGACTTTTTAGAGAAATCTCAGACCGCTTTAGCCATTGCCAGCGATCGCGTCGCAGCTAAATATGGTTTTCCCTGTGGCCGAGCTTTAGGACAGCTACAGCAAATCGAGGCTAAGGTGCAGCATTATCAGGCACACACCCCAACCTCAACGGTTAAGCTAATCCAATTTTTACAGTAGCGCAGTCACGTCACTGAAATATTACTTAAACATTGCTTGAAAGCAGTACATCGAGTGGAGTTCCAAATCCAAGTCCAGCTCGAATTGCGGTAATGAGCAAAATCACTCCGAGCAAACCAGCCGTAAGCTGAGTATCCTGCCGCCAGAAAACAAGTTTTTCACGCCACGAACCGTACTGAATCGCCAGATAGGACGGCAGATCACTCAGTGCGACAGCCGCGACAGCCCCCAGCGTTCCAGCCAAATGGAAGCCAAGCGGTAACCCTGTGGCCAATGTGATAAATCGCAGCAGGTTAGCCTGTGCCCCGTATATCGGCTTGCCAATTCCAAGTAAGCAGGGACTAGTCGTATAAAACAAAACCGAAAACCAAACACCCAGAGACAGCACAGGCATCATCCAGGTCGCTTGAAGATAGCGATCATCATAGAGAACACTGATGGCCACATCTCCAAAGCAGACTAGACCAGCAATCAACCCCAAAAATCCAAGCAACACCAACTTGCGCTTTGCTAAAATTTTGCGCCGTAACTGGCTGCGAGGCAGCTCTGCATTACCCGAAACCAGAGGGAAAACAACTTTTAAGCTGACTTTTTTGATCACTTGCCTCGGCAGATCTGCTAGAGCAAAAGCAATGGAATAGACACCGAGTAGCGAAAATGTAAATAAAGATCCCAAGATCAGGCGGTCAGATTGCTCTGCTAAAAACATCATCGTTGTTTCTAGCCAAACCCAACGACCAAATGCAAAAATCTCAGTCCGTGAATCCTTGTCCCATGCCAACCGATTAATGGGCCCTGGCAACAAAAAATGGCCGCAAAGCATTTGTAAAAATGAACCAACCAGGCTGCCAACAGCAAGAGCCCAGACTGTAGGACTAACGAATGCCCAAACAACCATGACAAGAAGTCCGACAAAGCGGCTTCCAAGCTCAATCATCGTAATCTGCCCTAGCTGCATTTTCCGATTGAGGGTAAACAGCTTGGTTGAATTAAACCCACTGAGCACAGTGGCAAAACCCACAGCCGGAACCAACTGAGCGAGCAATGGTTCACCGTAAAAGTTGGATAGAGGGATGCTGATCGCGAGGAGAAGCAACCATGTCCCCAAACCACGCAGGATCTGTAACGTCCAGGCTGTATCTAGAAAAACCTGATCATCCCAGCGCTTGCTTTGTACGATGCTTTTACCAATACCAAAGTCGGCGAGCCAAACTAGACCAATGTAGAGGCTGTTGACAAAGGCCATGAGGCCAAAATACTCAGGCAACAACAGTCGAGTCAGAATCAAGTTGCCCAGGAATCTTAAAACCTGGCTCGATCCAAAACCGCCAACTGTCCAGACAGCCCCACGAACTGCCGCACCACTCAGGAAGGCACGTCCTTTTGAAATCGCACGTCCGACAGAGAAGGATGACATATAGAGCGCTTAGAAATACTTGAACATAGCTTGACCCAAGTTATCTTAGCTGAGTAACCTACTGATTCAAAGTAAGCTCAGTCTTCATCTATCCTTCAAAACCTTGTTTATCCGTTAAAGCTTTAGAGTAGAATCGGCTAGCAAGCTGAATCTGTAATATATCGAAGATGAGTTCATGCTCAACCTACAGCTAATTTTACTGAGACTGCAAGAATAAGCTGACTTGAGCAAATCAGGCAGAAGTATCGAAGCATCATTGATGCTTTGTACAAATATCTATCCCGAAATAAAATATTTGTAAGCCATGCTGTCCAACAAAAAAGCATTTAACAGCTACTTTAGATTCGCAGAAAAACTATTTGCCGTGTTTGGCTTAATGTATTTCTCTGAAGGTCTTAGCAACGACAATATCATACCAGAAATATTAATTTCGCTATTTAGATATCTTGTATTGGCGCTTTCAATTTTATTTATTTCTTTGCGATTTAAAAAGGCTTTGCGGTCTTTGCTAAAAGATCCATTTTTGATTGTCTTAATAATTGTGACGTTTGCATCAGTATTGTGGTCTGTTAATCCTGAATCAACGGTTGTAAGTCTCAGAAGCCAGTTTGTTCAAATGATAGCTTTTAGCCTCTTTCTGGCCACTGGCTTTACGCTGAGAGAGCAACTGGAGCTAGTGGCCTTTAGTTTGGGTCTTTCTGCATTGCTGAGCACTTTCTATGCAGTTGCTATACCATCAGTCGGTAAACATGTGACCGGGTCTTTTACAGGGGCTTGGAAGGGTCTGTATTCTCAAAAGAATATTCTTAGTGCTCTGATGGTTTTAAGTTCTGTTGCTTTTGCGTGCTTGAGTGATAGAGGAAGAAGTTGGCGGCTTGTCTTTCGCTTTGGCTTTTACTTATCTTTAACGCTGGTATTGCTTTCAACTTCAAAAACAGGACTTCTGTCATCCATTTTTCTTATTGTATTTCTGTTTCTTTGGCGTCGATTCCGATGGCGCGGTGAAGTTAGTGTCATCGGTCTAGATTTAGGCATTCTAGCTGCGGCTTCTTTAGTGGGTATTGTCATCGATAATTGGGAGCCTATATTAGTTGGGCTGGGGCGAGATCCGACGCTCACGGGAAGAACTTTGATTTGGGGAGCCACCTTGGACATGCTCGTTCAAGACCAATTCTGGCTAGGTTATGGGCGAGACGCGTTTTGGTATACGAACGCAGCGGTTGAGGTCGGTGCAGCGGTTGCACCAGGCTATATTCCTCCACACGCTCATAATGGATTTATCGATTTAATGATCGATCTCGGTTTGGTTGGGCTCTTTGCCTTTGGCTTAAGTTTTATTCACAACCTAGTCAGAGCAACGCGAAAAGCTTATGCAGCACGTAGCGGTGAGGATCTATGGCCTTTAGCCTTTCTAGCGTTCCTGCTGATTTCCAACATTACGGAAAGTGCGCTGATGCGATTTAACAGTATTTATTGGGTTGTCTATGTTGCGATCGCATTTTCCAACTTCACTTCTCAGCCACAAACGACAGTTCAAGAACCAGAAGCCGTAAGCATGGCATATAAGTCATGACTTGGAGAATTGTGGTCAGTTCACTAGCTATTTGAAAAGGCTACCAGCAGGGTGGCTGATATTTTGCACCATCCAAAATGGAGATCTAAGCAGATAATTTTATCGCCGCGATGCGGCGATAAAATTATCTGCTTGGGTTTTAGCGCAAGATGTAAATTGGTATAAAAAATACTTAAAAAATCGAGGAGCGCCCCGGAGAGTCACCTCCGATTTTTAGATTATGCACTTATTGATATGCGGCTAATTCTGTAGATGCTTAAGCAAAGTTCATCTGCATAGGGATTAAATTCATTAATTCCTCATAGAGGCTCAGCCAAGTTGCGATAAACATACATTACACTGGAGCCTGAAGACTGGCTGATTCTGGTGCGTTAAGGCAATACAAAATGGTGACTTTGAACCATATCGGAATTGTTGTAATCGGACGCAATGAAGGAGAACGACTACAGCGCTGTTTACGTTCTATTGTTGGTAAAGTTCAACATATTGTTTATGTTGATTCTGCCTCAACGGATGGCAGTGTCCAGTTAGCTCAAGGATTCCAAGTGAATGTGGTTGAGCTGGATGCATCACAACCCTTAGCCGCAGCGCGATCGCGTAATGAAGGATTTAGTCACTTGATGAAGGTCGCTCCAGACCTCAAGTACGTTCAATTTATCGATGGCGACTGCCAGTTGAACGCTGACTGGTTAGCCACGGCTGAACAAACGCTGACTGATCGACAAGATGTTGCCATTGTTTGCGGACGCAGGCGCGAATTACATCCAGACGCATCGATTTATAACCTACTATGTGACATTGAATGGGATACGCCTGTTGGAGAAGCCAGATCCAGTGGCGGAGACTTTATAATTCGCACCGAAGCTTTCAAACAGGTCAATGGCTTTAACCCACATCTCATCAGCGGTGAGGAGCCAGAACTGTGCGTCAGATTGCGTAGCAACGGATGGAAAATTTTACGCATCAACGCAGAAATGACACTACATGATGCTGATATGCACAGCTTCAAACAGTGGTGGAACCGAAATAGACGCTGTGGGCATGCTTATGCTGAAGGTGCATGGCTGCATGGTCGCAGTCCGGATCGGCACTGGGTGAAAGATAGTTGGCGTACCTGGCTATGGGGTCTTCTGCTTCCTCTTTCTGCCGCTTTATTAGCATGGCCGACACAGGGTTGGAGCCTGTTGTTATTACTTGGCTATCCGCTTCTGACAACTAAGATTTATCTGAAAGAGCGCGATAAGCTTGGTCATCGTTCTGCCGTTATTTATACCCTGTCCTGTGTGATTGGGAAGTTTCCACTAGTTTTAGGTCAAATTCAGTTCCATTTAAACCGTTTAAAGGGACGCCATACTCAGCTAGTTGAGTATAAAGATGTGAAACCAATTGATGCTTAGGATATAGGGCTAATTGAGAAACCTAGAAAAGCGACTTTGCCACTGCTGAGGAACGCGAATTCAACAAGGTGGCAAAATGGTCTTTCTGGGGTTTTCGGCCATCGTCATACTGGTCAGGGCATTTTGTGGCAAGGCAAAGCCAGGCCACAAAATGTCCGTGTCCTAACCGGGCTGGCTACAGCTATGGTGCGACATATGGGTTTAAGCACTGGGTTTATGGGCAATCCAGTACTTGCTGAACAAGTGAGTTTCTGTAGAAATTCCGACGAAACCTGCTTTGGTTAAACGTTCCGTCAGATTGTCTTGAATGTAGTTTGGATAGTAAGGCTCATGGAAAATGGCCGGAAAGTTTTCCATTGCCGTCATGAGTTCAGGTGAATCATCTGTCTGAATAGAGTCGCAAATCACAAACGTGCCTCCGGGTTGAACGACGCGGAAGGCTTCTTCGATAACATTTTGACGAGCCTGAGGCGGCAGTTCATGGAACAGAAACACACAGGTGATGCCGTGAAAATAGTTGTCTAAGAAAGGCAATTGCTCCGCATTTGCACAAACGAGCTGCGGCAGTTCATTGGACAGTTCAGAGAGCTGTTGATTGGCTTTTCTGAGATAGGCCGCCGACAAGTCTGTTCCATACAGCAGGGCTTGGGGCAATGTGCTGCGAAGCATCCGCAAGGTGCGGCCTGTTCCACAGGCAATGTCCAAAACTTTTTGCTGATGTGCTGGAACAGTGTTGAACTGTTGTAATCCTTGCTTCAACGGAGCGAGGACACGTCGCCGCATGGGGTCAGCAGAGCCGCCAAAGAGCAGTTCGACTTGTAAGTCGTAAAGATTGGCGGAGTAGTCACTGAGATAACCATCTGTCTGATGATGAAAATTCCGCAGATAGTATTTGGGATAGCCCTCAGTCGGCACATCCTGGGGCAACGCTTGGTACTGCTGGCGTTTAATCCGCTGCCAGATTTGAGGCAGATCTAGACAAACAACTGGATAGTAGCGAAAGAAATCGTCCCACGGGTTATCGAATAGGAGGCTGACGGGATAAATTCCTCGTTCAGCATCATTCCAGTCGGCTTCCATGAGCTGCTGATAGCGGTCTTGAATTACAGCAATCGCTTTTGAGGATAGAGGGGTTGCTTTGCTGCGATCGGGGTGGAGGAATTCCCAGAGGCGATCGCTAATCGATTTGTGTGTAATGCTAAATACACTCTTGCCCTGCTGGAAGGTTTGGTAGGCAAGCTTAGTTAGTGTGTCAGGCATGAAACTTACGTTGGCTTGATGACAATGCAGATTAGTGTTTTGTGAATTATTGTAACGAAGTGGGATTGAGATTGCCTGACTATTGGTTAGAAGATGAGCATGTCTATGGTAGGAATTATTCAGCAACCTTTTCGGCACTGCCCGACGATTCCGGTTAGCGTATCGTTAGCAGTTGAACAGCGATCGCAGCTCATATTCTGATCATGACGCTGGATTACGATCTGGTTGAGAGTGTTTTATTCCACTACCCTTGAATAGTATTTATTCTCAGTCTGTATAGGATTGGCCTTTTTGGATGCGGTGGAATCATCATTTTTTTCAGCTAGCGTTGCTGTTGGGTTGGGTGGTAGTTGGAACTGCCCTCAGGTTTGCAAACTTGGCCGCGAAAGCACCTTGGACTGATGAGTTTGCGACTTTGGTGTTTAGCTTGGGCCATAGTTTTGAAACGGTTCCTCTCGACCAGATTATTACTACGGATCAACTACTCGCTCCCTTGCAGGTTGATGCAGCCAGTTTGTCAGATGTGACGCGCTACTTGCTGAGTGAGGATGTTCATCCGCCGTTTTATTTTGGTTTAGCACATCTCTGGCTACAGTTGTTTTCTACGGAGTCGGGGTTGGTATCGCTATGGGGGGCGCGAGCGCTGCCTGCTTTATTGGGAGTTTTCTCGATTCCAGCGATTTATGGGTTAGGGTTAGTGACGCTGCGATCGCAACTCATGGCCCATCTAGCGGCTGCCTTCATGGCCGTATCACCTTACGGTGTGTATTTAGCTCAAGAAGCCCGTCACTATACGCTGAGTATTGTGTGGGTAATTGCCTCTTTAACCTGTTTGGGCATGGCACTGCGCTGCATTCAGCGTCAGCGATCGCTGCCTTGGCTGACTGTCTTGTCCTGGGTTTTGGTGAACAGCCTCGGCGTAGCCACTCATTTTTTCTTTTTACTCACCCTGTCTGCCGAGACTATCGCGCTGGCCGTGATTGGGTTTACTCAAAGGGGGCAATCGATTAACCAGTGGCTGAGGCCGCCGTGGCCGCGAATTTATCTGGCGATGGCGGGTACAGCGGCGGGCATTGCGGTTTGGATTCCACTGTGGCTGACGATTCGCAGTCGAGAAATTACGCAATGGATTCAGTCGGATGATGGGTTTAATCTGCTTAGCTTGATCAATCCTCTCTTTCAGGCGGCGGCAGCTTGGGTGACGATGGTGCTGCTGCTGCCTGTCGAGTCGTCTAACCTGCTAATTGCGATCGCGGCGGGTGCCGTAATGATTGTTGTATTTTTGTGGATGCTGCCGCTACTGTGGCGCGGGTTCCGCCAGCAGTGGCAGGGGATTTCAGAACAAGCTGTTTTACAGGGGTTAACAGGGTTTGTTTTGGGTGCGATCGCGCTATTTTTTATTATCACCTATGGCTTTGGCACAGATCTAACGCGGGGAGCACGCTACAGTTTTGTCTACTTTCCCGGTGTGATTATGCTGCTGGCCTGTAGTTTGGCCGCCTGCTGGCAGCGCTCTATGCCGTGGGTGCAGCGAGAAGCTAGTAAACGAAACAGTGACAAATTAGATACGACCAATCCCGGAAAATGGCATGCGATCGCAAACTCTATTCTGCGTGGCTACGGTAAATATACCGTGATTGCGCTGTGGCTAGTCGGTTTAGCGGGAGGATTGACGGTCAGCAACAATCTGGGCTACCGCAAGTATTACCGTCCAGAGCAGTTAATCAACCAAATTCAGCAGCGCTCTGAAGTACCTGTGGTTATTGCAACAACGCAGTCCACCCTAGTTCACATTGGCGAAATGATGGGCATTGCTTGGCAAATTAAACCTGCCTCTGCTGAACCCACGATTGCACCTCGCTTTTTGCTGGCTCATGAAAATGCTCTGCCCTGCGAGGAGAATTGTCAGGCGACTGATGTCTTGGAGTCAACAGTGGCCAATTTGGCAGAACCCACAGATCTATGGCTGGTAAATTTTGATGCACCTGTAGAGTTAGCAAATCAATGTGTACTAGACGATACGCCGCCCCAAATTATTTATGGCTATCGCTATCAGCTTTATCACTGTCGCAAAGAAACCTTTTAATGAGTTTTCAACCAGATTTCATATATAGCCTTTCCTAAGCTACTGAGGTACAAGTTATTTTTTGGAAGCCGCGCGGAGCGCGGCTTCCAAAAAATAACTCCCCCTTTATTAGCACAAGAAGTGCTATAATTTGGCCTTTATCGATTATTTTCATTCATTTTATTAAAGATCCAACTGATTGGATCGATCAGTAAAGCAAGCACAGTAACGATAATTTGCTTAACTTGTTGCTTCATTCGAAAAGTGCCAGAAGATGCCAGATGAGATGCAGCCAAATTTCCACCCTGTAGCTTTTCAAGCCCTGCCAAACCTGTTGTCATTGCAAGCAAAATAATGAGACGGGATAGCAGTACGAGAGGTACAAATACAGCTAGTTCACCGCTACCTCTGATTAGAATTAATACCAGATAAGCTGAATCTAAACAGACTAAGCCGATAGAAATTGCGATCGCTATCCAAGATCGTCGCCAAGCGAGCCAACCCAAAATCAAGTATATTGCGCTAATGATGAAGGCTGTAGCAGCTTCTCGAAAGCTAAAAGAAAATTGACCTGCACAGAGAAGAAACAGGCTGACTGTCCCGCCATTCAGGTGGTTGGCCAGTTGATCAGACAGAGACAATAAACCAGCTAAGCTATTGAATCCAGCCACAACGAGAATTGTGCCGCAGGCAATCATGAGCGATCGCACAGCCTTTTCTCTGCACACAAGTAATTTATTATTTAATAATAAGCTGAAATCAAAGAGGATTGAACCTGTGTAGAAAACCTCTATGCTTAGGATAGAACCATCTGACAACTGAAAACTCTTTTGTTTCTGTGATAGCTTTCTCAAGTCAGGAACCAGACCTATCAATCTGCCGTTCTGACGTAATGCCAGCATACGCCACTGTCGTTGCCATGTGACATCTAAATCCCCAGAATATTGCAGTGGTAAAATATAGTGTCTCTGTGGCATATCTTAGCCAAATCAAGTATTTATTGAACTTCAAACAAAGGACAAACTAATAAATGACAAACGGGCTGCTCCCCACTTCCGTTTCAACTTCTCGGGAATTTAGGTCTATCCTAACCGACGGACTCGTATCCCTCACTCGCGTTCTGATCTATCCTGCAAAGGAGATTCAGTAGAGCTTAAATTCATGTCCATCTCATCCCGGATGCAAACCGTTCAGTCGCCGATTATTCCCATTGTGGGAGAGCTAATTCGGCAGCATCCTGGCACTATTTCACTGGGACAGGGCGTTGTCTCCTATCCGCCACCGCCCGAAAGCATCGCCATGCTGTCCAGCTTTGCCGCTAATCCAGCGAATCATCTCTACAAAGCCGTTGAGGGAATTCCGCCGCTGCTGGACGTGATTCGTGCCAAACTTGCCGCCGATAACGGCATGGCGCTTACTGACAATCAGCGTATCGTCGTCACCGCAGGCAGCAACATGGCGTTCATGAATGCGATACTGGCCGTTACCTCACCCGGCGATGAAATTATTCTGCAAACGCCCTACTACTTCAATCACGAAATGGCGATCGCAATTGCCGGATGTAAAGCGGTCTGTGTGCCCACCAATGATCAGTATCAGTTGCGGCTGGATGCGATCGCACAAGCCATCACGCCCAAAACCAGGGCAATCGTCACCATTTCACCCAACAATCCCACCGGAGTTGTTTATCCCGAAGCCGACTTACGCGTGGTAAATGATTTGTGCCGCGATCGCAGTTTGTACCACATCAGCGATGAAGCCTATGAGTACTTCACCTATGACGGGGTGCCTCATGTTTCCCCCGGTCGGTTTGCCGACAGCCAAGACCACACCATTTCGCTATTTAGCCTGTCAAAAGCTTATGGCTTCGCCAGTTGGCGCATCGGCTATATGGTGATTCCGGCCCACCTATTTGATGCGGTCAAGAAAATTCAGGACACGAATTTGATTTGTCCGCCCGTGGTATCCCAGTATGCAGCACTTGGCGCATTGAAAGTTGGGCGGCAGTACTGTTGCGATCGCATTGCCCCCCTCACCAGTATTCGCCAACAAATCCTCACCGCACTGCGATCGCTGATTGAACAAGACATCTGCACAGTTGCCCCCGCCCAAGGCGCATTCTACTTTTTCCTGCGCGTACAAACCGATTTAGACGCAATGGCGCTGACCGAGTATCTCATTCGCGAACACCGAGTAGCCGCCATCCCCGGCACAACCTTCGGCATGGAACAGGGCTGCTATCTCCGCGTTGCCTACGGCGCATTAGAACCCAGCACGCTGATGATCGGATGCGATCGCTTAGTTACCGGATTAGGCAGCCTGTCAAAGTAACTCTCTCAACAAAACTAGTAGGAGCGACGGAGCAAGGGGGTAACGGAGCGACGGAGCAGGGGGGCAATAGAGCTTCTATCTATTTACAACCTCCATCGTGCCTTTCGCGTCACTCAAAACACCCTACACACTTACGCCCCCCTTGGCTCCCTCGACCCCCTTTACAGCCTTTACAGCCTCTACAACCCCTCACTCCTCTCGCCTCACTCTCTTCCCTCACAGGGTTAAAATTATGTTAAGTATTTATGATTGTCGCCTTAATGTCATTGAGCATGCCGATTGCGCTGTTAGGACTTGCAAGTTTTACATCTTGGTTTATTAGCATGCTGGCAGGTGGCGGTAGTCCGTTCATCCTGATTCCGCTGGTTAATTTTTGGTATGGGGCTGAGTCGGTTGCCCCCGTGATCACCACTGGCATGATGCTAGGCAATATGCAGCGAATTGGGCTGTTTTGGCAGCATGTCAACTGGACGGTGACGCGCTGGTATGCACCGGGAGCGCTGGTAGGAGCCATTCTGGGAGCCTATGCGTTTACTAAAATCCAGCTTGAATGGATGCAGATTTTGTTGGGAATTGCGCTGCTGCTCGTCGGAGTTAACCACTGGCTCGGTCGAACCAAACCCGTCGTTTCAGTCAAAGCGTGGCAGTTTCTACCGATTGGCTTTCTCTATGCGTTTGGCTCAGGATTGGTGGGCAGTACTGGCCCGGTGATGAACCCGGTGTATCTCAACTATGGCTTGGTCAAAGAGGAAATGATCGCGACCAAATCGGTGAATGTCGTGATGGTGCATATCGTCAAGCTGATCACCTACTGGCTGCTGGGCGCGCTGCACCCGATGTATTTGCTCTACGGTGTGGTAATCGGCGTGGCAGCCTTACCTGCCAACTGGCTCGGCAAGATTATTCTTGACCGCATGAGTGGCGATCAGTTTCAGCAGGCGGTGCTGACGTTTGTGGCTCTCAGCGGTGCATTTATGGTTTGGAATCAGCGGCATTTGCTCTTGTGGTTTTAGGTGCTTTGCTTATTAGCAACATCGGGATTGCTGATTTTAATATCAAGTCCGTGTATGGAAACCCTGTTTAGTTTTTGTGAAACGCTTGCTTAGCAAGCGTTTCACAAAAACTAAACAATGGCTTTTTAGCCAGGTTAAGCAGCGCCGCAACATCTCTCGTAATCTTGTTTCTCTTGGCTATGGCTACACATCAACTCTCAGTACGTGAGGTGAGAGAAGTTTTGAATGTTGAGTTTTGAGTTTTGAATGATTGATCCAACTCAGTACTCAGCACTGGACTTATCTATAGCGCTACATTGCAGAACTGATATAAGGTGCGATCGCAAAGAATAAAGCATTTTATAGCTAGGTTAGGCATCCTTTTCTGGCCGACTTTGTTGCAGTGTGACCAATTTAACAAGGCCAATAGAAACACTAATCCAGAGGAATCCGATGCCATAGCCCGCTAGAACATCAGTTGGCCAATGTACGCCCAAATAGATGCGGCTAAAGCCAATGCTGCTGATTAATACAACAGCTATGCCATAAATCAAGCGCTTGCAGTCTGCAAATTTTCGTGCCAGAAGAAAAGCTGAAAATCCATACAAGACCATCGATCCTAAGGCATGACCACTGGGAAAGCTATAGCTTGTTTCAGTAATCAGTTGTGCCCACAGTTCGGGTCGGGGCTTACTAAAAAATAGCTTTAGCCCATTGCTTAATATGGCTCCCCCCAAACAGTTAACGCCAAAGATAACGGCAACTCGCCAGCGCCACTGCCACCAAAACCAGAAAAAACCGATGCCTGTCAGTGGCACTACGATGTGTGGATCGCCCAGACGAGTCACAATCAGCATGACCTGATCTAGGACAGGATGAGTAAACTGGTTGATCCACAGCAAAACTGCTTCGTCAAAAGCAAAGGCTTCCTGTTCCAGAACTTCCTCAGCCAAATTGGCTAGGCCAAACAGCAGCAATAAACACACTCCCAACCAGATAAATCCAGCCGTTGCGACAAAAGACATCAATCGGGGATGTATTTCCTGCATCCACAGTCTGGCCAGTTTTCTGAGTGTTGCCTGCATTGGTGATGATCATCCAGTTATCTATAGCGTGTCCAGATTGCTTACAGCAACGAGCAGAGCATGCAGTTGTATTATCAAGTTTGGTAAAAACTCGTACTTTATTGTTTGTGCAATGTTGGTTCCGCAAACGTTTCACAAACAATAAATTGGGTTTCCATACACAGACTTGATACATGAGCTAACTCTAAGCAAGCAAACGGGTTTGCCGTGGTCACAACCGCTGTGACTCTGGCAATAAGCATTGTGATCAGGATGACATAGAACTTGCTTCAATAACTATCAAAACCCTCTACGTAAAGTTAGCAGGCTACTCCTCGGCAGCAGGTGGTGGCTCTGGCGCAGCTGGTGGGGGTTCGGGTGCAGCAGGAGCAGGTGGTGGCTCTGGCGCAGGGGCAGGTGGTGGTTCGGGCGCAGGCGGTGGGGGTGCAGGGTCAGGGTCAGGAGGCGCTTCTGGAGCTGGTTCAGGAGATGATGGAGCTGGAGTGGGCGGCTCAGCTACAGGTGCAGGTGAGCTAGATTCCGCTGGTTGCGGTGCAGGTGTCGAGGGAGATGAACGGGGAGAGGGTTCAGGTGCTGATGATTCGTCCACAGCATCATCCGCAGCATCATCCGCAGCAGAGGGACTAGAATTGAGCGTTGGAGCTGGTTCTGGCGCAGTATCAGTCGAGTTGTTGTCCGCGTCATCAGTCGAGTCATCATCATCAGCATCGGCAGAGTCATCACTAGAACCTTCGTCAGGATCATCGGTTGAGCTATTAGTAGACTCATCATCGGGATCGGTGGTTGGTGAGGGAGCAGAACTTGGAGATGGACTGGGAGACTCTGCTTCAGTTTCAGTAGAAGGCGTTGGTGATGGCGTTGATTCCGCTTCCGCTGTATCCTGATCTGGTAGCTCAACTGAGCGCCGTTCCCCGCGTTGGCGAGCACGTTGGTTTTGGCGCGATCCTTCGATTGTTAGGTCATATTCAATCGGTACGCTAGCCCCTCCGGAAACTGGATTAAAGCGCGATCGCTCGGCTGCTTCAATCGCGGCGCGGTCAATGTCAGCGTTGCCGCTGGAGCGAGTCAGCGTCACGCTGCGGACAGAACCATCGTCATTAATCTCCACCTGAACCTGAGGTTGTCCTTCTGCGCCAGCCTCTAGCGCTTCTTCAGGATACTCAGGGGTGACACAATTTTCACACGCGACGGTTCGAGAACCTTGTCCCTGACCTGAGCCATTGCCTTGATTAGAATTCGAGCCAGTTCCACCTGGGCCATGAGCTACGGCTGCATCCTGCCCTTGACTATCACCTGCTCCATCGCCAGAAGTCCCTGATTCAGCAGATCCCACCGCTCCATCTGTAGATCCATTTGGATTAGAACCTGAACTAGACGAGTTTGGCTGAGCTGCTCGATTTGCTTCAAATTGATTGAGTAGACTGCGAAAGCGACTCAATCGCGACTCATCTGCTTCAGATTCCACTTGAGCATTGGGAACAGCAGCGACCTCAGTTTCTGATTCCTCTGGTTCATCTTCCAGTTCTGCTGATTCCTCCTCTGATTCTTCCTCTGATTCCTCTGCTGCGACTTCATTCGACTCCGGTTCCGTCTCTTCGGGTTCGTCTTCGGGTTCGTCTTCTGGCTCTTCTTCAGGTTCCGGTTCTGTTTCAAACTCGGATTCAACGGCTGTATCTAACGGGGGTTCCTCGGGTTCTGGCTCTGGTTCCGGCTCCGGTTCTGGTTCATCAACCGGATCTGGTTCATCAACCGGAGGGGTATCCGTTACTGGTGGCGCAGTCGATGGTAGGACAGCCGTTGGTGGTGCGGCAGGAGCTGCGGCCACTGCTTCTGGAGCTGCGGCTGCCGGATCATTCGTTTCCGTACTCAGTTCCGCTGGTGGCAGGACTTCTGGTTCTTCGACGGGTTCTTCCGGCCTGGGTTCGGGAATCGGAGTGGGTTCAGCCGTAATAATCAGCTCAATGGGCGTGAGTTCGGCTTGTGCTGGTCGCTGCCAGATTCCGAGCAGACTCACAGCATATGCGATCGCATGGAGCACCACCGATCCTAAAAAGCAGTAGAGAAGGAATTTACGCAGAAACGTTTGCTCCCGGTCATACTGCTGAGCACAAATATCAGAAAGACTCATACCACTAACGGATGAATGAAGTGTAATGCAAATAGATCGCAACTAGAAATCAGCTATCAAGAATGATTTTCAATCTTAGGAGGTTTCAGAGAGAATGTGAAGTCATTTATTTAGCTAAAGCTTAAGTCCGAAACCGTCATTATATGCTCTTTTAACCAATTAAACGAAGCAATTTTGGATGCAATTTATCAAGGAGCTGAGACAGAAGCCGTCTATTCTGGCTTAAGCACTTGACATTTTCTCCTAAATCAGACTCAATACTATTGCTAGTCTTTCTCATCTGTTTGCCGCTTTTTGATTCAGATAGTGAGTTAAAAATCAGTGATAGAAAGGCTTGCGATTAATCAGCTAAATCGCTGCGCTGCTTCATTTTGAAGTAGACCGCAAGGGGTAATGGTTTCTTGGTGTGGTACGCCCACACGGCGAGAAATGATGGCCTAAGTACCAACCACTATGAGTGCTTGACGTATGGGAACGATATTTGCCGCTGGCGGCATTGTAATGTGGCCGCTGCTCATTTTTTCAATTGTTGCGATCGCGCTGATCATCGAGCGTTTCGTTTTTTGGTTTCGGATTAACCGTCGGCAGCGGCGGGTGATGCAGGATATCCTCCGCACGTATCAGCACAGTCCGCTGGAGGTATTTCCCAAGCTGAAGCAAAACGCGGATCTGCCTGTTGCTCGCGTCTGTCTGGAGGCTTTGGCGATTGAAGGGGCGAGCCCTAAGCAGTTCCATTTGGCTCTGATGAGCGGGATGCAGGCTGAACTGCCTCGGCTGAGGCGGTTTAGTACGGTCTTTGGCACGATCATCAGCGTTGCGCCTCTGTTAGGACTGCTGGGCACAATTCTCGGTCTCATCAACTCGTTCGCATCGCTGAACATCGGTGATATCGGTGGCAGCAACACGGCAGGGGTAACGGGCGGCATCAGTGAGGCGCTGATTTCCACGGCGGCGGGCTTGGTAGTTGCCATCTTTACGCTGCTGTTTGCCAACTTGTTTCGCGGTCTCTACAAGCGCCAGGTTGCCATGATTCAAGAATACGGTGGGCAGCTAGAAATTCTCTACGAAAACCACTACAACGCTCTCTATTCCAACAAGGAGAAAGTCCATGTATCTCCCTGAAGAGCAGGATGACTCGTTTGAGCTGAACATCGTGCCGATGATTGATGTCATTTTTGCAATTCTGACATTTTTCATCGTGTCCACGCTGTTTCTAACTCGTTCAGAAGGACTGCCTGTTAACCTACCGAAAGCAGCGACGGCTGAGACTCAGCAGCAAACCCAGATTACTGTGACGGTAGAAGAAGACGGAGAGGTCGCTTTGAACCGGGAAGCTGTTGAACTTGAACAGCTACAGGCTAGTGTGCGATCGCTGATGGATGACACTCAAAGCGCCATTGTGGTGATCAACGCTGATGAAGCCGTGAGTCATGGACGCGTAATTGCGGTGATGGATCAGCTACGGGAGATCGAAGGCGCAAGTTTAGGCATTGCGACTCAGCCCGGTTCAGTTCAGCCTGACTAAAGCTCAGTTAATTGTTTAAGGAACGCCTGTCCAGCATGATCTCGTCTGCTTCTTCCTCGCTTTCATCGAAACAATCATCTGCTGTATTGATGGTTGGTTTAGGTGTTGGCATAGGTTTGCTCTGTCTTTGCTTTTTAGCCAGCATTCTGCTAGGTGCAGCCGACATCAATCCAGCCACAGTATGGCAAGCCTTGACTCAGTTTGATGGCTCGACCAACCATTTGATTATTCGGACGGTGCGTCTACCCAGAGCGATTATGGCCGTTGTGGTTGGGGCCGCACTCGCTGTGGCTGGAGCGATTACCCAAGGGCTAACTCGTAATCCCTTAGCTGCGCCAGATATTCTGGGTATTGACATGGGGGCGGCGCTAGCGATGGTGCTTGCCGTGTTTATTGGCGGTAGCGGTGGCAACTATGTAGGGTTCGCGTTTGGGGGAGCTGCGATCGCATCTGTAACTGTATACTGGCTCGGTTCGATGGGACGCAGCGGCCTAACGCCGTTGAAGCTAGTAATTGCAGGCGCTGCACTGTCTTATCTGCTGGGATCAATTACGACTGGGATCTTAATTTTGAGTCAGCGGACGCTGGATGAAATTCGCTTTTGGCTAGCCGGATCGCTGGCAGGACACGATATAACCAGCCTGCTGCCCGTTTTGCCCTACATTTGTGTAGGACTGATCGGTTCCCTTGCCCTGGGACGACGCCTAACGCTGCTATCCCTGGGTGAAGACGTGGCGCAAGGTCTGGGTCTGCAAACCGTTTGGGTAAAAGTGGCTGCCGCTGTCACGGTGGTTTTACTTGCAGGTAGTTCTGTGGCGGTAGCTGGCCCCATCAGCTTTGTTGGCCTAGTCGTTCCCCATATCGTTCGGTTTGGGGTTGGCGTAGACTATCGCTGGATACTGCCCTACGCCATGATCTCAGGCGGTATTTTGCTGTCGGTTGCAGATATGGCAGCGCGGCTAGTGATTCGCCCGCAGGAGCTGCCCGTGGGAATTATGACGGCTTTAGTGGGCGCACCGTTTTTTATTTATCTAGCACGACGTTCTTCCAAGAGCAGTTTTTAAGCTGAGAGGCGTTAGGAGTGAGGCGAGAGGCGAGAGGCGAGAGGAGTAAGGCGTTTCCGTCCACTCAGCACTTGAAAAAAGTCAGGCGTGAGGAGTGAGCGTTTCCGTCCACTCAGCACTCAGTACTCAGCACTTGAAAAAAGTCAGGCGTGATTGCAGAACTGGTGTCATACCGCCCGTCACTCCCACGCTCCTACTCTCCCACGCTCCTACTCTCATTCCTCCGAACTATGCCCGCGACAAAACCCTGGCTCTCTGTTCATCTTCGACATGTTCCTGTTTCCTTTCGGATTGATCGGCGGGTGCCTGCTGTTGTTGTAGCTTTAGTGGCAATCGCCTTGCTGGCTCTTGTTTTCAACGTTAGTCAGGGAGAGTATCCAGTACCGCCCCTGGAGGTAATTAAAACCATTCTGGGGCTACCTGCCAATCCAGACTATGCGTTTGTAGTTAACGTGCTGCGCTTGCCGCGTGCGTTAGTTGCCCTGTTAGTTGGCATGGGTTTAGCGACGGCAGGTACGATTTTGCAGGGATTAACTCGCAATCCACTCGCTGCACCCGAAATTATTGGGATTAATTCTGGTGCTAGTTTGATGGCGGTTGCTTTTATTGTGCTGCTGCCAGGTTTGCCGATTTATTGGTTACCTGTTGCGGCGTTTGTCGGCGGATTGAGCGCTGCGATCGCAATTTACCTATTAGCGTGGAATCAAGGTAGTTCTCCCATCCGCTTAATCCTGGTTGGTATTGGCCTAACCGCTTTGACAGGAGCCTTTACCAATCTGGTAATTACCTTCGGCAATATTAATGCAGTGAGTCAGGCTCTGATCTGGCTGACTGGAAGCGTCTATGGCCGCAGTTGGGAGCATCTATGGCCGCTGCTGCCCTGGCTAGCCGTTTTCATTCCTCTGTCGCTAGTGCTAGCCCGAGATTTGGACACACTGAACCTAGGGGATAACCTAGCACAAGGGCTAGGTAGCCGGGTGGAATGGACGCGTAGCTTGCTCTTGCTCTGTACTGTGGCGCTGGCTGGTGCATCAGTTGCAACGGCGGGCACGATTGGTTTTGTGGGACTGATGGCTCCGCATCTAGCCCGTCAATTGGTTGGCCCCTCCCATGCGGGATTAATTCCAGTTGCAGCCCTAACGGGAGCCTGTATTGTCGAGCTGGCGGACTTAGCAGGACGATTGCTATTTGCCCCAATTGAGCTACCGTGCGGCGTGATCACAGCAGTCATTGGTGCTCCCTATTTCTTGTGGCTGCTGTATCAGCAGCGCAATCGGTAGCTCCAACGACTATGATCGTCGCTATATCAACGAATCTGTTGATCAAATCAGGTGCAAGTAGGAGAATCATATCGGTTCGAAGGAGCTGTCCGAATTGGACATCAACTGAATTTAAGTAGCTACATAGAAATAAATGCTCCGGGGAGCTCCCCCGGTTTTTTAGATATGTTTATTTATGCCAACCTACTTATCTCAAGTTCGTGTATAAGAATCCTGTTTATTTTTTGTGAAATGCTTGCTTAGCAAGCATTTCACAAAAAATAAATAATGGGTTTCCAACCGGATTTCATATTATCTGTAGCGAGCTAAATCGTTTGGGTGGAAAGCGGGTGATACTGCCTTCTGCTCAAGCGATTTAGATTATTTAAGCCAAACTGCGGGGCTGCAACACATGGAGCAATTTCTTCAGGCTTTACCACCAGAAGTCAGTCCAATCGTAGCGTTTACGCTGCTGCTGCTGGTGAGTTTGATTCTGCCGCCCATCTTTGAGCGACTGCGCTTACCGGGACTGGTAGGGCTGATTGTCGCTGGCATCCTGCTGGGACAGAGTGGCCTAGGGCTGCTGAATCCAGACACCGAAACTATTGAACTCCTGTCTGATATCGGCAAAGTCTACCTGATGTTTGTGGCTGGACTAGAGATAGACCTGGCCGAATTTCGGAAAACCCGCGATCGCTCATTGGGATTTGGCCTTTCCACCTTCTTGGTACCCATGATTATGGGCACATTAGTGGGCCTGTATTTTAACTTTGGTTGGAATGCAGCTATCTTAATTGGCTCACTGATGGCCTCCCATACGCTGCTGGCCTACCCGATTGTGCAGCGCCTAGGCGTGGTGCGGAATGAAGCCGTAACCGTGACGATTGGCGCAACTATCCTGACCGACATTTCAGCGCTGCTCGTGTTAGCAATTTGCGTGTCAGTTGACTCTGGTGATTTTTCGCTCGCTAGCCTAGTGGTGCAGCTTGGATCGCTGACGGTCTATACCATCGCGGTTTTATTCGGCATTCGCTGGGTTGGGCGAGACTACTTTCAGCGGACAGGCGATGAAGAAAGCAACCAGTTTTTATTCGTCCTGCTGGCGGTTTTCCTCGCCTCAGTGGGGGCACAAGCGATCAACATTGACAAAATCATTGGTGCATTTTTGGCCGGATTAGCCATCAACGACGTGATGGGCCGAGGCCCCGTTCAGGAAAAGATTGAATTTGTCGGTAGTACGCTGTTCATTCCCTTTTTCTTCGTGGATACGGGCCTGCTGCTGGATATTCCCGCTTTTATCGATACGCTGGTTCGCAACTTTGGTCTCACGTTTGCTATTGTCGGGGGGCTAATCAGCAGTAAGTTCCTAGCGGCCTTTACTGTGAAGTGGATTTATCACTATAGCTGGATTGAAACGCTGACTATGTGGTCGCTGTCGCTGCCTCAAGTGGCGGCCACCTTGGCGGCAGCGTTTGTCGGCTACGAAACAGGGATTATTCCCCAGTCCGTCTTCAATGCTGTAATCGTGCTGATGCTAGTGACATCGCTGGCTGGCCCGCTGATGACCGAACGGTTTGCACTTCAGCTACCGTCACCCAAGGTTGAACTGCCCCAAGAACTAGAAACCTGGTGGGGCAGTGATGGTTTAGATGGGGATGCTGATGCAGCAAGTTTAGGTGCGAATGCGGCACTGGCTCAGACCCGGCAGAGTAGCGTCAGTGAGTCGCCTTTTACCGTTGTTGTCCCCGTTGCCAATCCTCTAACCGAAAACAATTTAATTGAGCTGGCGGCACTGATCGCCCGCCATGAATCAGGTTTGGTGGTGCCGCTTTCTATTGCCAAAGCAAATCTGCACCTGGATGATCCAGAGCTAGATCGGATGCTGCGGCGGGGACGGCAGTTGCTCAGCCGCGCGGTTGAAGTCACCGAACGGACAGGCGCGATCGCACATCCCCATTTACGAGTTGATGATGACGTTGCCAATGCTATTAGCCGCACGGCTCGTGAACAGGATGCTCGCCTGATTGTCATGGGCTGGAGCGATGTCGGGTTGCGATCGCGCCTATTTGGTACCGTCACCGATAGTGTCTTCTGGGCCGCTCACTGTCCCGTTGCCGTTGCCCGACTGCTGGACGAACCCATGCGGCTCAAGCGCATCTTAGTTCCCGTCAAAAACCTTCTCCCTCAGAGCCTCTGGACGCTACAGTTTGCCCAGCTTTTGGCCGACACTAATGACTCAACCCTGACGCTGCTGCATGTGCGCGATCGCAGAACGCCACCTGACCAAACCGAAACCCTGATGGCGGGCTTAGGTCAATGGCTCAGCCACAGCCCCTTTCAGCGCATTACCGAAACTCAAGTTGTGGTTCACGATGATGCCGCTACGGCAATTTTGCAGGCCAGCCAAACGCATGATTTGGTGATTCTGCGCTCCATTCGTCGTCGCACAGTGGGCGGATTAGCCGTTAGCGATGTGACTACGCAGGTGATTCAGAGTGTTACCTGTTCGGTAATCTTGTTCGGCGAGCCGTATTCGTAGAGTGAGCGATTTTGCCAAACATCTCTCCCCCAAATAGCCGTAATTGGATAGGAAAGAACTCACAACAGCTAGGTCACATTCGATTGCCGTATATCAAACTGTACTTTCTATATTCGAAGAGGTTGCAAAGTGATTTCTCCCAACTTTACAGAAAAAGAGTTAAAAGCAACTGCATATCATGAAGCAGGTCATGCATTTATGCATCTATTATTTGGGTATGATGTAACAAGTGTTTCTGTCAATGAAGATAATAATACAGGCAAGGTTGAATCGAATTATTCTGTAGAGCCAGAGGGACTTCAGAAACTTTTAGATAAGTATGCTTTTGCTTGTATTGCCATTGCCGGATCGGTTTCAGAAGGTCGATTTCTAAAGCTAGATGAGCCAGTTGAAAAATTCGGTGATATTGAGAGCCTAGACGATTTTTCCAAAGTGGGTAGGCTTAATTTGCCTAATCCAATACGTTCTCTCTTGATAGATTTGACTAATAGAATATTGATGAATGAGTGGAATGCCGTTTCAGCTATTGCTGAGGAGCTTCATATTCATAAAAAACCATCTCAAACTGAAGTCAATCAGTTTTTTGCCGAGACGAATTTAGGAGTGAAACATGATTTATACGTGAAAGATTTAGAAAGATTGAGCTTCGTTGAGGAGGGCAAATCAAGTAGCCTGGAATAGAAATTTTCGCTTTATTTAAGCTCTAATTTATGAACCCCAAAAGTAAAGAGGTCAATCTCACAATACCCACCAATAACCCAAAGCAGCAAAACCCGATCCACCCCAGCAAAGCGAAGCGATTTGACACCCCCCACCGATCACCTCGTCCGTGGGGGCCTGGGGCGACGGCACGCACCAGTGGGGGAGTCTGAGGGGGCTAGTCCCCTCAGAAGCAATCTCCAATCACTCAACTAAAAAATAGAAAAAACAACACTATCGAGATCGCCGCAAAAACTTCTGCGCCAATCGCTCCATTAGCACCTGCATCTCCGGAATCCTAAACAGCAGCGCCAATCCGCCAAACGCCAGTAGCCCCAAACCACCTGCGATACATAGCTCCAGCAGTCGAATCAAGAATCCTTCCGTTCCCAATAGGATCTCACTACCTCGAAGGGCTAGCCAGCTAATCACACCTGCGATCGCACTACTCACCACCAGCACCCCAAACGGACGGCTCCACTCCAGCCACGGGAATCCACCCAGCCGTCGATCCAGCAGCACCAAAAACACCACCATTGAGACTAAATTCACGCCCACCGTTGCCAACACCAAACCCGGTGCCCCGAACGGTTTTACCAGCAGAAAGTCTAGCAGCGCATTTAGAAAAATATTGAATATGCTCACCCGAAACGGCGTATCGCCATCGCCCAGCGCATAAAACACCCGCACCAGCACGTCTCGACCCAAGTAGACAAACATGCCGACTCCGTAGGCGATTAGCACTGCTGTCACCGTCTGCACCGCATCCTCGCCAAAGGCAAAGCGCTCATAAACCACCTGCACAATCGGGTACGCTAGCACCACAAACAGCGCACTCATTGGCAGCATCGTCAGTGCCGTCAGCATCATGCCCTGACGAATTCGCTGCTTCAGCGCAGGCCAATCCTGTGGGTCAGCCAAGCGCGAGAACACAGGCAGCATCGGCACCAGGATGACATTGGAAATGATGCCCAGTGGCGTTTGTACGAGCAAGTTAGCGTAGCCCAATGCCGCCGCTGCGCCCGGAATGCCCGACGCGAAAAACAGGTCGGTGTAGACATTAATCTGCATCATGCCGGACGAGAACGTGGCTGGCCCTAGGATTTTGAAGACCTCCCGCACCCCCTCTTGACGGAATTGAAATCGCAGGCGTGGTCGTCCCAGCCCTGCTTTCCACTGAGCAGGCACCTGAGCCAGCCACTGTAAAAACGCTCCAGCCAAGGTGCTCCAGGCCAGCACCAAACCGCCCAGCAGCGCATATTCTGGTGCCGTCATCTCTCGCCCCAAGCTCAGCGCTAGGGCACCTAGACCGATCAGAACCGTCGCGCTGGAAAACAGCGGACTAATCGACGGTAGCCAGTACTGATCCGCCGCGTTGAGCGTGCCAAAACCGATGCCGATCAGCCCCGCCAGCAGCGCCATTGGAGCCATGATGCGTAACTGCTGAATTGCGATCGCACGCGTCTCCAGCCCCACGTCGGTGGTACTCAAACCGGGCGCAACCAGATCAATCAGCAGCGGTGCGAGGGCAACAATGCCGACGGTAGCAACCAGCAGCACCAGCCCCACCAGCGTAGAAATGGTTTCCACCAGCGGCGCAATGTCTTCTTTCTTGCGCTTGGCGATCACGCTGACAATGGCGCTGTGGAAGGGGCCGTTGATGCCGCCCAGCAGCACCAGCAGGAAACCGGGAATCACATAGGCGTAACTGTATGCATCAACAGCGGGGCCAACCCCAAAGGCCGCCGCGATCGCTTGTTGACGAAACAGACCAAATACCTTACTTAATAGAGTTGCGATCGCAACAATCCCGGCAATGCTGGCCAGGGAACGGGTGGGTTTAGACGAATCAGCTTTGGGAGAATCAGCCACAGCCTGCTACGGTTGCCATAAAAACAAACATTACCCATTTAATCGCGAATTGGATCAAGAGGTATCGACATGACGCAAGCTCTCCCCACCCAAACCTGGATCTATCCCTATCCGTCCCTGCAAGCGGGCGTTCTGATTAAGCGGTATAAGCGCTTTTTTGCCGATATTGAGCTAGATTCTGGCGAAGTGATTACCGCTCACTGCCCCAATACTGGCCCCATGACGGGAGTGTGTACACTAGGCAGCCGAGTCTATGTCTCTCAGAGTGACAATCCCAAGCGAAAGCTGGCCTATACCTGGGAATTAATCGAAGTTGAAGACAATGAACCAACTTGGGTGGGTGTCAATACCGGATTGCCCAATCGCGTGGTCAAGTCAGTCCTGGAGCAGCGACTGATTCCAGAACTGGGTGACTATGATCTGATTCGTCCGGAAGTGGTTTATGGCTGCGATCGCAACAGTCGGATTGATTTTCTGCTCCAGTCTCAGGATGAAACCGTGCCGCCCATTTACGTTGAGGTGAAGAACACGACCTGGGCAAACCAAACGCTGGCCATCTTCCCCGATACCGTCACTACGCGCGGACAAAAGCACCTGAAGGAGCTAACCGCATTACTGCCGGATGCTCGTGCTGTGATGCTCTACTTTATTAATCGTGGCGACTGTACCCACTTTGCCCCAGGCGATGCCGTTGACCCGGAATATGGTCGATTGTTGAGAAGTGCGATCGCGCAGGGTGTGGAAGTGCTGCCCTGTCGCTTTGCCGTTTCACCCCAGGGAATTGAGTATTTGGGCTTAGCTGAACTTCAGCTATAGCTACAGCATTTTTCAGGCTAGTGAGGTTCCTAGGAATGTTTCTTCGCCGGAAGTGAAGAAACATTCCATACTCTACCAGCATGGAAAACGCTATATACAGCTCAATGTACTCCGCTAAGCCCAATCGCACCGCTGGCCATCGGCCCATACCGAACAGAGCCACGACCAGCTTATGGTAAGCCGCAGATCACGGATTGGCTACTGATCCGTATTTGCACTAGCTTAAGCCGGAACGGTGAGCGGTTGACCATTATCGGACGGCTGGATATTCAGCAAAAAATCAACCACCTGCTGTTGCCACCGCTTCAACGACGTGTAGCTCGCAGCCGCATCACCATAGCACTGCTCCAGCATTTTGGTGTGGATGATGCCGGGATTGAGGGGAATCGCCGCCATTCCCGGCGGCAGTTCCTGAGCAAGGGCACGGGTCAAGCCTTCAATCGCCCACTTGGTAGCACAGTAGGGAGCAACTTCGGGTGACGTAGAGCGGCCCCAGCCAGAGCTAAAGTTAATGATAATGCCCGTTTGCCGCTCCACCATGTCGGGCACAAAGTGGCGAATGGTATTAGCGACACCCTTGATATTGACATCAATAACAGCATCAAAATCTTCTACTGGAATCTCCCAGAGGGGGGCAAGTGAATTAATTACACCCGCGTTGTTAATCAGCATATCCGGCGGGCCACCATTGGAGAGCAGACGATAGCTCCAGGCTTTCACTTGGCTGTCGTCAGCAATATCAACAACGGCAAAACTATGTGGCTCATCATAAAGCTGCTGGAGTTCCTGAATCGCTTCGGTGCTGCGAGCACAGCCTAAAACCTGGTGACCCTGCTCGATAAAGCCTTCAACCATTGCGCGACCAAGGCCACGACTCACACCAGTAATAACAATTCGCATCGATATTGTTGGATAGAATTCGTTTGACTTGTGTTTAGTGTAGGGTAATCTTCTGTTAGAAAACAGATTAGATCTGGGTTATATGTCCAGTTAAACCCAATTTGAAGGTTCGGATTGAGTGGTTAGACGTAAGTTAAGTTGGTTGATAGTGAATGGTTAGTCGTTAATGTTTAGGTAGTTCTCAAGCCGTAATGATTTTTGGTGGTGTGGGCGCTGCCCACACCACCAAAAATCATTACCTACATACCACCACCAATGTTTAATCTAGGCGACGGCCTGTTAGTTCAACAAAAATGTCCTCTAAATTCGACGGACGGATCATCATGCCAGTTCGGTCGGGTTGACGGTCAAGATACTGACTCGCTTCTTCCATCGTTGGGAAAAACTTGTAGTCCCAGCGATCGCCATCTTGGGTCATGACCAAGCCTTTACCATGCTTCTCGCGTAGTTCTTCTAGCGTACCCGTTTCAATCAGCTTGCCGTTGTCCATGATGCCGATGCGATCGCACAAATATTCCACTTCTTCCATATAGTGCGTCGTCAACAGCATCGTCATGCCGAGCTGCTGATTCAGTCCCTGAATGATTTCCCAAAGGCGACGACGGGTTTGCGGGTCAAGGCCGACTGTCGGTTCATCTAAGAACAGAATCTTAGGCTGGTGCAGCAGGGCGCGGGCAATTTGCAGCCGTCGCTTCATGCCGCCAGAGAGGGTTTTAACCAGATCTTCTTTGCGGTCAGCCAGTTCGACATATTCCAGCCAGCGCTGAATTTCGTGCTGACGCTGGGGGTTGGGCATATGGTGCATGCGTCCGTGCAGCTCCATATTCTCCCAGACAGTGAGGTCGCCATCAACGCTGGTTTGCTGGAGGACAACGCCAATTTGTTCACGCACCTGGAGCCGTTGCTGATTGACATCGAAGCCAGCGACGACAATGTTGCCCTGAGTGGCCTGGGTGAGGGTAGTTAACATACGGATAGTCGTAGACTTGCCCGCACCGTTGGGGCCAAGCAGCCCAAAAATCTCACCCGGTTGAATCCTCAGCGATAAATCGTTAACAACACAGACGTTGTTATAAACCTTGTGGACATCCTGCAAACAAACAGCAGCAACCATAAGTGAACGAAACCTGTAGTGAATCTAGGTTTAAATTCTAAACCCGAATTCTAAAGAAATTCTAAGCTCTAAGCTTGAAAGTTAAGGACAACGACCGTGATATTGTCTCGTCCGCCCTTCTCTTTCGCCAGATCAATCAGAGACTGCACTACCTTATTGCAAGAGCGAATTGACTTCAGTTGATAGGCAATCAGTGAATCCGGCAGTTCCTCCGTTAGACCATCACTACAGAGCAAGATGCGATCGCCTACCTGCACCTCAATCGGCTGAATCGAAATCTGATTGCGATACAGATCTTCCCGACCCAGGCATTTAGACAAAACATGCCGCCAGGGATGATAGCGCACCTGATCAGCACTCAGTTCCCCCTCGCGCAGGGCACGCGCCACCCAAGTGTGATCTTCCGTAATTTGATCCAGCTTGGCTCCTCGCAGACGGTAAAGACGGGAATCGCCGACATGGGCGCACCACGGCTGTTCGTCCTGCTCACGTAAGAGCACCACCACCACCGTTGTGCCCATGTCAGATCGCTCAGGATGGGTGCGCTGGTCTTGGATAATGGCTTGATTGGCTTTGGAAATCGACTCTTCCAGCAGTTGCTCAGCGGACTTGTCGCTATCCCAATTGGTCAGGATATAGTCTCGGATGGTTTCTGTCGCGATCCGACTGGCCTCTTGTCCGCCTGCATGACCACCCATGCCGTCAGCCACAATAAATAGGCGACCGTCCAGATCAACATAGTAGTCATCCTGATTCGTCGGTCGCAGCAGACCGGGATCACTTGAACCGGCAAATAACGGCTTCATTACATGATGCGGGTTAACCACAGGGCAAAACGAATAACCAATACTTTAAAACAGGTTTAAGCCAGGGGCATCAGAACATTTTCTCATCGCGATCAATTTTAAGTAACAGGCGGATGAGCGAAATCGCTATGAAAGCTGCGATCGCAGCTGAGGCAATTGCTAACCAGATAAACTCGTTAATTAACAGCAGCGTTGCCGTCAGCGTAAAGCTGCCTAAAACAATGCTGTAGTTGGTTGCCAGGTTAATATTGGCGACTCGCCGCAAAATGCGATCGGACTCAATGGAGCGCGTCCGTACCCGAATGTCGCCCCGTTCCAATTTCTCAATCGTATCCTCAATCCGACGCGGTAGTCCCAATGCCGTCGAACTCACCTGAGCTGCCTGTCGTCCCAACTCGTCAAACAGCCCTCTCGTATCGGATGGTGTGCCGTTGTTCATAAGCTTCATTGCAAACGGCTTGGCCGCCTCCATAAAGTTAAAGTCTGGATCGAGACCTTTACCCACTCCCTCTAGCGTCGAAAAGGCCCGCATGACGAAGGTAAATGTAGCCGGAAAGCGGAACGGTTGTCCATAGGCGACTTCATATAAGTCATCACTAATGGCCATCACCGATTGCTCTTCAAACGGCTTGTCCATGAAGTTGTCGAGCATATACTGAATGGAGCGCCGTACTGGCCCCATATCGCCCACCGGAGTCAACGCCCCTAGCTCAATCAGCGAGTTCATCACCTGCTCGCCATCGCGCTGGGCAATGCCGAAGAAGGTTCGCATCAGCTTTTCGCGCGTGACGGGCTGCACCTGCCCCATCATGCCGAAATCGTAGAAAATCAGGGAGCCGTCTACACTCACGGCGATATTGCCTGGATGCGGGTCGGCATGGAAAAAGCCATCATTGAGCAACTGGTGCAGATAGGCTTTGGCGCCCAAATTGGCCAACCGCTTCCGATCCAGCCCAGCGGCCTCCAGTGCTTCATAATGACTGATTTTGATACCGGGCATATACTCTAGCGTCAAGACTCGCGGTGATGCGTAGCGCCAGTAAACTCTGGGCACTTTTACCCAGTCTTCTTCCCGGAAGTTGCGTCGAAAGGTGTCGGCGTTGCGGCCTTCATTGAGATAATCGATTTCCTGCCAGAGAATTTTGCAGCATTCCCCGTAAATGCCAATCCAGTCTCGACCCGGCCCCCACTTGGGATGACGCTGAAAATAGTGAGCAATGCCTTTCAGAATCGACAGGTCAATTTCAAACAGATTCTTCAGCCCCAACCGCTGAACCTTGACCACTACTTCTTCGCCCGATCGCAACTGAGCGCGGTGAACCTGTCCCAGGCTAGCAGCGGCCATTGGAATTGGGTCAAAGCTGCTGTATAGCTCTGGAATGGTCTTGCCGAAATCTTCGCGGATGATCTGCTCCACCTGCTCGTAGCTAAAGGCAGGCACCCGATCTTGCAGCTTGGAGAGTTCTTCAACGTACTCAATCGGGAACAAATCAGCACGGGTCGAAAATAGCTGACCCAATTTGATAAACGTCGGCCCCAGATTCAGAAACTCTTCCCGAATCCAAATCGCCTGCTTGCGGCGTCTGAGCGCCTTTTTCTCTTCCGTGACGCTACCCCGATAGCTCCAGTCCTTGCCATAGAGCCATTGAGATGAGAGAAACCGCAGCACAAATGACCAAATTTCAACAAAGCGGCGGCGGCGAGAGTAGCGGCCCCGACTCCAGCGATAGTCGTTTGCCGTGTAGGTCTTGGCCGGGAGTGTCGATGGATCAAACGAATCGTTGGCTGCATCGACGGTTGCATCCACACCTATATGGCTAGTTTGCTCAAATCCCTGCTGAATTTGAGATGACTTCGGCCCAAAGTCTACCGTTGGGTCATGGGGTGCGATCGCAGCATGGGCATCAGGGTAATGCTCCGGCATCACCTCTGACTCTTTTAGGGAGTTGGGAATCCGATTATCGGGGACAGCAGACACTCGTACTCCGGGCTTAATTACAGCTTAATGACAATAGCGGCATCAACAGCGAAAAGGGGGTATGAAGTTTGTGTAGAAGATCCCAGTTTCTTGTTCATCAACTGCTTCAAAACAAGCGTTTGATAAGCAATAGACCATAGCTTTTTAAGCTGGACTTCATACTTCATACAAGACGTAAACTCAGACGTATAACTCACCACTCACATCAATGTATGCTTAGCGGTGACTTAGCGGCATCAGTGACTTGTTCTGCTGATAATGTACCCAGAAATCAGAGCCGCTGCCACAGCACGCCAGTAACTGGACTGAGCGATTCCTGACCAGCGGAAAAAGCAGCAGGACAAGCATTTAGCCTTCTATCCTTCCAGTTAGCAAATTGCTTTCATTGGAATCTGAAGCGAGTTGACCTATCCGGTTGACTCATCTAGATTGCTAGCCACATCAGCTAGCTCGATTGACTGCGATACTGTTGCAGTGCCGATCGCAACTGTGCAATTTCAGCCCGCAGTTCATCAATGGTAGCTTGCAGATCTGTTGAGCCGACTGTCGGCATCCCGACTGAGTTACCGCTAGGGGCATAATCACCCGTCGTGGCTTCCGCTGCTGCTGCATTAGCCTTGTTATGAACGCGATCAACAAATTGGCGGAGCCGCTCTCGTTGTTCGGCATCAAATCGGCCTAAGTCGCTCAGGGACTGAGTGACAGCAGCTTCTACCTCTTCGCTAACCGCTTCCGCGAATGCGCGACCGAGGAAAAAGGCATGGACTAGAGGATTACTCATGAGGGTTGTAAATATTCGTTAACTTACGTCTCAGCCCAAATTATAGCGTGATGATCTCTGCAAAACGCCCTCTTTGGGTTTTAGATTTGCCAAGACAATTAAGATATGAGCAAACCAAGTCTCTGCATTAAGTAGGAGTACCGAAACCTGCAAAAATGAGAGACTCGACGATTGCGGCGCGCTAAATCCTATAAAGCTGGCGACTTGCGGGGCGCACCTGTTGGATTTTCAGAGGTGCTGTCACCTGATGAGCCAGGACTCGGATCGACTGATTGCGGTGCAGCCTGTGGCGCGGGAATAGTCGGTACCACCACTTTGCCATCATCGGGTTTATCGACGGGCTTAGCGGGTTCACTAGGGAGTGATTCCACCGGAGGAGCAGCGGGTGCAGCAGGATCGGGCACGAAATCATCAACGGGTGCCAAATCATCCAGTGGGTTCGCTGCTTCCGGTTCTGGGCGACTGGGCGAAACTCGGCTCGGCTTGTTGGAATCAACATCGTCTGAGCTTGACTCAATGAAGGGTTCACTGCTGCCAAAGTTAGAATCCGATGGAGGAGCCGCTTTAACGGGTTCCGCTGCTGGCGCTTCCTCAATCATCGGCGGCGGATCGGCTCGCTCTTCAACAGGTTGATCAACCCATTCACTGGACTGGTTGCGATCGCGATTTCGCTGATCAGTGCGATCGGCATCCTCAAAGAAGACATCATCGGGATTATCCGACCCTGGCCAATTCTCAGATTCCGGGAAAGACTGCTCACTGCCCAAGCCGAGCTGCGTATTCTGACCTGGCTCAGGTGCCTGAAACCGCAGCGCTAAGCCCACACCGCCACCGGAAACCAAAGCCGCGATCGCAGTCAGCGCCAGCGCCAGCGGCCAGCGCTTCGACTTGGCTTTAGACCGCTTGGACGTTGAAGTACCGTTCTGGTTTAGATCAACTCGATCAGCATCTACAGAATTTGCCCGAGTTGGCGGCATCACCGTCGGCTCAGCCATTGCTGCTCGGCCATTGTGGCCATTCTGGTTTTGATGGCCGTTGTGATGAATATGAGCCGCAGGCGCAACGGCAACGGTGGCGGCAGTGGTGGCTTGCGTCGCTGTATGCGGTAAGCTGACGGGTTTTGACGCAGGCTTTCCGGTTGGTAACAGATCAAGCCATTCTGCGATCGCAACTGGACGCTGGGTAGCCATTAACCCCATGCCCGACAAGACGACCTGCTCAGTGCGAGTCGATAGCTCAGGCCGGAACTTCCGCAGCGGTGGCAGCTCAATCTGCTCCCGCAGGGAGGCGGGGGTTGGCACATGGCCACTGAGGATGTAGTAGAGTGTCGCGGCTAAACCATAAATATCCGTGGCAGGCGTGCAGGTGACAGGCGCATGGTACTGCTCAACGGCAGCATAGCCAGAGGCCAACCGCTCAGGATGGTTTGCCCCTAAATTCGCAAAGGTATCTCCCATTAAACCGATATCTGTGAGCACCACCGCTTCGGTACTGGCCAACCGCCGAATGTGCTGCGGCTGAACACCACCATGCACAATCCCGCAGCGATGCAGTTCTGCTAGTGCCTTGCCAATTTGCGTAATGTAGCGAATGGCTACGCCTTCATGCAGCGGGCCAGTGGTTTGCACCAAGTCAGTCAGGCTCAGACCCGGACTATCATCCATCACCCAGGCGGCAATCGGCATCTGAGGATCGTCCAGCGTGAACGTGTCGAGTACTCGTGCTAGATGAGAATGGTTGCACTGGGCTAACCGACGAATCTGCTCCGTGCTCTGATGTTGCAGCGTCATGAAGTCGTTGCGATCGCGCAGTTCTGGATGCAGCATTTTGACCATCACGTTCTGCTGGGTGGCAGTGTGAATGGCGCGATAACCAATCGTGAAGCCGCTGATGATGGGCGGCGATTGGATTTGGTATTTGCCCTGGAGGGTAGTCCCGACCTCTAGCATGTGACTTACAGGTAGTTCACTCACGATAGGTGTTTATGCGTCATATCGCATGATAGCGATCAACTGACACAAATCTGAGGAGAGTTATACCAGTTTCTTTTGGCAGATGCTAGTTATTTTTCGGTTTGTCAGCAGATGCGGAAATCCGCAAGTGATACTAAGGCGATGTAGTCATCAAACGCAGATTAGGAATTTCTTGAAAATCTTTAACATTATGGGTCACGAGTGGCAGATCGTAGTGTAAAGCCGTTGCTGCAATCCAAGCATCTTGCGGTGAAATTGCTCGTCCTATGCGTTGGCGATCAGCGCGAACTTGTGCCCATTGACGACAGAGAGCTTGATCAACTGGAATAACAACACAGTTTGCCAAATACTGCTCTAACTGCGTAATACGGCGCTCTCCCCAATCACGGAGAATCGCCCACTGAAACAATTCAGCAACGGACATAAAGGAAATTGCTAACTCTTGCCCATTCAAAATAGAGCGATAAGGGTCAAGATATGCGCTCCCTTTGAAGATGAAAGAAGCAATGTCCGTATCAATTAGCAAAAGACTCATGGATGTTCGTCAAACGGTTTCTTGACGTTGTTGTTTTAGAAAGTTCAAAAAATCATCAACTGAGTCTTCCTCAGGCCAAAAGTCAGCCACAAGATCATCAATGTTATGAACCGTTGTAGGAGATTGAGTGCTGATCAATTGCCCAAGTGTGTTCCCTTGCCAAAACTGAGTACTCATAGCCTGCAAAGTTGAAAGATCGCCTGGGCCTTCTCCAGCGCCGATTGCAGATTGGGCAACCTCAAAAAAGGATTTTGGAGCATTTTCAGACTGGGTAGCCCTGAGCTGCTGTCGTTTGGCTTGCAGAAACTCTACAAAATCCAAAACTTGCTGCTGATCTTCCGCTGATAGCGCTTCGACAGTTTGCAAAATTTGCTCACTCAAATGAGACATTGCGGCCACTCTCAAAGGAACAATGCTTTTATTATTGCAAACTCGTAGAGTAGGGCAACATGCCTCAATGAACTGAATAGCGATCGCAGATATATGCCTCAGCTTGAGCGCGATCGCAGATTTTGCCGTCCAGTGTGGCCGACCAGAGATCTTCTAGGATGATTTTGAATTGAGGGCCGGGTTTGTAGCCCATGCGTTTCAGGTCGGAACCGTCCAGGGCAGGTTTGACATTGATCCATTCCGTTAGATAGCGCCAGATCAGGCGGCGCAATGTGCGATCGCTAAAGATACCGACCAGAATCAGGCTTTGTGGATCGTGGGTGCGGAACTGTTTGGCCCAGTCGCTAGGTTGCCAAGTCGCGGTGTTAGCTAAAAGGGTGGTGAGGTGCGATCGCAGCTCCTTCAAATGACTCAAGCGATCAATACTCTCCTGCGTGAGCTGGAAATTTTGAGCCACGGTGCCTCGTTCCGAGGGTTCCACATGAGCCAGTAGCACCTCCAGCAGCATCTCCCAGTGAGGAATTCGCTGCTGAGCATCGAACCGCTGCAGCCAGCGATCCACCAGCCGCATCCGCCACCAGAGTTCCTGGCTAAAGTGCAGGCTCTGATGAATACACTGCAACGCGCCCAAATCCGCCAGCAAGTGAATGGCATCTTTCCAGTAGGGAGCCTGCAAAATATACTTCAGCTCGTTTTTCAAGCGAGTTTGCAGGGCTGGAGCTTTTTCCAGTTGGGTCTGAATTTGGCGATAGATACCGCTGTCGATGGCGTGGCGGATGTAGCGCTCGGTTTGGGCATCGATTTCAAATCCCAGCCGCACGGCAAACCGGACGGCGCGAAAAATGCGGGTCGGGTCTTCGATGAAACTGTTGGCATGCAGCACGCGGATTTGCTGCTGCTTCAGGTCAATGAGACCACCGAAATAGTCCAGCATTTCGCCCTGACGGGGATGGGTGAGCCGAATCGCCAGCGCATTAATCGTAAAATCGCGCCGATAGAGATCCTGACGAATTGAACTAGCTTCGACTTCAGGGTTGGCGGCGGGGTAGGGATAAAACTCGGTGCGAGCCGTGGCGATGTCAATCATTAAGGAATCCAGCACTGGATCTTTGTGCCAGATCAGCGCGGCGGTTTGGAAGCGACCGTGGACTTGCAGCCGCGACGCGGAGTACTGTTCGGTCAAGACCTGAGCCAGCTCTACGCCTGCTCCGGCCTGGGCTGCTCGGTGAAAACCATCGACGACAAGGTCAATATCGGCCAGCAGCGGCGGATCGTCAGCCCGAGTTAGCAGCAAATCCCGCACGGCACCGCCCACAATGTACAAGTGCCAGCCCCGCTGTTCTGCTGCATCAGCAGCGGTCATCAGCACTTCCCACAGTTCCGGCAGCAGGCAGTTGCGTAAGCGATCGCGCAGCACATTCGGCAGGGGACACTGGTTTGTTGTCTCAGTCGTGGGCGTTTGCTCGGCTGATTGGTCTTGGTGAATCTGGCGCAGAACATCGGTACGGGTAACGATTCCCACCAAATCACCGTTATCTAACACGGGTAGTCGGCCAATGTCATAGGTCACCATCAGCGACTCAATTTCCGGCATTAATGTATCCGGCGTAATCGTCTTCAGGTTCGTCGTCATGTAGCCTTTCACAGGCGCATGGCTAAAGCCGTGGTGCAGCGCAATATCCAAATCCCGGCGGGAAATGACGCCCACTAGATTATCCTGTCGATCCACCACAGATAGGCCAGAGTGCCCATAGCGCAGCAAAATCCGCTGAGCTTCTTGAATGGTTGTACCAGGCCGGATGGTGCGAACTGGGGATGACATTAACTCACGGGCAGTTAGCGGCAAGGGAATCTGCGATCGCACCTCGCCTACCAACTTAGAAACAACCTGCTCAGCCTCATTCTGATCCTCTACGTGCAGCGTCACCGCCGCCGCTGTTGGATGTCCGCCGCCGCCCAAGGGGTGAAACAGTCGAGCCAGATCAACTCCCTCAGAGGTACTGCCGGACTGAGCGCGAGAGCGACCAATCACCGTTAATCGCTGATCGCCCTCTTCGCGCGTTTTGAATCGGTTACACAGCAGCAGCGTATCGCTGTCGGTCAAATCCATCAGCCGCGAGGCCACGCTGGACATGCCAGGGGTGTACGTCTCGGTTGTGATCATCACCCAGGACAGCCGATAGCCGTGGTGCAGCTCTGTCTGCAACTGCTCTAGCGCGTCCGACAGGATATCTTGCAGCGAACTGGATAATCCTGGCTCGACGTAATCGGCAATCGCTCGTAAACTCGCCCCTTGCTGCATCAGCCAACCGAGTGCGATCGCATCTCTGGGCGTGGCCTGACTGTAGGTGAGTGAACCTGTGTCTACATGGATGCCCAGTGCCATCACCGTCGCTTCAGCCTTGGTCAGTTCAACCTCTGTCGCCTGGAGCTTTTCAGCAATCAGCGTACTGGTAGAGCCAACATCATCAACGTAAGCCTGGGTGACGGGAATATCGCAAGCTGCGCCGAGGTGATGGTCGTACAGATTAATCGTGATATGGGGTAAATCCAGCCATTCCGCTGCTTTGCCAATGCGATCGCGGGTTTGGGCATCCACTAGAGTAATCGTGCGAATCTGCTCAGGATTGACCGACCGCCGCTCAATCAGCGCATATTCATCGCGGTGCAGCGCCAAAAAATCCTGCACGGCTGGATGACACCCGCCCGTCAGCACGATCTTAGAACCGGGCAGCAGGCGCGTCAGACCGACCGCTGCGCCTACGGTGTCAAAATCGGCTGTAATGTGGCAAAGAATCAAATGCATGGTTGAGGGCTGGTGAATCCAGATGGCGATAGTGGCTACACTCACATCTTGCCCCAAAAAAACACGGTGGTGATTTGCCAGCACATCGCAGCGGCAAAATCACTACTTCAGAGTTGCTTATCAGAGTCACTTAATAGAAGGTGCAAGATATGAATCCATTCATCATGTTGCACCTAAGTCTAAAATTGGATGAACTGGCAAACTTCATATCAATTTGGCAGTTAAGAATTGATTGGCTAAATTCCGTTTTGTCAGATCCAATCCGGTAGATCATTCTACTCCTTATGACCGATTGAAAAGCGTAGCGCCTATCTCGCCGCTAGCGATAGCGTGCATATCGCGGAACCTCCTCTGCCAAAGATCAGCTTAAATATCCCCTTTTAGGGGTGGTTGAGCTGCGATCGCAGATCCTAAGATCGAGGCTCAAGTTTGCTGACGCAGCACCAAGAAATTGGCTTCCTCTACTCAAACTCAACTTGAAGTCTTATCTCAAAAGCATTGACTTTCCATATCAATCTTCAATTTTTGGTGTGAATTCAGCGATTTGCTTTGGCATCTTTAACAACCAGTAATATCCTATTAGAAGAGGGTTAATCCCAAATAAGTAGCTGCATATAAATAAATGAGAAGCCTAAAATCTGGAGAAACGCCCCTCCGGGGTGCTTCTCCAGATTTTAAAGTGTGCTTGTTCACGCCAACCTACTTAAATCTCGATTGTTATACGTAAATCATTTCAAGACCTGTGTTTCTAATTAGTAGAAACCCCTAGGCTCTGTCCAGGTCGCTATATATTTGCTACATGGAATCCAGTTATTCGCAGTGTTATTGACAGCTTGAATTGTCGGGTGAGGTAGTTAACTATGAAAATGTCATCGCTAATTCGAACGGGTGTAACCAAGTTAGCCGCAGTTGCGGCGGGTTTGATGATTTTGGGAACTGCGTCAGAAGCTGCCGCGCAGAGTATTTGTTCCCGCTACGTCTGCTACAGCTTTGGTGACCGTGGCCCAGTAGTTTCCCAAATTCAAGCTGCTCTAGGTTTGCGGCCAACGGGTTTTTATAATGAATTTACGGAACAGGCCGTTTATAACTACCAGCTTCGCAACAATTTGGTATTCGTTGACGGCATTGCTGGCCCCGAAACGCTGCTGAATTTGGGCATTGCCACTGCGGGTGATGGCGGCGGCGGCGGCATTCCCGTTGATCCGTTTGATCCCTTCCCAACCCCCAATCCAGTGCCGCCAATTGATGTGGTTACGCTGCCCTACGCTGTAGTTGTACCCGGTGGAGAACTGACTCTCTTGCGTGCAGTCCAAACCTTTGCCCCTGGCGCGTTTGTCCGTACAGATTCCTCCCGAGGAACCTTTATTCAGGCGAATTCTTATCGCGAACGCTCTTTCGCTGAGGGATTTGCCAGCTACCTACGCGGTCAGGGACTCGACGCGCGCGTTGCCTATTATCCATAATGATTTGCTAATATCAAATCCGGTTAAAACCCCATAGTCTATTTTCTGTGAAACGCTTGCGGAGCAAGCGTTTCACAGAAAATAGATTTGGTTCTTATACGCAGACTTGATATAACTCTCGAAGAGGTGATGCGGCTAGCTGCATCACCTCTTCGGTTTTTTTAAGGGATTAGTCCGTGATCGTTCCGGTTAGCGGCGAACTGGCACTGGCGTAATCCTTGACTGGAATTCGACCCGCTAGATAGGCCAATCGGCCAGCCTCAGCCGCCATGCCCATCGCTCGCGCCATTGCGGGTGGATTTTTAGCCTGTGCGATCGCAGTATTGATCAGCAGCGCATCGGCTCCTAGTTCCATGGCCTGCGCGGCTTCACTGGGGGTACCAATTCCGGCATCGACAACGACAGGAATCTGGGCGCTCTCGATGATAATTTGAATATTCGCGGTGTTGCGAATCCCCTGTCCCGAACCAATGGGCGACCCCAACGGCATCACTGTTGCACAGCCCGCTTCCTCTAAACGCTTCGCCAGCAGCGGATCAGCATTGATGTAGGGCAGCACCGCAAAGCCTTCTTTCACCAACTGCTCCGCCGCCTCTAGCGTGCCAATCGGATCGGGCAATAGGTATTTCGCATCCGGAATCACCTCTAACTTGATGAAGTTGTTGTCTTCCTGACCCAGCAGTTTCGCCATTTCTCGCCCCAGACGGGCCACGCGAATTGCTTCCTCAGCGGTTTTACAGCCCGCCGTGTTGGGCAGCATCCAGATTTTGCTCCAGTCAATCGCTTCGGCCAGCCCCTCATGTCCAGGCGCATTGGTTTGCACCCGCCGCACGGCTACCGTGACAATTTCACAACCGCTAGCGGCAATGCTCTGCTGCATTTCGGCCAGCGAGCGGTATTTACCCGTTCCCGTCATCAACCGCGATCGGAAGGTGCGATTAGCGATCACCAGCGGCTGATCAAGGGCATTCAGTGTCGAAGCATTGGTCAAATCTGTAGCTTGAGTCGTAGCAGGATGAAGCGTTTGCATAGCAGTATGAGTTTGAATTTGAGTTTGATTTTGAGTGTCAGTAGCAGAATACACAGAATGAGGCGTGGCCGAGTTTAGCGGTTGAGTAATAGAGGCATGTGGCTGATGAGTGATTTGCGCTTTTTGCACTTTGGCCTGAACTTCGGACTGAGGTGCATAGAAGCGCTGCCAGTTGAATGTATTCAGCAGTGCTTGATCCGCCTCGTTCAGCGTTCCCAAAACGTGATCGGCTAGCAGTGTCGCCGTGATCGGAGCTAGCAAAACGCCATTGCGGTAGTGACCCACGGCGACGCTGAGGTTATCGCAGCGGCTAGATCCCAGAATCGGCAGTTCATCCGGCGTCGCGGGCCGGAAGCCCCACCACATATCCTGAATGGGCAAGTCGCTCACCGGGGGATAGAGCCGCATCGCCGCCGCCAACAGCTGATTGACGCCCTGGGGCGTATTGCCCGGAGCGAAACCCGCTGACTCGACTGTCGCACCCAGCACGATTCGTCCATCCTGACGCGGCACAATGTAAATCTCTTGGCCGTACAAAACTTGCCGCAGTGGCAGATGATGAGCAGGACTTGGCTGTCGCAGCAGCAGCATTTGTCCTTTCACGGGCGTTACGGGCACAGGCAGCAGTGCCGCAGACCAGGCTCCAGTTGCCAACACATAGTGATCCGCCTGAAACTCTCCAGCGGACGTGCGAACGCTGACGACATAGCCCTGCCGCTGCTGAATCGCGTCAACCTGAACGCCCTCGCGAAAATCAACGCCCATTTCCTGCACAGCCGTCCGTAACGCCTGCATCAGCGCCCGATTATCCACCTGGGCATCATCTGGAAACCACCAGGCTCCCGTCACTTCTGAACCAAGTCCAGGCTGGTGATGCTGAAGTGCGATCGCATCTAGCCAGTGAGCGGCAGGTTCAACCTGCTGCCGTTGGGCAATCTGATCCGGAGTAACTCTGTCATAGCAGGGAGCCAGGATGCCGCAGGGCCAGTAGCCCGTATCCACACCCGTCAGTGTCTCCAACTTTTGAATCCACTCGCCATAGCGATCGCGGCTTTGCAGACAAAGCTGCTGCATTGCTGGATGGGTCAACTGCTCCGCCTGGGGCGCGAGCATCCCCGCCGCCGCGTGACCCGCTGCCTGCTGCCAATCGCGACTCAGGACAGTCACGTCAGCACCCCGATGCCGCAGCTCCAGCGCGATCGCAAGTCCAATCATGCCGCCGCCAATCACGAGTATGTTTGGTTGCTTAGCGTGATTTGTCTTGTGCTGCTCAGTTGGATCAGCAGTTGGATCAAAATTGTGATCCAGATTCATTTGGTCGCTCATGCCCTCGTTCACTTTTCCACTGTATGGAGCTTTATCCATATCAATTGAGATCGCTCAGCTTAGAAAGAGTTAAACACTAGATCGTGCATCTACTGTTCTGGAGGTGTTGCTTAATCGGGGTATGAATTGGGATATGGGGGCACCGCCCTCACATCCCAATTCATACTTAAAATCAGCAATGCCGTTCTGGGTCTTCATATTTCAAGGTTAGCGCGATCCCGTCTACCAGCCAGCCGGAATCGGCGTGGATGTGGATGTTGGGGTGGGGGCGGGCGTGGGCCGCGTCGGGCGCGTTGGCTGACTGGGGGCGAGCGGTTCGAGTCCGCGTCCCGCATCTCGCAAGACCGTGTCTACAGACTCTCCAGTTTCTTCGCCCAACCACGGCAGACCGAAAGATAAATCTTCACCATTCACTGCCCGCCACGCTAGCGCGATCGCAACGATCAGCAAAATCAGCGCGATAACTCGATTAAAAACTTCACTGGACATAATGACTAGGACTCAACAAGGGCAACAGGCATCGAATCGCCTCGTTTATCCTAGCGGAATCACGCCCTTACCAAACCAGATTGCTGCCCTGTCCCCAAAATCCGTCGTACTTCTTGACGGTGATATCGCCCAAAACCTGAGTCTGACAGGCGAGCCGTAAGTTGCGGTCTGAGTTATGGGGCGGCAGGGAACGCCGGGTGCGATCGCGCCAGTTGGGTGCCGACACCTCGCCCTCAATCTCCACCGCGCAGGTCCCACAGCTACCGATGCCGTGGCAGTTGATCAGCTTGGCCTGACCGTTATATAGGTCAATTCCCGCTTTGAGCAGTTCCTGTCGCAAATTGGCGTTGCGATCGCAGGTAATGGTTTGGCCTTGAGCAGTGATGGTCGGCATGATTTTGGATATTGATGTGATGACATTCCAAATATAGCCGTCGCCACTTTGGTCAAGACAGTTACGAAATCCAATGTTTACGTTTGAACGTTTTCAGAATTTTCCAATGACCTAACTGCTGTGGCGACGGCTATATATTCGTGAAAGCGCATTCAGTTTGTGTTTTGTGGCTAAATTCCAGAACCATGCTTCAATCAAAATGACAATGACATTACCGTCTTGTTGGGCTTAGAGCTTAATGGAACCAACGCTTCGTCTAATCACAATTCGCATCAGCCACTACTGCGAGAAAGCACGGTGGGCACTGGATCGCACTGGCCTAACATACGTTGAAGAGTGCCATCTACCGCCGCTTCATCGCCTAAAGACCCAGCCGCTGGGAGCAAGCAGCGTCCCTGTTTTGGTGACAGAAACTGATGTCTTGAAAACTTCTGACGATATTCTTCGCTACCTCGACACGATTACAACCTCTCAGGCGAAACTGTATCCGACTGCATCCGAGTTATATCGCGAGGTTGTTGAGCTAGAGAATCGGTTTAACCGCAAACTCGGGACTGCGGCAAGACAGTGGGGATATTTTTATGGACTTCAGGATCGAGCCCTAATGAAGCAGGTTTGGTGCGACGGAGTACCCAAATGGGAAAAATCATTATTTCCTATTTTGTTTCCGTTGACCCGTCGTTTAGTGTATTCCAGCTATAACGTGCATCGTGAAAGCGCGATCGCAGCCTATGGTCGCATTCAACGTATCTTTGAAACCGTCAGCCATCGACTTTCAGATGGACGCCAATATTTAGTAGGAGACTTTTTCTCTGCGGCTGATTTAACGTTCGCTTGTCTGGCGGCTCCCGTTGTTTTTCCTGCTGAATATGGCGGATTGTTCCCCAGCTTGGATCAAGTCTCTGATGAGATGTCTAGACAGGCGCAAGCACTCCGTCAAACTCCAGCCGGAGAATACGTTCTACGCTTATATCGGGAAGAACGTCATGTTGTATCCAATACACGACTTGGAAAGTTCTGAAGAGAGGATAATAGTTGAGAAGCTAGATGCTGG
>CBKWJC010000052.1:0-47783 GCA_966674685.1 uncultured bacterium
CTCGATCACCAATCTCACGTGTAATTACCAGACTTTGTTCGTAATAGTCCAGTGCCGTTGGATAGTTACCTAACGATTGATTGACAATGCCAATGTTGTTGAGGGTATACGCTTCGGTAGCGCGGTTGTCAATCTCACGTGTAATTACCAGACTTTGTTCGTAATAGTCCAGTGCTGTTGGATAGTTGCCCAACACTCGGTTCACTTCGCCAATATTGTTGAGAATTTTCGCTTCACTCACGCGGTCGCCAATCTCGCGATAGATTTCTAACGCCTGCTCCCACGACTGAAGTGCTTCCCGAAACTGACTGATGCGATATTGCTGATTTCCCTGCTGAAACAGGCGCTCTGCCTCAGCATGCGCTGGATAGCTGTCTAACAATTGGTTGAAAATGCTAATAATGTTAAGGGTTTTCGCTTCACCTGCGCGGTCGCCAATCTCGCGATAGATTTCTAACGCCTGCTCCCACGACTGAAGTGCTTCCTGAAATTGACTTATCCGAGCTTGCTGACTTCCCTGCTGAAACAGGCGCTCTGCCTCAGTTTGGCGACTGTTAGCCTGCGCTAGCGTTTGAGGCATTGCATCTTGTGACTTTGAGAGGATCTGAGTAGCATTGACCTGACTACTGCCTGCCAGTTGAGTCAGAGTCAGCGCAGTTGTAGTAAACAGAGTGAGCAGGCGCATAGGGCTGAGCTGAATTTCGATGGGTTAACGTCAGCATATAGCTCTGACTCATCTCCACTTATTCAGCTTTAGAGAATCTTTGAGAAAGAGGCAGGCGAGACGCCTACCCTACGCAGATCGAAATTTCCGTAGGATGGCCGTCTCGGCTGTCCCCCAAAACGAAAAATTGGGAAGGGGTAGGCATCTTGCCTGCCCTACGCGGATGCAATTGATGAAATCTCTGTAGGATAGCCGTCTCGGCTGTCCCTGGAAAACGATAGTCTTGAGATCGCACTTATCGGATTAAACTGCGATCGCACTTACTAGATTAAACTGCGATCGCACCAATCCATTACAAGGACAGGCAAGATGCTGATCTCACTGTAGAACAACCATCTCAGCTATCTAGCAACACCCAAAATCAACCCTCATTGTCTATCTCCGTATCATCTTCCTGCGGCGGATTACAAATTCGCTCCACCATCTCCTGCCGCGATTCAACCAACTCCGGCGACGGCTCCTCCACACTGAACATCACCTGTAATGCATCAAACGGCAAACCCTGCTCTAAGAAATACTGTGCCTGATTCATCGCCACCTCATCCGCCGCTGCCCCCGACCCCGCCAACTCTGCCTCCAGCATCTGCAATCCTGTCGTAACTACTGCTCTCCGCTCCTCATCCATCACGCGAAACGTTGTCCATGTTGAGTGTCGGCTGGATTCCTCCCTCAAATACAAAGCCCAGTCATACCTCTCTCCCGGCTGTAGCGGTGTCGATGCTTGCGCCAAGCGTACCCCATCAACCATCTGCACGGATACATGCAGTGGACTCACAGACGTTCCCGCCTCACGAATCCCCGCTGATTGCATCGACCCTTTCCAGAGCAAGACTGGCTGTAGCGACCATACCTCCTGTTCATCCCAAGGCGAAATTAAACAATAATCGCCAGGACGAGGGCCACCTGTGCGCCCTGGCCCCTTATCTTCTGCCGATCCCCAGAAGAAACCCATCACCTGCCGCCACGACAGCGGCATTGCTTCGCTCGCCGCTACACTGCGCCGACTGCCTTCCACAATCAACAGCCCCAACGCCATCAGTAGCATTGCTGTCGGCACCATTACCATCGAGAATCGCTTAGACATGATTTAGTCTCCTCAACTTCAGTACGACATATGGCCAAATCACCACCGTCGGCAACAGCCACGGCAGCAGAATCTCCGCCATCACATAAAGCTGCAAACTCACCAGCCCGTAGCCTACTAACCCCGCTAGCAACAGCAGCATCACTCGTCGCGGCTGTTGCACCATTGCCGGAATCAGCCATAGACTCAACGCCTTTCCCACCAGCACTGCCAGCAGCACCATCCACAGATCCGGAATCGGCACTACAAAATGTCGCGTTAAAAAATGGTGCGTCATATAGGCATGAGCCTCTCCACCCGTAAATCCCCGATTGGGGTCTCCCGCTTGACTGCGCCAATATGCGATCGCGCTGGGCGTCGGAAAATTATCCTCCGCTAGCACTGTCACCCCCGCTTCGTCATAGCCCCCCGCCACGATCATCACCACAGCATCTTCCAGTGACTCCAGACCCAACTGTTGCAGCACTAGTTCCGGTGACTCTAGCAGTTGCCAAGCTGGAATCGTTTGATACACCTGCTCTGGTGGAATCGAAAAATCCAAAAGTGGCTGTAGCCAACGCTGCCGCAGCCGATAAGAAAACTTTGTCAGTGGATGTAGTCGCGCTGGGTTCGGTTCCAGATACGCCATCTCTGATCGCAGCTCCGCTTCAACCTGTGACGAGAGCGACTGTTGGCCGTCTAAGCTCGGTTGCATTATCGCTTGCAGTTGAGTTGCGATCGCAAGCTGGTAGCTTAAAGGACGAGGGCGATCATCGGGCCAGAGCGGCAATACATTCCAAAGCGGCACCCACATATCGCCCTGCAAACTCCAGGCTGGATCAGCGACTTCCGACCAGACCGAAAGCCAATCTCCCTGATGACTTCGTTTGGTGCCCAAAACTGGCCAGACACCTTGCTCAACTGCCTGCTGTAGCGCCTGATTCAGCGCTGCATCACCCGGTCGCGGACGATCTAATAGGTAGTCGATTCCGAGCACCTGCACATCTAAAGCCGTTGCCTGAGTCACCAGCTCCGCCAAATAGGATCGATCCATCGGCAGTGGTTCACTAATGCGGGCCGCCTGCAGCGATGCATCATCAATTTGAATCAGGACAATCGGAGTTTCTGCCGCTTCCGCTAGTTGCCCCGTTAGCTGACGATATGTAGCCTGAACTGCCACTCGCTGCTCCATTAGCCAATAATGCACGGGTGGCAACAGACTCAGCAGCACAGCAGCACCGAGGACAGCCGATTCCGGCTTTGTCGGTTTTAATTGCTTCAGCCACGTCTTCCAACCTGCTGGCTTAAGCTGAAACAACTCAGCATCCGGATGCCGAAAAAACGACGGTACCAGGTAAGCCGATGGATAGGTTAAATGCGTCTCCAGCTTGAGATGCTGGCACGCCTTCAGCAGCGCATCATGCACGTCTAGATAGTTGGCCAGCCCCTCTAGAAACTGCACTAAAAACGTCTGCGCCACCTGGTTATGAATCTTCTCGCGCATAATCGCGACCTGACTTAGCCCCGACTCCACCAGCGTCTCAGCAATATCGAGTCCAGCGCAGGAGTTGAACAGCGCAAACTGCAAGCCATTGCGCTTCGCCACGTCCAAGTCATGGACAATCTCACGAATCGAAATCGACACCTGCGGCGCAACCAGCACTTCACCCCCGACGACTTTTGCTTCATCGCTATGACCCGAGAAGAATAAGATGTCCCAGCCTTGCGGATCAATGAGCGCATCGCGAATCTTGTCTCGTACTTGTAGCGGATCTTGCCCCCGCTGCCAGCCCTCAACTTGCACGTAGCCTAAGCCCTTAAACGCTTGCTGAATCGCCTCCACATCCGACTTGATTTCAATCCCACTGTCATCACCCATGATGACTAGAATTCGCAGCTGTCCTCGACGCATCGTTGGCCGAGGTGAAGCTTCTGCCCGAATATTGGCGGGTGAGCGAGCAATTCGTAGCGGTTGCACCTTACCAATTTCCCAGGCTTCCCACGGTAAGCGAGCAATGTCAATTGGTTCGCAGGTGAGGAAAAGTTCTGTGGTGTCCGTCTCTGACTGTGTAGAGTTGGGATGTGCGATCGCATCTCGGATCTCATGTAAATCACCACTGCGTAACCAGCGATGAAATTCTGACAGGAGTTTAGCTTCGGTCTGAGCCAGTTCGCTGTGCCAATTAATCGGCAACGATGCCACTGTGCCCGTTGCGCCCGGTCGTCCCCGCAGAGCATGTTTGTAGTAGCCCAAATAGGCACGCTGCCAGTCGGTATAAGCACGCGTCAACTGTTCGGGATAGGGAACTTGAGCTGACAGTCGCTGTCGCTGTCCCCAGTTCAGCTCAAAGAGACAGGTCTGCTCAATTCTGCGTACCGCAAGATGATAAGTCGGCATGATCAGGAGGCTCTAAACATTGAACGATAATCAACTCCGTAGGATAGGCGTCCCGCCTGTCCGTTGAAAAATGAGAGACAGCCAAGATGGCTTATTCTACAAGTTATTCTCTGGCTGATACACAAATGCAGGTAGCGTCAATTCTGGCCCATTCGGCAGTGTAACCGTCACCGTAAAGGCTTCATCCCACGTGCCAAACACCTGAGCATAGAGATGCATTGACTCCGTGTGATCGTGCAAGGCTGACTCACTCAGAACCGATGCTGGATCAGCAACTTGCAGCCGCGTTCCAGGTGGTAAGGAGTCGCCAGGACGGGGGCCAAGCACCAGAAACAATGACCACTCTGGTGGTTGATTCTCTTCAAAGATTGTCCAGGTCAAGGCATAGATCTGTAGCGTCAAGCCGCCGAGCTGAATCTCAGTACTAGCTCCTCTGGCTCGGGGTGGCACACTCACACCCGATGGACTCAGCTCCTTAAGCACTGACTCGATAATCTCCGTCGGGCTCAGCAGTGCTGCATCCGAAGCCAGCGGCGGCAAAAGTGACCACTGCAGTGCGCTAGCCACCTCATCTAGTTCATTCTTGAACCAGTGGCTAACATTTAACAGTGAGCGAGAGACGGAGCGAACAAAATCCACCGTTGCAATTGGCGCAGCCTGAGGAGCTGACGCGCTAGCTAACGCCTTCGGATCCAAGCAGCGTAAGTAAAGCAGCAACTGCTCAGGCATCTCCTGAAACGCTGATAGCGGCAGATACAAATTATGGGTTGATTCAGATTGATGAGCGATGAGCTGGGCCAGTTGATCGGCTCTCAGTCCCGCCATAATATTGACCTGTGCCGCTTCTTCCTGCACTTCAGCGAGTACATAGAGATGAGCCGGATCAGCGGTCTCTATGTCAGGCAGTTGCACTCGTTCTTCCGTTAAGCTAGTCATCGGCAGCACACAGAGACGATAGTCGCCGATATTGCACTGAATTCCGTACTTCTCACTTAAGTGACAAACAGTTTGCGAGAATTCAGCTTGCTGTAACCACTGCTGCACGCCATATAGCACCAGCATATTGAGATACGTTGACCACTGCTGCGGATCTGGACGATTGGCAGCCATTCGAGTGGCTTGAGTAATGTGGTCATCTGTCAGTGAAATGATGGTATTAGCCATCGGTTCAAAATTAGATGAATTCGTAATTGGATGTGTAGACATCATCGGTAACAACCTTCCTGGAGGTGAGTGAGAACGGTGGTGAGTCAAGAGTTAAGGGAATGAAGATAGCGACAAATATGACGCGCAAATAAACTATTGGCGCTGCGGTTTCGAGCGCTGCGAGTTTCGCGATCCGCTTCATCCATGACCGCATCAATTTGATCACTCAGCAGTTGCTCTAGCTGCTGATCGAGAGAACGAAGCTTATCGGGTGTCGCGTAGTCTTCAGCTAGTTGTTGCACCTGAGCAAAGAGCTTGATAATCCAGGTGTGGCGGATATCGGCGCGTAACTGCTTCATATTCATTGTCCGCGTCGCCTGTACCTGCGTTTCCCGATCTAGCATCGGCGCGATCGCACTCATCGAACAGCCCTCACATTGAAATGCCTGTAAGGCTTTTAGATAGTTGGAATGTTTCGTTTGTCGCTGAGTTAAGATATGTGCGATCGCATCATCTAAACAGGCTAAAAACTGCTCCCGATAAAGCTCTAGAAACTTCTCTTGGGCAATTTCATCATCTGAGGGTACGGAAACAATGGGTTCAGGTAACTCTGGATCATCAAATGATTGAGTCACTCTCAGACCAGAGCGAGCATAGATCCGGTATGACCGAAGCAAATCGGCCAGTTGCCGGAGCTGAGCGAGAACCAATCGAGGCAATCGATTGGGATTAATCTGCTTCAGTTGCTCCTCAGTTGGGGCTGAACACCGACTGCGATTGCCTGCCAGTCGCTGTTGAAAACGAGCCTGACGATACACTTGGTGATAGCGCTCTAGTAGCTGGTGAGCCTGCTCAATTTCATACTTAGATTGCTGATGAAAGTCACGCAGAATGCGCTCCACTTGCTCAACAGTCGTGTCATTCAAAATCGCCCAGTCGCTGACTTGATAAAGGCCATAATCCTTCAGCAGCACCTGATTGAGTTCAGCATGATGCTGGGTCAGCCGACTCGCCCACGTCGATAAATTCGCTTGAGTTGGATCAAAGCTCTGTAAGATCTCAATCGCCACGGGCTGATATTGCCCTAGCGGTTTCCCATCATCCGTCAGCACCAGCGGTAACAGATCTTCAACGGTAAAACCATGCTTTTCACCAAAGCGACTGGCAATTTTCTGACAGGTCGCCTGAATCTGATGCGAAACGAAACAGCGTAAACAAAGTAATGCTATATCAGCCTGTTCGCCGTTCTCCCGCCAGTGTTCCACCAGTTGAGTTTGAATGATTCGGTCTGAAAGTTCTGTTGTTGATTCGGGGGATTGAATGTGTGATTGAAACCAGGCTTGAGCGGCTGGCTGTTCATCAAAGCGGCAGCGACCCTGACTATCGAGTCGTACCAGATACCAGTAGCGAGACGTTGCATTCATTCTGCTCCAGACAATAACACTTGAAGTTGGGCTGCAACTGTTTATATCTAGGATGCAGGAACTTATTCACGGAGTCGAACGTCTCGCATATTTTTTCTGGAAAACGCCTAAGTCCCAGTTAGCTCAACCATGAATAAGTCCTCTAGGTCAGACATAACTCTTTCTAGAAGCCAACCGTTTCCCTAGAGGACTTTTAGATGAAATTCACACCGTCTTTTAAATCTGCGTTAACCAGCTTTGGCGTTGCTCTCATCTTGCCGTTAGTTGCGATTCCAGTTGAAGCGGCGACCAATCCCGCTAATCAGCAGGTTCAGTCGTTCAACTTAGCCCAAAACGACAACTACAGCCAACTCATTCAAGCTGGTTATGATGCCCTCAAAGCAAACAACCCGGAGACAGCCCTACAACAGTTTGAACAGGCGATTCAACTGGCTCCCGACCAAGAAGCCGCCTGGACAGGCAAAGGATTAAGTCTCTACACCATGGGTCAATACGAAACTGCGATCGCGGCCTTTGAGCAAGCACTGACGCTGAACGATACCTCCTTTGGAGCTTGGCTCTGGATGGCCAACGCACTCGACAATACTGGTCAACTCGCGGCTGCATTGGATGCTTATGAACAAGCAATTGCTCTCAAACCCGATGCCTACAGCGGCCACTACCATCGCGGCATTGCCTTGCTGAATGCGAGTCGTTATACAGAAGCAACAACCAACTTCCAAACATCGACCGAGCTCCGACCCGACCACGTCATGAGTTGGGTAAAGCTTGGACAGAGCTACTTAGGCACAGAAGCCTATGCTGATGCTCTAGAAGCCTTTCAACAAGCGATTGCCCTAGATGATACTGTCGGTCAAGCTTGGCAGGGGCATGGTATTGCCAGCTTTCATCTTGAGCAGCATCAAATTGCCCTTCAATCTTTCGAACAAGCCGTTACACTCATGCCGGACAATCCGTGGGGTTGGCTCTATCAGGGGCATACGCTTTCCTCGCTAGAACGCTATCAAGAAGCACTCGAATCCTACGAACAAGCGATCTCACTTCGTCCCGATTGGGCAGTGGCATGGTATCGTAAAGCCGTCATGCTGGCAGTACTGTCGGATTATGATGCCGCGTTGACAGCGGTCGAAGAAGCGCTGCGTTTAGCCCCCGAATTTGAACAGGCTCAGGAGCTTCAAAATAAACTGCGCCGTGAATTAAGCCGACTTCCCCGCGATACGTCTGACATTGCGATGACGATTTTGGCTCATTAAGTCGCGAGTCGCAGTGGATCAGGATGCTGAACCAGTTTAAGGGCATGTCATGCCGAGTGTGCTTGAGCGAGCAGACGACAGTTGTCAGCCGAAACGCGTTCAAAAAGCAAGCCCAGCCGACAGACTGAGCTTGCTTGAGTTGGTCTCGATACAAGCACTTATGGTGTAGATACGATTCTCTTCGTTAGAATCCGCATGACTTCTCCAGGATTGACTGTTGGCAACGGTTGCGACCATTCTTCTGGTCGAGCATAGCCCAAGCGAAACAATGTCATCACACAGTCTTCTACCACTTGTGGACTACCAATCGCTAATACCCGCAAAATCTCTGGCGAAATGCGATCTCGCAAATCGATAAACGGTTGATCGCTAGCAGCAAATGGTACAGCGGATTGATCATCCCCTGAATCTTGTTGTAAAGCCACAACTGAGGAAGCAAGTGCGATCGCACCTTCATGCTGTTTGAGTGCCCTGTCAGCACGAATTGAAATTGTTTGATAGCGGCAATCTGTCATCATAGAACTTAGCTCCATATAGGGGTTTAGCCACTGCTGTTGCCGACCAAGCTGAAGCAGTGGCTTCTAATTTAGTCCAATATTCTCATTTTATAGACATAGTAACAACTTGAGGATACTGGCATGATTAGGGGATGGGAGCAAAAAATCGGATTAAACCGCTATTAGACCAGCGAAACATCACCCGATATCGCTTTTGGAAAGATACCGGACTGAGTCGGGCCACCGCCTACCGTTTATGTGATGATCCGTCCTATATTCCGACGGGTGAAGTTATTGAAAAAATCTGCCGTGCCTACAACTGGCAACCTGGCGACTTCATTATTTATGAGCCAGATGAATGAGAAGCCCACGGGTAAAACAATCTAAATTTCTTGAAGCTCTAAATCTTAATTCAGCCCCGTTCTCGCCGCTTTGTCCCGGTTTTGTGGTTGAACTGCGGTCGGTTGGAAACCTACTGGCTGACCTGCCAGACAAGATACAGGAACATCTAGCAGAGGGCTGCAGCTTGGCTGGTTGATCAACCCTCAAGACCAGCAAGTAGAGATTTATCGTTGCGATCGCACAATGGAACGATTGCAATCGCCAGCCGAGGTTTTTGGTGAAATTCACTTCGCCGGATTTTGTTTAGCGCTGGACGATACTCTGGTGCTGTACAGCACTTAAATGAGTTTGCCGATTGGCACTAGCTTAAGTACCTCGCGCGATATTTTTTGATAGATCGGCATTGAACCAATTTCAATTCGTGCATTTCCCGTCGTTCCGGGTTGTAACGCGCGATCGCGGTTTTCGATTTGGATGGTTACGCGTACCATGGGCTTCTGATGCGTTTCGCTGAACTCAGCGCGGGGTGAGACTTTGTGAACTGTCGCGGTATAGTTTTGCCAGTCACCGCTTTGAGGACGATACTGTACCGTCATACCCGGTTTGACTAACTCAGAATCTTCTTGACGAATCCAGACATAAGCCGTCAGTTCATCCAGATCGACAATTTCTAGAATGGTTTCGCCAGCCTGCACGTAGCGTCCCTGCAAGTGATCGAGATCTTCCAGTGATGTCACCACTGTTCCTGTTATGTCCGCATGAAGCGTTTGATTGGCGGTTCGCTGTGCCTGTTGTCGAGCGAGTTCTTGAGTTTGAAATGTAACAATTCGCTCTTGAGCCGCAATTTCGGTTAGGATATTTTGCAGGTTTTGCCGAGCTGATTCTCGGGCTGCCTGTAGTTCGGTTAAGCTACCTTGTAGCTGTAGTAATTCGCTTTGCTTTTGCTGACGTAAGGTTGCAATTTGGGCCAGTCGAGATTGAATTTGACCCTGCTTTTGCTGGAGCGTATTTTGTAGATTTAATTGATTTTGTTGAATTTGAATATATTCAGAACTGGAAACTGCACCATCGTCAACCGCAGCTTGTAGTTGAGACGTGGGTCGTACCTGCTGCATTTGGTTGAGCATTGACTGGAGATTTCCAACTTCTTGCTGAAGGGCTGTTACTTCGGCTTGGATCGTTTGCACGTCGGGAGCCGTGCCTTGAGCCATTTGAGCGAGTTCTTGGTTTAAGTCACTGACTCGTTGCTGCATGGCCAATTCTCGAACGTTCGCTTCCTGCAGTTCCGCCTGCTTGTGGTTCGCTTCTTGACGTTTGGCCTCTAGTGTCGCTTGACTCTGCTGCTGCTGAATTTCAGCTTCCGCAATTTTGCTATCGAGTTCATCGCTTTGGATAAGCGCGACCGGATCACCAGAACGAACCGATTCATCCATGCTGACCAGTACCTTTTGTACCGTACCAGAAATCGGCATTGATACCAGTCTGTAAGCATCATCAGTGGCGGTGACATTCACGGCTCCGCTGACACGGTGGGGTAATGGAATGATGCTGAGCAGTCCTAAGCCAACTGTGATGCCGCCTAGCATCAGCCAGCGATGATAGGACGAGAGCGTCGATGAGGATGATTTTGCCGGAGCAGAATCCGGTGTTGGCTCCGATTGTTTAGGAGCCGGTTGAAGCGTGGGAATTTGCGATTTGGGTGTAGCAGGAGAAACCACGCGCAGTGGAGATGCAGGTTTAGGAGAAAAATCAGTAGTCATAGTCAGGAAGCATTAAGAACTAAATTAGTGGCTCGATATCGTAGGCGAATTATCATCTGGGAAAAAGTAGTAAATGCCCCACAAAATAACTAGGCAAATGGCAATCATTGGTATGTTCATCAATGACCAACCCACAAGCCAGGTGAAGAGTTTGCCAAATACAAGTAGCAAGTAGATGAAACTAAGCGGTGCATACAGAAATAGAATCCAGCGATCGCACGTTTTCTCCTGTAGTGTTTGCTGTTGAAACAACTGCTTGTAAATCAGGAACGACCGAGTGCGTAGATTATTGATGCCGCTGAGTGCGATCGCAAAATAGTAGCCGTCAAACTTAGCTAGAGGATTGAGATTAAGCGCAACCGTAAACAGGGAAGCCACTAGCAGTAGGTAGCTGGCGGTTGATAGCCAACTGCCAGGGACAGAGAAGTTCCATAAACACAGAGCCACACCAGCTATGGTGAACTGACTAAGCACTCCAGCCCCAACCACGAGAACCCTCTGCTGCCGCGACAGCATATATTGATCGGTCGTGTTGGTATAGGCAGCAGGCATGAAGAACATAAACATCAGGCCAATCTCGGGCACAATGCCGCCGTAGTACTTCAAGGTATAAGCGTGGCCAAATTCATGAATGGTGACCACCAGCATGGAGAGCAGGCCAAATGGAATAAAGACGCTGGCTCCCATTGCCTGCCATAGCTCCATACCTGTTGCCAAAATGCCGTCTGCTTGGTCGAAGCCAATGACCAGACAAACTGACAGAAAGACCAGCAAGAAACTGGTAAACCAACGGCTCCACATCCAGCGAATATATGGCAGCGTTTGCTCTAGCCATGAGTCAGGATTACACAGGGAAAATTTGAAGAATAAAAGCTGGGTCGGTTTGAACTTACGTTTAGGGGGTTGCGGTGGTTCTGTTCCCTCTAACATGGCCGTTACAACTAACTGCTGGAGTAGCGATCTCAGTTCTGCCGGTTCCAGATTGTACTCTCGGATCACCGCAGCAGGCGACGTGTGAGCGAGAGCATCGATCACCTGCTTGGTCAGCGAATCCACCTGCATAAACGTCATATTCTCGGTATTTCGCAGAATCCAATAACCATCTGGATGTTCAATCCAGTGAACGGCAGATTTAAACGATAGGTTCTGCGCTTGCGGTTTAGCGAGCGGCACTTTGTTGCTTGGAAGAACTGACGAGTCTTGGTTTGAACCGTCATTACCAATCACGTTCCAATCAATCAGCTTGTTGATTAGGTCAACAACAAGAGTGGATTGTGCATCCAGTTTAAGCTGGCGCTGGCAAGCTTTTTGAACCTGACGAACGGTGAATTGACCTATGAAATAGCGTAGAGCGTAAGCTTCATGGCGAGATAAACTGTGCTGTGCAGGAGTGTGGAGACTCGATAAAACAAATTGTTCAGACGCTCGATGCTGACCAAGCTGCCAATAGGGGCGAATGTCTGGGCAAAGCCAGTTGGGCTGGATGTGCTGGATGGTAAGATCGCAAGTTTCGATCTTCAGTTCACTCATTGGATCTCTTCCTCGGCTTATGTTCAATGCCGTTCAGAACAAGGGATGTGGTGCAGAACCTAGTTTCTTTTCAGCCAGTAGGGGAGCTAAATATGCAACACGTTGATAAAATTTTGAACGTTCAAATCGCTGGAGCGTTTCTTGTCGCAGGATTTGAGGCTGGTACATCGACGGATTTGGATATTCACCCTGTAAAATCTGCGTGAGTGCCTGGGCAATTTCAGATACATCGTCTGGATTAATGAGTGCGCCCAACTTCCCATGTAGTAGAGGATCAACTGTGCCATCAACGTTCCCACCTAACACAGGTTTACCGCAGGCTAGCGCTTCGAGATAGACAATGCCAAACCCTTCCCCCGTGCTGGGCATGGCAAAGACATCACAGAGGTTGTAGTGGTCAGCCAGTTCCTGATCCGGGATAAAGCCTGTTAGTGTGACGTGATCTTGAAGCTCCAATCCCTGAATCAGTTGCTGTATCCGAGGTGTATCATCTCCTTTACCAACCAGCAGATAATGCACATCTGGAATATGCTGGCGAATTTCAGTTAGCGATCGCAGAACTTGCTCATATCCCTTATAGGTATCCAGCTTCCCTAACCGCGTAACCGTCAGAATTACCTTCTGCTCTGGTTTCAAACCATATCGCTGGAGAAGATACGATGGCTTCGGCGCAATCTGGAACCGTTGATCATCCACTAAATTAGGCAAAACACTGACTTGCTCCGGAGCAAGCTGTTGCTCTCGCAAGATGAGATCACGGGTGTAATGACTGACCGCTAAGATACGATCTGCTTGGCGGAGAGAGGCTTTCAACTGCGGAGCTTCAACATCCCAAATTTCTAAACCATGCGCCACAATCCAGTAAGGGGTTCCGGTAAAAAACTTGATCCAACGACATGCGATCGCATAATTCACATGGGTTGTAATCATGATGCTGTTTGGAAATCGAATCGCTGACCAAAATAAGGCCAACGCCATTAAAATGCTCTGCAACCATCTGGGCCATCGTCCAAAGCAGCAAAACTGGGTATCTTCTCTAAACCAAGCTTGGACATGATCGGGTCGATCATACTTTAAGAACACTCGATACTGAGTATCGGGTAGATGTTGCTGTAGTGCCTTCAGGAACTCCGCTGAATAGACTTGGATTCCGCCCTTAAATCCAAATAAATTAGGCGCGATGAAATGAACATTAAATGGATATTCTATTAGAATTGGCATAAAATATAAACTCAGCAAAGCTAAGATATTGATCTATTCATTTATCCAAAACTTGGTGGTTATTCTATGCAGTTTTCTGTTCACAATTTAACGTGTAGCATTTCAGCACTATAGAGGCATTGACTCCTACTGCATTTTGGACAAACGAAATTGTCCGGCAAGCCAATCGCCAGACTGTTAACCGCTCAGACTTGGCGAAATTGCGTCAATGTTTCAAGATGGTCTTGCATTTGTGGTAGAAGCTAAACGATTCATTCCCTCTACCACTTTTCCTGCCTCTAACTCTACTCTTTTGTCCAAAATGCAGTCATAAGTAAACCCTGGCGTCAGCGGTGGATCAAACCAGCGTCGCGTCGGCACGTCTTCAAAAACCCAGACCCCGTTATCACTGCGATCGGGCATGATGGGTGTCTCCTGGGTCAAGCCAGAATCCCATAACCAACCTTGACAGGTCACATCATCCCAACAACGGATACCGAGACAACCATCTGGCCAGGTCATGGGCAGCACAGTGGTAATCTCTAACTGATTCAGTGGCAGACCCGAGATCTGCATCGCCTGCTCCAGCATCACCAAATCAGTGCGAGTCGTATAAAATGCCTGAATCGCTTTAACTTGTTGCTCTTCAGGGGCTGGATAGGCAATCCACCGCGCCAACGGATCACTGGGGATGGGAGTAGGAATGGGTGTTTGCGCAACGGCAGGTTGGGCGATCGCTAGCGCCCCTGTAAAAAGAATGGCACTACCGAGATGCCCCAAAAGGTTCCGGGTATCTTGATTGGATTTTCATGAGTCAAAATTCTGTGGTGAGAGAATACTTTGTTGAGGGAAGGGACACGGTGGGTATGTCCCTTCAAGTGTGCTAAGGAAGCTTTGGATTAAGCATATGCTCCTGTACTGAACAGCTTGCCTTCAGCTTGCCGACGCGCTACCAAACCTGGCAATACGACTCCACCGCCATACACCCAGCGGTTTAATTCAGCAGGAACTGCGTCATATTCTCCATTGTTGAGACGCTCCAGCAAGTCAGACTGCTGAAGGTTACCAGCACCAAGGTTAAAGGTAAAACTGGTCAACGCATCAAATTGAGCTTGATTGAGTGGCACCTGCACCAGGTTCTTCACAGCCTGGACGGCAGTATTGGCATCAGATCGAAGTAGTTCATAAGCACGTTGTTCCGAAATGCCGCTGCGAAACTCGGCGGGCTCACTACCATTGCAATTGCCTAAATGTACAAGATGGCCAACGCCGATAGTGCAATGGCCTGCCGGATCGTTGTAGAGGTTAAGCCGTAATCCCTCGTGTTTGGCAATAAACTGTAGGCCAGCCTCACTCACCGTAGATATTGGTTGGGGTTGGTTATCGCCACCATCATCCCCATCATCAGGATTATCTGGAGTGGAAGCATCACCATTAGAGTCACCAGTAGGTAGATAAACTACCGTACCTCGCGAAATCCGGCGGGCTTCATCACTAGTGAAAGTCGTACCATCAGCTTGGCGAATTTCTGTCCAGCGAAAACCACTTCCCAGTTTACGTTCGGCAATTTCCCAAAGGGTGTCGTCCAAAGTACCTAGCGAACCAAATACATAGGGCGTCATGCCTTCAATAGAGCCGTCGGTCGGGGGATTAGTGGTTGGTGCTCCACTCCCGGAGGTGTATGTAACTGGAATGTAGACTGACTGTCCGATTTGCAGGGTTCGTGCTTCGGTCTCGGTAAAGGTGGTGCCATCTTCGTCGATGATTTCGCGCCAGCGATTACCATCCCCTAGATACCGTCGAGCAATATCCCACAACGTATCACCTGGCTTAATCGTGTACTCGATTTCTTTGCCAGGAGTAGCAGACCGTGCAGTACTGCCATCGTCTCCTTCAGTAGAACCGCCGTCTGATGTCCCATTCGCATTTTTGAATTCCCAGAATGCCTTGATTGGGTTCAGCGTTGCATTTTGAACAGTGTTAAGGTCAGCACTTTGCGAACGGCGGTAGTTCGGGCCAGCTTGAACTTCTAGATGTAGGTGATTGCGATAACCAATCGTGCCAAGGACTTGTCCAGCTTCAATTCGTCCACTTGGAACTGCAATTGTTCCCATGTGGCCGTAAATCCAGAGTTTGCCATCATCACCGCGAACACCAATGAAAGCATCCCCATTTGTATCTTGAATGCCACGGACAATTGTTCCGCTCACAGCAACTTTAACGGTGGTACCTTGGGCAGCAGACATATCAAAACCAGAATGCCACTTACCAATGCCACTACGGTATCCAGGATCTAGCAAATATCCTGCCGTTGCTGGTTTGCGGCTACCAAAAATGGCATTTGACAAATCAGTGTAGATATTCCGAATTGATTCAGGTGTGAGATGACGCTCATCTCGGAAATCTGGCCAACCCACATCAAAGCGCGTATTGTCTTTGGTGTACTCATTCCACTGAGCATCAGAAAGAGATGCAAGATCAGGATAGTACCCTGGTGGTGGGGGAGGTGTGATAACCGTGGGAGGTTCACCCGTGGTAATTGCGGCAGATATCCATTGAGTTGTTCCCGCTAATCGATACCAACGATTACTGCTTGTTCCCAATTCGTCTTCGTAGTCAATAAACTCTCCTTCTGTCCAAGCGTCATAAGTCAACTGGTCACTGTATCCTGCGCTTCCCACTTGAGCGTAGCTAGTACCTGGTCCAGAGCGTAATTTTGCACCAATCGTGGCGGTCACTTGGCCACTGAAGGTGTCTGTCTCGTAAATTTGGACAGCACGTTCCGCTGGTGTTACTTTACCTGCCCCGCTCCAGGTGTCTGGAATCCAGCTTGCTGGTGCGGTGTGACCATCAGGTTCTAGCGTTCTGGCCAGGCTGATCGCCGCAGTCAGATTGAGTAAGCCTGCTCCGGTTTCAGCATCCCAATCGGTCGTGCTGAGGTCAGTCGCAGTATTTTTCAGTAAGTCAATGACTTGGCGATAACTCAAATCAGGGTTAGCAGCCCACACCTGGGAAACAGCGCCTGTGACTTTGGCAGTAGCTACTGAGGTGCCGGACATGGTGCCAAGACCATCCCCAACGGTGGAAAGGATAGGATTTTCGGCTGTGCCACCTTCGGCCATGATGTCCAGCCCGTAGCCGTAGCTGGAATAATCAGTGCGCATATAGGCTTCTGCCTTGGCAAGATTAGGATCAGCTAAAGCCCGCTCTGCTGACCCCACAGTGATGATGTTGTCGAATTCCTGTGCTGCTTGCCCTAAGGCCGACATCACACCACCATCATTCCCCGCCGCGACAACGAGCAGGACGTTGTTTTGACGGGCGTATTCGATCGCTCCTCGTTCTGCCGGAGTCAATTCATAGCGCGTTGTCACGGTGCCATCGGGATTGACTTGAGTCAAATCCAGGCTCAGGTTGACTACGGCATTGGGTTGGTCTGAAGTTTGGAACGTATCGACAAATTCAACCAAGGATTCTGACCAATTACCTGCCCCGATGCCGCGGCCAATCCAAACTGGAGCCTCGTCATTAATCCCGTCAATGCCGAGGCCATTATCCTGTTCGGCGGTAATGATGCCCAGGATATGGGTGCCGTGCTCATTGCCCTCACCTGGTGCCAAGAAGGGATTGAGGTCGCCATCCACGCGATCAGAACCAAGTGTGACATTAGAATAGTCAATGTCTGGATTATTGCCATTGAATCCGGTATCTATAATGCCAATTAGTGGTTGATCTTCAGGAACCGCATCAACTAAAACATTCCTAGTTAAAACATCTAGAGATGGCAATTCTTCCGAAATCAACTCAGTATCTGCAATAAGTTGATCGCTGATCGTAACGGAAGAAGCGGGCTCGACGACTTCTGTTTCTTCGGGAATATCGGGTGTGATATAGGGTTTAGCATACTCCACTAACGCTTGTCCTAGATCTGTCGTGTTGCGCCAATCATCAGCCGGATCGATCACCTCATCCAACAAAGTTGCTTTACCTGTAGCTCCGCGAACTTGGAAAATCAAGTCATTGTAGTCTTTGTCAGATCCCAGATCTATGCGCTGATCTTCGAGGACAAAGGTGTTGCCGTCGCCCGTAACATCAACAAGTTGGCCAACATGAAAGGCGTCATCTGGGTTGGCTGTTGACATAGAAAATAAAGGTGTTTGACGGCCACTAACGTCTGGATTCTCAAAAACGTTCTCAACAGTGCTGTTAGGCACTAACATGACACCGAACTCGTCACCTGGGCGCATTTGGAATGTTTTAGCCCCCAAATAATCGTCCCGATTCCAGTCTTTTGCTTCTCCTAAAGAGCCACTAAAACGAGCACCTTCTGTGCGATCGCGGATGACAATGTGGCCTAACTCAGAATCGCTCAGTGCACGCCGAGCGGCTTCCTGAATAAAGTCTCCTGATCCTGGTTCAAACTCATCCATGCCATCAAGGCTAAAGATGGCCAGTTCACCCTCATAGCGACCACCGTCAAACAGGAAGTCAACCGTTATCTCTCCAGAGTCATCAACCGTGAAAACTCCAGATGTGAAAGGCTCCTCGCAAAAAACAATATCGCTGGGCAGCTCCGAAATAAACGTTACATTATCTGTCTCAGTATCAAGCGTCTCATCAATATATGCTTCGGTACTAGCGTCTATATCAAAATCATCGACTAAATCGATGTCCTGATTTGATAAATCTGTTGTTTCTTCACCAATATCAATTGGTAATCCGCTGGGTGTCAAAATAGGTTCTAAAACAAATGCCTTTAGCTTAGGAGTTTGGCGGGAGTGCTCTTTCCTGTTCATTGATATTCTCAACTTGTTCATAGGTTTGGTTGTTCAGCTCAGCTGTTCCATTAGCCTTAGCACTGAAGCTTTATAAGGCAGAAGCTGTAAGCTTTAGGTGTATGGTACTTGCTGAACAAATTGTCAAAAGCTGTATTGACTTCCAAGTGACAAGGTGGATGTCCTGCCATGGGATCGCTTGGAACATTGGGTTCTTTATCTATTTCTGAATTACTGAGTGAAATTATGCAGACTCGCGAAAAATTATTTGCAATCTGATCGGACAACGTCTGCAAAGTGCAGAAAACTTACTTATAACTTAGCCTGTTCTTTACACATCATCCTTGTATATGTAGTGCTGTTGAAGCTGTAGCGCTAGATTTAATCAAATTGCAAGTATATTAAAATACAATTTATTGAGTGTATATACTGACAAAATGCGGGCAGATCGAGTATCGTGTAAAGGATTTGCCTGGAAATCAATTGGGGGATGCTGCATAAATGAGCGATCGCAAACCTGAGAACACAGTAGAGACGCTTAAGTCTACTGCTCGTTCAAATCCATCTGATATGAATGAAGATGAACTACTCCAGCATCTTGCGCTCGAAGCGCAGCGCTATCCTACTTATAGTAAGGAGCGTAGCCATGCATTAGCCCAACTGTGTGAAATCGTTTTGCAGTCAAATCGCCTATATCGGCCTCGCGCTGTGTCACGAGTTGTTAGCTTTCAAGGGGCGGACGACGAGATTTGGCAAGTTGCCGTGCAAGAGCTGATGGTTTACATGTGCGATCGCATTGATGATTACAAGCCTGAGCGAGCAAGCGTGATGACCTGGCTCAACTTTCTGCTCTCGCGACGTTTTTACAACATGGCGCTGAACCAGTTTCAGAATCCTAGAGAACCAAGGGTTCCTAAACGAACGCTATCCGATTTAGATGCAGACCCGATTGAAAAACTACCAGCTAACGAGCCGAATGAGAATATACAGCAATCTAACGATGTTCGGCAGCTAATTGAAAGCGATCCCAAGGGTGTGTTTAAAGCGGCTCATGTTGAAGGTTATCCAGAAGCTAGCTTTCAATTGATTGTGATTTATAAATTTTTTGAAGGTCGATCTTGGCAAGAATTATCTGATCAACTCAATATCCCGATACCCACACTAAGTAGCTTCTACCGTCGTCAACTAAGTAAGTTCCTACCGCTAATTCGCGAATTACTTTTATAAGTCTAGTTAAAGAACATAATCGCAACCTTTCTACTGTGTCCCCCTATGAAACTCGATCTCGCTTCAACCCAACCCACTATTCTTCTCAATAATCGCGATCGAAGTCGCGCCGAGAAGTTCTTGCAACATTACAAACACAATAATTCTCAGATTGCAAAACGAACTTATATTAATATCCTTGCCGTTTGTGCAGTAGAGCAATTTATTCAACGTTTAGGTTTTAAAACTGATTGGACTTTAAGCGAAAGTCATGATCTCATTAGCCATCAGTTAGCAGATAGTGCAGATCTATATGTTGAAGGAATTGGCAGACTTGAATGTCGTCCAGTATTGCCGAACGAATACAGCTTGAAAGTTCCACCTGAAACATGGTGCGATCGCGCTGGATACATTGCAGTCAAGCTCAACCAAGATCTAGAACAAGCTACTATTTTAGGATTCTTGCCAACAGTTAATGCTGAATCGATTCCACTTGAAAAATTAGGCTCCACAACCGATCTATTTAAACTACTAGAAAGCGCTCAGCGCCGGTCTAATCAGCATCCGACCCAACATCAATCTGTAAATGCTAATATTGCCGCACAGGGTGACCCACCTGTGATTCATATTCAGCAATGGCTACAGCAGCAAATCTCGGTGGGTTGGGAGTTTGTTGATACCATGATGGGCAGCCTGATTACGCTGGAACAGAGTTTTTCTAGTTTAGCTACATTAAGTTATCGAAATCATACAAGTTCTGATCATGATCAATACCTTGATATTACCTGCCAACGCAAACAAGTTAGTTTAGGTCAACAAGTTGTTTGGCTTACGCTAAAAGTAGCAAGTTTATCAGCAAATCAATTTCGTTTTGAGCTTAGCGTTCATCCATTAGAAAACTTGAGCCATTTACCTAACGGCTTGGTTCTCAAGCTACTCAACGAAGCTGGAACATCGGTTATGCAAGCACAAGCGCTAGATGCGACTCCATTTTTGGCTTTTTCCAATTTTACAGGCGAAACTGGAGAGAGTTTTAGTGCCGAATTGACTTGGCAAGATATCAATCACAAAGTTTTTAGCGATATTACTGCATTCGTGATCTAAAAAGTAATGCTACACAGACCAATTTATGAGCATGCGCGGACGAGTTAAGCTAGGCTTTGATGGCAACTTCTATCAAGGCTTTGAAATTGAATTAGAGCTAGGACAAGAAGGCCAGTTGCCAGATGTCGTTTGTAAGGGGTATTTGCCAGCTAATGTAGAGCTGGTTAGTAGATTACATCAGTGGCGACAAACCTATCGAGGGTTATCTTGCACCAGTAATCGAATCCAGCCGGGTCAGATTGTCTATGGTGGTGGTTCGATTCAGCAATATCAAGCATGTCAGGAGTATGCTCAAGCCCTATCTGCTGATTTTCAGCAGTGGTTACAGGCCGAATCTTTTCGAGAGATTTGCGATCGCATCCGTGAAAAGCTTGATCCAGATGATGAGATTCGGGTTTTGCTCTCTACAGACAATCCTGAATTACGACAGCTTCCGTGGCAGCAATGGAACTTACTTGATCGCTACAGCCATACAGAGGTTGCGCTTAGTCCATCGGTCTATGAACGCCAATTTATACGAAACCAGTCTTCTGACCATGAAGAAGTTAGGATTCTAGCTGTCCTCGGCAACAGCACTGGAATTAACGTTGAGGCTGATCGGCATTTCCTGCAAAATCTGCCAGATGCAGATATCACGTTTTTAGATGAGCCGAAGCCAGAAGAATTACAGGAATCTCTCTACAAACAGTCCTGGGATATTTTATTCTTTGCTGGGCATGGATATACCGCCGAAGACCAAGGCTATATTCACCTCAATCCAACGGATCAGTTATCTATCAAAGAGTTAAAGCATGCGCTCAAAGCTGCAATCTCAAAGGGCTTAGAGCTCGCGATCTTCAATTCTTGCGATGGGTTGGGACTGGCAACTGATTTAGAGTTGCTCAACTTACCACAGCTCGTAGTTATGCGAGAGCCTGTGCCTGACAAAGTCGCCCAGCAGTTCCTAAAACATTTCTTACAAGCCTATTCAGCAGGGTATCCACTGCATTTAGCCGTGCGGGATGCCCGCGAGAAGCTACACATTTTGGAAAAAGAGTATCCCTGTGCAAGCTGGTTACCGACATTATTCCAGCATCCAACAGCCGAACCACCAACCTGGAACAGCTTCCGAGGTCGCACAGGTGGGCGAATCGCAGGCTCACAGTGGAATCGATTACAACAGGTTTCCGCTAGAGCATCCTTGCGTCCTCGTCTGAATCGTCGTTCCATGTTGGCAGTTGCAACAATCGTGGCAATTTTGAGTACAACGTTTGTACAGGTTATTAGCCCACTGCCGATCTTCCAGGTTGCTGAGTTGAAGGTTTATGACCAACTTATGCGAATGCGACCTGCCGAACCACCTGACGACCGTTTTTTAATTGTCACGATTGATGAGGCTGATAAACAATATCAGGATTTTCATGGAATGGAACGCCAAGGTTCACTATCTGATGAAGCTATTCTCAAAATTCTAGATCTAACAAAAGATCATCCGCCACGTGTTATTGCCACAAATATATATCACAATTTTAGCTATCATCCAGAATTGGCAGATCGCTTAGAGACGGGTAATAATTTTATTACTGTTTGTCAGGGGCCGGTAGATAATGATGTTGTTGGTAGCGAACCACCCCCAATTCCAGAAGATTCTAATATTTCGGTAGGTTTTGCGGATCTTATTGAAGATTTAGATCATGTAGTTCGGCGACAAATTATCAGAATGGGTTCAATTGGTTCTTGTGACGTAAAAGGATCATTTAGTGAGCAAATAGCTAAAAAATATCTTCAAGGCGAAAACCTAATCGGCAACTTTGAAGACCAACTTGATCAAGCCGTCTCTGTAAAATTAAATCATCAATCTGGAGGTTACTCGGTTGATCCGTTAGTGATGGCTGAACATCAGATACTAATTAATTATCGCTTATCTAAGCCGCACCAAACTAGTTTAACGAGAATTCTAGATGGTTCTTTAATCAAGCAGAATCCAGAATTGATTGAAGACAAGATTTTGTTGATTGGGTTAGCTAAAAATCCTTCGAAGGCCATCGCTACTCCTTATGCAAAAGAAGGCGTTCCGAATATTGAGATCCATTATCAAATGGCAAGCCAAATCATTAGTGCAATACACAATCAACGTGATCTTTTTTCTGCCGTTTCTTCACCAAGAAAACGGTTTTGGCTGTCCGCCTGGGGATTTGTTGGTGCAATATTTGCGATAAATATAAGTTCAAGAAATCAGCTTGCTCAGTTGATTTTGCTAAACTTGATACTAATTAGTTTTAGCTGCTATCTTTTTATGCTAAATGGAATATGGTTCCCATTTCTTTCGACCGCATTATCTTTTGTGATAACTGTGAACCTTATAAAATTCATCATAAATATCCGAGGTCAAAGCAAATGATTTTTTTTCAGAATGAAAACACTTATCTTATTAGAAGAAAAAAGCCAATAATAGGGTTTGCTGTTTTGAACTCTATCATTTTATTCTATAGCTCCTTGGCCATAGCCTCAACCGCCAATTTAGTCGAAAATGACTCCTCGAAAAGAACGCTACTATATACTAACGAATCAGGCACACAAAGCTTTTCCTTAGATGATAGGTCTCACTATAAATCATCTACTTCAAGTAATGACAATTCAGATAGGCCTACAGGAAGAAGATCTGGAGCAGATGCAGGTAAACCTCCTTCTAGCGTTAGTGGAGGAGATAAATTTTACGATGAACCGCCACTTCCAATAACAGTGGATGCAAGGTCCAAAACTCACGAAACAGACTATAGACCTCCAGGCAGAGTTTCTGGTGGAGATCGTGGGAATCAATGTTTGGAATTACTAGTTGCATTAGTTCCAGGCTCAGATAATGTCTCTCTGGATGATAGTTGCAATAGCGACTCGATATCAGAGTTAGCTTTGACTTCGTTGGAACAGCCTATCCTCTGGTTTTACATTCCTGAAGCATACGCTTCTACCGCTCGTGGAACCTTGTATGTAATGGATCACGACGGTCAAACTGAGTTTGAGCAGATCGTTCAATTATCAGGACAAAGCGGCATTGTTGGTATTCAGTTGGGGCGGCCATTAGAAGTAGGGCAGACTTACCGATGGCTATTTGAAATCCGGGCATCAGCAAGAAGATCGGAAAATCCTTTTGTTGAAGGACTGATCCAACAAGAGCTTCCCTCAAATGAGCTAGCTAGTCAACTGGATACAGCTTCAGAACTTGAACAAGCCCAACTCTATTTGAATGCTGGCTTATGGCATGACGCTTTAACGCAGCTCCTTCAGATACAACAAACGGGTATAAATACCCCAGAATGGCAATCTATTTGGATGTCAACGCTAGAATCTGAAGGCTTGGGAGCTTTATCAGAAATGCCGATTACTGACTGCTGTATTCTAGAGCAGCTACCAGCGGCTCCAGAGCTATAGCCAATTCCCAATTGTGACGAAGTTCGCCCAGTATCTCGGTGCATAAGCTCTCTGCATCTCTACTTGCGCTTTGCGGAGAGCTTCGGCCTTCGATATTTGATTATTAGCTAGCTCCGTATAAAATAGTTGCATTAATTGAGCAGTAGCATTATCACCAGCGACCCAAAGCGATGCGATCGCAGATCGGGTTCCAGACTGTACGGCAAATCCAGCTAAACCCAAGCTAGCTTGACCATTTCCTGTAAGTGTCTCGCATGCACTGAGCACTGTCAGTTCAACTGGATTTTCACTAACCTGATCTCGAATATTCAGGATGCCTCCTAGTTCTCTCAATCCAATCTTCTTGTCCCAAGCAATGATAAAGGTATTTTCTATGCGTGCGCCAAATTTGCCATGAGTTGCAAGATGTAAAACAGGTGCGGGTTCTGTGGCAATAGCGGTTTGTAAGGCATCACGAGTAAAAGATTCGTTTAATAAGATTTGGCCTCTAATGATTGATTGAATTCCGTTAATTTCCTCTATAACACCATCTAAGTCACCAAAACCATCATAGGCATGAAAGTCAGACTGTCCGGCTATAACTGCGCTCAACTCTACACGATTAAGTGGAGTAGGATCTAGAAGTTGTAGTCCAGGGGTTATCGCTACAGCGTAAGGTTTATCAATGAGATATTGTGTTCCGTCATGTAATGCCGCAATTGGTAGATCGCGTAAGACATCGTCTAAAACGAACACGAGAGTTTGGATACCTAAATCTTGTAATGTTTGGTCATAGTCTGCCAGCAACCAATGATAAACTTCAGTCAGCAAGAGTATGTCTCGATTATTTGGTTTGACGGGGCCTTCAACTACATATCTCAAGTCATATATTTTGTCTCGGACTTGTTCCTTAGTTTGATTGACAGAATGATGAAGAAATTTGCCGCTTTCTGGCAGCTTAATGATCACCTCTAAACGATCATCTAGCAGAATGGTGTAGAGAAATGCTGCTGATGGGTCTAGCTGCTCGATGACTCGGTCTATATCTTCAAGTTGAGCCGTTGAACAAGACTGACGTAGATAATTCTCAACTTCTGCTAGCTGGAGGGAATCGATGACGGCACGGGCTTTCTCTAAGTCTGGATTTTCTTGGCTAAGCAACAAGTCAACCAATTCTCTATAAACAGGCTCAACGTCCTTCTGAAAGGAAAACTGTACATCTGGATTGAGGACGATCAAATCCTTGCGAAGGGATTGCAATACATCCACAGCCACACTGTAAGCTGCGATCGCATTTTGAGCTTTGCCTTGAGCTTTATAGATTCGTCCAGCTTGCCACTGCCAACGGTAGATCAATTCTGGAATACGCTGTTCCTGAGCTAAGCTCAAAGCCTGTTGGGTTGACGCTAGCGCAGAGTCATAATCCACTCTCACTTCATCTAACAGTCCCCAGTACCCTAAAGCACTGGAATAGAGAAATCGATCTTGTAAATCCTGTGCATCTTGGATGGACTTTGCAATCCAGGTTTCTGCTAAAGCTGCATATCGGCTTGATAGCGGTTGTGATTGTAGTAACTGGCTCGCAAAATTAAGCTGGGCAACAACATGAGTTCGACTAATGGGTTGTTGAGCAGCATCCTGTAAATTATCGTCGATTTCTTGAACTAATTTATCAAGACTATGATTATCTATATCCTCTTTACCTTGCTCTAGAAGTCCAAATATTAGATTTAGTAAATTTAGCTGAATTTGTGTCTGATCTAGTACAGGATCAGCTTCTTCTTGTGCATCTTCGTACGCAATTTTTGCGGCATCACAAGCATTTTTAGCTCCTTCGGGAAGCAGTAATAGATCATCAGAAGCTTGAGAAATTGCACTACTCGAATCAAGTGCAGAGTTTTTGTCACAGATTGCACGATAAGTATTACCAAGTTCTAGTAGAACATCGCTATTGAAAGGGCTATCTTTCCTATGAGAGCTAGCAGATTGTAAGGTTTGTATAGCGTCATCAAAATCACCAATTAGCCGTTGCGTTTTGCCTAAGTACAGTTGAAATTGGTCTTGTAGGTTGTTATCTGTTTGTCCAATCATTTCTTCCACCTTTGCCAAGACCTGCTTGGACTGCATGTATTGGCCTTGCAGTTGTAACGCTTGTACTTGGTTTAGCAGATTTTGGATTAGAGATTCTATATCTGGAGTCTGCTGATACAGCTCAGCGGCATGTTGCCAACTAATCAGTGCTTGATCAGGCTGACCGAGCCGATAACGGAGTTGCCCATCAATATCAAGAATTTCGGCTAAGGCTTTTTGTTCTACAGCGCTTAGGTTTATTGGAGAAATATCAGATTGGCGATCTATTCCTAACTGCTCAAAACTCTGCTGGATTGCTGAGGTTGCATTATCCCAACGGCTCATCTCTTGGTAAACCAAGGATAAGTTGCTGAAGGCAATAGCTCGATTGATTCCTTCTGATGCCGCGATCGCAGCTTGCCATTGCTCTGCTGATTCGGAAAATCGTCCGGCTTGATAAAGCTCAGCTGCCCTTTGAGCAATTGCAGCAGCAGATGGTCGTTGAACAACAGATGCTGCTTCCCGTGGAGGAAAAGATGCGATCGCAAAATCACCCAACGAAAAGCCAAATAAAATGCTTAGGAGAATACCTAAGCAAGCCAGCAGCAGTAACTGAAGTTGTCGTCTCATAGTCTGAGGATAGATGCTCAAATCAACCTGTTGGTTTTAGAGTGCCCACTAAAGCTGCTCTGCTCCCTGGCAATTTGAACCAAAAAGTAGTTCCTCTCTGAAAAGTTGAGTTGAACCAGGATTACTACTGATATTGGTGCTCTCATTTGTATCTTGGCTGTCTGAGTCAATCCAAGTTGCTAAGTCCACTGTGACATTATCTGGACTCAAAAGTGCATCTGCGGTTGCAGCCAAACCACCCCAGCCAGAAATAATGAATCGGCTTTGCTCCTGGCCTGTTTCATACTGCTGTGCGATCGCCGCGCATCCGGCCAAAAAGTCATCTCTGAGGACATCAGCAGGCAGGTCTTCAGGCTGTAAATTGTCGCGAGTGTTGAGGATTACGGTACCGTCAATGCCAAAGACGGAGTTTGCTGTAAAATCGCTTTCTGGCGTTTCGGCATCCTCGAATAAGCGAAAACCATAAATACCCAGTGCTTCAGCAGAGATAAAACCACCATTGCCGGAAATGGAGTTAGCAACGATATCGCTATCCTCATCTAACAGTGCCAAGATGAACCCGTTAGGCGCAACAATAGTCATGTTGCCACCATTACCAGCACCATAGGCAGTGGTGCGAATATCGCTGTTATTGCGTAGAAAAATCCCATTTGCAACATCCAGATCAATCGAACCACCTAAACCTGAGCCTGTTGTAGCTGTGATGGATGCATTTTCATCCATATTCAGCAGTGCTGCATAAATACTGATGTTGCCAGCCGTACCAGGTTGGTTAGCGCTACCTGCGCTAACGCTAATACCTGAACCATTGAAAATATTTAGCTCACCAATCGATTGTGTGTCCAATCCAATTTCGATTCCTCCAGCAGTTCCACCATTGCCTGCTGTTGATACAATTTGACTATTCTGATCTACCGTGACAGGGGCTGATTCGCCTTGCAGAGTAATGTCACCTGCTTGGCCTGTTGTAGCTGAGGTTGAGATGATGCTGTCGTTTAGGAGTGTTAGTTCCCTGAAGTTTTGCAGACTAACCGCTCCACCAACACCAGTCTGAGCACTAGCTGTCAAACTACCGTTGTTTAAATCAATCCTAGAAGCTGTAACTGATAGCGCTCCTGCATTGCCGCTTGCGGTTGCTTGAACGTCAGCAGAAGAATTGTTTACACTGAATCGCTGTGTAGTAAAATCAATGCGGCCAGCTTGACCAGTTCCTGTTGATGTGGAAAGAATAGCGGTTTGATTATTTAGCTCGATACTATCGGTTGCATTAATTGAGATCGCGCCGCTATCCCCATCAATCACAGACGTAGATATTCTTGCGTTACGAGCAAAGAACTGTCTCGTATTGAAATCTATATTTCCAGCATTTCCCTGATCATCCAGGGCCTGGGAAGTAACTTGACTATTAACTAAATTGGTGCCTTCAGAAATACTGAAACTGATTGTACCTGCTGTTCCATTACGTGTTGTAGTCGTTAATGTAGAGCGTTCTGAATTGAGTTGTCCTGCGGTGAAATTAATCATGCCCGCGTCTCCATCGGCTCTGCGTGCTCTTGACTCAATAACGCTAAAGTTCTGTAAATTAGCTTTATCTGCAACTCTGATATCGATCTGGCCAGCTTGCCCACTTTCTGTTGATGTAGAAACACGAGAATTATCTGTGTTGAATTTCCTGGTTACGAAAGATAGTTGACCACTCTCTCCGCCTCTTGTTTCAGAAGTAACACTACTACCAGAATTCAAATCAATCGAATCTGTAGCGTTAATGGATATCTCTCCACCACTGCCATTAACAGCAGAAGTAGAAAAATCCGAGTCATTGGCGTGAAGTTGCCCCGTATTAAGATCTACATTTCCTGCAACTCCTCGGCGACCTAGCGCTTGAGATGTAATTTCGCTGTCCCTTAAATTGGTTTGACCTAAAACGTCAATATCAACAATGCCAGCTTGCCCATTTTGTGTTGTTGATGTTGATATTGCGGAGTCACTTGCATTGAGTTGGCCAGTAACTAAGGATATTTCACCACTCTCGCCATCTCTTATCCTAGAGGTGATATTACTACCAGAGCTTAAGTTGATTAAATCTGTAGCGTCAATTGCGATCGCGCCACTATTCTCATCAATGGCAGATGTTGTTATATTAGAGCCTCTGGCTGTAAATTGCTCGGTACTTATATCAATGTTACCTGCGATTCCTGAACCATCTGATGTTTCAGAATCAACTGCACTGCTAATGAGGCTGTTGTTTAGATTAACTTGATTAGCAATATTAATTTCAACTGAGCCTGCCTGTCCTGTAACGGTTTCAGTACTAATGGTTGAATCGTCAGCACTTAATTGGCTACCATTTATTCGAATCCTTCCTGATCTCCCATCTACTGATTCTGAAGTAATGCTTGATTGATCAACTAGATTAATGTTATCGGTAGCATTAACTATAATCTCACCACCGCCACCATTAACAGCAGAAGTAGACAAATCCAAGCCACTTGCATGAAGTTGCCCAGTAGTAATGGTTACATCTCCTGCTACTCCTCGACGACCTAGCGCTTGAGAGGTTATTTCACTGTCGATTAAACCGGTTCGACCTGAAACATTAATCTTAACAGCGCCAGCTTGTCCATTGTGTGTTGTTGATGTTGATACCTCAGAATCACCTATATTAAGTTGATCAGTAATTAAAAATATTTCACCACTTTCGCCGTTTCTTGTCTTAGAGGTGATACTGCTACTAGAATTTAAGCTGATTAGATCTATGGCATCAATTGAGATCGCGCCACTATCTTCATCAATTGCAGATGTAGATAAATCAGAGTTGTTTACAACAATTCTTTCGGTAACAACGTCAATGTGCCCCGCAGTTCCTTGTGCTTCTGATGCGCTTGAAGTGATTTCACTATTATTTGCTAAGATAAGCTGATTTCCGTAGATGCCAATATTTCCTGCAAGGCCATTGCTTGTAGATGTACTAATGTCACTACTGTTATCCAATCGCAAGGTATCAAAATTCCTGATGATAATATTTCCATCAGAAACCGAGTCAGTTGTTGTAGCTGTTATCCGACTGCTGCGCTCTAGATTGATATTGGTTGCTGAAATTAGAATATTTCCTGCGCCTGCTTGGCTAAGCAGATTAATTGCATCAGGAGAAAGCACATCCAAATCGCTGTCTGCTGAAATTTCTGCATAGTCTTGCACAACAACCAGATCAGTATTAATAATTATATTGCCTGCGTTACCTTCTGTAAAATTATCTGTAAAAGTGCTGACTGATATTTTGCTCGGATCGTCTGCACCTAATAGTGGGTTAAACCCACGTATAATGACGGACGAGGAACCAATATTGCTGTTTCCTAGATTGCTAATTGTAATATTTCCGCCATCTTGCTCACTAGTCGTTGATGCGGAAACTCTGCCGCCATTTTCAATCATCAAATCTTGAGTTGAAAGATTGATATCTCCGCCAGCAGCACCTGAGCCATTAAGGGAGTCTGCTATGATTGCACTATTAATTCGGCCTGACGGTGATACTCCACTTACTAAAATAGAGGTTGCTGAAATATCGATTTCTGGTGCAACAGTTGAACTATCTGAACCTGTATAAACTTGATGACTGATTCGAGAGCCGTTTAAAATCTCTAGTCGTTCTGCTTGAATTGAAACTGGGGCATTGCCAAATCTAGAGTTAATAGGACTTATAGAAAGGATTTCGGCTGGAGTCTCTCTAAACAATGTACTGGTACCCTCTAGCCTGAGTACTCCAGCCGCATAAATATCTAACGCTTCTGATGGTTGCAGATTAGATGGACTTGATACAATCTGTGCCCCTGGAGCTAAACTAATATCTTGGCCGTATATTTGAAGTGTGCCGCCTCTTGACTCAATACTAGCAAATTGCCCCAAGTCTATATCTGCATAGTTTTGAACTTGCCCATAATTAAGGTTGAATCCTGATGCTGTAGATTCAATTTCGACAAAGCTATTTGCTAAAACACTACCAAGTTCTATTTGGCTATTGATGCTTGCGATCTCGCCATCAATTTGGAGTCCCAAATTAGTAGAAGAACTTGATCCTCCTATTAACCCGAACGTTGAACCACCTGAATAAGTAAGAGGAGCTGTCCCTCTATTATTTAAAACGCTGATTGCTCCTGGCAATGCTCCAAACTGTAAAGCAACAGGTATATCAATTAATAAGCTAACATCACCATTTCCAGTAGAAGCTCCAAACCTTCCTTGGGTAAAAACAAAGTTTTCAGCTGTCGTCGCTAAAAATGAGCCAGTAATATTAGGATCAATTCGGGCATTTTCGCCAAAAATAATACCATTAGGATTAATTAGGAAAAGATTGAAATTTGAATCCGCACCTAGATGTGAAATAGTTCCGTCGATATTAGACTCTATATTGCTAGTTACCCGACCTATAATATTTTCAACAGCTAAGTTATCAGTAAAAAAATAAGCTGTTTCACCACTTCGAATTGAAAAGTCAGAAAAAGTGTGAAATATATTAATCTCACCTGTCTGTGGATTTGGAATAGAACGATCTCCGTCAAGGATGAAGCTCTGATTGCCAATTGTTATTACGTTTGTAGAACCTGCTTCTATGGGTTGAGCCTGTGCAACGACAGGAGTAAAGGTAACGATCGATGTGGCAACTAAAACAGATAACCTAGTGCTCTGACGGATTTTGATCATTTTCCATTCCTAAAATATTATTAGAATTATCCTACTAGGCTATGTCACATCAACTTTTCGATTATGATCCTCGACTTGCTTGCTCTATCTTGCTTATGATGATTGGCGTTTTTTGAACAACTTTAACAGGCCACCCATAGACAGCAATGAAATCAAACCAAATATCGTTGAAGGTTCTGGGATATCGCACGTAGTAGTAACAGATAGGCCGCCCTCTAATAACTCAGCGTTACCTGGACAGGATCGGGGCGGTGGGCAACCATTATTAGAAGATGAGCGATTAAAAATTCTTAGCTTGTACACTCCTTCAAGCCGTTTAGGAATAAAAAATTTAAATGTCTTTCGTGATGACTCTGTTGGGTACTCACCGTTTTGGCCACACTCGTATCTAGCTTTTTCATAGGCGTCGCTGACTTGGAGAGGCCGATCATTGCCAATTGACTGAGGCATCATGTAGCTAGATTCAAACCAATTCTGTTTTTGATACTGATCAGCAAAATATACCTGAAATTCCTTAGGAATGGGTTGTAACCATGCACCAATGCCATCATTTACTTGACCATCAATATACGAAAGCCGTTTCCCATCTGGAGCTATCAGCTCAAACTCATCTGCTTCAAAAGAACCACGTAGCCAGTTTGTATAACAGAGTTCGCTAAATCCAAGGGCATTATATTCGCTTCCTGCTGAAGTTCCTCTTTCAGAACTATCAAGTAAGCAAACATCAAAAATGATCTTCAACAAAGATGAATTAAGAAAATTCTCTTCAGTATTTGGATCATCAGCTTCAAACGCTCTACACTCTACTTCGTCGTCAACAAATCCTTCTCCGGCCGTTCCTGCTAGACCTAGTTCTTCAACAGACCATTCGATCAGACCTACAGTTGAGAAAAAGTTTTTATTAGTTTTGTTGTTATATCCTTGGTCATAACATCCACTATCATCAGAATAAGGTTCTTCTAAGTAACCTGATGGCTGGTCAGAATTTAGTACTTCTTGAATCTTATTTTTCATCGCGATAATAATTGCACCATCATCGCCTTTTCCAATTTTATAGTGAGAATAGGATTTTATAGGAGAGCTATTCATCTCTATCAACTGAGTTTTGATGAAGGAACTAAAATTGTGTTGATTCTGAACACCTATATGATAGTCTTCTATTGGCAAAAATCCGTTCTCTGATAAATTCAGAAAATCAATGTAGTTTCCTATAGCATTGATAGATGATTCAAGTACCGTTCCTATTGAGTCATTATCTACAAGCCCTACTTTAACACCACTACTTGGCGGTTTAAAAGAAAATGATTGAAAACCTTCAGAGGGGAATAAATATTTCTCAACGCGAACAACATTCGGATTGGCTATATCTATAACCATTCGGCCACCCTCAAAATACTGATAGATTGAAGAGCCTGTATTAATTTCAAAAGTGGTAGGAAATCCTAATTCGCTTTTCTCTTCTCCTAATTCGCTATACTTTCCATACATTCCTCCTAAAACAGGATATACACCGTAGACTGTATGGTAAATCCTTCCACTAACTGTTGCTCCTTGTACATAACTTTGTCGCCACCCGCTTTCTCCACGCAAATTATCCGTCATCACTGGCTCCGGAGCATTAGGATCCTTAGCACCTAGTGCTACTCCTGGAACTCCTCCATTGGGACAGTTGCTTCCATCTGGATTGCAACCGTGAACTACATCGATATCCTCAGCAGCAGCAGCTTTATCAACATCGTAGGGAATATTACAAGCTCCTGAACGACAACCTACTTTGTCTGAAGACAAAATACCGATTCCACGATTTAGAGGATCTTGGCTTAAATGCATATTAGAAGGCAATCCAGCTTGATTATGTTGTATTAGTAAGCCAACCTGCTGCCCTGTTATAGGATTTCGCAATCGACCATAATGGTCATGTATTATTCTCCCTCTATCAAAATATTGAACGAGAACACCATCGCCTAGACCGATTTCACCTGTGAGAGGAACACCTAGCTGATGTATGCTGCTAGATACATCTTCATAGCCTTCATAGCCTCCATAAGGTGTTTCTCCGTAGGAACCCTCTCCGTAGAAACCTGCTCCAATATCTCCCATTACTGGAAATGTTCCATAATGAGATTGAATAATACTACCTGTTGCAAAGTCTTGCTGCCAAACTTTGTGAGATTTTCCATTAGGTGAAATATAAGTGAACTCGTTAATATCTGACGTAGGGGTTCCAAGAGAACCAGTATTTCCTCCTAGAGTTGCATGAATATCCTGGAACGATTGTTCATCTAGTTCAGGTGCAACTGTGCAGTCGCCTACGATACAAGCTAAGCGATCATCAGCAATCATCTCCCAGTCCTCATATTCCGCAAATAGGATTCCTGGAGGAACTTTGAGATCAACCTCTAACTTAAAAATATTTTCCTGGGTTTGAGGTGCAATCAGAAAATCTAGCACTGAGTCTTCTGTTACATCTAAATTGAAGCTGTAAGTACCACCATCTATTTCTCCTGTATTTGTCATCTCCAATGTTTGAAGCTCTCCATTATGAAGCAGCTTAAAAGTTGAAGAAGCTTCAACTTCTGTACCTAAAATTTGGTCGAAATCAATACTTATGTCTAAGTTGCCGTTAAAATTACTATTCCAGCGACGTACTAACGAAATATCTGAGTCAGCAGATAATCTACCCCCATCCGCAGTATGAATACCTTCGGCCCCTATCCAACCATTTTGTTCCTCTGAAAAGTTGGTAAATTGCTGAAACCCCTGGTTTTCATCGAAGTATCCATACTGCCAACCATCTACACTAGACAGAACTGATGAGAAGTCTGTATTTGAGTTGGTCAGACTAAATGCTGATGCCTTATCGGGTGCTAATCCGATTGATAGTGTCAGTGCAGCAAATCCAGTCAATGAAGCAGTTCGCAATAAGCTTGTATCCATAGCAACTTAACTTGGTAGATGACGACAGTAATAACACTTAGACTTCTCATAAGTGTTACTGCTATTTCACCTAGAATCAAGTGCTTTTATGCAGAAAATCAGAATTTCACTAAAAATTTATACAAGGTTTATCCCGTAACAGTATTCTCAAAACAAGTCAAACTGCATTGAAAAGTGAAATCCTTCCTCTTGCAGCGTGCTTCCTGAGCGATCAACGTCAATCAGCGGAATGCCATAATCAAGCCGTGCATTCACATTGGGCGATCGCCATTGCAGCCCAAGTCCCAAAGAGGTCAAAGTCGGCGCATCCAATTCAAAATCGCTGCTGTTCCACCCAGCACCAAAATCAATAAATGGTGTTATTTGTAACACACCATCCCACTCCGAAATCCGTAAGACAGGTATCCAAACTTCCGCGCTCGCAAACACTCCACTGTCTGCCACCACCGAATCCTGCCGATATCCTCGAACCGTTCCTAATCCTCCAAATGCAAATTGTTCGATTGGTACTAGCGGACGATCGCTGAGTTGAGCACCACCCCGAACCAGAAATAGTGCATCATCCCCCAGCAACCGCACCCATTGAGCCTGTCCCTGCCAGCTTAGAAAATGGCTATCTGGTGCGTTTTCATTAATAGTGGCATCGAACAGATCCAAACCAACATTAAACTGCGATCTTAAGGCCAGTACATGTTGGTCACTGCGTTGTGTCCATTCCTGAAAAAAGCGCAGTGCTGTAACGCGAGTGCGACCTTCTGCATCAGCTCCCGTAGACGGAAACGGCACAGGTTCCCCCAAGAGAGCTTCCAAAAACTCACTGCGGCTACGACGATGAGAAAGGGTTAGCCCCAATGCAAACTCTTCACTTAGCGTCTGCGTCAACGGTTGGCGAAACGTCAAATCATAATATTGAGATTCTGACTGGATATCTAAGACCGTAAAATCCCCTTCAATAATAGAGCTAGATGTCGTCGTGTATTGCAGACTAATCGTGCCATTACGCGGATTAATGGGTAGAGTATAGCTCGCCTCCAAAGTATCGCTGCCGTCTGTATTGCGATATCCTACACTCAACTCATCACCCAGCCCCAGCGAATTCCTATGTCTGGCTTGTACGCCACGCTGTATGCTGCCGATACTCGGCGAACGACTGTTATCAACAGAAGCCGATAACTGAAACGGCTGTGCGACATCCACTTCAACATAGAGAATATTTTCCCAAGGTCGTAATCCTGGCTCTAGCCGAGCATCAACTTTTTCAATCAACGAATCATTATTCAATAGCTGTAGAGAAGTCGATAACTCCTCCACATTAACCGCTCCATCCACTGCTGATGCCAAGCGAGATCGCACATAGCTATCCCGCAACACACCATTGCTTTCAATCTGAACCTCGGTGATTCGATGTTCAACCACATGTGCGATCGCATAACCATCTGGATCAATTCCATCACACTGTACTGTAAGAACAAGATAATTTTGGTCTAGATAAAACTGATTAATGGCCGTTGTTAAATTCGCCCAATTAGCATAAGTAAACTGATTATCTTGTTGAATTTCTTCTGGAATAACTGACTGTAACGTTGCCTCATCAAAAGCTTGATTTCCTGTAAACCGATACCCCTTAATCTCAGGTTCTGTTAATAGATCAGCAGAGCAATCATTTTGAGTTCCACCTGCAGGGTTAACCTCATTATTGATTTCGAATCGAATATTGCCGAATGGCATCGAATCTTCAATGGAGGACTGTGCGATCGCGGGTTGAGCTGAACCCAATCCTGTAAGGGTAAAGCCTAATATCCCAACCCATAGCCTTTTCTGCAAATAACTCCTGCATATTCGAGTGCTTGACGTTCCAATCCTGATTGACATGTGCTATCTCACAAACATACGAAGTAGATCCCAGTAGATCTATATTTCCCTGCTAGCATCATCGGCTCACATACTCATACTCAGATACTGATCAGAGATTTTATGCAACGTAGTCAATCCTCATAAGTCACTGAAACAAAGCCAGCAAGATAATACATAAGAAGCTTTGAGCTTTTTGCTGCAATCTGTAAAAACTATTAAAAGATTGCGATCTCATCAAATGAGCCAATTGCATAATTTGAACGAGGAAATTGACAGAAATAATAAAAGTATGAATAGCTTCTGCTTTGAACTGAGAGAGCTATGTGTTCTCAGCCTTGCAATTTGAGACAACACATTAATCTCTTTAGAAATCTCGAATACATATTTCAAGACTGATTCAGAAGTTAGGAGGCAGCTACGAATGTCTTCATTGTTTGATCCTCAACCCGTGCAATGGCTGAGCGAAGTCGATACATCGGATCTTGCCGTTGTGGTAGCTGAGATCGCACCTCATAAACCTGGGCGAGTCTACTGGCGATCAACATACTGGTTTGCCCAAGTTGCTGAAGCTGATTTGCAAGCCTATATCTGTACAGGCACAGTAGTCGCTGTCTTGGGACGACGGGGTCTAACTTTACTGGTGGTTTTAGAGTGATTTTTGCTACTCTGCATAAATACACTGAGTTTCACATGAAAAGTATATAAATCGCTACTCAGTCTCAATATAGCCACTTGAACATCTAGATACCAGAAGATCAAGATTCTGTTGCAAATACAGTATAAATAAATATTAGTTACAATGATTTATCACAAAAGTAATATCTCATTAAGAATTATTTTGAGCGGTTTGGGGATGTGGTTTTTTTTCATAGGCTGTAGCAGTTCTCCTGCAAGCTCATTCTCGCTAACAAATAATGATGCTTTTTCTGAAGAAGTATCTAATTCTATTTCAATTGATGCTAATCTACTTACGCATCACTCTAATTTTAGAAGTACAGGAAGACCTCCAAGAAAAACTTTAATAAGTGGTGGTGACAAAATTGAAAATACTGCTCTTCTTGCCTCGCAAGAATTTTGGATTTTAGACTTCAATATTTCTGATATAGAAAGCTTTGATAATCGCTCAGATAACGCTATTTCAAATCAAACCCTTCAAACAGATAGCTGTTCGAATGACTATCGTTCAAAGGCAGATTGCTTATCTACATATCAACATCATGTGTTTCATCTGAAAGAACAAGACGTAATGTCAGTAGAATCTCTTCCAGCCACAACGACAGTTCAAGAGCCTTCACTCTTACTAGGTTTGTCCGCAGTTGTTGTGCTTGGACTCAAGTTTATCAAAAAACGCTGTACTAAACCCTAGTAGATATTTAGAGCATAAGATCTAAGCTTGAAATCTATGTATTTCAAGGCTTAGGTATTGCAGTAGGGTGAACTTTGTACAGCTTATTTGTCGAAATGTATTATCTTTGATGTTATAGGATTACTCAGCTCATAGATCCTTAGGTTCTATGAGCTGAGCAGTCTGGCTCAAGTTTGATAAACCCGTAGCCAAATTTTCGATGACTGCCCTTACAGAATCAGATTAATAAGAAGTCCCAGAACCTTCTCTCCTGATTGGATTGATCGGCTTAGCTGCAATCTCATTAAAAAATCTCAAAGGCTAAGTTACAGTAGTTGAAAGTTGGAATTGCGATCGCAACTCACCCTAAACCCAGCCGCTTCCGTGTTTTCGCTTTGATCAGTGTTTTCCCTCAAAAACTTTCTCTTCATCTGCATAAACTGGCCGTGTAACTACGGATATATATTTGAAGCTGATGTAAAGCATGTATTCAGCAGTGCTTTGCTCACCAATAAATTGATTCTGTGCTGGAACGCTACGACAAAAGCTTCTTCAAATTATTTCTCATCAATAGGCATAAAGTGCGATCGCAACTGTAACCACTGTAGTTGACGCACTCAATCGACAGATTTTCAACTCCCACTATTCTCTAGTTGGGTCTTCAACGCTATGAAGATTCTATTTTTGCACCCCAATTTTCCAGCTCAGTTTCGCCATTTAGCAGCAGCTCTAGCCAAAGACCCCAATCACGAAGTGGTGTTTGGCACGATGCGTCAGGAAGGCAGGTTGCCCGGAGTAAGAAAGGCTTACTACAAAACAACTCGGCAGGCTGACCCAGCGACTCATCGCTATGTGCGGCCATTGGAAAACGCTGTCTTGCAGGGGCAAGCGGTTTATCGGATGGCGCAGCAGCTCAAGGCAGACGGGTTTTATCCTCATGTGGTGTATGCCCACTCGGGTTGGGGCTCAGGGATGTTCATCAAGGATATTTTCCCAAAGGCGACTTATATCGGCTACTTTGAGTGGTTTTATCGCGCTCATGGAAGTGATGCTGATTTTGATCCGGCTGATCCGCTGACGGCGGATGATGAGGCGCGGATTCGGGTGAAGAATACGCCAATTTTGCTGGACTTAGAAGCTTGCGATAAGGGCATTACGCCGACTCAGTGGCAGTATCAGCAGTTCCCACCAGAGTTTCAGTCGAAGTTGACGGTGATTCATGACGGCATTGATACGGATTATTTCCGGCCTAATCCGGGAGCAAAGTTGGTGCTGCCGTCGATTGGTTTGGATTTATCCCATGTGGATGAGTTAGTCACGTATGTGGCACGGGGGATGGAACCCTATCGAGGTTTTCCGCAGTTTATGGAGGCGTTGGCGCTGTTGCAGCAGCGGCGACCAAATTGTCATGCGGTGATTGTGGGAGAAGACCGGGTTGCTTATGGCAAACCACTGCCGGATGGCCGAACTTACAAACAAAAAGCATTGGAGGAATTGGATTTGGATTTATCGCGAATTCACTTCACGGGGTTGTTACCTTACAACCAATATTTGCAGGTTTTACAAGCATCTTCTGTACATGTTTATTTGACGCGACCGTTTGTTTTGTCGTGGTCGATGTTGGAGGCGATGGCGACGGGATGTGCTGTGGTTGGATCTCGTACTGCGCCAGTTGAGGAAGTCATCACTGACGATATGCACGGGCTACTCACAGATTTTCTTTCTCCGGAAGACATAACCACTCAGATCAAGACGGTCTTTTCTTGTCCTACCCAGACGGCATTAATGCGCTCTAAAGCTAGAGAAATGTCTCTGACCAGATTTGATTTAGCTCAATGCTTGTCTAAGCAATTAGCGCACCTCAGTGCTTAATCAATAGTTCGAATACTCTACTTCATTTATCCATTATTCCATCCAAGTTAGGGAGATTTACCATGTCTATTCCCAATAGCCAAACTCAAGCAGCAGAAGCTTCGAATCAAAATTCGAATGTTGAATCTAATTTCTCATCAGTTTGGGATCAACTTGTGCAAGATGGTGGAAAATCAAAAGTTGCCTACGTTAATGGTTTTTGGATCTCTTCATCTGAATATGATCAACAAGTGAAAAATATTGATAAGAAATTAAATCTCGCTGGAAACAATAAAATAAAAATATTTGAAAACACGTATCAAGGTAGCATCGAATTCACCAGTTACTACAATGAGTCTGACTGGACTGGAAGCTGGGCCACAACAATGAGAGATCAGTTGGTTGACGTTGGACTCTCTTGGCTATTAAACTTCGCAGTTGGTAAATATATAGATAATTTCAAGGCTAGTAACTTAAATGTCAATGCTTTGTATTATTGGGTTGATGGACTTAAAAATCAAACCCTTAAAAGTATTTTTACATCTAGCTTCGAAACTGCTTTTGTCTATATATCAGAACAAATGGCGGAGCTAATAAAAAATCCTGGAGCTGTTCTAGAGGGCTTTGAGAATCCTAAAGATGCATATGATGCTTTGCCTGGAATTGTGAAGTCAACATGGCAATTACTGGAAACATTGTGGGATGATCCTTATGGCTCCATAGAAAATGGAGAGACTCTGGCAAGAGCTTTCGAGTTTATTTCCAATGTAGTAGACGTTGCCACGCTAGGTGTTTTTCTGGAGTTATTTACTGATGACGGAAAAGAATTGCTTGGTCAGTACATGTATCGAGGAGTAGACACCTCTTACAGTACGAGTATCAGTAATTCACTGGTTTCAGAATCGCAGAAATGGCTGAATTTATCAGACGACAACTCCACGATATTGATCGGCCATAACCAGGGGAACTTCTTTATTGAAGATGCTCTGATAGACATGAATTATGAAAATCAAGCTGAACAAATAAGGGTTTTTGGTCTAGGCTCTACCACTAGCTATATCCATGCGTTACTCTCTCAGGATGATAGCAACAGCTCTCCTTGGTTAGAAAGCTTTGACTACTCAGATTATTTAAATCTGTTGTATCAAGCACAACAGAATAATACCTTGGTGTATGGCTCTTTTATTCAGAACGATGATGATCCATTTACACTGCTACAATTTGATCCACTTGCTGATAACATTTTGGCTGTTTCTTTAGGACCTGATAACTGGCTGACGAAGTTTTATCAACTTTTGAGATTTGCCTTTGATACCAAGGCTGAAACTTATATTGATCTAAGTGTTTATACTGAAGGAATTAACTTTCAGGATAATTTTGTTGATTTGATCTATGACCTTCATCCTCAAGGATATTATTTTCCTGATGAACCGCTTGACAGTCCAAATGCTTCTCCAGCAGATCCTTCTTTGCTTGGTCAATTCAATTTATTTATTGGTGACGACGAAGATGATTGGATTATTGGAACTGATGTGCGGGATAGACTTTACGGCGGCGAGAGAAACGATGTAATTCAAGGTGGGAAAGGCGACGATCGCCTCTATGGCGAGTCAGGATATGACCTCCTAGATGGTGGAGAAGGTACTGACATAGCTGATTATTCTTTGAGTAACGATGATATTACAGTGAAGGCTGTCAACTATGCCGGTGTAGACGTCTATAAAATTCAAGATGGCTATGGTCATATTGACACTGTCATGAACGTGGAGACCATCCTTGGCTCACCCAAACCAGACTTGATGGAAGGTGGTGCTGATGCCGACCACTTTATGGGTGAAGATGGTAAGGATACTTTGCATGGTGGGGGTGGCGATGATCTTCTCTCCGGGGGCAACAATGATGACGTCCTTTACGGGGATGACGACAATGATGAACTCTGGGGCGACGATGGCACTGATGAATTGCATGGCGGTACAGGTGACGACACGCTCCACGGCGGTGAAGGCCGAGACTATCTCTTTGGTGATGCCGACAATGACGTTCTCTGGGGCGATGCGGGTGACGATGAATTAGTGGGCAGCACTGGCGCAGATGAACTCCACGGTGGATTAGATAACGACGAAATCTGGGGCGATGAAGGCCAAGACACCCTGTGGGGTAATGAGGGGGAGGACACCCTTCACGGCGGTGACGAAAACGATGAACTCCACGGTGGTGCCGATAATGATCTGCTTTACGGCAATGATGGCAATGATGAACTCTGGGGTGATGCAGGCGTTGACACCTTAGAAGGTGGAACAGAGCAAGATACCTTACATGGCGGGGATGATACTGACTATCTCTATGGACAGGCGGGTAATGACACTGTTTATGGAGATGCAGGCAATGACTACCTCTACGGTGGTTCTGGCGATGACTCCATGATGGGTGGAATTGACGATGACACTTTTGGTGGTGGAATTGGCAACGACACTCTCTATGGTGAAACAGGTGCTGACTGGTTTGATGGTGGATCAGGTAATGACTACATGGATGGTGGAGCAGATGGTGACACCGTTGATTACCGTTGGTCTCCCAATCCTGTAGTAGTCAACATCGATGAAACTAGAGGCTTCAACCACGATCGCAATGCGCTCTTTGATCGCGAAGTCAGCCCTGAAAACCCTGAAGAGTACTTCCTCAATCTAGAGCCAGACTATAGCATTGGTGCGGGTCAAGCTTTTGATGGGTTTGGGTATGTTGATACCCTACGCAACATGGAATCCATTCTAGGAACAGAATTGGACTTCCAACCCATTACTAAATTAGATCAATATGGCATCGCAGGTTTTATTGACGACATTCTGATTGGCAACGACAGGAATAATACTATCCGAGCCTTGGGTGGTGATGATGTTGTTATTGGCAGTGCCGGGAAGGATTATCTATACGGTGGGGATGGCTTTGACACTCTTAGCTACAGCAATACACCTCGCTCAGTACATGTCAATTTAGGAACCAACTTAACGATTAAAGGAAGACACGGCAGTCTACCTTTTGATTTCACTCAAGCTACTAATGAGTTCCTAGCAACTCATGAGCATGATCATATCTATGGGTTTGAGAATGTCGTTGGTTCTGACTTCGATGACACCGTTATCGGTGATGCTGCTGCCAATATCGTAACTGCTGGCAAAGGCAACGACTACGTCTCAGGTGCCGATGGCAACGATACCCTCTACGGTGAGCGTGGCAACGACACAATTGTCGGCGGTTTGGGTCAAGACAGCTTGTTCGGCAACCAAGGAATTGACGTTATCTGGGGTGACCTAGTTGGCATTGCTGATATTGGAGACAATGACTTCATTCGCGGTGGTGATGGTGATGATGATATCCATGCCGGAGGTGGCGACGATTGGGTTCGAGGTGACAGCGGTTATGGCAACGATCGCATTTGGGGCGATGCTGGTAATGATCTCCTCGAAGGTGGCGCAGGTAATGACACCGTTTGGGGTGGAACTGAAAACGACACCATTTATGGTCAAGGTGAAAACGATGTTCTCTATGGCGAATCTGGTGAAGACACGATTGAAGGAAATGCAGGTAACGATTTCCTAGATGGTGGCTCTGAAAATGATCTGCTTTACGGCAATGAAGGTGATGACGAACTAAACGGCGGCTTAGGTCAAGACACACTAGATGGCGGCACCGACAATGATGAACTCTATGGTAACGAAGGGATTGATTACCTCTATGGCAATACTGGCAATGACACGCTAGATGGCGGCTCAGAGGGCGACTTCATCTATGGTGAAGAAGGCAATGATGTCATCCAGGGAGCCACAGGTGAAGACTTCATTGATGCTGGCACTGGCAATGATATCGCTGATGGTGGCGACGATGCTGACGAGCTTTACGGTCGTACCGGCAACGATACTCTAGATGGTGGAGCAGGTAACGATAAAATCTACGGCGAAGAGAACGACGACAGCCTGTTTGGGTCTGGTGGTGAAGACTTAATTGAGGGCGGGATTGGTAACGACTTTGCCGATGGCGGTGACGATGCTGACCTCATCTACGGTCAAGAAGGCGATGATACTCTCGATGGTGGTGCAGATAACGATGAAATCTACGGCGAAGTCGGCCATGATGACCTATTCGGTTCAGCGGGTGAAGATTTCATTGACGCGGGTGCCGGTAATGACTCTGCCGATGGTGGCGATGATGCTGACCTGATCTATGGTCGGGATGGCGAAGATACTCTTGATGGCGGCTCTGGCGACGATGAGGTCTATGGCGAAGCCGGTGATGATTTCCTCTTTGGCTCAGCCGGTGATGACTATCTTGATGGTGATATCGGCAGTGACTATCTTGATGGTGGTGATGACAATGACCAATTGTTCGGTCGCACAGGTAGCGATACCCTCGATGGCGGTCGCGGCGATGACCAACTAGACGGTGCTGAAGGCGATGATGAACTCTATGGTCAGGATGGCAATGATGTTCTCAATAGCGGCATCGGCAACGATATCCTTGATGGCGGAGATGGTAACGACACCCTCAATGCCGCATCTGGAGATGACTATCTTGATGGTGGCGATGGCGACGACATCTTAGATGCAGGTGCCGGAGATGACGAAGCCACAGGCGGTGACGGCAACGACCAGATTGACGGTGGTGCTGGCAGTGACTACCTAGATGGCGGAGCTGACCATGACCTAATCAATGCCGGATCCGGTGATGATGTCGTCACAGGCGGTACCGGCAACGACACCTTAAACGGTAATGAAGGCAACGACGAAATCTACAGCGAAGCTGGCGATGATGTTCTCGATGGTGGTGCTGGTGATGACATCCTCGATGCCGGTGATGGAGACGATACCGTTCTCGGCGGCACTGGTGATGACGAGCTCTACGGTGGTGATGGAGACGACTTTCTTGATGGAGGGGATGGTAACGACCTGATCGATGGGGGTGATGGCATAGACGAAGTCAGCTTTGAAACCTCATCAGTCGGTGTCCGGATCAACCTAGATGACGAGAATAGCTACGAGCATCACAACTATGATCACTGCGATGGCTGTGATCAGCAGATTACCAATCCAGAACCTGAATTTGCGCTTAATCCCGGCGAAGTCTATGACGAGCTAGACTCTAGCGATACGCTACTCAATATCGAAAACATCATCGCTTCTAACCATGATGATGTGGTGATGGGCAACAGCTCTGATAACTGGATTCGGACACTAGATGGCGACGACTTCATAGCCGGTCATGCTGGCGACGATACCCTGGATGGCGGTGCTGGAAGTGATACCGCAAGCTACCACTGGGATCCAGATGGAGTCCATGTTGATCTCGAAAAAGGTCGCGCCACCGATGGTTACAACGATCATGACCGACTAATTAGCATCGAAAACGTCATTGGTTCTGACGAAAACGACACCATCCGAGGAGATGAACAAGCTAACATCCTGATTGGCAACGATGGGGATGACAACATCAAAGGCAAAGCTGGCAATGACCAAATTGCCGGTGGCGATGGCAATGACACGCTCGATGGTGGCGAGGGTGATGATATAATTTCCGGTGATGCCGGTGAGGATCACCTGGAAGGTGATGACGGTGATGACTATCTCTGTGGCGGTAAAGATAACGATTCGCTCTACGGTGGAGCCGATCAAGACACGCTGCAAGGTGGTGATGGTGATGACTCCCTCAAGGGTGGTAATGACGATGACCTCCTAGAAGGTGGCCTCGGTGACGATAGCCTCTATGGCGAAGATGGAGCCGATAGCCTGGATGGCGGATATGGCAATGATTCGCTTAAAGGTGGTGCCGATGAAGATACCCTCTACGGTTATGACGGACATGACTACCTAGAAGGTGGCACAGAAGATGATCTGCTTGATGGCGGTCGCGGAGATGACATCCTTAAAGGTGAAGATGGCGATGATGTTCTCTATGGTCAGGCTGGGAACGACACGCTAGATGGTAGCTACGGACGAGACTATCTTGATGGTGGCGCTGGCAACGACCAGATAAAAGGCGATGACGGTCGCGATACGCTACTCGGTGGCGCTGGCGATGACACTCTCAAGGGTGGCTCTAACGATGACAGCTTAACAGGTGATGCTGGAGATGATCATCTAGAAGGCAACAGCGGAGATGACAGCCTTGATGGTGGAGCCGGAGATGACATCCTTAATGGTGGAGATGGAAACGATCAGTTAGATGGCGGTTCTGGCAACGATCATCTTACTGGTCAATCGGGTCACGATGTTCTTGATGGTGGCTCCGGCCATGACTACATCGAAGGTGGCTCGGAAGATGACACGCTGATTGGCGGTTCTGGTAATGACACCCTCTATGGTGACAAAGACTACGACATCCTAGAAGGTGGCATGGGTGATGATTTCCTCGATGGCGGCACTGGCGATGACACGCTTACGGGTGATGCCGGTAATGATGAACTGTACGGCGCGCGGGGAGAAGACGTTCTTGCTGGTGGTTCCGGCGATGACACGCTCAGCGGTGGTGACAATGCCGATATCCTCTACGGTCAATCCGGTCGCGATCGCATCGAAGGCGATGGTGGTCATGATGAGCTATTTGGTCAAGAGGGAGATGACTCGCTCTATGGCGGCAATGGTCGGGATACCCTCGACGGCGGCAGCGGTAATGACTCTCTGCGCGGTGGCAATGATGCCGATATCCTGACGGGATTTTCCGGTGATGATGTCCTCTATGGCGAAGATGATGATGACTTGATTAACGGTGGTATGGGTCAAGATACGCTATCAGGCGGCGAAGGTTCAGACACTTTCGTTATGGCATTCAACCAAGGTCTAGACACCATCCTAGATTTCAATATTCATCAAGATGTCTTTGGATTGGCGGACGGTCTAACCGTTGACCAACTAAGTATTACGCAAGGAATTGGTGACCTGATTAACGATACGTTAATCAGCTTCACCACCACTGGAGAAGTACTGGCCACGCTGGTTGATGTCCAAGCAGATACACTTACTAGTTCCAACTTCACAACCTTCTCCTAGTGCAATTAGTTAGCAGGTGACAGGTGCTTGTCACCTGCTAATTCAAAGCTTTTGAATGATTAAACAATAGCACCTACAGTACTTTCCATCATTTAACTATGTTGACCATTAGACAGCTCGAACTCCTTAAACTAGGATTCTTCAAACTTCCGGCAACTCGAACTCAGACCGTGATTCAGGAACTCATAGTAGAGCTCGGGCAAATTCACGAATCGGTTGAGCTGCACTTACCCGCACCTCCAGCCGCGATTAGCTATCAAATTCGCCAGCTCAAGCGAATTCAAAAACGCGTACAGCAATTCAAGCAGCAGATTGAATCGGCTATAGGGCAAAAGAGCCTCGTCGCATTACATTACCAGTATCAAACCATCTGCCAACTTACCAAACAGGTCGAGCAACAGGTTCTTTGTTTAATCTTAATTGCTGAGGAATACCCATCCGATCCTATAGGTTCAATCTCGTGCTTGCGGCAAGCTGATATTGAACATGCTCATTTAGCTTTTACCCTTGAGCAACTTCAGAGCCAAAGCCTTACAGCCAAGCAAAAAGCGGCATAGCGAAAGGGTCAAGAATCTATTCAGGATTGACAATTGGCAGCCTAGTTTTCAGAGGCTCTTCAACTTTTGCTCTGTATTTAGAACCTGAGCTTAAAGAGTGACAATGGGAACCGCCGCTCCTGGCCCCATCTGTAAAATGTCGTTGGCCATCGTTTGAGCAGCAACAGTTGCGATCGCTTGCCAGTCCTCGGAAGTAAATATCTGAGTGAGTATAGAAATTACTTGCGCTCGAATGACCTTTTGCTCACTGGGTAATGCATGTTTTTCCTCTGCTAACAGTGCCTCAATCCAAACCGTTTGTTCGGGTGTGAGATGGCTCAGGTAGCCGTATAAGCGTCTTTGCGCTTCCATATATACAGCCTCGAAACTCCGTCCTAGCTGCCACGACTCTAACCACTTCTTCAGCTCGGGTAGCAAGATAGATAACACTTGTACATACCACCGCTGTAACCGCAACGCGTCTGGCGAGGCACATTTAAGCATCTCGACATAAGGCTTTAACCCTAGCCCCGCCTCAACAATTCCTTCATCGCTGGCATTCTCGGCATCTGCTTGCCGGACCCAAGCCTCATCATTGAGCAAGTCCATCAGGTTGCCCGTTTTTCTGAGTTGCTCGGCTAGGATTTCATCATTCATAGGCGACTCGACGATTAGAGTGTTAATGCAGCATATTCGAAGTCTACCAACCCATCTTCGTCTGGGTCGGAACCAAGTATTCACCATAGACAAAAGAAAACTTTATCAAGCCGAAAACCGGTATAAAACTGGTATAAGACTCAAACTTATTCTCTGAAAGCCTTATATAATAAGAAAATAAGTTAGCTTCTACAAGCTGACTGTCAATATATTTTTGGCGAGTTTGAGCTTCAGATAGAGCCATAGTGGTGGCTTCCTACAGTCCATAACCCAACTATTTGTGGTAAACAGTATATCCTTCTCTAATAAACCTTATCGGAAATTGAGCCGATAGAATTGGAATCAGGAGCATGAGCAGG
>CBKWJC010000053.1:0-47224 GCA_966674685.1 uncultured bacterium
GGGGATTTTTCCCGTTGGACATGGGAAAAGCTCGTGGTTGGGGCAGGTGGGGGGAGAACGGGGTTTTTTTTGTTGCTTGTCTTCCCCCCCCCACAAAAACGTCCTAACCAAAATGGCTATCGCTATAAACCCTGAAGCAGGAACTTACCCGCCGCGAAGCGGCGGATTAAGTTCTCCTTCTGAATTGTGGTGTGAAAGATAACGCAGGAGAAACATCCTGAAGCTGGATTCGTGTGATGTTAAGTGGTTTTAGGATGAGGTCAATCTCTCGTCCTGAATGGTTATATGAAATCCGGTTGAAAACCCATTACTTATTTTTTGCGAAATGCTGGCTAAGCCAGCATTTCGCAAAAAATTAAGTAGGGTTCTTACACACGGACTTAATCTTGCGTGTGGTGTGTGGTGTGTAACGAAGGAGTGCGCTAGGGATGCTGAGTTGGGAGCAAACCCCAAGTTTGATGTCGATGCGGCAGGAACGAGCTTGGATAGAAATTAATGTGGCGGCGATTCAACACAATGTGAAGGCGCTGAAAGCATTATTGCGATCGCAAACCGATCTGATGGCCGTTGTCAAAGCCGATGCTTACGGTCACGGTGCGGTTACCGTTGCCAAAACAGCGCTGGCTGCTGGGGCAACCTGGCTAGGTGTAGCAACGGTACCCGAAGGCATTGAACTGCGGGAAGCGGGTATCCAAGCGCCAATCTTGATGCTGGGCGCGACCAATATGCCCGCACAAATTCGAGCGATGGCTCACTGGCAACTTCAGCCCACAATTGGTACACCGAAGCAGGCGCTAGTGTTTGCCGAAACTCTACAAGCCGATTCCTGGCAGCAGCCGTTACCCGTGCACCTGAAGCTAGATACGGGCATGTCGCGATTGGGCACCAACTGGGATCAAGCGGTGGAGTTCGTCCAGTTTGTGCAGCGCCTGCCCCAATTGCAAATTGCCAGCATTTATTCTCATCTGGCCACAGCCGATGATCCCGATGCGACTGTCATGCAGCGTCAGCATCAGCGCTATCAAGCTGCGATCGCACAGTTGCAGAATCAGCTCAACTACGCGCCGCCCCGGTTACATATTGCTAATTCAGCCGCCACCTTGGCTGATCCAAACCTCCACTACGATATGGTACGGGTCGGACTAGCCACCTACGGCCTCTATCCTGCGCCTCATCTAGCCTCAACCGTTCAGCTTCAGCCTGCCCTGCAGGTAAAAGCCCGCATTACCCAGGTGAAGACCATTGCTGCGGGGACAGGAGTCAGCTATGGCCATCGCTACATTGCTCAACAAGCCATGCGAATTGCGGTTGTTGGAATTGGCTATGCCGATGGTGTCCCGCGCAATTTATCGAATCAGCTTCAGGTGCTAATTCGGGGGCAGCGATTGCCACAAATTGGAGCGGTGACGATGGATCAGCTCATGGTAGACGTGAGCGCCATCCCCGATTTGCAGGAGGGGGAAGTCGTGACACTGCTAGGCCAAAGCGACCAGGAATGCATTACGCCAGAAGATTGGGCCAATCAGCTCGGAACAATTTCCTGGGAAATTCTCTGCGGCTTCAAGCATCGCTTGCCCCGCGTTGTGGTTCATCAGTCGCGTGACCCTCAACAACAGCCCGAATCAATCAACAAAAAACAGGTTTAGCTAACTCACACCTGCATTAAATCGAGTGTAGGAAGGGTTTGTGCTGTTCAGGGAAATATCGAAAATCATTGACATGACGTTAAAGGACAAACGCCATTCGCCCCTGCTCCCTCGGCCCCCTTTCACCACTCGCTTTACCCCAGACCTTATATTATTGATTTATGGTGATTTATGGTCATACTCAGCAGGTGCCTGTGTGAGCGATACCAGAAATGGCAAGTTAGACAAACAGGTTTGTTCTGAATTCTGTCAAAATGCGGTATCCTCGATGCACTTGCTCAGTCGTCCGCTAGATTCTGACTGCGATCGCACATGCCAAACGAATTATTGACTTGGCTGATGTAGTCGCGATTCCCAGATGTCTAGTGGGAAAAATAGTTAGCAAGACAAGTCCGCCACTTGTGGCTTCCGTACGGGTCAGCTGGCAGCGTCATGTTTATTCTTAAACGACAGGATGTTGAGATATCCAGCATCCCTCATCCTCAAAAAGACCAGACCATTCCAATCCTGCACTACCAGGGGCAAACGTTTCGCCTGATTAGCGTCTTTAACGCGGCTCAGGAAGACGATGCCCGCTCATTTTGGCGAGATTTAACCGATAATCGGGGGAAAGCTTGCGTTTTGTTAGAAGAACCTGAACGCTACAGCGTTTGGGGCAAAGTTCGTCTAGATGCTGGCAGCACCTCCGGTCAAGACGACGAAGAAATTGATGATCTGTATATTCAAGCCGGACTGCTGTTGCTGCAAGCTGTTTATTTTGACGTAGAAGATTTACTCGGTGCCAAGCAGGCTAAAGGATTTGAGAACGAGCTGACTCAGATGTTCTTGCAGTGGCGCTTTCCAGATGTTAATTCACCCAGCGCGGTCAACCTGCTGCTGAGCGAAGATCCGCTGGAGCGCAAACTATTTCCAGGCTGGCAAGAGCATCACCTGAATACGCTGATGCAGGAACTCTATCGGCTCGGCAAATCCTATTTTGGTAACGATACCTTTACAGAGCGAGTGATGGATGCACTACAAGACCTGCCGGGAGATGGCGCGCAGAAGTTCATCCAGTGGTTGAAACAGTCTCCGACGGGCAAGCTGTGGCAGTGAGGCGCGATTCTAACTCATGCATCTAAATTGGCTTCTAACTTGGCTGATGAATGGTAGCCTTAAGAATCATTGAATTTCTGAACCGTATCCGACCTCGTATGCGACGCTTGCTGTCAGCTAAAACTAACGTCAAATCTGCTAAAGCTTGTTGTTTGGGTATTGTGATCTTTGAGGAGGAATCCTGTGGCCAGTAAGTCATCTGACCCCAAGTCAGCCATCTCCGTTCCCCAGTTGGTGTCAGCTGCGATCGCATGGGCGGTGATTTCGCTCCTATTCTTCTTGCTATTTAGTGTGTCCGGTGGAGACGACCGTCCACTTTGGTACACCATTGCCACCTACATCTTTGAAATGGTCGCGTTTGCGGGAGCAGCTGTATTATGCTTCCGCAACTGGCGAAGTTCACAGATTGTCAGCGGTCGGGGCGTATGGCTTGCCATCGGTTTCGGTATGACTTCGTATTTCTTGGGCAGCTTGATCTTTGGGATCTGGGAAGTGATTTGGCTACAAGATCCCGCCGTATCCCTGGCCGATATTTTCTTTATCGCCACTTACATCTTCCTGGCCTGGGGAATGATTCAGGCCGTTTTGCCCCGACGACTTAGTCTAGAGCTTTACCAGTGGCTAATTGTCGGTGCAGTAATGGTTTTGAGCATTGTGCTCGCCATCTTTCTGTGGTTTGGATCCGCAGGAGAAGCAGCCAAACTGACTCCTCCGCCAGGGGTAACGCCAGCCTTTGCTCAAACTGAAGGTGGAGAAGCAGCAACCACTCCAGCCCCAGACGTTGCACCGGATGCAGAACCGGATACTGTGGTCGAACCAGAGGTGGAGGAAGAAACTGCTGAACTGCCGAGTTCTGTACCGGGATGGGTGATCACCTTAGATGCAGCTCTCTCACCGTTGGAAGGCGTTGTCGGTTTGCTATATATCATTGGGGATGTGGCGCTGTTGGGGGCTGCAACAACTCTGCTGCTAGCCTTTTGGGGCGGTCGCTTCTCCCAATCATGGCGAATGATTGCAGCGGCAGCGTTTTGTCTTTACATTGCAGACATGTGGTTTCTGTATGCCGCAGAACAACCCAACTATCAGAGCGGCAGTTTGCCAGAGGTGTTTTGGGTCTTTTCCGGTGTCCTGTTTGCGATTGGGGCCGTATTAGAGTACGGTGTATCCACGCGATCGCGCCGAGGACGTCGGCGCGCCTAGCCAATTTGATTCATTGCTCATTTCATTCATTTGATATTGTGCAATAATGACAGGCCGACGATACAAATCGCGGCGATAATGAAAGATAGTGGCGCGGCTAGGGAATGGTGGCATGGCTCCCAAAAAACTCTCAGATTCAGAAAAACAGACCATTGTCGATCTCTATCGGGAACCGACAGAGACGACTACGACACTGTCTGAACGGTTTGGAGTCAGCAACAGTACAATTAGCCGCATTCTCAAAGGCGCGCTCTCAAAAGACGAGTATGATGCGCTGGTGCAGCAGAAACGAGCCAAAGGTTCAGCCGCTTCTCCTAACAGCACAGCGACAAGCCAGCCAAGCCAACCATCGACTGGTGGTAAGACCGACAGCGGTAAGCCGATGCCGATCACCAAAGCTGCAAGAACCAGTCAAGCAGCAGCGGCTGAAGCTGAATCTGAGCCGATATCTGAACCGATATTCTCTGAGCCAACATTCTCTGAGTCAACATTCTCTGAGCCAATATCAACAGAGGCTGATCATGAGGTTGAGGTAGCTGCTAATTCTGAAACTGTGGCAGCGACTCAGCCCGACCAGTCAGAGCTGATTCATCAAAGCGAAGAAGCCGCTCGTCGCTCTCGCAAGCGCAGCTCAGCCAGACCAGTAACCAAATCAGAAAAGGTTCGAGCACAGGCGGAACAAGCTGTGGCGGAAAAAATTGGTCAACAGCTTCAGCTTCTAGACGCGTCTTTTCGAGATGACGCATCCCTGGCTGTGGCTGAGGAAACCAATTCGCCAGTTCTGGATACGCCTCAGTCTTACACAGCCGATGACTTGGACGAAGAAGATGATGACGATTTTGATGATGATCTAGATGATGATCTAGACGACATTGATGATCTCGATGATGACTTTGACGAGGATGACGAGGACGACGAGGATTTTGATGAGGATATTTTAGACTCAACCGCAGCTAGCGATCGCATCTTAATCGAGATTCTGCCTTTCGAAGAAGCCGATCTGCCTCGAACTTGCTACTTAGTTGTCGATCGATTTGCCGAACTGATTACTCGCCCGCTGCGGGAATTTGGCCATTTAGGACAAATTCCAGAAGCAGAAGTGCAGGAAATGACGCTGCCCGTTTTTGATAATCACCGCGTAGCGCGACGATTCTCGCGACGCAATCAGCGCGTCATTAAAGTACCCGATGGCACCATGCTGGAAAAAACGAGCGATTATCTCCAGGCTAAAGGGATTACGCGCCTGCTGATTGATGGGCAGATTTATGCATTAGATTAGGCTGAGACGCATCGGGGCGGGAGGCAACGGAGCGTTTGGCAAGATGGAATACATCCCGTCACGGCGTTCGACTTGGGCCGGATGAGGGGTGAGCTTGAGCCAGCAGTGAATATGCTCATCCATTCTGCTCAAGTGCTGCTCCGGGCGGTCAACATCAGGCCCCACAGCGGGACAGATCCTGGCGTAAGAAACCAAAGCTGGATATGGGTGTGGCCTCAGTTGTCATCAGTTATCACAGTCTTGCTTAGATTAACCGAGTTGAGCAATTACTCGGATTTTACGAAATTCCTCTACACAGATGTCAGCCAGAATGCTAATGTAGAAATGACTCGGATCCACGCGATTACGACGCCCAAATCTTGTCAGGACCGGAAGGTAGCAGCAATACGGGATGCTCGTAATAGGCGTGGCCTCCGGGTCGCTTTTGTTTTAAAGGCTTTTTGACGGATATTTAGGTTCATTTCAGCTTGCTACGCCTCCAGTGATATAAGTCAACACCGATTCAAGGCGGCAGTAGGTACAAACAGACTAGACAGTATATCCCACATGAATCATTAACGAGATCGCAGACACTAGCCCTGCCACATTCCACCACGCGAGGTGTGATAGGAAGATCACATAGGTTGGGGATCAACTGCGGCGTGAGCAGCATAGCAGTGGCTAAAGTGCAGCCCGAAGCGGCCAAGGCAACATTGTTAGTGCCGTGCCACAAGATAGGTCATAGCGGGAGATGCTACAGCTAAAATCCTGATTCATAGATATTGATTCGAGTCTGTATCCTTGTAGACTGATAGTGTGGATAATCAGAGAGGGTTTACTGTGGGAGTCGGGATCGGCATCAGCGCTGTATTAATTGCGTTGGCATATCTGCTGGGATCAACGCCAACTGGATATTTGGTCGGTTATGCGTTACAGGGAATTGACATTCGCCAATATGGTTCCGGTGGCACAGGTGCAACCAACGTACTGAGAACCCTCGGCAAAAAACCTGCCCTTTTTGTACTGGTCGTCGATATTCTCAAAGGCGCGATCGCAATTCTCATCGTCAAGCTGGGTTGTGCCTGGATGGCCTCTGAGCCGTGGGCAACGGGAGCCGCCGACTGGTTATCCTGGCAGCCGTGGATCGTCACGCTTGCAGGGCTTATGGCTATTTTAGGTCACAGCCGTTCTGTTTGGATTAACTTCACGGGTGGTAAATCCGTTGCCACGGGTCTCGGTGTCGTTTTCATGATGGCTTGGCCAGTCGGGTTAGGAGCCTTGCTAGTGTTCGCTCTGACCCTAGCCGTGTGGCGAATCGTATCGCTGGGATCAATCCTCGCCGCTACAACTGCCGTTGCGTTGATGTTTGCAACTGGACAACCAATTCCGTATTTACTACTTGCGATCGCAGCGGGGCTATATGTCATCCTGCGCCACCGCACTAATATTCAGCGCATTCTAGATGGCACGGAACCCAAAATTGGGCAGAAGTTAGCTCAGGGATAGTCACCTCGCCCCTGAGACCATTGCGTCAAGTCATATACATCCAGTTAAGAACCCTGCTTATTCCTTGTGGAACGTTGGCGAAGCAAACATTTCAAAAAAATAAAGTGGGTTCTTGTACACAGACTTGATATTACATACGAACTTGATCTCACTACATTGGCGAACTGTAGCAATATAAAAGGCTCCGCATAGTGCGGAGCCTTTTATGTTATTGATGATTCAACCTCAGCTTAGCCAAATCGACCCGATACGTAATCTCTCGTCCGCTCTTCCTTGGGATTGCTAAAGATTGTCTCTGTATCGCTATATTCGACCAGATAGCCGACCTTGCCGCCTTTCTCCGTCGCCTCTGCATTAAAGAAAGCCGTCTTGTCGGATACCCGAGATGCCTGCTGCATATTGTGCGTCACAATCACAATGGTAAAATTCTGCTTCAGATCCTGCATCAGTTCTTCAACCTTGAGGGTTGAAATCGGATCGAGTGCTGAACATGGCTCATCCATCAAGATCACTTCTGGCTCAATTGCGATCGCACGCGCAATACACAACCGCTGCTGCTGACCACCCGACAGCCCCAGACCGCTTTCATTCAGCTTATCTTTGACTTCATCCCACAGCACCGCGCCGCGCAGTGAACGCTCCACCAGCTCATCCATATCGCCCCGATAGCCGTTAATTCGCGCCCCAAACGCAATATTTTCGTAGATTGACTTGGGGAACGGATTCGGTTTTTGGAACACCATACCAATTCGGCGTCGAATCTCAACTGGATCAATGCTTCTGGCATAAATATCTCGACCATAGAAGGTAATTGTTCCTTCTACTCGCGCACCAGAAATTAAATCGTTTGTTCGATTAAAACAACGCAGAATCGTGCTTTTACCGCAACCCGATGGGCCAATAAATGCTGTGATTTGGTGCTTTGGAATATCTAGCGTAACATCACGAACGGCTAGAGTCGGCCCATAATATACATTGACATTTTTAGCCCTTAAGGCAGCTTCAGTCACAACTTGATCAACAGTATTAGAGATCATAGGAACTATATTTCTAGAACAACAACGTCCCTCGTACTTCAGGCTTCATGCTGGTATCAACAACACGCTAGCCACAGAAAACCGTTTTAATTCTCAGACGAGATGACCAACTTCAATATTCCCTAACGTCCAAAAAATGGAATTTACTTTTGCAGACGATTACGCAGATAAATTGCGATCGCATTCATCGACAATAGAGCCACTAACAAAATAACAATTCCACCTGCAGCCAAATTGTGAAAATCCTGCTGAGGACGAGATACCCAGTTATAAATCTGAATTGGTAAAACCGTAAACGGACTCTGTAAACCTTCAAGGGAAAGCGGCGGTAAAAACGGAATATATGTCAAAGCCCCAATCGTAATCAGTGGAGCTGTTTCCCCAATGGCCCGAGACAGCGCCAAAATCGTTCCGGTTAAAATGCCAGGTAGTGCCAGTGGGAAAACATGTTCCCGAATGACTTGCCAGCGAGTTGCACCCACCGCATAACCAGCCTGGCGAATACTTTGCGGCACCGCTCTCAACGCCTCACGAGTTGCAATAATCACAATCGGCAGCACTAGCAGAGAAAGCGTCAATGCCCCCGATAAAACGCTGCGACCCTGAGTAAGAGGGAAAAACCAGCGTACAAAGACCTGCAATCCTAACAATCCATAAATAATGGAGGGCACACCCGCCAGATTAGAGATATTAATTTCAATCGCTTTCGCAAACCAGGTGTCAGAAACAAACTCCTCTAGAAAAATCCCAGCACCAACTCCAACCGGGAACGTGACCAGCGCCACTAAGATCATGACCCAAACGGTGCCAACTAGCGCAGACACCAGTCCAGCCTGTGCAGGTCGCCGCGATGGAAAAGAGGTCAAAAACTGCCAATCAATAACAGGTAAACCATCAATAAAAACGTCCAGCAGCAAAATCACTAAAACAACCAACGAGACGATGACGGATAACAGCGCCATCGCCTTAAAAATGCTGTCGGTGGTATAGCGTCGTTTGAGAGAAGCTAAAAAATCTTCCCGACTAATTTGACTCCATGCACTGGTGGCTTCAAGTTTTGCAGGGCTTTTAGAGGTCATTCGTACTTCTCCCTAAACTTACGGACAAACCAGAAACTAAAAATATTGAACGTCAGCGTAATCAAAAATAGGGTCATGCCAACCGCAAAAATTGACTTGTAGGCAATAGAACCCGCTGGAGTATCGCCCAAACTGACCTGAACAATATATGAGGTCATGGTCATAACCGATACAAACGGATTTAGCGTCAAATTGGGATTCTGGCCTGCGGCTAGCGCCACAATCATGGTTTCTCCAACAGCCCGCGACACGGCCAAGATGACTGAAGCCACAATTCCAGACAGAGCTGCTGGTAGGATTACGCCAAATATTGTTTCTCGCTTCGTGCAGCCCAAGGCGTATGCGCCTTGTTCCAAACTTGGAGGCACAGAATAAATCGCATCTTCACTCAGCGATGCAATGAGTGGTGTAATCGCCACTCCCATCACTAACCCTGCACTTAGGGAGTTAAAGCCAGATAAGTTAGGGATAAAGATCTTGAGAAAAGGCGTGACTAGCAATAGCGCGAAATAGCCATATACAACGGTTGGGATACCTGCAAGAACCTCCAACGCGGGTTTTAACCATTTCCGCAGGCGAGGAGAGGCATATTCACTGAGATAAATCGCAGATAGTAGTCCCAATGGTAATGCAACTGCGATCGCAATCACAGAGGTTAGAAATGTAGCACTTAGAAGTACAAGAATTCCATATTGCGGATTAGAAAATAGCGGTGTCCATTCTGTATCGGTCAGAAACCGCCAAAGAGGAACATCCTGAAAAAACTCAACTGCCTCAAACACAAGAGACAGCACAATGCCAATCGTTGTGAATACGGAAATCACCGCAAAGAAACCAAACACCCAGATAACGAGTCGCTGGACAAGCTTACTCAATCGGCGATTTGGTTGCCAGAGCGAGTCTGGATCAGACGGAGTTAAATTGCCAGTCATAGCTCAAAGATCTTGAAGGAACACAAGGGTCAGCTTCAAAAGCTGACCCCCCGACAGCTTTAATCGGTCAGCACAATGTCACTCAAAACAAATCACTCAGCCCTTTAAGACTATAGGTTTTAGAGACAACAGTTAGAGAATTTCTAGAGAACTTCGTCCAGCTTGACACCGACCGGAGTTCCGCCACCAAATACAGAGCCAGTCTCAGCCTCTGCATACCGCTCAAGCACTTTCTCATTAACGCTGTCGGGTAAGCTAACATACCCAACTTCATCAACCAAATAGCTATTATCTGGACTGATGTAATAGTTCACAAACGCTTGAACATCTGGATCTTTCGCAACGGAAGCCTTGACATAGATAAATTCCGGTCGCGATAGAGGTTGGTAGCTGCCGTCTCCAATGGTTTCAGGGCTAGGTGCTACACAACCATCACCATTGTCAATTTCGACTAACTTGAGCCGATCTTCATTCTCTGCATAATAAGCATAACCAAAAAAGGCTAAACCATTATTGTCGCCTGTAACACCTTGAACTAAGACGTTGTCATCTTCGCTAGCAGTGTAATCACCACGACTTTCGCCACCTGTATCGACAGCTTCCATGAAGTAGTCATAGGTTCCGGAGTCGGTTCCAGGTGCATATAGACCCAGAGGCGCATCGGGGAAATCAGACCGAATTTGATTCCAGTTGTTCACCGTACCTTGGGCAGATGGCTCCCACATTGTTCGTAGCTCTTCAACCGTTAAGCATTCAGCCCAGTCGTTGGCAGGATTCACCACAACAGAGAGGCCGTCAAACGCGATCGGCAATTCGATATATTCAATGCCATTCTCGGCACACAGATCAATTTCTTCTTGGGTGATGGGTCGAGATGCGCCGCTAATATCGGTTTCGCCAGCACAGAACTTTTGAAATCCGCCACCTGTGCCTGAAACACCGACTGTAACGTTAACGCCAGGATACTCGCGACCAAACTCCTCAGCCATCGCTTCAGAAATAGGGAACACTGTGCTAGAGCCGTCAACTAGAACTTCACCAGTTATATCGGTATTGGCAGAGCCAGCAGCATCAGTGGGGCTAGCGGCTGTTTCGCCGCCATCAGGGGTCGCTGTATTTTGTTGATTGCTTCCGCCACAGGCACCAACTACAAAAGCCAATGCGACAGAGGATGCCAATAGGCCAAAACGCTTAGAAGAAAGTTTAGACAGCATACTACTTTTCCGTCTCGGGGTGTATTGATTGATGTGCGTGTAAGCAAACAGGAGAGATCATATCGCTGTGACGTAAAGAGAAGGTTAAGCAGGTGGTATCAGAGAATACAGACAGTCAAGCGTTTTCAGCCCGAACGCCTCTGGTGCACGGGCAATGGCGACTAACTGATTGATCTACTATGTCTATATGATTACTAGCGGCGTTTGGTATGCTCACATCTTGTATCAAAATCCAGAAAGGTTCAGCTCACCGCTGCATTGCGACGGCAAACTAACGGCTTCGGGTTCTCAACATGCAAGGTGCAAGATGTGAGTAGGCATCCTATTGATGGAAATCAGCAGTATTGTGGCTAGGAACAATACGGAGCTGAACGGGTTCAGCTATTCTGGGTTGAATGAGTATTTAAATTTCAGCAGGAGAATGGATTCTACTAAGTGATTCAAGTGAATCGCTACGTTCTGGCAAGCAGCCTACTTTAGATAAGCTACACCGCCCCTCAGCTTTATGTGAGCAATTCGACATGCCATCAACTGTTCAAAACGTCAAGCGCCTTATTTCGAAAGCCAAGCCGTATCTGCGATGGGTTATTGCAGGTTTTACAATTTTCTTTGTTCTATCTACGCTCCATCAAAACTGGCAAGAGGTGACCGCACTTGAAATTAGCAGGACAGGTTGGATTGCGTTGTTCCTAGCGTTTGGAGTTATGCTGTTCGCACTCATCTGGTCAGGCTGGGTGTGGAGCTGGATCTTCTTAGATTTCAATCAGCTTGTGGGGGGAACGTGGAGCGTTCCGGTTTATGTCAAAACGAATTTAGCGAAATATATTCCGGGTAACGTTTGGCATTTTTACGGTCGGATTACGGCGGCCAAGGCTGCGGGGATTCCGCTGGGAACATCTATGTTGAGTGTTCTCTTCGAACCAATGTTGATGGCTGCGGCTGCGCTTTTGGTTGCTTCTAGTATTCACGCGAGCAAAATTGGCCTATGGTATCTAGTTTCGGTTGCCATTTTAGTCGGGCTGCATCCCAAGATTGTTAATCATGTTCTCTTTTATCTGAAGCGAGTAAAAGAGCGGAGATCGCCGATTCAGGGTGATTTTGATAACTTCATTCGTCTGCACCGTTATCCTTGGCGTCCGTTGCTGGGTGAGATCGGCTTTATCGTATTGCGAGGTATGGGGTTCTATTTGATCTTTGCATCCCTGTATTCGGTCAATGTTAATCAGATTCCAGTTTTGATCGCTAGCTTCAGTTTGGCTTGGCTGGTTGGGTTTATTGTGCCGGGTGCGCCGGGCGGTATTGGCGTGTTTGAAGCTTTGTCGATTTGGTTGCTGAAGCCCGTGTTTCCGATCGGTACAATTCTGGGCGCGATCGCACTTCACCGATTTATCAGCATTATGTCGGAAATCTGCGGGGTTGGCATTATTTATCTTGACGAGTACTGGAACGATCGCCCAACCCGAGTTTCATCTCAGATCTCACCGCATCGAATTCAAAAGTCCGACCTTTTGGTCAAACCATCTGATTCTGACACTTCAGATTGATCGCCCCACAAATTGACTGATTGGGATGCTGCGCTCACGCAATCTATCAGCTAGTGAAACGGTTGGGTACGACACCCATAACCACATCTGAGATGAGCATCTGAGACGCGCGATCGCACCCAATTCTCTGTAATTATTCTGATATTGGTCTAAAAATTAAATTCAATCATATAAAAGTAATGTAATTTGGCAGTGGGTAGACTTAAAGGAACTGTAATTTTACAGAGGTTCGCCTTTGCAGACTCAAAAGTTCCATGCGTAGATAGGGAAAGTCTACCTACACAAGTTGTAATAGCATGCTGGCTCCTAATCATATGAGGCCCGATATTTCTATCGTTGTTCCGATCTACAACGAAGTCGAAAGCATTCCGCACCTAATCGATGCGATCGCATCCAGTGTGCGAAATCAAAATATTAATTATGAAATTGTCTGTGTAGACGATGGCTCGTCAGATGGTTCAACGGAAGTGTTGCGCTCAATGGCACGGGAGCGCGACGACCTACGGGCTATTCTGCTGCGGCGGAACTATGGTCAAACCCCAGCGATGGCGGCTGGATTCCAGTATGCCCAAGGCAACATTGTCGTCACAATGGACGGTGATTTGCAAAACGACCCCGCCGACATTCCCCGATTGCTCGACAAGATCTACGAAGGTTATGACCTAGTCAGCGGTTGGCGCAAAGAGCGTCAAGATGATGCCCTGACCCGCTTGCTGCCCTCCAAAATCGCCAACTGGATTATTGGCCGCGTCACTGGGGTCAAACTACATGACTACGGCTGCTCTCTGAAAGCCTATCGCGCCGAACTCGTTGCAGACATGAATCTCTATGGAGAACTACACCGCTTCTTACCAGCGCTAGCTTTCATTGAAGGAGCACGAATCACAGAGATGCCCGTGCGCCATCATGCCCGCCGATTTGGCAGCAGCAAGTATGGCCTCGGTCGCACATTCCGTGTGGTCATGGATCTGTTGACCATCTTCTTCATGAAGAAGTTTTTAACCCGTCCCATGCACGTCTTCGGCATTGCCGGTCTAGGCTCAATGGTGCTAGGTACTGCAATTGGGATCTATCTCACCATCCTAAAGCTGGGCTTTGGTCAATCGATTGGCGATCGTCCCCTGCTCATCTTAGCCGTCTTGATGGTTGTAGCAGGTATCCAGATCTTCTGCTTTGGTTTGCTAGCGGAACTGCTGATGCGAACCTATCATGAATCCCAGAACCGCCCCATTTATCGGGTGCGTGAAGTCATTGAGGGCATTCGGGCATCGGTCAAGTAGCTGGTTAGGTAGATACAGGTCAAACAGCTACAGCATCTATTCAACAACTAACTTTCAGCTAACTTTTAGCGAGTGCTGACCTTAAGCATGAACTGGGATATGGAGGCAATGTCTTCATATCCCAATTTGTCTATTGCCTATACAACTGTTACCGAAGCTAACTAGAAGGAACCCGAATGATGCTGCATGAGGGTCAGGCTGTGCCTGACCCTCATGCAGCATTTGGTTTTTACGAGCGGATTTCGTAATTTTACATCTTGTACCTTGCACGTTGAGAACCCGAAGCCATTTTGCCGCTGCATCGCGGCGGCAAAAACCTGGTTTTTCATACAAGATGTGAGTATTACAACTCGTAAGCTTTCTTGTCGTAATTGACCGCTCAAGGTGATTGGATTCAACCGTAAGGAATGAGTTTGATTTGGGAAAACTAAAACAGCTAGAAGAAAGCTGTTTCCCCTGTTCCACTACGTTGAGTCCTAATCACCATGACCATGAATCGTCGCCAATTCACCACTTTAGCTGCGCTGTCTGCACTCCTAGCAGCCTGCAACGCCCCCTCTAGACAGACAGACCCAAATTCTAGTGCAGGTAGTTCATCAAATACAGGCTCAACAGATTTTGATTGGCGACGCTTTGAAGGCACAGAGATTACGCTATTCCTAGATGACCATCCCTGGACAGATGGAGTCCGTCCCTATCTGACCGATTTTGAAGCGTTAACTGGCATTAAACCCAACCTGAAAATTGTGCCAGAACCTGCTTATTTCGAGGAGATGGAAACGGCGATTCGGGGCAATCCATCGCTTGCAGATGTTTATTTTTTGCCCGTTGATTCTACAGCGTTTCGGCAGTGGAAGAACAATTTAGTGCGTCCGCTAACGCCCTTTGTTGAGGATCCCAAGCTCACGGCTCCGGATTATGACTTGCTAGATTTTCCAGAAGGATTTCGGGTGGCAGGGCTATATCCACCAGCCAGTCCAGAGGCAGAGCTGTATGGGATTCCGGCTACGTTTGAAGCTTATATTCTTTTCTACAACAAGGACTTGGTTGCTCGTTATCTCGATGGGAAAGTGCCTCAAACGATGCCAGAGCTGATTACAGCCGCACAGCAAATTAACCAGGCGGGTAATGGCGAGATTTTTGGTGCGGTCATGCGGGGTATTCGCTCAGATGCCATTATCGATACCGTCACGGGGGTAGTGTTGAACAGTTGGGGTCAGGAACCTACACCCTTGCCATACAACATTTGGTTTAATAACGATTGGTCAAAGCCTCGGCTCAATGAACAGCGGATCACTGAAGGGCTGACATACTATGCTCAACTGATGCAGGCGGGGCCACCTAATATTCAGTCGATTGACTGGCCGGATGCCAATCAACTTTTCCAGGAGGGCAAGGTTGCCTTTTTTATCGATGCTAGTTTATTTGGCCCTGGCTATGAGAATGCGGAAGTATCCAAGATTGCAGGTAAAGTTGGTTATTCAACGCTCCCAAAAACGGATCAAGGTTCACTGACTGGGCACTGGCTTTGGGGGTTGGGCATTCCATCAGGGGCAGCTCAACCTGAAGCCGCTTGGTATTTCATTCAGTGGGCAACGAGCCGAGCGATGGAACCCAAAATTGGTATTAAAACAGGTGGTGCGCCGCGTCTCTCAACTTGGTTAAATAACGTAGACTATGCCAATGCGATGAATCCAGAGTATGCACTGGCGGTGCAAACCGCGATGCAAACCTCTCGTCCAACTGTCGTATTTCGGGATAACTGGAGCGAGATGGCATTTGCGATCGCAGATGCGATTCAATCTATCTATGCAGGTGAAGCACCTGAAACCGTGACTCAAGCCCTTCAGCAGCAAATTGCCCTACTTGCTCAAGGATAATGAAAGCCCTCTGCCATCAACTTCGATCCCTCCACTCTATTCGGACTCAAATGCTGCTGGGGTTTGGGGCGATTTTGCTGTTTAACGGGATTAGCACCGCCATTGGCTACTTAAGCCTACAGCGGCTCAGAGCTAGCACCCAAACCAAGCTGGAGCATGCGGCTCAAATCAGAGAGCTTAGTCTAGATATTCGCAATGAGTTCTTGATTGCTCGTCAGTATGAAGAGTCGTTTTTGAATCGCTGGCGCACGGCTGAATTTCAGGCTGAGTCCGATGATTTTATCGCCGCGAATCAGGAGTATCTTAGTCAGTCAAGAGGCAAAATAGATCAGCTTGAAGCAATTTCTCGTAAAACAGAAGCGTTTGCTGCCGAAATTGACCAGTTGCGATCGCTGCTCAACAACTACGAGGCTGCGTTTCAAGCCACCCTATCGCGAATTGAAGCGGATTCAAACACTGGGTTTGAGCAAAGCCTAGAGGATGGCACTCAAGCAATACAACGTCAGCTTCAGAGCCAAAACAATCCGCAACTGCAAAGCTTATTTTGGCAAATCGTTGCTAGCGAACAAGCCTACTTCAATACGGGCGATCAACAGTATGTTGATACGGTGAGACTGGTGGGTAATCGATTCAAAACGCTGGCTACCACAACAAATGATTCTGCTACAGGTCAGTTAGTTGAAAGTATCGATCGCTATCTCGCAGATTTTGATGAAATCGTGACACTTGACCAGCGAGTGCAGGTCAATACGTTAGTGTCCCAAAGCGTGACGCAGGAAATTGACCAGCTCACGCAGCAGATTAGCAATCAGAGTCAGCTTGGGGTTGTGCAGGCTCGTAGCCAACTCCAGCAGATTGCCACCCAGAGCCGGATTGCGCTCTTGACGACTGCGGTATTGGCACTCACCGTGGCCGGAGTGGCTAGCTTGCTGCTGACGCAGCGCATTCTCCGTCCACTCAGCCAGCTTGCGATCGCGGCTCAGCAGATGGGTGAGGGCAAACTGCATACGCGGGTCAATATCGCTGGAGAAGACGAATTTGCGGTAGTGGCGCGGATTTTTAACCAGATGGCGGCTCAGCTTCAGAATACACTGGAAGACTTAGAGCAGCGTGTCCGCGATCGCACACTTCAGCTTTCTGAAACCAACCATGCTCTACAAGAAAAAACAGAGTATCTCGAAAAGACCCTGCATGAACTCCAGCAAATCCAACTGCAGCTAATTCAAAGCGAAAAAATGTCCAGCTTGGGCCAGCTAGTTGCCGGAGTTGCCCACGAAATCAACAATCCCATTAACTTTATCCACGGAAACTTAGCTTATTTGGATGAATATGCCAAAAACCTAGCGTTTGTATTGAACCGCTATCAAGAACGCTTTCCCGATCCGGGTGAAGATATCGTCCACATCTTAGATGAATACGACGTAGAGTTCATCCAGCAAGACTTAAATAAACTGTTAACATCCATGCAGGTTGGCACCGACCGAATCAAAGACATTGTCCTGTCTCTCCGCAATTTTTCGCGCCTGGATGAATCTGAGTCTAAATCCGTTGATTTGCATCAGGGCTTAGACAGCACGCTCCTCATTCTGCAAAACCGCCTCAAAGGGAATCCGCGTCGTCCTCCCATTGACGTGATCAAAGAATACGGCAATCTACCTTCTATTAGCTGCTATCCTGGCCCGCTCAACCAAGTATTTATGAATTTACTGGCCAACGCCATTGATGCACTTGATGAAAAATTTGTAGACCTACAACCTTCAGATCCTCTGCCTGAAACTCCGACCATTCGTATCTACACATCCGTCATTTATGAGCATCAGGGCAATGAAACATCCCAGCCTTTTGTCCTAATTCAAATTGCCGATAATGCAGGCGGCATCCCATCCGAAGTGCAGTCCCGCCTGTTCGATCCCTTCTTCACGACGAAACCTGTGGGTCAAGGGACAGGCTTGGGACTATCGATTAGCTATCAAATTATCACCGATCAGCATCATGGTCAGCTTCGCTGTCGATCAACCATCGGCGAAGGAACTCAGTTTAGTATTCTGCTACCCTTTGAGGGCAGTACCTAAAGTGCTCTGATAGTGAGGAAAGTAGAGTGTCCGATCGCATGCTTCAGACAGTTGTTGTGTTGGCGATGAGTGCGGATGGCAAGATTGCGGCGGCGGATGGGTCGGCGGCGCGCTTTGGCTCAGAGCGGGATAGAGCGCACCTAGAGGAACAGGTGGCAGAGGCAGATGCGGTTTTGTTTGGGGCGGGTACGCTGAGAGCCTACGGAACGACGCTATCGGTACGCAATCCGGATTTAATTCAGCAGCGACAGCAGCAGGGCAAACCTGCTCAACCTGTACAAATTGTCTGTTCACCGTCGGGCAAGCTTGATCCAGACTGGCGCTTTTTTCGTCAGCCTGTCCCCCGCTGGTTGTTGACTACTGAAGCCGGACGGGATTCTTGGCGTGACGGTGAAAGCGATCGCAGATTGTCCGACCGCTTTGATCACATCCTCACTCAGGGTGTGAGTGATCAGCACATCGATTGGCCACAGGTGTTTAGCCTATTCAAACAGGCAAATTTTAAACGGCTGGCGGTTCTGGGCGGCGGTCAACTGGTCGCCTCGCTGCTCAAAGCAGACTGTGTTGATGAAATCCGGCTAACGGTGTGTCCGCTGGTACTGGGTGGCCATGCCGCTCCGTCACCAGTACAAGGAGAGGGCTGGCCCGAAGCCGTTGCACCTCGTTTACAGCTCATTTCAGCTCAGGTTATCGATCAGGAAGTTTTCTTGCATTACCATCTGCGACGGGGAATTGATGCCAATGCAAAAAGCGAAGAAAAAGGCTCAATGTGAGTAACATGTGAGCAATTTTCTCCGCTTTCAAGCTTATTTCAGATTTACAAACTGCGATCGCATTACTCAACACGATGCAATTGTTTTGCTTAGCCATACTGGAACAGGGGTAAGAAAACGAATTTTCCCCGAGCCAAGCTTAATTACTTAATCATCATCGTTGGTGTTATCGGACATTTCCTGATCCGAATTGCTGTCTTCACTCTTCGAGTTATTGCCGTAGTTACCACGACGATTGAAGCGTCCAGTGCTGCGCTTACGGAATTTGCGGGCGTATGCTTGATTTCGGAGTGCTTTCTCCTTCTTTAGATTGCGGCGCTTTGCCATGCTATACCTCAATTAGGGCAGTTGTTGTAGTGAAGCACCGTACGCTCACTACCAAATTGCTGAGCAGCAAAAGCCAAAAACTCAGCTAAAGTAATGTAGCACAATTACTTCACCAAACGCTTTTTAAATATAACAACCGATTAAGTCTTACGTCTGGCCAGTTCAGATATTTCATTCGGATGACCCATTTTACCGTTAGCAGCTGTTGAATTGTTTAGATCCTCTAAAACTTCTGACTGATTCAAATCTGCAACATAGGTTTGAATCCAGGCTTTTGCGTCCTCAGCCGTTTGAATTTTGCCTTCAGCGCGAGCAATTTGAATGGCCTCTAAAAGCTGCCCAATTTGGGGGCCTGGCGCAATGTCTAGCGTTGCCATCAGTTCACGCCCTGTAATCAGCGGAGAGGGATGCGCCACCGGATCATCGGTCTGCAAAAATCGCTGAATCAGAGGAAGAATACGCTGTAGGTCAACGCCATACGCCACGCACAGCAGCGCGATCGCAGGAAAAATTCCGCCCACGACCTGAAAGAAATCGTACTGCTGCCGTAGGCTCATGGGCTGGGCAATCTGCTCTATCACCCAGGGTAAATCGCGAATCACTGCGATCGCAGATTGAATTTCGGCACGGCTGTATTTCAAGCGCCAGAGCTGATGCTCGGCCTGATCCGGGTCAGTCGGCAAAAGCTGAGACAGCTTCGCCAGTCGTAGCCAGCTGCGTCGAGTTGTAGTGACATTGGCCGATGAGCGAATCCAGCCGGAAACATGGGTTTCAAATTCGGGGCATTTATGAACAATTGCGATCGCGGCCTGATTAAGCTGCTGAATGCGTTGCAAGCCTGTCTGCGTAATGTCTGGAAGCCACGCCTGAAACAGCTTGCTTTTCCAGGCTCGCATCAGCTCACGAGTGCCCTCCGGTTTACCCAGCAGGTAGTTGAGCTCACCCTGTACCCGTTCGGCGGCCACCTGCTCCAGCAGGGGAGCCAACCGTCGAATATTAGCTTCTGTTTCTGATTCAATTCGAAAGCCCAGTTGAGCCGCCTGTCGATAAGCTCGCAGCAGCCGCAGCGGATCGTCCTTCAAATTTTCCGCTGCCACCATGCGAATCTGCCGCCGCTGGAGATCTTCGCAGCCCTGGAGCGGGTCAAGCAGTTCGCGCGTGTGGGGACTAAATGCGATCGCATTCACCGTAAAGTCGCGCCGATGCAGATCGACATATAAACTGGGGCCAACCTGCTGAGCAAAATCCACTGTCGCCTGCTCAAACACAACCCGCGCAATCTGATGCTCCGGATCGAGCAGCACAAAACCAGCTTGATAGTGATTAGCGACCTGTTTGGCAACCTGCACAGCACCCTGAGCCAGCACAAAGTCTAGGTCTAGATAATCAGCCTGTCGCCCCAAGAGAGCGTCACGAACACTGCCACCGACAAGATAGGTCGATCTAGGCAGCAAACTACAGTCAAACGGCCAGGTGTCAGGCGATAAAGTTAGGGAATTAAAAAAACGTGTCAAGGGTAAGGGTAGGAATTGAATGGATAGCTGACTCGCGCCGCATCTTTTCATTTTGCAACATCGGCCAGCAGGCGCAAGAGTTTTTCGAAGTAGTTACGTTAAAGTAGCAGAAATGGTGACTGCTGCCGAGGGCAAGGAATAGCCTATGTGTATCTGTGTCAACTGCCATTACGTTGACCGCTGTACAACCTATCACGCGGTTGAGGAACAGCATCAGCAACCTCATCTGACGGAAACTCCTAACTTTGAAGCGGTTGAACCCAGCATCAACGTCAATATTCGCAATACAGCAGACGAAATCCAAATGGAGTGGGACGTAGTTGGCTGCCTCAGCTTCAAGGAAGAAGCGGGCAAATGGGCGAAGCTGCGCCCAGGTGAACTCGTACCGACTTAGAATGAGCAATTTCAAGATTTGGTTTACTACATTTCATGAATTAGAACCCATAAGCGTTCCGTAGGTGGGGGCGAATGGCCATTTTCCCCTACTGATATGTAAAATTCGCTAATGAGCTATTGCCTCAATCCTAATTGTCCCCAACCGCAGAATTCTGACCAAGCCACTGTCTGTCAGACCTGCGGTTTTAGTTTGCGGCTGGCCAATCGATATCGTCCGTTAACGTTCATTGCCCAAGGCGGATTTGGCCGCACGCTGCTAGCCAGGGATGAGCAACAGCAACAGCTCTGCATCATCAAGCAGTTTTATCTGTCAGGCTTAAACGCTCGATCTCAATTTTCCCCCCCTCCCCCCCTCTCCCCCTCTCCTAAATCTCCCACCCATCCACCCATCCACTCATCCACTGCTGCCCAACTGTTCCGCCAAGAAGCCCAGCGCCTGCAAGACCTCGGTCAGCACCCTCAGATTCCCTCATTTATCGACTACATCGAACAGGAAGACGGGCAGTACCTGATTCAAGCCTTTATCAACGGTCAAACCCTGACGCAATGGCTTGCTGACAAAGGCGTATGGTCAGAGGCACAAGTGCGATCGCTACTCAAGGATCTCTTGCCAGTCCTGGAGTTTATGCACCAGGCGCAGGTGATTCACCGCGATATCAAACCGGACAATATCATTTATCCTTCGTCGGTCAGTAAGCCTGTCCTAGTGGACTTTGGCGCGGCTAAACTCGCGACTGCGACCGCGCTTCAGCAAACCGGAACCGTCATCGGCAGTGCAGGCTACGCGGCACCGGAGCAGGCAATGGGCAAGGCCATATTCGCCAGCGATATTTATGGTCTAGGCGTTACCTGTCTTTATCTACTGACCGGGGAACATCCATTTGAGCTGTACTCCGTCGCCGAAGACCGCTGGGTATGGACACCCTACGTGCAGCCGCCCGTCAGTTCGCGGTTGACCTACGTGCTGAACAAGATGACTCGCCGCTCAGTGCAGCAGCGCTACCAGTCGGTGGCAGAGGTACTAGCCGATTTGAATGCGCCGTTGAAAGCGCGATCGCACTCTAAAATCCACTGGCCGAGTCCTAGTAAACTACTGCGTCGGAATTCAGCTACCGAATCCGCCCCCCCACTGACCGAGCAGAAATCTGAACTCCCAACACCCCGTACTCCTGGCCAAACCTGGATTTGTCAGCAAACGCTAACCCATAAAACCCAGGGAATTGCCACCTTGTCCGTCAGTCCCGATGGCTACACGCTGGTTGTCGGCCACACCAACGGCACAATTCGGATTTGGGATTTGAAAGCCGGACTCTTAGCGCATACATTCTCGCGCCCGGTTCTCGGCATCGGCAGCGGCCATTGCGATCGCATTACCACCTTATGCTTTGACCAAACCGGAAACCTGTTAGCCAGCAGCGACGCCGAGGGCAAGATCAAGCTATGGGATATGCGCCACTGGCAGCAGATTGCCAGCTATGCCAATGATGCTTGGGGTACTACTGCGATCGCACTTAGTGGCGACGGGAATTGGCTGGTCAGCGGTAATTCACGTGGCGAAATTCGGTTCTTCAACCCATCGTCCGTCGAGCAATCGGCTACAGCGCAGCCGTTGAGAACATTAACGTTAGGCTGCGATCGCATTACTAAACTAGTGTTGAATCCAACGGGAACGCAGCTCATCGTGGCCAGTCGCAATGGCACGACAACCAGTTGGGATTTAGTCAACCAGCGGCAGCGTTATCAGCTCACGGCTCATGCTGGGGCGATTACTGACCTAGCCATCGATCCAAATTGGCGCATGCTGGTGACGAGCAGCAGCGACGGTACAGCCAAACTGTGGGATATGGTAACAGGCAGTTTACGGCATACCTTGGCCAAACATTGCGGTGGCATTACCGCGATCGCAATTAGTCCCGATGCTGAAACGGTGGCCACAGGTGGACAGGATAATCAAATCTTGCTCTGGGACAGGTCATCAGGTGATCCAGTCGCCCGTTTAGCCCACACATGGGCGATTCATTCGCTTAGCTTTGCCCCCAATTCCACTACGCTCGTCAGCGGTAGCCAAGATGAAACTATCAAGATTTGGCTGAAACAGGGTTAGTAAGTGCTGAGTAATGGGGTGGATGAGTAGTTGGGTGGATGGGCGGTGGAGTGGCAAATAGGCCCTCTAACTCCATTACCCTATGACTCCATTACGCCTTTTGCTTCTATCCTTCTAATCTACAGCTTCTCCTTCCTCTACAGCCCTTTACAGCCTTTACAGCCCTTACTCCTCACTTCTTTCAAGTCTTAAAAGAATCGAAGGGTTTTGTTGATCGTTGCTGAGCCAACAGTCAATCCTCAGATTAAATCGCTATAGTGAGCGCGAAGCGTTTATCCGTTGCGCCTATGAAGCTCTTGCCTCATCGCACCAAAATCGTTGCTACCATTGGCCCCGCTAGCAGTTCACCCGAAATCATTCGACGTATGTTTCAGGCTGGCATGTGCGTGGCACGGCTCAATTTTTCCCACGGTAGCTATGATGATCATGCCCGGATGGTGGCTCTGTTGCGGTCTGTATCCAAAGAGCTAAATACGGCAATTACCCTAATGCAGGACTTGCAGGGGCCAAAAATTCGTGTTGCCCACTTGCCGAATAAGACGATTGAGCTGATCGAAGGCGAAACGTTGGCGCTCGTACCAGTCGATAATTTTGAAGGCGCACCAAATACGGTGGCAATTGACTATCCCTATTTGGCTGAAGAAGCTCAGCCGGATATGCAGGTGCTGATTGATGATGGCCTGCTGGAACTCAAGGTAGAGGCAGTACAGACTAATCAGGTCATGTGCACGATAATTCAGGGGGGACAGTTGAGCAACCGCAAGGGGGTTAATCTGCCCGATCTGGATTTGCGCTTACCATCGCTGACCGAGAAAGACAAGCAGGATTTAGAATTTGGTCTGTCTCAAGGAGTGGATCTGGTTTCGCTCAGTTTTGTGCGACGAGGGGAAGATGTGCGGGCGTTAAAAGCGTTAATGGCAGAAAAGGGCGCAACTGATGTGCCTGTGCTAGCCAAAATTGAAAAACCACAAGCGATCGCAAATTTGGATGCCATTTTGGATGAGTGCGATGCGGTAATGGTGGCACGGGGCGATCTGGGTGTGGAAATGCGGCCTGAGAAAGTGCCTATGCTACAAAAGCACATTATTCGCGCCTGCAATAAGCGCAGCATTCCGGTTATCACCGCTACGCAGATGCTGGACAGTATGATTCGCAATCCACGACCGACACGGGCTGAAGCGAGCGATGTGGCGAATGCAATTATCGATGGCACAGATGCGGTGATGCTGTCCGGTGAGTCGGCTGTGGGGGCCTATCCGGTGCAGTCTGTCGAGATGCTGGCTCGCATTGCTACGGATGTGGAAAAAGATCTGAAGTTTGTCAATAATCCGCCTGCGCTGACTGACGAAACCCATGCTTTGAGCGAGGCGCTCAACGTGATTGACGACATTCTCAATCTCAAGTGCATCGCGGCTTTTACGGCGACTGGCTATACGGCAAAGATTGCGGCAGGGGAACGTCCCCGTGCGCCCGTGGTGGCCTTTACGCCCGATGAAAATGTCTATCATCGGCTCAATCTGATCTGGGGTGTGAAGCCGATTTTGCTGGATCACGAGGTGACCAATTTTGAGGAACTGGTTGATCAGGCTCAAACCTATCTGCGCGATCGCAATTTTGCCCAGGTCGGTGACAAAATCCTGATCATGGGCGGCATTCCCATTGGGACTCCCCTCGGCACCAATTTCATCAAGCTGCACACTATTGCAGATTAGAATTTCACTCCAAATCCGCAGGCGATGGCAACTGTTATATGCTCTCTAGATAGAGGATAGAGCGCTTTAGCTTCGACACGATCAAAGGTGTTGCGCTTGTTAGGAAGAATTGAACAATGCCTTGGACGTATGGTGACTATCCGACATCAATGAAAAACCTCACAACCGAGGTACGGCACAAAGCAATTGATATTGCCAATGCGCTGCTGGATGAGGGATATGAAGAAGGGCGAGCAATTGCGATCGCAACTGCCAAAGCAGAAGAATGGGCCGACAATCGGGATAAGCCGATCAAGAAAGGCGATCAATAAGCAACATGATCGTTTGAGGACTCTCAATTGGCCAAGCTTGCGGAATGTGCATTTACGGCATTGAAGTTAAAAACAACGCCTCATAATTCACAGGTTTTTACTCTGACCCTGTGAATGAATTAATTATGAATAAAGCCGGACTTGCAACTATTTGTTTTCTAATCGTTGCCGCATCAGGTGTCGGTGCTGTGACCGCTTGGCGGCAGCAGAATCCAATCGCTGAAGTGGGCGACCCCACTGTTGACCCCCCCGTTGATCCAGCTATAAACGCAGGTGATTCACCCAGCGACACGACCGATACCAGTCAAACCCCGCTCCCAGACGATGCTCAAGATAATGCTCAACCTCCAGATGAGGCAGCAGAAACAGGCTCAGAACCGCGTCTATCTGCTGAAGAATATGCCAGACTGCGCGATTTCCCCCATCGCCCGTTTGAGCTAGAAGATGAAGTGCCGTCCAACAGCGACTTTGCCAAGTTCCGTCGGGAGTTCAAACAAGCGATCGCAAATCGGAATGCTGATTTTATCCTGCCGCTGCTGCCCCGATACGATACCGGAGAAGTGGCAATTGGCTTTGGTTTGGCTCCAGTGGCAGACTTAGAGCTAGAACAACCGGATAGCTGGTTCTGGTCAACCCTGGACAAAGCAATGGGGTTTGGCTGTGCAGATGTGCCTGCCGCTGACTTGGGCTATGAAACTGCCGGGGATGTCGTTTGGGTCTGTCCTGGTACCACCCTCGCGTTTGAGCGCCAGTATCCTACTCCACCTGAGACCGAAGGCATTGATCATTACATCAATAATCTGATGATCATTGGCGAAAACGTCAATATGCGATCGCAACCTTCCCTAGACAGTGAGGTAATTGCGCTCTTGTCCAATGAAGTGGTGGGTTCCTACAGCGAAGGCTGGGAACAGATTTACAGTCAGCTCAAAGCAGATGAGCGCCGCGACCCCATCAATAGCTGGACGCCCGTCGAGATTGCCAATGGCAAGCAGGGCTTTGTCTACAGCCGCTATGCCTATGCACCACTCGATCCGCGTCTCGTCTTTGGCCGCACCGATGACGGGCGCTGGACGATTCTGCAAATTCCTGCCGGAGACTAATTTCTCTTCAAACCCAAAGCCGACATTGGGGTCTTTAGCCCTATCACAACGTAATATGAAATTCGGTTAAAAACCCATTGTTTAGTTTTGGTGAAACGCTTGCTAAGCGAGCGTTTCACCAAAACTAAACAGGGCTCCCATATACGGATTTAATATAAGAATTACTAACTTCCATTAAGTCTTGCAACAAGCAATTACATGAATTTCACTTTTAGTCAAAGATGATGACTATCGGTTCGTTCATGGCTGATAAGTAGCTGTATACAAAATAAATGCATAACCTAAAAAACCGGGGGAGTGCACCGGAGGGGCACCCCCCCGGTTTTCTAGATGCCTTTATTTATGCCAAACAGACTTATAGGATTATTTGGATTCATAAGGAGTTTTAACTTGATTTATCTGACAACTTTGCTGGCAGCCGTTCCCCATACTCCCTCCTGGAGCCCCAAAGTCGCTGCTGTAATGATCATCTGCAACATCATTGCGATCGCAATCGGTAAACTCACCATCAAGTATCCGGATGCTGATCCTCAACTACCATCTCCAGAACTATTTGGTGGCATGGGTCTGCCAGCGCTTTTGGGTACCACCAGCTTTGGTCACCTGTTGGGAGCAGGTGCCATCCTCGGCTTAGGTTACTTAGGCGTTCTCTAAGATCCGGTCGTACAGCACCAAACCGCTTGAGGGCGGCATGTACAGCAGCATGTCGTCCTTTTGATTAAAACTATCGTTTTAGATCCAAGGGCACAGCCCTAGATTGACAAAATTCGACATCAATCCTCGGAAAGGCTGTGGTAAGAGGTTTTGCCACAGCCTTTCTGTATCTCGCGCATATGATGAGAAGATATAAAAATTGTATGTACAAATGTGACGTGATATTGCTATGGCAGAAATTCAATTTACAAGAGGTGTGGCAGAAGATACTGTACCCGACGTGCGGCTAACTCGTTCGAAGGATGGCACCAACGGAACGGCAACATTTTATTTTGATAATCCAACAGCACTGACTGATGAAAACAGTGACATCACGGGTATGTATCTGGTTGATGAGGAAGGAACTCTCTCAACGCGCGATGTCAACGCTAAATTTGTCAACGGTCAACCCACTGCCATCGAAGCAGTGTATGCCATCTTAAGCCCAGAGGACTGGGATCGCTTCATGCGGTTTATGGAGCGGTATGCCGAGGAAAAAGGTTTGGGATTCACCAAGAGCTAGTTGAGCTAGACCGTAGCGCTCACCCTAAGGATTGTGAATTAAATAAGTTCGATGTTGGGTAGGGGTGGTTTTAGCAGACTAATCGGCACCTTGTCATAGAGTTGGCGGCAAAACCCGCCCTTACAGTTGGCCAATTTATTAAATCCACGCTCCTAAGCTCACCATAAAATGTTTTTGAATTGGAAAGGACGCTCAATGAGCGTCCTTTCGTTTTGCAATCGATATAGCGCTATGCGCTTAGAACCCCAAAGGTCGTTTTTGAGAAGCCGCGCTCCGCGCGGCTTCTCAAAAACAAATCCGGTTTATATAAGGCGATAAATAATATCTAGAATGAGTCATTCTTCTACTCCCCATGCCGATTTGCAACCCTTAGCTGTTACCTGTGCGGTGCTAACCGTTAGCGATACGCGCACGGTGGAAACGGATAAAAGCGGGCAGCTTATTCGTCAACTGCTTCAACAAGCGGGCCACCAAATCACTGATTATGTGGTCGTCAAAGATGAACCGCCACAGATCATCACTCAGCTCCAATCTTGGCGGCAGCAGTCCGTTCAAGCCGTCATTTGTAACGGCGGTACGGGCATTGCACCACGGGATACGACCTATGATGCGATCGCACAATTACTGGACAAAACTTTACCCGGTTTTGGTGAACTATTTCGCCTGTTGAGCTATGAGCAGATCGGTTCTCGCGCTTTGGCCTCCCGTGCCGTGGCAGGCGTTTACGGCACCCAGTTGATTTTCTCTCTGCCCGGATCAAGCAAAGCGGTACAGCTTGGCATGGAAGCGCTAATTTTGCCGGAGTTAGTTCATCTCGTGCGTCAGCTCAATCCGAATGTGTAATCTTCAGGTGCTGAGTGCTTATTCGCTTCACTCCTCACTCCTCACATCTCACACCTCTCGCCTCGCGTCCTAAAAATTGATCTGTTACAAGCAGATGAACAGAATATGCGATCGCAAGATAGGATGGGGAGTGCGATTAAGACTCATGCTGATAATCCTCTAACCTTCAGACCCGATGAACATTGGTTTTTTGCAAAATTTAGACATTCTGCGTCCCATTGTTTGGACAGACTATCGACTCGCCGTTCTGTTTACCGTTATCGTGCCGCTGGCCCTCCTCCTCTGGGCATTTTTGCAAAAAGAAGAGGCCATGCAAACCCTGCTGGTGATTTACTGGCGGGTCGCGAGCTTACTTGCCATCACGGTTTATCTGATGATTGGAGGACTTAAAATCAGCTTCATCACCTCCCTGATGGCGCATGTGTTGATTTTGATTGCCCTGTGGTTTTGGATCGATCTGAATGATGAAATCCGGGAGCATAGTCCCAGTCCGCTCAAGCTGGTGTTGACCTCCTGGCGCTGGGCGATGACGTTCTATAACAGCATCAGCGCCATTTTGATTGCTCTCTTTCTACCCTGTGCGTTTTCGGCCCAGGTCTTTGCCACTGAAGCCTGCCAGGTTTGGTTCGAGCCACCTCTGCGCTACAAGGAATTCTTCCACGCTAATTCAACCTATGCCGCACTGGGTTTCACAGGTATCCTGGCACTGGTAATCTATCTGTTCTACCTGTCCTATTTCGTGGTCTTTCGCTTGGGTCGGCAGGGACGTTCAGCAACAAATCAGTAAAAAGTGAGGCGAGAGGAGTGAGGCGTATTCCTGCTACTCAGCGCTTAACCCACCGTGGCCCTATCTTATAAAACTAGTTACAGAAGATGGTGCGATCGCGAATTGAACGATTAGAAGAGTACACGCGGCTACATCCGGCAGAAGTGCTGTTAGTAACAGCTATGGTTGACAATGAGCCGGATCAAGTCATGATTTATCGCGGATTTTCTAGTTCTTTGATGCGTCCGACTGCTGCCGATCCAGAAATCCCTGTCCTGCCAGATACGGCTGAAATTACGTCAGTGGATCGACTACGCGGGCCGTACCTGCCGCAAAATCCCGCCTATATTGAGCAAAATTTGACCCTACAAGAGATGGAAGCACGGCTGCAACAGGTTGGTCTTTAGCCATCCCGCTGTCAAATCTACTGCGAGTTGTTTCATCCAATTGAATCTGCGTAGGGGCGGGTTTAGCTGTCAAGCTGTCAAGCTATAATTCTCGACCCAAATTGGTCAATAAAACCCGCCCCACAATGGCAGGGTGTCTAATTTTTTAGTCATTCGGTGCCGATAGCGATCGCGCAGCAATCACGCCGCCGATAAACCCGAACAGGTGTCCCTGCCACGAAACGGTATCGTCAGTTGGCAAGACGCCCCAAATCAAACTACCGTAAAACAGAATTGCGATGACTGACAAGGTGATCGAACTCATGCTGCGCTCAAAATAGCCGCGCGATAGCAGAAACCCAAAGTAGCCAAAAATTAGACCGCTGGCTCCGACGTGAATGGAATTGGGGCTGCCAAGAATCCAGGTGCCGATACCGCTGACCACCAGCGTGATGACTGTGACAACAAAGAAATCACTGGTTTCCCGCAGCATAATCAGCCAGCCCAGCGTGAAGAGCGGTACCGTATTAGCCAGTAGATGGCCGATGCCGTGGTGCAGCAGTGGGGCAAACAGAATACCCCGCAGCCCGATCAAGTGACGGGGCCAAATGCCAAACTGGTCGAGCCAGCCATCAAAAATGTAGAGATCGAGCAGCTCAATCGCCCACAGCAGCGCGACAAATCCACCCAGAATGCGGATATGCTGGCGCACTTCTTTGGCAAGGGCATTGGTTTTCTCTTGAAGTCGGCTCATGGCTTACTCTTCAGTCACAGAAGCAGGCATTTCGGCGGGTTCTAGGCGGGGTTTCACCCCAAATGTCAGCACGGTTTCATCTACTCCCTTTAATTTTAAAGGACTGAACTTAACGATTTCATTTTCGGTCAGGTAGTCCGCCACAGCGGCTGACACTAGAATGGCATCGGGATCGGCGGCTTCCTGAATCCGGGCCGCAATGTTGACGCTGGGGCCAATGGCGGTGTAGTCCGATCGCTGTGCCCCACCAAATAGCCCCACCACGGCTGTTCCCTGATGAATACCGCAGCGGAACTTGACTTCGCCAATGCCCTGGGCGCACCATTTCTCATTCAGATGATCCAGCCGATGATACATTTGGCGAGCAGATGCGATCGCACGTCGCACCTGCTCATTCGGCGAAATCTCCTCTGGAGCACCAAAGATGGCCAGCACCGCATCGCCCATAAATTTATCAACCGTACCGCCATTATCAAAAATGGCGTGGGTCATTTCTTCCAGGTACTCATTCAGCAGTTCAGCCACCCGCCGCGATCGCAGAGTATTTGACAGTTGAGTAAAGCCAACAATGTCGCTAAACAGAATGGTGACTAGCTTTGGCTCAGGGCGCAGGTCGAGGGAAAGCTTGCCCCGCGCTGCTTTTTCCACCATCATTGGCGGCAGGAAGCGCTGGAGGACGGATTCGGTGAGGTATGTATTCAACTCAACAATGCGGCGCTCGTTGGCTTTCAGAGCCAAGAGATTACGCACTTCTGCCAGGAGTTCACGGTTATTAAACGGCTTTGAAAGATAGGCATCGGCTCCCTGTTCAGCCCCAGTGATCCGCGTGTCCTCATCGGCCTTAGCAGTGAGCAGAATGATCGGAATGCCCCGCAAGTCAGTATTGGTCCGGAGCTGGCGGATCATGTCCAATCCCGACACTACGGGCATCATCAGGTCGGTAATGATTAAATCTGGTTTACGCGACTCGGCTATCTGATAGCCTTCTGCGCCATTGCGAGCACCATAGACTTCGTGACCAGCCTGCTGCAAGATTTGCGACACGTAAGCTCGTAGGTCGTTATTGTCATCAACAACCAGAATATTGGCTGCGATCGCAGGGGCAACCGTGACCTCAGCCTCGTTTAGCGCAGGTAATGGCGTGATGGGCAAGGGTTCAGCCGTTGTAGCCGCAGCTCGTTGATCGAGTTCAATATCAGCCAGTTCAACCAAGGCGCGGCTAGCGGTATTTTCAACAGCGGCTTCAACAATCGCCTCAGCCGATAGATGCTCGGTGCCCGTCCGCAATCGGATCTTAAAGGTTGTGCCTTTGCCATACACGGAGCTGACTTCAATTTGGCCACCGTGCATATCAACCAGCTCTTTCACCAGCGCCAGTCCTAGACCACTGCCCTCATAGCTGCGGTTTTCGGAGCCATCTGCCTGCCGAAAGCGCTCAAACAGGTGAGGAATCTGGTCGTCACGAATACCAATTCCTGAGTCAGACACTTCAATGATGCAGTCATCTTCGCCTGGGTAGAGACGCACGGTAATACTGCCGCCTGCCTGGGTAAACTTCATGGCGTTAGACAGCAGGTTGTACAGCACCTTATCAAACTTCTCAGCGTCCAGATAAACCGATGGGCAAGGAGAAAGCTGAGCAATGAGCTGGAGCTGTTTGCGATCGCAGTAGGGCTGGAAGGATTCCGTAATTTGGCTGACGAATTCTGCAATATTGCAGGGGCGGAACTTAGGCTGCATGCGACCCGCATCCAATCGCTGTAAATCGAGGAGCTGATTCACCAACCGCAGCAAGCGGCGAGAATTACGCAGGGCAATCTCTGACTGCTCATAGCTCAATCCCTGCTTTTGCGCCACGGCAGCCTCCAGCGGCCCAATCGTCAGCGTCAGCGGCGTACGAAACTCATGGGAAATATTCTGGAAAAACTCGGTTTTCTGCCGATCCAGTTCCATCAGTTGTTCTGCCTGCTGCCGCGTCTTTTGGTAGAGACGGGACTGCTGAACTGCGATCGCAGCCTGAGTGGCAACAGCTTGGGCTAGGCTGATTTCTGTCGCTTGCCAGGTACGCGGCTGATTTTGCCGCAGCGAAATACTACCAATGATCTTGCCTGCTGTTGTTAACAGGGGAACGACCAGCAGCGCCCGCGTATGCACCCGCAGCGGCAGATCCGGCATATTCAGTTCGGGATGCTGAGCTAAGTCATTCACCACCACAGGCTGTTGCGTTTCCAGCAGCCGTAGCAGCACTGGATTGCCTTCAATTGGGGCAAGCGACTGAGGAAGTGACTTATGTAAATCAGGGGCGTGATCATCCGCCACCGCTGTACCATGATGGTTGGCTTGAGCTGAATTCGGACTGGCAGCAGAATTTAGAACATCCCACGCTTCGGGTGCTGTGACCGAAACAGCCGCTGCATCAGACGCTACATTGCTATGCTGATCCGCTGCATCATACAGACCAACGCACTGGACATACTCATCATCCTCCGTCCAGAGCGATAGCGCACAGCCATCGGTATTCAGCACTTCCCCTAGATTCTTGGTAATGGCCGCAAAAATATCTTGGGGATCAAGGCTAGAGCGAATCGCGGTAGTGATTGTATTGACCAACGACTCCCGCTGGGCCAGAGCTTGAGATTGTTCATACGCGCGGGCCTGCGATAGCGCCAAAGCGGCCTGATCAGCCACCATCAGTAAAATTTGCACTTCATCACCGCGCCAGTGCCGAATTTCGTGCTTTTGATGCAAGGCCAGAACGGCTAATAGCTCTTGCTGCACCATCAGCGGCACCAGCAGTGATGACCGAATATCCTGAGCCTGGTAAGCTTGACGACGGCGCTCCCCTTCAGGCGTATCTAGTCCAATCCTTGAATCAGCTTGAACATCTTCAATTACAAGCACATCATCGGTTTCCCAAATCGTATGGGTTAAATCGTTGATGGAATAAATTGAGGTCTTCGATGCTCCATTATTGTTGCCATTGAGCTTGAGATCGCTGTCTTCTAGATCTTTTTCATGACCTTTTTCATGACGAGCGTGATAGACAAACCACTCTTCTGCGGCTGCATCGTCCTGTAGCGATCGCAACACGCAGCAGCTCGCCTCAAACATCTGCCCGACCGTGTTAACCAGCGTTTGCAGAATCTGGCGATAGGTACGAGCGCTGCGAATGGTATTGGTAACAGCGTTGAGTAAGGATTCTTGCTGGAGCGTCCGGGCTAGTTCCTGAGTTCGCGCCCGCAGCACGTTATGGGTATCAACAGCCTGCTGAACCACCGCCTTGAGTTCCTGATCGTCCCAGGGCTTCGTGACATATTTGAAGACCTTGCCCGCATTAATGGCTTCCACTAAATCTTCCACATCAGTGTAGCCCGTTAAAATAATCCGAATAATGTCGGGGTAGCGAGTTGCAGTTTGGCTAAGGAACTCAGTGCCGCTCATCCCCGGCATCCGCTGATCGGAAATGATGACTGCAATATCCCCTTCTTTTTCTAGGATCTCAAGAGCAGCATGACCACTCTCAGCGCGAAGAACAACATACTCACGACGAAAGGCGCGATATAGCAGATCAAGATTATCTGGTTCATCATCGACAACCAAAATCTTTGGTTTTTGCTTAACTTGATCGCTCATGCACTGCTCACTCCGTGCCAGGGCCGAAACAGAAGATGCTAGATTTAGCTGGATGTGAAACCATCCTTAGTACTGTAGTCATTTCAACCACTTGCGCCCCGAACCTGGCCTGCTGACTGAATCGCTGCTAGACCTTCACTGTTGCCTTTATCAACTTAGCGTCCTGTTGGTTAATCAACCATCTTCCTTTGTCTTAATTTACTCGAACAACTCAAATTAAGCCTGTTCAAACAAACGGGTTCAGTATCAATGGTTTCAGGGACATAGATTGAATGAGAGCAAGTTGTCAAGCTTTAAAAGCAGCAGCTTAGCTATGTATTAATTACAACGCTTGCTTCATAGAATCCGCATATCAGTATCAGCCATTTAGCTTAAGATTCGGATTTAAGGGTAAGTGATTTATTAGATGAAATCGTAAAACGAATAGTGATGGAATAAGAGTAGAAGGGCAGAAATCAAGACAAGAACGAATTGCAGAGCAATATTGGCAGCGATTCAGTCTGGGCATAACCGATTGAATCCATTTGCATTCCGATTGCATGTTCAACACGTTCAGTTCCGATCTCTGAGCAATGCACCTGAAACTAGGCAGAACGTTAAGAAACATCAAAAACGTCCCGTCATCCTAGCATATCTAGCATTCCCAGGGGCTTGAACAAATTATCAATTCCTGATTGCGCGACCCGTTTTTCTTGTGATGAAGAGCACATCTCGGAGCGGCTGTTCTCCGGGCTGAAGTTGAGTTCAGTTGGGCAAACAATAAAGCAGGATGTGACACTTGCAAAAGTGGTTTCTATGTGGCAACTTGTCTATCGGTCTCTCGTCAAAGCTTTCATAGGGTATTTGGTGACAAAGCCTAAACAGCGTTTATGAAAAGTACGGCTTGTGCATCTCCCACAGAACATTAGAATTGGTTTCTAAGTAGCTGTACATAGATAAATGCATATCTAAAAGACCGGGGGAGCGCCCCGGAGGGGCGCTCCCCCAAAGTTTTAGGTGTGTTTCTCTTTGCCAACCTACTCACTCGAAGATTTGCATCGAGATCCTGGGCAGGATATCAGGATGAGTACCTCACACACCGAAGGATTTTGAGTATGAAACGCCAGTTGTGGTTCCGATTTGTGACGCTAGCTTTAATAGGTTTCGGAGGTAGTACGCTAGTATGGCAGCCCGTTGATGCTGCGACGTTTGGTCAGCAAGAGGTGAGTCAGAACAATATTATTGCGATCGCATCCCCAGTCAATGGCGGTGAAACCCATCAGCTTTTAGTGGTGGAGCAAGTTAGCGATAGTCAAGCCTGCTGGCAAGAAAATCAAGACATCGCTGGCACCATTGAACCGCTGCTGCTCAATTTTGACTTTACAGGGATCTGTAGCCGCGCCACCGACAGCAATGGCTACTCAATTCGGGTTGGCGGCGAAGACTTAGGGTTGCAGTACGTGCTGCGCGTGGTGCAGTCTGATAACGTCATGCGGCTGGTGGGAATTCCAATTAGCGATCGCAGTGCACCCAAGCTGGAAATTGGTCGGACAAAAGGCGTAACCGCAGATTTTGTCAAAATCCAGCTCAATCCAGGCTGGCGCTTTACAAAACGCACCTATAACGGGCAAACCCTAGGTCATTACTACTTCACCAACGATCAGAGCCTAGCAGCTCTAGCAGCCGACTCTGACAGTGCCGGATCAGGTTCTAATACCCCCCCCAGCACTGGAACAGGTGCTGTAACCTCGCCAACACCTTTGCCGACAACCTTACCCGAACCTGATGCAGCAACCGAAACACCAACCCCTGAACCAGCAGAAAGCCCAGCCACTGATGCCGCAACTGATGGTTCCGATTCAGCTTCAGACTCTTCAGATAGCAATGTAAGGGTGATCGATATTGTCCGGCCTTCGGCAGGCTCCACTCCAGCTACTGAAGCTGAGAGCAATACCGACTCGAATGTCAATTCAACGGTTGATGATCCAACGACTGATACAGATGCAGGGACATCCACAATTCCGACTCCGCCGTCAGCACCAGGTAGCGGCTCAATTATGGTGCCAACCTTACCCGCGCCACCGAGTTCGCCTCTGCTGGACTCCACGCTGGGCAATTAATTTGACTTTCCAACTTTAAAACAAGAGGGCTTATGCCGTATCGGCATAAGCCCTCTTGGATTTTGCTGCAAAACCTACGCATCTGCCAGATAGGTTTTAATGGCTGATGTGCCGCGCTGAGCGCGGCACATCAGCCATTAAAACCATCAAAATAAAGCTGGCAGACTTACCACTTCAGCGTATTGAACTGTTCCATATCAACCGTGTCGCGGTTGCGATAAATCGCTAGGACAATCGCCAATCCAACTGCCGCTTCTGCAGCTGCGATCGTAATTACGAAGATGGCAAAAACCTGACCTCGAATGAGCTGTGCATCTAGATAGTTAGAAAACGCCATCAAGTTAAGGTTGACTGCATTCAACATCAGCTCAATCGACATCAAAACACGGATGGCATTTCGACTCGTAACTAGACCAAATACGCCAATACAAAACAGGGCCGCTGCCAAAATCAAAAAGTACTGAAGCTGCATGACTATCCTTCTTGCTGATCAAAACACCAATTATGCAGGTTGGGTTCCGCGTTGCTTAGTCCAACCGTGAGTAACAAGGAGCAACTGGGTCTTGCAAGTTCGACCCCAACCCGTAAGAGACGAGAGGCACTAGCAGGGTTACACACTACCCATCGCTCCCAAACTGCCTTCAGGTTAGCTTTTCTCTGACGGAGCAGTCCCTCCAATTGAAATTAAATCCCGTGGCCGTTCTGGAAGCTGTAGCGAGATTTCGTCTGGAATGCCCGTCTCATCTTCATCGGGCAGAAACTCACGCCGAGCTAAGATAATCGCTCCAATCAGCGCCATGAGCAGCAAAACAGACGCTAATTCAAACGGCAGGAGGAAATCGCTGAACAGGTGCTGACCAATCAAGAGGGTTGCCCCATCTCCAATAGCAGGCTCAGTGGATAGTGGCCAAGCCGTCGAGATAATCATTGTGCCTAGCAGTGCAAAGAGTCCCACACAAATTGCACCCGTTGCCGCTCGACTAATCCAAGCATTTTGCACAGGGGTAAAGGGCTGCCGCTTATTCACGAGCATGATGCCGAAGAGGATGAGAATATTGACAGCGCCAACATAGATCAGGATTTGCGCGGCGGCAACAAAGCCAGCATTGAGCAAAATATAAAAACCTGATATGCCAACAAAGACCATACCCAGCAAAAAGGCTGAGTAGACAATGTTAGATAGAAGAACCACTCCTAAAGCGGCTCCAATCATCATCACACCTAATAGTCCAAACGAAACAATTTGGACGCCCTCGGCTAAATTCACGGCAGTGTATGCTCCTTCTACAGCGTCTATACGATTGCAAGATTAAGGCCAATTCCACAAGTTCGTCAGTTATTCGTGTTTAAGCCTATTGTTGACCAATTTTGTATTCAACAAGTCGAGTTTATGCTGTCATCCAGATGAAACATCAGGATTTTGCAGACTGTTCGGCTGCTTCATCTTCTGCTGCTTCTAATTCATCTAGAATCTCTTCTGGCCGTTTGCCAGGCCGTTGAGAACCCGGTGGTAAATCATGGGGATCAATCACGCCTTTGGGCAGGTAGGCAAATTCCCGCAGCGGAGTCACCATCGGATCTTCCGTCACCTTGTACGGCAGACGTCCAAGCGCTACGTTATCGTAGTTCAGCTCATGGCGATCGTAGGACGATAGCTCATATTCTTCCGTCATCGACAAACAGTTGGTGGGGCAGTATTCCACGCAGTTGCCGCAGAAAATGCAGACGCCGAAGTCGATACTGTAGTGCTTCAGGTTTTTCTTCTTCGACTCCTTGTTAAATTCCCAATCGACCACAGGTAAGTTGATTGGGCAGACGCGCACACAGACTTCGCAGGCGATGCACTTATCAAATTCGAAGTGGATGCGTCCACGATAACGTTCTGAGGGAATCAGCTTTTCGTAAGGATATTGAACGGTAACAGGGCGGCGGCGCATGTGGTCAAAGGTTACAGAAAGACCTTGACCGATATATTTTGCAGCTTGGCCTGCGCCTTTTGTGTAGTCTGCAACTTGTTTAAGAAACTTCAGCATAGTGTCTCCGAGTGACTTCAGTATCGGAAGAAAGCGAAAGAATTAGACTTGGCAACCATTAACCGCCGAAAGCAAAGGGAAAAACCAGCTTCAGGCCAGCGGTGATTAGTAGGTTAACCAGAGAAATAGGAAGCAAGAACTTCCAGCCAAAGTCTAGAAGCTGATCGATTCTGACCCGAGGCACAGTCCAACGCATCAGGATGGAGATGAAGACAAGGAAATAAGCCTTGAGCAGCGTTGAGAGAATGCCTAAGGACGCAAAAGAGATCTGAAGAATGGGATTGGTCTCGCTGATACCCAGCCAACCTGCGATCGCATCAATCGGAATCGGAAAATCCCAGCCACCGAGGTACAAAATTACAAACAGCAGCGCCGACAGAATCAGGTTGACATAAGAACCGACATAGAACAGACCAAACTTCATGCCCGTGTATTCGGTTTGGTAACCAGCAACTAATTCTTCTTCGGCTTCTGGCAAGTCAAACGGCAGACGCTCACACTCAGCCAGAGCCGCAATCCAGAAAATCAAAAAGCCAACTGGCTGTCGCCAAATGTTCCAGCCTAGAATGCCGTAGCCGGACTGCTGCTCAACAATATCAATCGTGCTGAGGCTGTTCGACATCATGACCACTGCCAGCACAGCCAAAGCAAGCGGAATCTCATAGCTAATAGACTGAGCCGTTGCCCTCAATCCACCCAGAAGAGAGTACTTGTTGTTGGACGAATAACCGGACATGAGTAGACCAATCGGCGCAATGCTTGAAAGCGCAATCCAGAGAAAAATGCCCACACCGATGTTGGTAATGATGAGATGTTGCCCAAACGGCACAATCAGGAAAGACAGCAGAACCGGAATGACAACAATAATCGGCCCTAACGTGAAGAGAATAGAGTCAGCCTTGGCTGGTGTAATGTCTTCCTTAAACACCAGCTTGAGACCGTCAGCCGCCGCTTGTAAAACTCCCAATGGGCCTGCGTATTCAGGACCAATTCGCTGCTGGGCAGCAGCAGAAATCTTCCGCTCTAGCCATACAGCCACAAATACACCAACGACCGCTGCAACCAACATAACCGTCATTGGTAGCGGAATCCAAGCGGCCTTTGCCGCACCCGGAGGGACGCCCAGCTCGGTCAGCGAACGGATAAACGTTCCTTGCAGATCAATTCCTGAGTTCATATCACCCGCATCTCAGCCTACGAAACCAATGTGTATCAGCCATTGCCATCATATATAAAGATTTTTGACTTGGCTCCACTTGCTTAGTATATCGCTGTGCAGCAGTTCGCCAAATCTAACTTGCTGAATGTATCAAACTTTCTGTTTATCGATTGCATAAGTGAACAAAGCAGAGGGCGAAGTTGGCTGAGCCAACTTCGCCCTCTGCTAATTTATGATTTGGGAACCAACATAACTGAATCGTTGATTTGAGTTAGTCTGAGCTGGGGTCTGGACGATGCTTACGCAGTTGCTCCGCTTCGGGGCAATCGTCAGAAACAAGCGGCTCTACATTGCCGCGCGGTACGGTCGATAGCTTTTGAGTTACAGCTCCGATACTTTCTAGCCGAACCATCTCTTCCCAGGAGCAAATTTCATCCTCCTCTTCGGTTTCGTAGCGCAGCGTCACCAAATCGCCTTCAATATCAAGGATTTGTGCCCGTTCAATCCAGCGTTGTTGATCCCGTAGAAAAATCCATACCTCACGTCCATCACAGCAAAGCTGATAGATCTTGCGGTGTAACATTGATTCCTTCTCCGATCCGGTACAGTTTTTTACAGTGTCTAAAATCTAAATCTTGGTCGTTCTGGAACGGCTTCATCCGCACAGTTCAGAATCTATCGTCACCATTGCTATGTCACCAAATTGGAATAGAAGCATTGTGTTGATGGCAGCACATGCAATTGTCATGATTTAAACCTTGGGAAATAAAGTTCTACGCTTCGGTGGTCAGATTGGCCCACAGCTTGCACTCTGCTTAACCCAAAAACTAAATCAAAACCCGAAGCGAACGCTTTGTCAGTGTCAAACACGAACATGTTGGACAAGGACAGTCGGTTCTCTTTGGGTTCAGTACAAGGTGTGAGATGTACGGACATTAAACCCCGACTTTTGGCACTTGTGAAGGGGATAAGGGACATTACTATTTTAACGATTGATGGGTCAGCACTGCTGCTGTGAAATCTGTATTTCGTTCAAACTTTATGAAGCTATGCTGCAAAAGGTTGAACGATTTACAGCTTGTACCTTATCAATCAGGCATTTGCAATGGGGTAGTCCCCAAACGGTAATGATTTTTCGTTGTGTGGGCGGTGCCCACACAACAAAAAATCATTACTGAAATACCACTACCTGCAATGGCTCTACTGGGATTGATACGAGTTCAATTTGGGCTTGCTATTAATCAGGCACCCAAGGGCAAGGGGCTTAAACTGCTTGTTCAGTGAAGCTTTACGGAGGATTGGGATGAGTACAAGATGTAAGATTCAAGATGTGAATGGACGTTTATCCAAGGGATTCTGATGTTGTTACATCTCAGTACGTGGCCAGAGGTTGAACAGTATTTAAAACAGTCCCAAGGGATTATTTTCCCGATTGGTTCGACTGAACAGCATGGCCCGACTGGCTTGATTGGAACAGATGCGATTTGTGCGGAAGCTGTAGCAAAGGGAGTGGGCGAAGCAGTTCATGCGCTGGTGGGGCCAACGATTAATGTCGGCATGGCGCTGCACCATACGGCGTTTCCTGGCAGCATTAGTTTGCGTCCGAGTACGCTGATGCTAGTGATTCGGGACTATATCACGCCGCTGGCGAGGGCTGGATTTACGCGCTTTTTTTTCATCAACGGTCACGGTGGCAACATTGCTACGCTGAAGGCCGCATTTTCGGAGACCTATCAGGTTTTGGCTGATTTGCAGGTGCCGAACTGCGATCGCATTCAGTGTCGCTTAGCTAACTGGTTTATGTGCAGTTCGGTCTACCAGCTCGCGAAGGAGCTATATGGCAATCAGGAGGGTTCTCACGCGACGCCAAGTGAAGTGGCGCTGACCCAGTATGTCTACCCTGAATCGATTAAAAAAGCACCGCTGGCTCCTCATGTGGCCTCTGGCCATCCGATTTACAGTGCTGTAGATTTTCGTCGCCGCTATCCGGATGGGCGCATGGGATCGAATCCGGCTTTGGCAACGCCGGAGCATGGCAAGCAGTTTTATGATTTGGCGGTGAAAGAACTGAGCAATGACTATCTCAAGTTTCTAAACGCAGAGTAAGGGCAAGACCATTTGCCCCTACCTAAATATGTAAATTACGTTATGTCTTTAGCCCTTGCGCCTCACCCCACACTGCCGACTCCGCCGCCGTTGATGATGTCGGAGCCAGGGACGTTTGCCTATTACACGATTACTGAGCGCTGGCCGAAAATTGTCCGGCAAATTCAGGCAGAGCAGAATCTTGATCCGGCAGTTCAGACTCAGCTAGATGTGCTAGTGGATGAGCTATTGCAGGGTACGGTCAAGCTAAACGTGAGCGGTGCCGATCAAGCCGCATGGCGATCGCACATTGCGCCCTATGTAGGACAGCCGTGGTTTGATGTTCCTTGGTTTCTGGCTGAAACTTATTTCTATCGCCGGATTCTAGACGCGACGGGTTATTTCAATCTGGGTGAAGCTCAAGGACGTGATCCCTTTGCTGCCCAGAAGCAGCGGGGACTACACGCTGCGATCGCACAGCTCAGCATCCTCAGTCGCCAGCTTTGTCAGTGGTACGAGTCAACAGATTGGAGTCCGGTGCCGTGGCGGCGGGACTGGATGCGGCGGTTGATCATTGATGCGCTCTGGGGCAATCAGGCAGACCTCAGCCTGCGTCCAGGTGAAGCTACGAATCAGTCAGCGCAGCAGCAGGAGCAGATTCTGGTCAACGATGTTGAGGCCGTGCTGGATCAGCTGGAAAACTGCGATCGCACTCGCATCGATATCGTGGCAGACAATGCCGGAGCAGAATTAGTCTGCGATCTATTTTTGGCTCATGCACTGGTGGCGACGGGCAGAGCCGGACAGGTGTATCTGCATCTTAAAGACCATCCCACATTCGTTTCAGATGCAACGGAGCAGGATGTCTATCAAACGCTGTGGCAGTTAGCGAACATGCCGTCTAGCGGCGCGAAGGCCGAAGGTATTGATCCGGCGGATTTAGCAACGCTTCAATCGTTGGCTTTAGAAATTTCTGCTTACGTTGATCGGGGACAAATCCGTTTACAGGCGCATCCCTTCTGGACATCGCCGCTTCCTGCCTGGGAAATGCCAGTGGATTTGCAGCAAGAGCTGGTGCGATCGCAGTTGGTTATTTTCAAAGGTGACGCCAACTATCGGCGATTATTGGGCGATCGCACCTGGGAATTTAGCGAGTCATTTCAGGCAATTACCGACTATTTTCCGGCTCCGCTGCTGGCGCTGCGGACGATCAAATCTAACGTCGCAGCCGGATTAGATGCCTCAACAGTTGCGGCATTGTCGCAGGTGAGCGCGGAGACAAGTACAGATTGGATGACAACTGGCAATTGGGGACTGATTCAGTTTGCGAAGCCTTAACTTCGCCAACCCTTAACCATGAAGGGGATGCTGCACCGCAACATCCCCTTCACCGTCCAGAGGAATTGAAATGAACCTTAGTTTACTTGCCACCAGCCCAAGCTGGGGCCGATGAAGCGAATCGTGATCCAGTAGACAACGAGAAAGACAATGCCAATCCAGGCTCCTTTCGTCGTCCAGGTTGAGAATTTCGCGGCCTGACTTTTGCGGATGGGAACCCACGGCAGGATGTTTTCTTCTTTGCCGTAATCATCCCCTAGATGTTCTTTGCGACGTTTTGCCTCACCCATAATTTTTTAGTTGAATCGTTATAGTGTGTTGAATACCTGATTGACTGACAAAACTCTTGAAAACCGTGTTCTGCTGTAGGATGGTTTAGCATTAGCGTAACCCATCAAAATCCCTTCTGGTGTTGGGTTTCGCTTTGCTCAACACCAACCTACAGCAGAACTTTTGTCAGTTAATCAGGTTGAATGCTCCGGCTCAGCGACTGAGTCTTATACCGAATTTGTAAGTCAAAACCAATATGGTATTACCCAGCACTTGAGTTTGATAATAGCGTTCTGACCTCACTGCTGTGGACTGCATTGCAACATTGTTTTAATCTTTAATGCTTTAGCTTCAAGGATTGATGCGTTGCGGCTAGCGCCTAACACATCCTACCAATCTGCATTGCGCTATCGATTTGAAGCTTTAGCGCTCTAGTTCCCGCTGCTCATCAAAGAGGGTGATATCCACGTAATTCAGCCGAGCGGCAGGGCTGAGGGACGATAGCACCTGTTGGCCGTAGCTGCGGTGGTTGACGCGGTTGTCCAGTAGGGCAACAACTCCTTGGGAGCGACGAATCGGTGCGATCGCACGTTGCAGTTCACTCAGCGCTTCTGGCAGCAAATAGAGCCGGAACCAGTCCTGTCGCTGTTTTTTGTAGTAGGCAACTCGTCCGGCCACCAGCGGATGCTCCAGCGACGGGAGCGGCAATGTCGCAATAATCAGCAGCGATGGCGTCGGCAGAACGCCTTGATGCTGTCGCCAGAACTCCCAGCCAGAGACGAGAATACCGTTGTCGTCCAGCCCCGTCCGCTCAACTTTCACCCGTGAGCCAAATTCAGCCGCGAGACTTGTACCCACGCGATTTTTTAGCGGCATGTCGCCAACTAAAACAATAGTGGTGCCCTGTACGTCCGCACTGATGTGCAGCAGACTGCGAATTTCGCTCATCAGCGCCGCTTGGAACGGCGGCTGGTTCGGCATCGGCATCCGGTCAGGAATATAGAGCTGAATCAGATCGTGCTGACGCTGGGGTGAAAACTTGAGGCAGGTCATGTCGCCGAGTCCCAATCGCTGACGATAGGTTGGGGCTTCGCTCTCCAGATCGAGCGCGCCGCCGATCAGGACAATCGGCTGCTGTTCCCAAACGGGGGCCAGCTTAGCCGAAACATCAGCGAAATCGCAGTGCAGCGTGAACTGGCCGTGCAGACGATCGATTGCCGTCCAGGTGAATGTATCGGGGCTGCGGAGCATCTGCCAAAACGGTTGCCAGGGGGCAGGCATGCGGTCATCGGGCACCGGATCAGGCGTCAGCGCTGCCATGCTCTGGTGCTGGATCTGAGTCGATGCCAATAGCAGACGGCGCAGGTTATGCAGCGCCCTTTGTTCTGGCTGATCCAAAACGTGACAGCCATAGGGATTTTCAGGATGCTGGAAGATGATGCGCGTGAGCTGAATGCGGATGTCTCGAATGGCGTCACTGTGTTCTGGATAGGCCAGCATCAGCCGATCCCAGTCCTGTGGCTGGATTTGCACATTCAGCGCAGCTCGTCCCCAGGTTTCCAAATCATCGGCGTTGTCAAAAACCGTTGGGATATTAGGCGGAAATTTGCCCTGATTGTAAATGCGATCGCACAGCCACGCTTGGGGCGAAGTCAATAAGATGCCCGCAAACTGCTCACCCGGCCAGGAATCGCCCACATGAATCGGCTTAGGGGTCGAAATCCACTGGCGCAGTCGAGGAATTTCCACCTGAATCAACCGCTGCTGGAGATCCTCCGGTACGACCAAAATAACGGCATCCGGCCAGATTAACAGCGGCATCAAGTAGCTCAGCCGATAGCGACCGTAGTAGCCCGCTGGCGGCCCCGCTTGAATTAAAGCACTCCGACCGACCCGCAGCGCCCGCGCCACCAGTCGCGCCATTGTCAAATGATGCGGCCATTGAGCCTCTCCCTGCTCTCGCAAAAAGGCTCGAAGTTGTTGATGTACCTCAGCTTCGATCACAGGCGTTCGTATCAGCTCAACGTTAGTGCAAAATCCATCAAAAACCTGCAATCCTTTTGGAAAAGGCGATAGCTGCCAGCTTTCCCAAAAGGATTTAGAGTTTCTATTCTGCGATTCGATCGGACATGGTACTCATTGTGACATATCGCTCTCAGTTATCTTGTGACCAGATTGGCAGAAGATGGGTGAACTGACGGCTTGCACCAAAATTCCTTTTATGGTGGTAGTCCGATGGGTTTGGGCGTTTGTGTGGTGCAGCTTCGCCGCGTCACACAGACGCCTGTATCCTAACAAGGCTGATTACGGCTATAAGTTTTCACGGTGATGTGCAGGTCAAGATGAACAACCTAGGTGGCCGCATTGACCGGATACCGGAAAGGAGCAAAAGTGAGCAATCGGGCTGGCACAGAGTCAAAACTGGCTGAAAAAGGTCACGCCATCGGCTGAAAGCTTGACTAAAATAAGGGGCATTTGATTTCTTTTGTCCCTTTAATTTGCTATGAACAAGCGCTCTCGGTTTCTGAATTCCTGCCGCTGGCTTAGTGCCGCGATCGCAACTGCTGTTGTGGTACAACCAACCGTCATCACGGCTCAACAGACTCCTGCTACAGGAACAAGTGCGATCGCAGTTACACCCGACCAAACGGTGGAATGCGAAATCCTGATTGTGGGTGGCGGACTTGCGGGGACAGCCGCCGCCTATGAGAGCTTGCTGAAGGGCCGCACCGTTTGCATGACTGAGCTGACGGACTGGATGGGGGGGCAAATCTCTTCCCAGGGCACGTCGGCACTAGATGAAGCGCAGCGGCAGCGAACGCTGCTGTTCTATTCCCGTGGCTATAAGGAACTGCGATCGCGGATTGAAGATTACTATGGCGAACTTGATCCGGGTGGCTGCTGGGTCAGCGCCACCTGTTTCCTGCCCCGCGATGCCGCCGAAATTATTCGTGAACAGCTTGAAGATGCCGCCGATGAGGGCGATGGCGAGCTGAAGTGGTTCCCCAGCACGGTAATTAAAGAGTTAGAACTGAGTGCCGATGGTCGGCTAATTGAATCTGCGATCGCAATTCAGCATCAGCCTGCACCCGGTGCCCCACCGCTGAATACCGAGCTACTCTCAGCGGTGATCGAGGATATTTACCAGTATCAAGACTCCAGCCGCTTCACCAAAAATATTATTCGCTTTACATCACCCACGCCTGATTTAGAGGACGGATCTGAACCTCCGGTTGCGGACTGGTACGTGATTGAAGCGACCGAGACAGGTGAGATTATCGCCTTGGCCGATGTCCCCTATCGTCTGGGACTCGACCCGCGCTCCTACCTCAACCCCTCGTCGCCTGTCACCGAGCCAGATCCCTACTGCACCCAGGGCTTCACCTATACATTCGCGATGGAGCGGACAGAAGAACCCCAGCCGCAGCCGGAACCCTCCTTCTACCAGCAATACGCGCCGTACTACAGCTATGAGCGCCGCCGCGACCAGGATGACTATTTTGACTACGTGTTTACCTATCGCCGCATCGCCACGCCCGATCCCGATCCCGAAGAGCGGATGTTTGGCGTCGTCGCACCCAGTCCCGGCGATATCTCAATGCAAAACTGGACATGGGGCAATGACTACCGTCCTGGCACCTCGGAAGACAATTTGGTCTACACCCGCGATCAGCTCTTGGCGACCGGACAGCTTGAACCTGGCGGCTGGCTGGGCGGTCTACGGACAGAAACCCTGCGACGCGGCGAAGAAAATGCCTATGGTTACTACCACTGGCTAGTAGCAGGCACAACCGATTCCCAACTCGGCGATGGTGTAAAAACGCCCAATCCATATCACACCTTCCTCTCTGGGTTTGATGCGCCAATGGGCACTGCTCACGGATTATCTAAGTATCCCTATATGCGCGAGGGGCGGCGAATTATTGGCCGTCCGTCCTATGTGTTCCCGTCCGGTTTTTCAATTAACGAAATCGACATTTCCCGGCAAGATTTCAACAGCGATTTCTACCGCACCAATCTACCGGAAGATACCTACCTATCGTTACGCCGAGCATTAGCGGGCCTGCAAACAACGCAAGCGATTGAGCAATCGACTCCGCCCAATGAAATTCCGATTCGGACTCGCTCTCGGATCTACCCCGATGCAGTCGGTATTGCCCAATACGCGATCGATTTCCATCCCTGTATGGAATTTGCACCACCGGAAGCCCCTGGCAACATCGAACGCACGGGTGTGCGGCAGGCGCATGGACAGGCGTATCCCGGTCAAATTCCGCTGCGGGCGATGATTCCACAGGAGATTGATAACCTCATCGTTGCCAGCAAGAGTATCGCCACTAGTACGATCGCCGCTGCTGCCTATCGGGTACATTCCTTTGAGTGGTCAGTCGGCGCAGCAGCCGGAACCACAGTAGATTACGCGCTGGAGCAAAACGTGTTTCCTTATGAACTGGTAGATGAGCTACCGCTGCAAGAGCCAATGCTGGAAGAGTTGCAGCAACGCTTAGAAGCCAATGGAAATCCCACCGCGTTTCCCAATACGTCGATTTTCAACGAAGACTGGGCAGAATGGCGAGTTTGGTAATTTGGCTCAGTAGCTTCAATACTGGAGTTTAGACTAAAGAGTTAAAGAAAATCGCGGTCGTGCTAGGCACGAAC
>CBKWJC010000054.1:0-47103 GCA_966674685.1 uncultured bacterium
CGCTGCCGCCACCGCGGCCTGGGTGTCTCCTTCCCCCCCCTTTTCCCCTTTCCTCTCCAAAACTCGAGGGGTTTTTTTCTCCCCCCACCCCTCGCCCCCAAAACAACCCTTCTGGGTTTTAGTGCAAGATGTGAGGGCAACAGAACCGAAACTTTTATTGCATGACTTGCAAACTGGCGTCACTGACGGTTTAATCAAAGGGCTGTTTAAGCAGCCTACAGTTTCATCCGCAGTTTTTTACAATAGGAGGGGCGCTCAGGTTGGCTATGGTCTACGAACCCCTTCATCACAAATATCGGCCTCAGTCTTTTGCTCAACTGGTGGGGCAACATGCGATCGCAACGACTCTATGCAGCGCCCTCCAGCAGCAGCGGATTCCGCCAGCCTATCTATTTTGCGGCCCACGCGGTACGGGCAAAACGTCTAGTGCTCGGATTTTAGCCAAATCGCTGAACTGTGTTCAAACTGATAACCCGACACCGACGCCCTGTGGGCAGTGCGAAACCTGCCGCAGCATCACCAAAGGTTCTGCCCTGGACGTGATTGAAATCGACGCGGCCAGCAACACTGGGGTAGATAACATTCGTGAACTGATTGAGCGATCGCAGTTTGCCCCGGTTCAGTGTCGCTACAAGGTTTATGTTATTGATGAGTGCCACATGCTCAGCACGGCGGCGTTTAATGCCTTGCTGAAAACGCTGGAGGAACCGCCGGAGCGGGTCGTCTTTGTCCTGGCCACGACCGATCCGCAGCGGGTGTTGCCGACGATTATTTCGCGCTGTCAGCGGTTTGACTTTCGTCGCATTCCTCTGGAAGAAATGGTGGCGCACCTGCAAACCATTGCCAATCAAGAAGGAATCAAGATTGCACCCGATGCGCTGCGTCTGGTGGCGCAGGTGTCTCAAGGTGGACTGCGCGATGCCCAGAGTTTGTTGGATCAGCTCAGCTTGCTCACTGAAGGCGTGACCGTTGAGCGAGTTTGGGACTTGGTTGGTGCCGTGCCCGAACGAAATCTGCTGGCGCTGGTGCGGGCGATCGCGGCGGATGATGGGGTGCAGGTGCTGGAACAGGCGCGTCACCTGATGGATCGAGGCCGCGAGCCGCTGGTGGTGCTGCAAAATTTGGCCAGCTTCTACCGCGATTTGCTGGTGGCGAAGACAGCCTGCGATCGCAATGATCTGGTAGCAATTACGCCTTCCACCTGGGATGAACTGGTGGACTTTACTCAATCCTTGGATTTGGGATTAATCCTAGCTGGTCAGCAGCGGCTCCGAGAGGCCGAAGTTCAAGTAAAAAACACCACGCAGCCGCGCTTATGGCTGGAAGTTACACTGCTCGGACTCCTGCCGTCTACTCTGGCGGCACAAACTGTGGCAGTCAGTCCGAACACACGTTCAGCCTTGCCAGCGCGCAGGGAACCGCAGACTACGGCTCCTTCTGCCCCCACAGCCCCTACGGCTCCCACAAAATCGCCTTCTCCTCAAGTGCCTGTCTCAGCAGCGAATCCGGCTCCCGTAGCAAGTCCTGAGCAAAACGCTACTGTAACACCCCAGCCCACGGCTCCAGCCGCCGCCGCACCCGCTCAGTCTGCTGCTGCTCCTCCGGCACAGACGGCACCATCTCAGCCGCCAGTTGTTCAAACGGTACCGAACAATCCTGCCAGCGTGGATTCCCCTCGTACCCAGGCACCTAAAGCGCCGCCTGCTGCTGCCTCTGCTCCAGCTCAGCCAGCCGCCGCTGCACCATCTCCCCCGGTGCCGCAGGCCAACATTCGCGAAATCTGGCAGCAGGTGATCGGACGGCTGCATCCGTTGAGTAAGGCGCTACTCAAAGAGCACGGTGAGCTGCTTGAATACACGGGGAATCAAGCTACCGTAGCGATTAGCTCTCGTAACCTGCTCAAAATTGCCCAGAGTAAAGTTCCAGATATTGAAAAAGCCTTTGCCCAGGTTGTGCATCAACCGATCCGAATTAGCTTGACCGTTGCAGTAGAATCCGCTGATGGATCATCCTCTACGGGCGCAGTAGCCGATTCCACAGCAAGTCAGCAGCCTACGGCAGTTCCAACAGCTCACACTCAATCTCATTCCGTTAGCGCCGCTCAGTCTCAACCGCCCAGTTCATCGGGTCAGTACGACACTAGGCAATCAAACAAAACTAATGGAATTAAAACAGAGAATGCTGTATTGAATTCCGCAGCTCAATCAGAACCGAGAGCCGTTTCAGAGGTGGATGCGCTGCTATCAAATGGGCTATCAAATGGAACGTCATCTGGGACATCATCTGGGACATCATCTGTAGCCAGAGAAGCCTTTGAACCTGTGGTAGCGATGCCATCGGTTTATACCGAAGATGCCGTGGCGCGTGCGAGCCGCAGTTTTGCCCAGTTTTTCAACGGGCAGGTGGTGGAACTGAATGAAGCCGATGCCATCTTTTGGTCGGCCACGGCGGATCTAGCTCAATCCACCGCTGCAACATCGCAATCGACACCATCCATCTCATCCAGACGTGCAACTGCTGTGAACGATCAGAGTGGTCACGACGCGGGTCAAACAGTTCAATCTGAAGCTACGCCGAACGAGGCGATGCATACTGAGCAAATGCACGATCCTCTACAGGATGGCAACGCTGAACGCACGTCTACTTCAACTGTTACTTCCATTCCGGCTGTATCTGGCAATTTCAGCAGCACTTATGACGAGAGTGACGATGATGACGATGACGATCTGCCGTTTTAGTTGAACAAATTGGGTAAGGTTTGCCAATCTGCGATCGCGGATTCTGTCCAGAGCCAGTTTTGGGCTAGCTTTAGAGTTTGAAATTGCTCTGCGTCGTTACTAATTACAGTGCGATAGAGCTTGTGAGCTTTGCTCAGCATAGTGGTTTGGATTGGATCGGGCTGACTTTGGGCTAGCTGAGCTGAGGCCAGAGCCAAGCCAGCATAGGCCGTTAGCGCCCGCGCATCGTCGGTCAACGACGGGACGACCAGGGCATACTCTTCCGAATCCGGTGCATAGTTAGGGATTTGCTGTTTGAGTGCGGCGGTTTGCTGCTCCTCAATCATCGACAGGGCGTTGAGCCAGGTTTGGGCGGCTGTATCAAAGCGATCTTCTGCGTAGTAGGCAAAACCCAGAGCAATTTGGTACAGCGGGTTTTCCGATTCACCCTGTACGGCTGCTTCCCAATAGCGACGGGCATCACTGGCGCTGTAATCTGGATTGCCGACTTCCATAAACTGCCAAGCCAATCGACCTTTGAGAAAATTAATCATGGGGTCATTCTGCAAGGAAGACGGCGCTTCGGCTAGTACCGTTTGCGCTTGCGGCAGCGCACCGCGCTCTAGCAACACTTCAATTGCATCAGCGGCTGGGTCTACATTGTTGTTTTGGAGCCGCACCAAAGCAATTGTGGTTAAATCACCTGTGGTTTGCTCAGCGAGCTGGTCGGGAGACAGAGCTTGAGACGTGTCGGGCACATCTTCAATGCCGTCCAGAATGCCCGCTGACGGAGATTGATTATTCTGACTCGCAAGCTGCAAGACGGCCGTGCTAAGTAAAGCTGCGGCTAAAAGACTCACGACGCCTGCGCCAATTCCGGCCCACAGTAACTTGCGATCGCGATTCGCTGGCTGCTCAGCCCTGGTTGAGTCACTGGATCGGCCCGTTGCAGATTCTGGATAGGACGCTGCTGGATCAGTTCCAGGCTGCGACCAATCGCGATAGGGGATCGAAACCGGATGAGCCGATTCATCTGGCAGCAGCACCTCATCCTGAGACGCCCGCACAGACGGTTCGGTTGCTGCAACGGGGTCAGATTGAGTGTGGGACAGTTGCTCAATTAGGCTAGCAACAGCGGTTGCATCCTCGGCATAGCCAGTCGTTGCTTGGTCTAACTCATCCGTTAGGGCATTCAATTCTGGTGCTGCATTCGGCATCGAACTCAACGGTAAACCAGACTGCTCCATAGACGGCTGGGCGGCGGGATCGGCTGATTGAGCATCCAGCCAAGGGCGCAGGGATTCATCGTCCCATTCCGAGACAAACGTGGCAGATTCAAGCTGGGACAGCTCATCGTTGATGCCCACTTGAATTCCAGCTTGTGCGATCGCATCGGCAAACTCGGGATCATCCCAACTCCCTGCTGTATCCAAGCCCAAGTCCATGCTGTCATAGTCCGCCATCAGCGGCAGTCCCTGCCCCTCACTGTTGCTAGCCGCCACATACCCATCAAACTGCGGATGAAGATAGAGAACGGGCAGCGCCCAGTACAACTGCTGGGAACCATAGGCCGAAATCAAACCCTGACGCGCTCGGCTGAGGCTGAGATCCACCGGATAGCCCTGCTTCAAGTTGCGGTAAAACAGGCGCGACAGCGTAATCGCCACCTCATCAGGAATCCGCTCGGCCATCGCTAACACGCCAGGTACCCCCCGCCGCAGGAGAGCTTGAGCCAGATTCCGCTGCCCATTCTCAGTCGCCAATCCCGGATCGGTATCATAGTTGCCGCGACAGGAGTTGAGCACGGCCACGCGAATGCCGTTGTTGACCAGTAGACCCGCTAAATCTTCGCCGTTGAGAATTTCCGTCAGTCCAGTTTTGGAATTCACCAGATACAGACTGCCGCCCAATGGCCCCGGATCGCTATGTCCAGCATAGTGAAAGACCTGATAGTTGCCCTGCTCAAGCGCCTGTGTGAGTTCGGCGCGTCCGGGCTGTTCCAGCAGCTTGATTTCCACGGCTGGTGTATCAGAAAGTAAGAGGGGAGACTGCGACTGCGATCGCACCAGTTCCTGCGAGAGCTGCTGAAATTCCTGCCGCAGCAGCAGCCGTTCCTGATCCGTCGGAGCCGCTGTCACCATTAGGATACGCAGCGGCTGATCCGATCGCTTTTGCCAAGGATGAGGGCTAAAAGTTGGACTACCCCGCTCCACTTGATAGCGCGAAAAGACAATATCCGTCCCCGTTGCTAATGGACGATCGCCATCGTGCAGTACTTCCCACGGCAACTGATGCAGCCGCGCTTCCGGTAAACCCACCCGCAGCCGCAGCCCTTCACGTCGATTCTGGGCAATACTCTGTGCCGCCATCCAGCTATCGCGCACCGACCCTTGAAACAGCGCCGCATAAAGTTCCTGCCCCAGCACCAGCAGGCTCTGCGGAGCATCCGGTTCGGCAGACAGATCTACATCCGGGCGGGCAAAAGGCTGCTGAAGAATCGACAAAATCGGATCGTCTAATTCTTGTCGAGTTTGCTGTAGCCACCGTTCAACTGGCCAAGTCACTTGCTCTTCAGCAATACGCACGCCCGTTGCCATCCGCTCAGTGCGGATCAAGTAGGTATCTTGACCAACGGGGGTAATAGATAGATGAAACTCCTGGGTCACAATGCGGCTCTCCTGACGGCGTAGTACCGAACGCGATTACAAGTAGATGCAGTAGTCACGACGTACCCTGTAGATGACTTGACGGCACCCAAAACCGCTGAAGTTCCCTCGTCATCAGGTAGAGGGGCCACTCTTGCAACTGCCACACACAAGCAGCCATGGAGTCCTAGAGCAGACGATTTTACCCTATGCCGATTTTAACCCTGGCATAATTCGCTTAATCTTGAGATCTTTCCGTTTGGTGCAGTTTTGAGTGCTGAGTGCTGAGTATCAAGGTCAATCATTCAAAACTCAAAACTCTTCCCTGCCTCCCCGCTCCCTTACTCCCCTTCCCTCTACCTAAAACAACCTCACTCCCACGTTAAGAGTTGCTCCAAAAATGAAGTTATCAAAGTCAATATTAGAATCAGTAGAATCGCCAAATAAGTAGCCAGAAAATAGCGAAATTCGATTGCGCGGACTAAATTCATAGGAAATCTGCGCCGAAATTTGATTTGTTAAATCCTGTCGCTCCGTTTGTGTATAGTCGGTGTAGCTCAGCAGGTAGATTAACCCCATATCAACACTCGGTGTGAGTTGATATGTTAGCGATGTTACCAACCGATTCAAGATGCGGCTACGGTCTTTCGGCGTTGTAAAACTGACCCGAAGCTGATAATAGGTATCTAAACGCAAATCATCCGCCAGTTGTTCGCGATAAAACAAGCGAGTTTGCAGTGAATGCTCATCCAAAAAGCGATCGCCATCATTTGAAAAAAGCTGGCGGTTTTGCCAGCCCACTTCACCATACAAACCAGAGGCAAATACCTGCCAAAGACTGGTTTGCAGAGAAAATTCGTTATAGTCAAGCTCTGTTAAGTTGTTGTATCGAACAAGTGTTCCCTCTGCTTCAGCAATCAATAGAGTCCGTGGCCCTAGTGTGGGTGTTGCAGAGATAGAAGCCCCAAACTGCCAGAATTGATCATTGACTGGATCGAGACCAGAAAACGCATTGTTTGTATCAAAAATGCTCAGCTTACCCGATAAAAACACCGGAATTTCTTGTGGAGGATTTGAGGTGGATGGTTCACGTTCTCGCAAAATCAGAATCCCCAATTCTGGATCTGCAGTTCTTAACTGTTCCTCTACATCCGTTTCCTCCGATTGAACGGGTGTGTTGTCTATGGGAATTGGTGCACTGTCATCAATTGAGGGAATTCTCTCGGGTTCAACGGCAGGAGTTGTAGAATCAGGCTCGTCTTCCTCTGTTTCCTGATCTGTGCTGTCTTCTTCAATTGATTCGTCTTCTGTCGCTGCATCGTCTATCTCTTGATTTTGTTCATCAGAATTGTCTTCATCTTGTTCATCTGATTGTTCATCTGAATGAGAGTTTGCTGGAGCAGGATTTTCTGGGCTGTCGGGAGCAGAATTACCATTGCTGTAATCCGTATCCTCTAGGGAATCAGTGACATCTAATGCTTCATTATCAGGGGCGTCATTTGCGACATCAGTCGTCTGCTCGGTTAGATCTGGTTTCTTGATGCTCAATTGATTGGCGCTTAACTGATTTGCCTGATCAGATTTAGATAGAAATTCTGATTGAGCAGCAGTTTCATTAGCGATGAATTGAGACGCACGGTAAGATTCAAAATGTGCCGCTTCAGGAATGTGAACGATGGAGGCACTAGCGATCTTCGTCCATCCAACAAGTGACAACCAAAATGCCGGAATGAGAATTAGAACAAAGTCAGGAACAGATTTGACAGTTTTCACAACAAACCCCTAAACCCAGGGACAATCAACCAAGTCTTTGTAGTTTAAGGCTCAGTAACTAGCTTAATAATTTAAAGACCTATAACAACCTACGAAGTTCCACTGAGATCTGGCAAGCCACCATCACCATCTCCGTCGCCGCCTGGAGTTTCCGGTGTTTCTGGAGTTTCTGGAGTCTCTGGCGTTTCTGGCGTTTCTGGAGTCTCTGGAGTTTCCGGTGTTTCCGGTGTTTCTGGCGTCTCCGGTGTTTCCGGTGTTTCCGGTGTTTCCGGTGTTTCCGGTGTTTCTGGTGTTTCTGGCGTCTCTGGCGTTTCTGGCGTCTCTGGCGTCTCTGGCGTCTCTGGCGTTTCCGGTGTTTCTGGAGTTTCTAGTACTTCTGGCGTCTCTGGCGTCTCTGGCGTTTCCGGTGTTTCTGGTATCTCAGGTACTTCTGGCGTTTCTGGCGTTTCTGGAGTCTCTGGTATCTCAGGTACTTCTGGAGTTTCTGGTACTTCTGGAGTTTCTGGAGTTTCTGGAGTTTCTGGAGTTTCTGGAACGGGGGTTTCGCTTAGATCATCATCTATCGGCGTAGGAGAGTCGATTGGTGGCTCAATGGGTGTGACTGGCTCATCTGGCTCCGTGGGTTCCGGAATAGATGGTGACGCAACGGGTGGCTCGAAGGCAGAGGGCTCAGGCACATTGATTGGATCTTCGATCAAGTCGATAAGTTCCATTTGTGCAGTACGCAATTCGGCAATATCAGCCAGTTTCGCAAGTTCTAGCGGTAGAGTGCCTAAAAATTCCTGCTCTACTACCATCTGACCTACATTGATGGAACGAATGCCAAGTGGGCCGAATGAGGTTGTTTCGGAAGCGTCAATTCGGAATGCTACTAGATTATCGAATGAGGTATCTGGCATCCGCAGGGAAATTGGCAGTTCAAGTGTTTCGGCAGCAAGTGGCGTCTGGTGAGTGAGGGCATCTAAGGTTTCTTCTTGAACAGCCGCGATCGCAATATCAAATGGCTTATTCTTGCCAGAGTTGAGTCCAAGCCCCTGGGTCAATTTGCTGGTTTGATAAAACGTTTCTAAATCAAAGTCAAATAAGCGTCTAATTTCGTCACCTTCAACGACGACCATCTGACCCGCTTCTAGTTTCTGGCGTTGAGAAGCATCACGATTCCAAACCTCAATACCGCTGTCAGTCAGCGCGCCAACGATGGTTGTGTCGGTCTCCTGGATGTAGCGAACAAAGAGGGCTGAACCCCGAATTCCAGTGGTGACGTTGGGTGTTTGAATGCGAGTTGTGCCCCGCCCCGGTGGAATCAGCATCAGCATGGTGCCGTTGGACAGCCGAAAACTACGAGTTCGTGGCACAAACCAAAACACCACCTGTTCTCCAACCCGAGCAAGGGAACCATCATTGAACCGCAGTTCCGCCAATGCTGCCTGCCCGGTTGACAAACCATCTCCTGGCGTCATGCGATCGCGAATTGCAGCTGTACGCGGATTTTGGCTTTGGGGCATCAGCCGCACCTGATTTCTCAGGGCTTCAATTACAGCTTGAGTCAACGGTGTATTCGCCAGTGCTGACTCAGAAAAACCAAGAACACAAAGGCTGCCAAGGGCAACAGCCCAAGGAACGCTGTGGAGCCGAATATGAGGGAACAATCTTTTCATGCGGGTTTATCAATATGAGCATTTACTCAAAATGGGCCTTGGACATCTCTCGATGCTCTAAAAACCGCTCAACCGTAGTCCTAAATATTCGTCTTCTCAGACGTACATCGCACTGAGTTACAGGAGCCATACTCCTCAATCAGTTGCGCCACTTTAGGTGTCAGAAGTTGGGCAACAACTTAAGGTGCGTCTAATAGTGAAATCAACAGGAGTTGACCAAACATCCATTCGATCCAGTCGATCGAAACACCGATGAAGCATGAAACGTTCGAATCAAATCCAGGGATTACTTACAGAAAATTAATGTGATGCAAAAAAGTCGAACATTAATTCTGTTTTATCCTGAAAAGCAACCGTAGTCACCCTGAATTACAAAATAAATTGCCGTGAAAGTGAGTATTCAGTCGCGAGACATACGTGGCATTACTTAGGTACCGATACTTAATCTATATTTGAGTGTATAAATTTTATGAAGTGAATCATCACAGAGATAGATGCTAACCTTTCTCTTTAAATAAAGATCGATTTTTGACTCAACTGCGATCGCATATAACGCTTAACCACAAACCAATTAGGCACCCAACCTGACTGCACCGCACCAAATCCGTCACACAGGATACTTAGTGCTCAACGGGAAAAATGGTCAACACGAATTTTTGTAAAATAGTGTTAACTTTCTGTTAATTTCTGGAAATTGTGTTATCCATGTATGTATGTAGGGCATACTAACGCCATACTAAACTCAAAGTTTGAATACCCCATTTGAATAAAAAATTTGAATCCAAAAGTTAGAAGTATCTATAACCTCCAAGCCCAGCCAGATTGGCTGGGTTTTTTATTGCTTTTGATCGATTCCCAAAATATAGCTGTGGTCAGCCTGATTAGGGCACGAACGTTTTAGTAGCACGGCTAAGCCATACCACTGAAACGTTCTCACGAAAATGACTATTGCTGTAAGTGTGGCTTTAAACCAAAAAATTAGTAGCCAGCGATTCATTGAATTGCTGGCTACTAATTTTTTGGTTTAGTTGTAACGGGCCTGACGGGATTCGAACCCGCAACTTCCGCAGTGACAGAGCGGTGCTCTAACCCATTGACCCACAGGCCCTTGAGCTGCGTTTGTTGCGCTCTTGACTTGAGCGATTTCTAGTATGTCAATTCGGGAGGCGTTTGTCAAACATTTTTTTGAACTTTTTGGGGGAACTGCCGTGGAGCAGCCCCGATAATCGCTCTAATCCTTGCCAATACTACATTTCACGCTTTCTTGGACGAGTGGGTTGGCACACTCACATCTTGCAATTGGCATTTTGAGAACCCGAAGCTTGACCCTCTACCCAAATCCCTCTCCCAATCGTGGCAGAGGGATTTTGAGGGTTTTTGGCTCCTCGGCTCCCATTTGGGAGTAGGGGCTGGGGAATAAGGGTAAAACAGAGCAGTTAAGGAATTCGCCAACAGCATGGGTCTCGCCTAACACACCCTACAGATCGTTTAGTGTTGGCCATCTATTTATTTCGTAGAATTGATTTCTCTGGTCGATATCTGTCCACTGTATTCAACTTTACGAGCCGTTGCTGGCTGATTGAGTCTCTCGCTCAAGCTGATATGTCTTCTCAAGCGTGCCCAACTGCTGATCCAGTTGGCCTGACAGAGCCGAGTCAATTTGCCCAGCAATCAGTGCATCAGCGGAAAACAGCCCCGCACCATTTACGAAGAAGAACAGAAAGCACGCTGCATACAAAGCGGAAAGTTCAAGATAAGGAATGCTAAATCCCGCCACCAGAACGTGGTGATACATCGCCACCAGCATGGTGCTCAATAGACCAGCTGCGGCTAGTCGCGTGCCTAAACCAAGGATGAGCAATGGCGCACCAATTAGCTCAGTCAGAGCCGCAATGTAGCTGAAAAAGATGGGAAACGGCAGACCGACGACTTCAACATAAGCCTGAGCAAAGCTTTCAATATTAGAAAGTTTGTCTAATCCGTTATGAATCATTACGACACCCGCTACGACTCGCAGCACTGTCCACACCGTTTGCGATCGATAATTTGCAGATACATTGGAGCGCAGTGTTTTTGAAATCAAGGATGCTAAGCGCTGAGCAGTATTCATGTTCCTTCCAGGTAGTCTCAATAAATATTAAGAATTACATTAAAAAATATAACGAAATTTAATCTTGACGGCAGGGTTCGAATGGCATAAACGTCAACAAATCTTCACTTTGCCTTATAACTATCTGGATGGAGACGGGACTAAGCTCTGTTTTTTGGCGGTTGTGGAAGACGGCAACTGTGTGATTAAGCTGAAATTACGGCGTTTCTCCTGGCGATATGCTTTAGAATTGGCTTCAGTGCTCGGCTGAGTCTGCACTCACGAGCCGATGAGTAGTGAAAATCTAGGTTTGTTCGCATTCTGCGCCAGTTTTATATAGCGGTCACTCAATAACGGTTATTTAAAGGTGCAGATGCAGAGCCGTAAAATTTTCGCTACAACTTTAAGATAAGAAATGTTGAGTGAGTGACTTACGGACTTCAATTTATGGATGTCAAATTGATTTTGTTGGCGCTAACGCCAGTGTTTATTGTGGCTTGCTTGTTTTTTGGCACGCGCAATGGCTTTTATGACACTGATAACTACCACGGCAATGGTTCAGCCCATTAGGGTGCGGCTCATTTATCGGCTGATGGAGTCTTGTATTCAGTAACAGAATTGCGATCGCAGCGATCGCAGCAATCTCGGATATCTAAACCGAATATCCGAAGTTGAGTTATTTCGTTAAGCCGTTAAGCGGTTGCCATCGATCCCAAAACTTCATATCGATCAATCATGAGCAGAGTGATCCAGTCTCTTCGGTCTCTAGAAATTGCGATCGCAACTGATCCCGCAATTTAACCTGTTTGACGTTTGTGCTTGGATAAGGCTGCTCAAGGATAGCTACAAGTCGTGACTGATTTAGAATGCATTCCTTACGCAGCCGCACATGCGGCAGAAGGTCTCTGTCTACTGTTAAAGATGGGGGCCTATCGTGTGCTGTTGGATTGCGGTCTGTCTGACGTGTCGTCCCTCATTAAGCAGTCTGGCCAGCAGCCGCCTGCTGATTTTGTGCTGTGTAGCCACGCCCATCCCGATCATGCCCAGGGGTTACTGGCACTGCACGAAACTTATCCCCAACTACCCATTTATGCCAGCGAAATTACGACTCAACTGCTGCCGTTGAATTGGCCGACTGAGCGGTCTTTACCCCTTTTTTGTCGGGCGCTACCCTGGCAAACGCCGATTGAGGTGCAAGACGGACTGAGTGTTGAGCTATATCCAGCCGGACATTTACCGGGAGCTGCTGCTTTTGCGCTTACCTATCGGGCAGTGAACCGAACCTATACTGTATTTTTTACGGGAGACTTTTTTCTGTCGAACTCTCGCTTGGTGCAGGGGCTGTCACTGGAACCTCTGCGGGGCATGAGGCCGGATGTGCTGATTATTGAAGGAAGCCACGGTACTGCTCGCTTTCCTCATCGGCGGCAGCAGGAAAACCAGCTTGCTGAGCGCTTGGATCAGGCGATTGCGGCTAATCAATCCATTTTGCTACCAACGCCGACGTTAGGGCTAGGGCAAGAGCTGCTGATGCTGCTGCGGAGTCATCATTTATTTACGGGTCGAGATATCGATATTTGGGTTGAGGAAAGGGTTGCTCAAGGTTGCGATGCGTATCTGGACTTGCTGCCGCATTTTCCTAGCAGTATCCAAAATTTTGCGCGGCATCAACCCCTGTTTTGGGACGACCGGATTCGGCCCTGTGTGCGCCGCTTACCGGATGGGCAGGCGGAGTTATCGCCTGGTAAGCCCTGTATTGTAATTGCTCACCAAACGGCTGATTTAGCCAGTATCTTGCAGCGACAGACCGGATCATGGGCTATTCTAGTGGCTCAGCGATCGCAACAAGTTAGTGCTGATCGCATGAGCGATGCCAAAGAATTGCTGATGCTGAATCAGTCCCGCAGCTCGGTCAAACGATTGCGATCTCGATTGGCCAAAGGACACGCAAAGTTCGATACCTACTTGCTGAGCGATCATTGCGATGGGCCGGGGACGACTCAGCTCATCCACAATTTGCGGCCTCAGCACGTTGTCCTGGTACATGGTTCGCCAATTTATCTAGCAGATTTAGCGGGTCTCGAAGAGCTACACAACCGCTATCACCTACACATGCCCGCTGCTGGCACATTGGTCGAGCTGCCGATTGGCGACACGTTTATTCAACCCGCTGCACCAGAAACGGTCTATGAAGGGGAGCTAACCGAACATATTGATCACATTGCGATCGCGCTTTCGTCTGCGGTCACCCGCGATCCCCGTTGGGCTCATCTATCGGATACGGGCGTTTTGGAAGCCCGCTGGCAGGGTGATGAGCTGGTGATCCGAGGATTGCCTCAGCAAGAACTGCTACAGACGGCAGATGGGTTTGCGATCGCAACAGATGTAGAATGCTGCGAAAACTGTGTGCACTATCGCAGCCAAACCTGCTGGAATCCAGCCTCACCGCTCTTCCGGTTTAGAGTCAGCCCAGATGGTTACTGTCCTGCGTTCCAGCCACTGACTGATATCAGTCCCGACGATGCCGTCTCATAGGCTATAGCCTGTCTAGAAAATCGGTCTGTCTGTGAAGTCTGGTTGAAAACCAGTTTTTATTGTTTGCAAAAATCAGGTCGAGTCTGATTTTTGCAAACAGGAATTCGAGTTCTTTCGAGTCAAATTCAACATAGCTTATTGAGTCAATCGCCCCACAATCCACATCAAACTGCTCAGTCCCAAACTGAACAGAATCATGGTCGTAATCGGTATATAAAAGCTGAACCCCGGACGCTCAATCTTAATATCACCAGGTAAGCTACCCACCCAGCTCAATTTATCGCCAAACAGCCAAATGGCTAGGCCAATGAGAACCAGTACGCCTCCGATCACAACAATAAGCTTGCCAATACTTTCCATAATTAATGTTGAAGATTGATGTTGAATTTGCTCATCAAACCGACCTGAATTCCTGCCATGCTACAAACAGAATATACTCTAGCTTCCACAGAAACGATAGCTGTTGCTGTCTCGATTGGGGCATGAATGTTTGTCTGTGTAGAGCATTTGTAGAGCGGCTCAGTATCTATTTAGCGTATACATGAGTGTAATGCATAAGCCTATGATGCCCTCATCCCTCACCCAGCCCCTTCGTCCCTCGCGGGGGCAAGAGAAACCAGCAAGGATTTAGGACAAGAGCAATCATCTGCAAGCAGCGTGAGCAAAGCAACATGCCCAACAGGCATGCGGCTCAGCCGCTCTACAAAACTATCAAACTCAGCGCAAATTAGGCTGCAATTTCAACCTGATTTGTATCCACGTCGGTTGCGCCTTTCACCCTCCTTGCGGTTGTTACCATCTTATCGAGCAGTTGCCGATTAGGAACTTTGCCCTTCAAAACCACGGTGCTGCCTGTTTGAGCAACCCACAGCGTTTCAATGTCATCCAGATCGGGGGCATCATCAAAGGCTTTAGCAACTCGCTTGGCCAAACCGCTTTGATCATATTCACCATTCAAGCCCATCCGCTCCGCTGGAATCGATTCTTGCTTGGACTGAGATTGAGACTGGGGTCTTGCCGATTGCGTAGCTGTGGCTGCCGAACGAGAACTACTCTGTTTTGCTTTGTTTTCTTCTTCTTTGCCGAAAATACGACTTAACCAACTCATATTGAAAGTTCCTTTTGTCTAGATTGTTCACATTGTTAACAATCCTGATTAAAGCGAACTTGCTAGTAGCTAATTATCTGCCGTCTGGTCTATTAAGAATCTATCTGAAAGCGAGTTTATTCTCATCTGAACTCTCTATCCTAAGAAATCTCGAATCGGTATAGCTGACGTAATCCGGTTGTGACAGGTAGGTTTTGGTTCTCAGCACATAGCGCTGGGAAATGTCGCTAATACGGGATCTGCAATACTGGGTTTGAGGGTTTGGCAGTCATCATGCAGAACAAACTACGCTTGATGACCTGCCATAAAACGGTCAACGGGATAGTCTTGCCACTGGCTGCGATATTGCTCAACGACATATGGACAAACCTCAAATCGGGGCGGATCGCCGGGCTGAACATTGATTTTTAAGAATGAGTAGGGTCGGCGCTTTTGAGTGCCTTTGCCACTTCGCCCCAAGAAAAGGTGCGATCGCGCAATAATTTTGTCCGGCACCTTGGGCTGCTCCAATCGATCCGAATCAAATAGATCACTGCCTTCTACCCGCTGCCGACGCAAACTATAGCCACTACCACCACAAACCAACCAGTCAATATGAGAATCGGCATGGCCCGTGTCATCAGTACGAATATGCTCCAGACAGTGAGCATGACCGTTAATCACCAGATCGACGACTGGGCGCTGGCTGGGATCAAGGCCAACCTGTTCGGCGACTCGATTCAGCACCTGCCGGATCCCATAGCGGACAGCCAGCGTTTGGCCCTGATGCCATTTCGTTGCCTCCGTCACATAGGGCGGATGGTGAAAAAACAGAACGCGGCCTCGGCTGGAGGGATTTTGCCAGGATTCAATCAAGCGCTGCTGGAGCCAAGTCAACTGTTCTAGGTCATTTTCACTCTGGGCAAACGACGGTTGTCCCACCTGACTTTGCGTAACGAGCTGCTTACGAATATCCCGAATCTGTTCATCAATTTGCTCCACCTCGGCATAGGCATCATCAATCTGCTCGCACTCGTCTGGTCGATTTGGATCAAGCCCCATGACGGATTTTAGACGCTCTCCTCGCTCATGCTCTAGCTCTTGCAGCCGCTGGGGTAGCTGCTGGCGAATGGCTCGCCCCTCTGCCGTGTCTGGGAGCGGCTGAGGATGATTAAACGTATTTGAATCGAGAGCAAAAAAGTCAATGCCGCCGTAGCTAAAGCTGTAGTAGCGATTGGGCAGCCGAGTGAATTCCTTAGGCCGATACACCAAACAGCGACCAAAGCGATCGGTTGGCTGATAGTGCTTCTCTAAGTGATTGGCTAGCTGATGTTCGCCAACGCCTTGTAAGTAATCGAGAAATGCACGGGCAAAGGCGTCTCCTTTGAATGAGCCATGCCAGCTTACATCTAAGTCAATATAGGCGCGAAACAGGTAGCGTAGCGGCCAAGTTAATTGATTGGCTAAGCCAATAAACCAGGGCAGATCGTAATAGTCGTGATTGCCCAGCACGGGCAAGATAGGCGACTGAAACACCATGCGATCGTAGGGAATCGTCTTGGGTGCTTCTCCGCCTACCAGAAACTCACGGTAGGGACTGATGAAATTTTGGTAGTACTGCTCTCGTGATCCGACCAGATAAACTACATCGCCTGTGTGTAGCGTAAAGCGGCGATCGGGGCAGTTCTCCAGCAGGCTTTTGGCAATGCGGCGTTGAGGACTATCACCTTTGTGGTGTCCGGTACCGCTATCTCCCAATACGCAAAATGAGAAGGCTTCGTCCTGGTTTCGCCCATCATCCAGAATGAAATGAGTCTGGTCAACACCGTGTTTAGCGATTTGCGGATGCTGCCAGCGCACCCGCGCCTTCATTCTGCTGATCTTGGTCTTGATTCGAGGTTCCGTAACAAATTTCATGCAGTGGCAAACAAAATGACAGCACCTATTTCTGGGTAAGACCTCCTGAACGCTCTCTGTGGCTCAAGGCTGATTTGCTCCAAGCTTTTTGTTATATGACGTCTGGTTGAAGACCCACAATTGATTTTTGTGAAACGTTGCTGGAGCCAATGTTTCACAAAAATCAATTGTTTTCATTCACAGACTTGATATTAAGCCGCCAGATGCAATCCAGTTACCCATATCTAACTAAGGTACTGTATCTGTGTAGGTAGAACAGCTACCGATAGTAAGATACCGAAATAGGGTAGCAATAGTAGGGGCTCTCTGCACTCGCTGAAAAAAGTATGGTTTGACCTGCGGTTTAAGGGAGTGCGAGCTGTGGCTCGAATTGCGCGATCGCAACTCCCACACCTCCCGTAACTCTCCTAACTACCCGCAACTCGCTAGCGATAATTTGTAAACTGAAGTGCGATCGGCCAATCCTCGCGTTTAATGAACTGAATGGCATCCTGCAAATCATCCTTTGACTTAGCCGATATGCGGACAGAATCACCCTGGATTGATGCCTGAACTTTTTTGAATTCGTCCCGAATCAACTTCGTAATCTTTTTAGCAATCTCTTGGCTAATCCCTTTTTGGAGCGTAACTTCCTGGCGAACCCGGTTGCCACTAGCAGATTCAACCTTGCCAAAATCGAAGATTTTCAGCGACAAATTTCGCTTGGCCGCCTTCGTTTGAATCACATCATGCACCGACTGAAGCGTAAATTCACTGTCCGTGTTGATCGTGATCGTGTCGTCGCTCAGATCAATGGTCGTGTTGGTATTTTTCAAATCGTATCGGCTGTTAATCTCGCGCCGAGCTTGGTCAAGCGCATTAACTAGCTCTTGACGATCAAAATCGCTGACAACGTCGAAGGAGTACGTTGAAGCCATAAACGCCTATTGCTCAATAACAGCTTTACAATATTAGCGCCGCAGCGCACATCCTTCTACCAACAGAGCGGTAGAAGCCTGATCAGCGCTAGCACTACACCATGACCCGCCAAAATTAATCAAAATAAAACAGCGTAACGACCTTACGTAGATCTTCCGCCTCTTGGCAGGTTTTTAGCAGCGTGTGGCTATCGTGAAAGGCAAAACAAATCAGTTGCTGGCAGCGCGAGACAATTTCCTGGTTGCACAATGCACTCGCCTCTGCCAAGGACATTGCATCATTTTCAGAATTTTCAACCAAGTGAATAACCTGCTCTAGCTGATCGCGCGACTCGCGGGGTTGACGCTCAAGGCTTTGCGGCAAAATCACCGTTAGCAGATTGGGATCGGCTCGCATGGCCCCTCGAATGGCAGCAGAGTTGGTACCCGTTGCACCAGACGTTAGCAGATGATTACCTGAGAGGACAAGAGCATAGCTCATCAGTTCAATCAGCCGCTGATGGGTAATGGGAACATGGCGCGAACCCAATACGGCGATTCGCTTCGAACCCGTTTCCTGGATAGTCGCTAGCTCTTGCAGGAACTCGTCAATTTTAGGAATATCGATGGATTGACTCAAAGAACAGACGCTTCAAATGTTAAACAATCGCGCTCATTCTACCAGAAGACCTGAGCGCCAAACGCAATAATCTGTAAATCAATTTACGAGACCAGTAAAACTGACTCACATTGATGCGCCAAATTATGAAACAGCAAAATGCAGGCGCTATGCCGAAATAGCGGGTTGAATACCCAATGATGTCATCAACCGCTCGACATCAAAGTGAGTATCCATCAGTTCTTTCATGCACTGCACTTTGATCGGTTCGTGTAGGCGCACTTGCCCAAAGGTTTGATCAATAATTTCTACGGTTGTTAAAGTATCCAGATCGACCGATAAGATAGGAACTTCGAGATCCTCAGCTCGGCTCAGAATCTCTGGCGATGGCGGTAGATGGCCCGTCAAAATTAAGCACTGGGTTGAAGTTTCTAGAGCAGCAAGTTGAATGTCGGTGCGATCGCCACCCGTAACAACAGCCATATTTTGACCTTTGCGGAAATACTTGAGGGCTGAGTTGACGTTCATCGCTCCAATACTGAGGCTTTCAACCAGCAAGTCCATACGCTCGCGGCTACAGAGAACCTCAGCATCTAACCGCTCAACCAGTTCTCCGACACTCACACTTCGCAATAGCTGATTGCGAGGCAATACGCCAAATACGGTAATACCTTGCTTCTCTAAATAGGGCTTGACCGTGGTTTGAACTTTTTCAAGCTGGTCAGATGGGACATCGTTGATTAAAACCCCAGCTAAATGTCGGCCTAGTCGCTGCTTGGCAGACAAGAGTGAATCAACAATCAGCACCGAATGGAATCGAGCCACAATCAGGACGGAGGCATTCATGCACTCGGCTACTTGCGGGAGTGATAAATCGAAGAGTTTGCCTTCTTCCAGCGTACCGGGGCCTTCAAGTAGAATCAGCTCTCCATCCTGTTCGCTCCCGTATTCGGCCAAAGTTCGCTGATAGTCAGCTTGATCTTGTCCGGCTAGACGCGCCTCTATGGTTGGTTCATCTAGGGTTAGAACGGTGGGGCAAATCTGGCTGGTTGGCAGATCGAGCGACTTGGCAATAAAGCGTACATCTTCGTCAATGCCGTCATTCTGCTCACTTGGGAATGTTCCTAAAGGCTTACCGTAGGCTATTTTAAGCCCTCGATTTTGTAGCTGATAGCCAACGCCCAAGACGGTCGCAGATTTACCGCTGTAGGCTTCGGTTGAGCTTACAAGAAGATATGTCAATGGTTTCGGCACGCCTTTGCTCCTCACAACTTGCAGTCGATTTTACAATTGCCGCGTTACGATTCAGCCTTTTTCCGAAAGTTTTAGCGATCTAAATCTTTGGAATTCTAGGATTCTGAGCATCCTACAGCCTGTCTACTACGGCATTGCTCAGCAAAATGCCTCTCTTAAGCTGTTTTTCTAGGTTTTGGCAAGATGACAGGATTACACATGTCATTTGGGTTTTACCTCTGAATATCTTAACGAATAAGTAGACTCAGACTTTTGCCATACTTTCATGAAAACCCAGAGAGCATTTTACTGTCGCGTCACGACAGTAAAATGCTCTCTGGGTTTTCATGCTACAAGATGCAGGATGTGCGTGGAGCTATTTACTCGTCATATCGCATGAGTTTGCGATAGAAGGATTGGGTGAAATCGATGGGTGCTTTGCGGCGCAGCAGCAGCACAATATCAATTAGATAATTGATGAACTCAAAATTTGCCATCGTGACTTCGTAGCTGAGTTCTGCATTGCCATCAAACTGCATGCGGCATCGGGTCAAGTCGGCTGGCAGTGAGGATACATACCACGTTGCTAGAAATGGGATACTGTCTCCTCCCTCGATGGCGCGTTCACCTTCTAGGTTGCCGCGTTTGTAGAGCGTAATAGCATAGGGCAGTAGATTTCGTCTGTTTCCTTGATAGTAGGGAAAGTAGACGCCAACTTCCCGCTTATCGGCAGGTTGAAGTTGCTCAATTGATAAGTGGCTCATCTGTTCCATAGGTCTGGGGTTAGTGCTACGACTGCGATCGCACAATTTCACAAGTTAGAGTTAACTGCCGATCAGATGGACTGGCACGATAAGCAGCAGAGAATTCGGGGCTATATCTGACTTCTTAAAATATCAAAACCAATCCAGAATCTTGGCTCAGGCATAAGTATGCCCTGTTCTGACCGGAAAGTATGCGTCCACCGCAAGAAATCTTACGGGCAATTATCACAATCAGCCATTAACACAGGTTCAGAGTCCTGATATTGTTTGTTTTAAGGTTTCAATATGTTTGTAATCCTTCATATTCCATCGAACATCAATCAAGCATCAGTCGCTGACTGTCACTAAACTCAACATCTAAAAACCGGGAAACCTCCTGAAGCACCCTTTGGCTTTGAGATTGGGTTGGTTGATGCAGCCTGCTCAATCACCCAACCGATACAGCGTTTCCCACGTTGGTGGAGTACAGAAGTGTTTCTCTGCCAGAGGCAGAGAAACACTTCTGTACTCCTCACGAGGTTAAAAATGCTGTAGATAAACAAGCTCAATCGTTTCGATAGAGACCTTCATTCAGCGCCAAGCTCGATCGGTTTGTCTCACCCTCTAAAGTCGGTTCATTATCTTGATCGTGCGCGTCGGAATGCGCTTTAGAGTGTGACATTCCTTGCCATTTCTAGCGTTGATCAAGCGGGAGATGAATTCCGTTTCAGCTCTAACGACTCAATATACTAACTTTAGATTTCATTTATGTTTGCTCAGTTTTTTCATTCTTGAGATGCGCTATGCCTCCTTTGGTTGCTAACTACTACCTAACCTATCGCTGTAATGCCCGCTGCCATTTTTGCGATATTTGGACACTCGAACCCGGAAAAGAAGCCGATACGGAGACCATCAAACACAACCTCCGCGATCTCAAGCGGCTGGGAGTGAAGTATATCGATTTCACAGGTGGAGAACCTTTACTGCGAACTGACGTGGCTGAGGTTTATGCCGAAGCCAAGCAGTTGGGATTTATGACTAGCATGACCAGTAATGCCATTCTCTATCCGCGTAAGGCTAGAGAAATTCAAGGCTTGATTGACTTCTTGAATTTTTCCTTAGACGGTGCTGATTCGGAAACTCATGACCAGTCAAGGGGTGTGCAGATTTTTGACAACCTAGTGGAGTCCGTAAAATTAGCTCAATCCTTGGGAGAATATCCCGTTCTTAACCACACTGTCACCGCACAGAACTATGATCGAATTGGGGAAGTTGCACAGTTGGGAACTGATCTAGGCGTCAGAGTTTGGCTTAATCCGGCCTTTACGGCTCATGATCGCTATAACGATGGCAAAAATCCAACCCCTGAAATCGTAAAGGCGATTCGGGACACGGCCAAGCAATATCCTAATATGGGCTTTAATAAAGCAGCGCTGGCGTTTATTGAGGCGGGAGGAAACGATACTCGCAATCCACGCTGTAAAGCGGTTGATGCAGTGATTGCTATCTCGCCCAATGATGAATTGCTCTTACCGTGTTATCACTTTGCTCAAAAGGGTTTGCCAATTCAGGGTAGGCTATATGAGTTATATCGACAATCGACCGAGGTCGAGCGGTATCGCCGCGACCAGGGACGGTTATCGGTTTGTGAGGGATGTACGGTTTGGTGCTATCTTATCCCCAGCTTCTTCCTCGGTATTGATAAGTATTGGTGGTTAAATCAGGTTACCTATGCCGGAGAATTCCTGGCCCGAAAACGAATCTCACAAGGTGTTCGCACCGCTTGATCCTGTATTCGATCTAACTGATGTAGATCTCGCTGATGCCAGCATTTTTCTGGATCGGGGACTGGTAGGGCGACGGCGCAAAGCGGCTGTTGCCCTCTCCCTTGTCTGGGGCAGCGTGATTGCGCTGCATTTGCTGTCTTGGGGAGTTTGGCTGGTCTTAGCCCTGACGCTGGTGATGATTGTTCATGCGCTCAGGGTTGTTTTTGTCCGCCCGTCTCAGCCACCTGAACCCCTCTCGGAGGAGTTATCCCCTCCGGATAGTTGGCCCTATGTGTCGCTGCTGGTTGCGGCCAAAAATGAAGAATCGGTGATTGGTGGTTTAGTTCGACATCTGTGCAGCCTGGATTATCCGCCTCATCGATACGATCTGTGGGTGATCGATGACAACAGTAGCGATCGCACATCCCTAATTTTGGATCGGCTGGCGCAGCAGTATCCGCAGTTGAACGTGATCCATCGAGATGCGAGCGCTACGGGTGGTAAGTCTGGAGCGTTGAACTTGGTATGGCCTCAGACGCAGGCCGAGATTATTGCGGTGTTTGATGCCGATGCTCAGGTGCCGCCGGATCTGCTGCGACGGGTTTTATCATATTTTGTTCAACCCAATGTGGGTGCGGTTCAGGTGCGAAAAGCGATCGCAAATGCAGGCGCTAATTTTTGGACAAAGGGACAAGTGGCCGAAATGGCGCTAGATACCTTTTTTCAGCAGCAGCGGATTGCTCTGGGCGGCATTGGCGAACTGCGCGGCAATGGTCAGTTTGTACGTCGCCAAGCCCTCGAAACCTGTGGCGGTTGGAACGAGGAAACAATTACCGATGACCTTGATTTAACACTTCGTTTACATCTGAACCATTGGGACATTGACTGCTTGTGCTATCCAGCAGTGCAGGAAGAAGGTGTAACGCGGGCGATAGGGCTGTGGCATCAGCGGAACCGCTGGGCAGAAGGTGGCTATCAGCGCTATCTCGACTACTGGCGCTGGATTGCTCAAAACCGCATGGGCTTTAGCAAAACCTTTGACCTAGTGATGTTCCTGATCACGCAGTATGTGCTGCCGATGGCGGCCATTCCTGATTTGGCGATGGCGCTGTGGCGGGGTCGGGCACCCGTACTGGCTCCGGTCACGACATTGACGACATCGCTGCTGGTGTTTGCCATGTTTGCCGGACTGCGACGCACCAGCAAGCCCTCTGTATTAATTGCCATGCTGCAAACCCTGCGCGGCACGCTGTATATGCTGCACTGGATTCCGGTGATGACTAGCACCACCATGCGAATGGCGGTTCGTCCGAAGCGGCTTAAGTGGGTGAAAACGGTTCACCAGGGTTCAGATGATGAGTGGCTTGATGTTGAGGTTTCTAATTCTTAATCAGCAACCTAAAACCCGGAGCAGCGCCCCGTGGGCGCTGCTCCGGGTTTTGAGCGCTTAATATGAAGTCCGGTTGAAAACTCATATAGTGGTTCTAGGTAAAAACGAAAGAGGAGAGTGCCTCATCCTGAGGCACTCTCCTCTTTCGTCCTCTCATTCTTAACTGGAATGACTATAGTTTATTTTTTGAGAAATGCTTGTTCCGCAAGCGTTTCTCAAAAAATAAACTGGGTTCTTATACGCGGACTTGATATCACCTCACTAGCGGCGAAACTGATAGGCTGTATCCTCTGCGCCCCAGACCTGATTGCCTGCCGCATCAAATCCTCGATCCCAGGTATTCATACCCTGCCCATTCAGCAAGATTTGATTCGTAATCCGCACCGCCCCTCGGAAATCAGCCGGACAGCCGCCAATTGGCGTTTTGCCCAGGTAACCGCTGGCAGTCGGCCGCAGAAACACATGGCACACCGACTCCCCCAAATCTGCGACTGGAATCACCCGTGCCGCTTCCGGCTGGTTGCACAGTCCCACCCAAGCATCTGGATTCGAGGGTTTGTAGCTGTGCGATCGCACACTTTGGCTCAGCTCATGGGGCACAATCTGCAAAAACCGCTGCCGATAGGGCTGATCCAACTGGTTCATCAGCGCTTGCTCTTGATACAGATAGGTTCCCTCCGCTTCATCCACTTCAGCCCCATCATGCTCAATTTGAATCACGCAGGTCGTCATCTGCACTGCTGCCGACCCCTCATTGGCCGCAGCCTGTGCCGACGTATCCATCTGCCCAACCAGATAGGACACAATCTCCTCCGCCTGTGCCTCCAGTGCAGAATTTGTCTGAGCCTGAACAGGCAAGCTGAATAACATCGGGACAAGCGCGATCGCAACTCCACTTACCCCTCTCCAACCACAAATATTTCCTAACCGTCTCATCCTATCCCCCATATCACCATCTTTAATTTTCCGATCCTGCACCCAAACCCACAGACATCCTTAAACGTCCTTAACTCTCCACACCAACCTTCAGTCAAGACCCATAGCTCCGCCCCCTTTCTCCCCCTCCCCCCTGCCCTCTCCAGCCTCTCCCCACTCCCATAGCATCTTGCCAACAAAATCCATTAAGATAAACCTTCACAGGATTTTAGAAAGCGAGCTTAGGTGCAAATGGCAAATCAGGAAGATATCGTTGTTGTCGTCAACGGTGCCGCAGGCAAAATGGGGCGCGAAGTCGTCAAAGCCGTCTCCAAAGCGGATGATATGACCTTAATTGGGGCAATTGACAAGCATCCTGATATCCAAGGCCAAGACATTGGCGAAATTGCTGGAATTGGGGCAGTGGAAATTCCGGTCACCCATGATTTAGAAGGGATGCTGGCCTACGCCTGTCAAACCAGTAAGAATGCCGTCATGGTGGACTTTACCCATCCCAGCACGATTTATGAAACGACGCGGGCTGCGATCGCATACGGCGTTCGTCCGGTTATTGGCACCACTGGGTTAACGGAAGGTCAAATTGGTGAACTGACTGATTTTGCTGAGAAAGCCAGCGTGGGCTGCTTGATTATTCCCAACTTTTCGATTGGCATGGTGCTGCTGCAACAGGCGGCGATTCAAGCCTCGCAGTATTTTGACCATGTCGAAATCATTGAGCTGCACCATAACCAGAAAGTCGATGCGCCCAGTGGCACGGCGATTAAGACGGCGCAAATGCTGGCTGAATTGGGTAAAACCTTTAATCCGGCTGAAGTCGAAGAATCTGAAGATATCCCCGGTGCCCGTGGTGCTCTGGCTCCGGAAAATATCCGCATTCATAGCGTTCGCTTGCCGGGTCTGATTGCTCACCAAGAGATGATGTTTGGCGCACCCGGTCAGCTTTACACCCTACGTCACGACACCAGCGATCGCAGCAGCTTTATGCCGGGTGTCCTGCTCTGCGTACGGAAGGTGATCGAGTTGCGATCGCTGGTCTACGGTCTGGAAAAAATCCTGTAGTCAAACCAATCACGTTTACTCCTATAAGGTCTGGTTGAAAACCCATGATTTATTTTTCGAGCAGCGCTTGCTCCGCAAGCGCTGCTCGAAAAATAAATCGGGTTCTTATACGCGGACTTATATAAAACCAAAAGTAGGGATGGCACCGCCACACGGCGGTGCCATCCCTAGTTGAGAAGGAATATTAGCTATTACCTACAGTGCTGAGAGCACTTCTCGTGCGGCCTCAATTGTGCGATCGATGTCCTCATCGGTATGCGCTAGAGAGGTGAAGCCCGCCTCGAACTGGGATGGCGCGAGGTAAACACCGTGCTCCAGCATGCCGCGATGAAAACGGCCAAACTTTTGCAGGTCAGACTTTTTGGCATCGTCGTAGCTGTGGACTGGCCCTTCCGTGAAGAACATGCCAAACATGGCGCTAATTGAGCCACCGCAAACGGCATGACCTGTCTCACGAGCAACAGCTAGCAGACCATCACTGAGCTTCTTGGTGATGGTTTCAAGCTGCTCATAGGTGCCCGGACGACGCAGAATTTCCAGGGTCTTAATACCAGCCGTCATCGCTAGAGGATTACCGGACAGGGTGCCTGCCTGATACATGGGGCCAGCCGGAGCCACCATTTCCATGATGTCCTTACGACCACCATAGGCACCAACGGGCAGACCGCCGCCGATCACTTTTCCTAGCGTCGTCAAGTCAGGCGTAACGTTGAACTTTTGCTGAGCACCACCGTAGGAAATCCGGAAGCCCGTCATCACTTCGTCAAAGACCAGCAGCGCGTCATTCTCCTTGGTGATTTCGCGCAGCCCTTCGAGGAAACCAGCGTCGGGCACGATAAATCCAGAGTTACCGACAACGGGTTCGAGGATCACACCCGCAATCTCACCCGGATTGTCAGCAAAGAGTTTCTTGACGGCTTCCAGATCATTGTACGGAGCGGTCAAGGTGCTGCTGGTAACGGATTTCGGTACTCCTGGCGAATCGGGTAGTCCTAGCGTGGCCACACCAGAACCTGCTTTGACGAGGAACATGTCCGCATGGCCGTGATAGCAGCCTTCAAACTTGATCACCTTTTCCCGGCCAGTGAACGCCCGCATGAGGCGCAGAACTGCCATACAGGCTTCTGTACCGGAATTGACGAACCGCACCATTTCGATGCTGGGTACGGCATCAATCACCATTTCAGCCAGGACGTTTTCGAGGTAGCAGGGTGCGCCAAAACTAGTGCCTTTTTCTAGCGCTTCATGTAGGGCTTGAATGACCTCATCGTTTGTGTGACCGCAGATTGCTGGCCCCCAAGTGCCGACATAGTCAATGTATTGGTTGCCATCGACATCCCAAACATAGGCTCCCTTCACCCGATCGAAGACGATTGGCTGACCGCCAACGGACTTGAATGCGCGCACGGGCGAGCTGACCCCACCGGGCATCAGTTTTTGTGCGGCGGCAAAAATTTCTTCTGATTTTGTGGTTTTCAAAGGTGCTGTACTAACCAACGTTTTCTCCTTAACAACCTCTGCCTGTGGACTTTGCAATTCTTTGCATCTGTGCAGTCTCTTATTATCCTATCGATCAAAACTCTTTATACCTAAAAGCATCAAGTTTTCTAACAGCGATGGCTGCGATCGCAATTTCTTTCTAATGTCTTTCCTCCGACGATAGGTTTTGTTTCGCCAGAAAGATGTAGTACCTGGCGCTGTTCTATACACTGGGAGCATCGCAAGCATCGTACTGAACAGCAGTATTGGAGGATAAAAGGCTGAAATGGTTGAAGCAGCAGTTGGAACTGTAAATGAGTTCCAAGACGGACAAATGTACTCGGTGACAGTGGGAGAGCGACCTGTCCTGTTGTCGCGTATTGACGGTCAGTTTTATGCTACTGGGGCACACTGCACCCACTACGGTGCGCCGTTAGCCAAGGGCGTAATTAAAGCTGGACGGATTGTTTGTCCCTGGCATAATGCTTGCTTCAACGCCAAAACGGGGGTTCAACAGGAGCCACCGGGCTGGGAGCCACTAGCGTCCTATGACGTTCAGATTGCGGATGGTCAGGTCGTTGTAACCGTTCCTGAAGATGATAACGGCTATCAGAGTGCGCCAATGGCGAGTTATGATCCGGCTGCCGATAATCGCACCTTTGTTGTATTGGGGGCGGGAGCGGCTGGTCGCACGGCAGTCGAAACTCTGCGCCAAGAGGGTTTCCAAGGGCGTATTGTCATGATTACCAAAGAGAGCCGTCCGCCCTACGATCGCACATCGCTGAGCAAAAGCTATCTGCAAAGCGATGGCTCGGATGATCCCTCCCTGCTGCGCTCCAATGAGTTTTATCAGCAGCACGACATTGAAATGTGGTACGACCATCTTGTACAGCAGGTGAGCTCGACCTCGCGTATACTGACGTTTCAAGATGGTTCGACCCTAGCTTATGATGCGCTGCTGCTAGCCACAGGTGGACGTCCGAATCAGCTACCAATTGAAGGAGCTGATTTAGAGAATGTCTTTACGCTGCGACAGGCTACAGATGCGATCGCAATTTTAGAAGCAGCCCAAACTGCTCAGCGAGCCGTTGTGATTGGCTCTAGCTTTATCGGCATGGAAACAGCTGCCAGTCTGGCTCAGCAGGGACTGGCGGTGACGGTTGTGTCTCCTGACCGAGTGCCGTTTGCCAAGATTTTGGGTGAGCAGGTCGGTCAGATGTTTCAGTTTATCCATGAACAGCATGGCGTTGAATTCTGCCTCGGTCAAAAAGCTGCTTGTTTTGAAGGTGACCAGCAGGTCAAAACAGTGATCTTGGAAAACGGTAGACGCATTCTGGCCGATCTGGTCATTGTTGGCATTGGGGTGCAGCCTGCCACCGACATATTGCAGGACATTGAGCTAGCCGATGACGGCAGCGTCGTAGTTAACGAGTATCTGCAAGCGGCTGACCAAGTCTATGCAGCGGGCGATATCGCCCAGTACCCCGATCCGTACAACAACCATCAGCCCGTGCGGATTGAACATTGGCGGCTAGCTATGCAGCATGGACGAATTGCAGCGCTCAACATGCTTGGAAAATCGGTTCCCTTTGCTGGGCTACCCTTCTTCTGGACGGGACAGTTTGACCTGAAGCTGCGCTATGCCGGACATGCTGAATCCTGGGATGACCTGCTGATTCAAGGCGATCTGGATGAACAGTCGTTCCTGGTCTTCTACATTCAGCAGAATCAAGTGAAAGCTGTGGCAGGTTGCGGTCGCGATCGCGATATTGCGGCGATTACGGAATTGATGCGCCTCCGCCAAATGCCCACCGCCGATCAGCTTCAGCCCGTTTTACCAGACTGGGTAACCTATTTAGAGCGTGTTTGAGCCAGTTCTGCCCTTCAGGTGACGATTTTTGAGCTCAGTCCCTATATTGTCTTCAAAGGAAGATTTGTAAGTAAGTTTGGCATCAATAAATGCATCTCAAAAGCCGGAGAAGCGCCCCCAAAAGGCACGCTTCAGTTTTTAGACTATGCCTTTATTGTTATGCAGCGACTTATCAGTTTTTACGTTTAGTTGAACAGGAGAAACCGAATTATGATGACGTTTAAAGTTCCAACCATCACCTGTGAAGGTTGTGCTGAAACGATTACAGAAGCATCAAAAGTTGTGGATTCCGATGCTCAAGTCGATGTCAACATTGAGAAAAAAGAAGTCAAGATTGAGTCCAAAGCCAGTGAGGAATCGTTCCGAGAAGCGATTGTTGCTTCTGGTCACAAAGTTGAATCGTAGGTATCTTACATAACTTACAAAAAGAGGGTGTCGCCTGAGGCGACACCCTCTTTTTAGAGGATGTTTAAGATTGTTGTTTTTGGCAAAAATTGGACGCCACGGTTTTACCCACTAGTCGGGGCGAATGGCCATTCGCCCCGACTAGTGGCGTTAATGGTTCCTATACACAAGCTTGATATAGCGTTTTTCAGTTTAGTACCTTGCAGGCAAGGGGCTTAAGCCGCTTGTTGATAGGGCATACGTGTATTCGCTAGCTTGGGAAATGCTATAGGTAGCTGCATTTATTTATGCAAACCCAATTAAAGTCACCCTACCTTTCTATAGATCAAATTTGGCTAAAACAGATTCATTTGCTGATCATTTTCTCCAGTATCTAGAGTATCTGTTCCCCTTGATGGTAACGCTGAAGATGGTGAATCCGATGCTAGCGCTGCCTTGGGCTTCATGCCGCGCTGGGAGGCTAGCTTATCGGCCTGCCGCGTCGTTTCCGGTAAACGATACTTGGGCGTGCAGGCCAATACATAATCCAGCGCGGTCGGTAAGCTGATGCGATGACCGACGGAAATGTAAAGCGGTTTGGTATTGGTGCGCGATCGCAACACAGCGCCAATCATTTCACCTTTATCTTTGAGCGGCACCCAGGCTCCTTTTTCAGGTGGCACCTCTGGATGGCGACCGATCAATCGTGATTTAGCCACTCCAATTGTCGGCACGTCAATCAGCAAGCCCAAATGACTGGCAATGCCCAGTCGGCGCGGGTGGGCTAACCCTTGCCCGTCGCACAGGATTAAATTTGGCTCGGTCTTCAACTGCTCCAGTGCCGCAATCACCGCAGGCACTTCCCGAAACGAGAGAAAGCCTGGAATGTAGGGAAACGTGGTGGGGACATGTGCGATCGCATGTTCAACCAGCTCCAAATCGGGATAGCTGAGCACGACGACTGCGGCGCGGGTGATGGTACCGTTCTCTTCAAATCCTGCATCAACTCCGGCCACGTACTGAACCGGATTAAGCTGATCGGTGGTGATCACGCGATCGCGCAGTTCCTGTTGAATGGCGACAGCGGCTTCAGCCGTTTCGGGCCAGTTCGCCAGCACCGGAATTTTCATAAGAGTTGTCCATCCTCAAAACTCCATCCTAAAAAACATCTATAGGAACGGGAAAGGAGCGAGAATCAAATAGCGTAGGATAGCCATCTTGGCTGTCTCTTGTCAGGCAAGATGCCTGACCTAATGCCTGACCCATGAGTTTGCAGGTTATTTATCAATCCGCCAACTGTAGGGGCGGGTTTAGTAGACTAATCTGCACCTTGTCATAGAGTTGACGGTAAAACCCGCCCCTACCCTATGTCGAACGTATTCAATTCATAATCCTCAGTGAAGACAGCTAGATCAGCGAATTCATGTAAGCTAAGGAGAGAAACGTTACAGAAAGCATTCTAAACCGCTATGATTTTGCCAGGTTCTGCTGTTTGCGTCATCAATCCTGACGACACCTACTACAGATTTCAGGGTCAAGTGCAGCGCGTTGCAGATGGACATGCCGCCGTCTTGTTTGAAGGGGGCAACTGGGATAAGCTCGTCACTTTTCGACTGTCTGAGCTAGAACTAGTCGATGCAACCGCTGGGCGCAAGAAGAAAAAATAACGTTTGGTAACGAGCCATGCGGCTTCCCCTGCCTCAATTTGAGCGACAAGATCGACATCCCAATCACTTTGCCGAAGTGGTGGAAACGTCCACGGCTGAGTTTCTGGCCCAGTGCCTTGAGCCAGAGGATTTGGGATTTCCGGTGATGCCGCCCTTTGGCAGTTGGGTGCAGGCCGTGGATGAAGAATCGGGCAACCAAATTTTTGCAGTCGTCTACTACGCCACCACTTCGCCAATTGACTCGGTGCATCGGGCGCGGGCGCTAGGCATGTCCCTGGCCGAACTGCGAGAGCAGCAGCCGCAGATTTTTGCCATGCTCAAAACCGAATTCCGTGCCGCAATTGTTGGATTTCGACCCACGGCATCCGGTCGTAATGGTCAGCGCCGCATGAGCGATCTGACCTATCAGCATTTGCCGCCCCGCCCGCCCCAGGTGCATCAGGCTGTACATCGCTGCGATCGCACAGACGTGATTCAATTCACTGAAGAACTGGATTTCCTGCGAATTTTGCTACAGGTGCCTGGTGCGCCCGTGGATAGTCTCGTTGCCGCAACCGTGCGGGAGGTCTATCAGCTTCGTAAAGCTGACCGGACTTGGCTGGTGCAAACGGGTCGGATGCTCAACCTATTGTTGAAGGATGATTACGATCGGTTGCGGATGATTCTCAGTCAGATTCACCCTTGAATAGTCCCTTAATACGGGTAAAACGGATGACTGACTTTCAACCCAATTCTGAATCTTCGGAACCCTCTGCATCTTCGGTTCCCAAAAGTAACAACGTCTGGAAATGGGTAGCCATTGGCTGCGGCGGAGCCTTTTTCCTATTTGTGCTGCTGATTGTCGGCAGCATGTTTTTTGCCTTCCGCCAGCTCAACTTTTCTATGGATCCAGAAGCCGTTGAGGAGAAAGCGCGCACGGTTTTTGACTACGAAATTCCTGGTGGGTCGCAAGGTCTACTCACCATGAATATGTTCGGCATGGAAATTATCCAGGTGACAGATACGAATCAGCCATCCAATGTGATGCTGATGGTTGGCACGCTGCCGCCCGCTTTTCAAACTGAGCAAACGCAGGATCAGTTTCTAGAAGGGTTTCAGGAAAGTTTCTCTGATCAGCAGCAGTTTGAAACCCAAGATCAGCGGGTCGAAGAACGCCAGCTCTGTGGTGAAACCGTTTCTGTCGTGATTCAAGAAGGCCGTGCATCAACTGGACAATCAGCAGAACCAGCCACAACGTATTCCACCATCGTCACCTTTGGGGGGGAAAGCCGCTTTGCTTGGTTACAGACCAATGGAGAAAATGCTAACGCGCTAGCAGAGCAGGTATTTACCTCACTGGAGTGCCGCTAGGCTAGATTGTGCTGCCGGATCGGATCGCTAGCTGTTCAAACAGGTAGGCGACTTTTTCTAGATCCTTATCGCCAGGAGAGCGCTCGACGCCGCTGGATAGATCGATGCCGCTGGGCGAAAGCTGACGCAGTGCTGCTTGGACGTTATCAGGGTGTAGTCCGCCTGCCAAGAACCAGGGACAGGTCGGCTGAAATGACTGTAAGGCTTGCCAGTCCAGCGTTTTACCCGTGCCGCCAAAGAGGTGGGGGTGATAGGCATCTAGCAGCAGTGCGTTGATCACCGATTCGTAAGCTGCGATCGCACTTAAATCTCCACTAGAGCGAATCCGAAACGCCTTGATCAGCTCAATATGGGGTAATGCCTGCCGCACCTGGGCGCAAAAGTCCGGCGACTCATCCCCATGGAGCTGCACGCCGCTGAGCTGGCCAATCGTGACCGTTTGCTCAATTGTCGCCAGTTCGGCATTCACAAATACGCCAATCCGATCCACGGTGTAGTCCCCGTCAAGATTAAACGGCAGGGCATCAACGATGGTTCCAATCTGCTCTGGGGTAACAAAGCGAGGCGATTTGGTGGCACAGATAAATCCCAATGCGGTTGCGCCTAATTGTGCGATCGCAGCCCCTTGATCTGGACGAGTGATACCGCAGATTTTGATTCGAAACATAAAACCAATTCTGAGTAGAAAGTCTAACTAATATTGAGCTGTGTGAACTCTGTTAAATAAAGCATAGATTTGTATGCCCACTTTTTTATAATTCGGGTGATTTGTCTGGAGAGTAAGATTAATGGATTTTGCACTACTTGCTGTTGCCCAAACCGCCGAATGGTCTTGGAAAGTGGCTGCTGTCATGATTACCTGCAATGTGTTTGCAATTGTGATTGGCTACTATGCGATTCAAAAGCGCGGCGTCGGCCCGTCCCTACCCGTTGAACTACCTGCTATTTTCACAGGTTTTGGCCTACCTGAACTGCTGGCAACGGCTAGCTTTGGTCATTTACTGGGAGCGGGCATGATTTTGGGTTTGGCAAACGCTGGACTGCTTTAGATAAGGCCAAATCTGCGGTTATCCGCACCCTGCCTAGAGTTTGTAACTTCGATAGAATATAGACATTGAGCGGGTTAGATGGGGCGCGTCGCCTCAGTCTATAGACAACCCCCACCCCGCCAATCGGATTCTGAAGGATACTTTTATGCAAACTGGATGGCGCATAGGCTCTCTTTTTGGCATTCCATTTTATATTGATCCCTCTTGGCTGATCGTGGTGACGCTGGTGGCGTTTGCCTACGGTAGCGAATGGCAGGCTGCTGGTGCGTTCAACAGCATGAGCGGGGGTAACAGTATTGCCTGGTTAGCAGGCTTACTGACGGCTCTGTTGCTGTTCGGCTCTGTACTGCTGCATGAACTTGGTCACAGCTTAGTGGCGCGATCGCAGGGCATCAATGTTAATTCAATTACGCTCTTCCTGTTTGGTGGGATTGCGGCGATTGACCGCGAATCGAAAACGCCAGGTCAAGCGTTTCAAGTTGCGATCGCAGGCCCAGCCGTCAGTTTTATCCTGTTTACGGTTCTAGCGGTCATCAGCATCTTAAGCATTACCCCTGACAGCGTGCGCCTGATTGTCAGCAACGTTGCCCAAATCAACCTCGTCTTGGGTTTATTTAACCTCATTCCTGGCCTACCGCTAGATGGCGGACAAATCCTCAAGTCCTTAGTCTGGAAAATCACCAATGATCGGTTTGCGGGTGTGCGCTGGGCAGCCCGCACGGGCGTCATTCTGGGCTGGATAGCGGTTGCGATCGGTGTGTCAAACTTCTTAATCGCTGGCAGCTTTGCCATGCTGTGGATTGCCTTCATCGGCTTCTTCTGCATCCGCAATGCGAGCGCCTATAACCAGATGACCAATTTGCAGGAAGCGCTATCTGGCTTGACCTCTGCCGATGCGATGATGCGCGATTTCCGCGTCGTCGATGCTGACTTAACGCTGCGGGAGTTTGCCGACCAGTATGTGCTAATGGCTGATTCTCGTCCGCCCATGTACTTTGCAGCTTCTGATGGTCGCTATCGGGGAGCGGTGTCGGTAGACGATTTGCGTTCCATCGAGCGCAGTCAATGGGAGGTTCTGCGAGTGAAAGATATTGCTCATCCGTTGACCGCTATTCCGTCGGTGCGTGAGTCGGCTCCAATCACTGAGGTAATTAATCGGCTCGACGAAGAGCATCTCCAGCGCTTGACGATTCTCACGCCTGCTGATGCCGTTGCTGGCACGATTGACCGGGGCGATATTGTTCGAGCACTGGCGCAAAAAATTAATCTAAGAGTTCCAGAAGAACTGATTCAGCGCATTAAAGAAGAAGGTGCGTATCCCCCTGGGCTGAAGCTGTCTGCTTTGGCAAAGTCGATGGCCGATTAACCTACCTCGCGGTAAATCTGCTTCTAGTTGATCAATCTCAAACTCAAAAGAGCCGCGCACCACGCGGCTCTTTTGAGTTTGCAGGTTCTAGACTCGTGCTTTTGCGACTTCAGGATCAACAGCTTGACGCTGAGGATGTAGCGACTTGACCTGCTGAAGCGCTGCATAAAGCCGATTCAGCGCGTTCAAATAGGCATGGGTGGACGCCACAATAATATCGGTATTGGCGGCATGACCCGAGTAGACGCGATCTTCATGGCGTAGCCGGATCGTGACTTCCCCAATCGCATCAATGCCAGCGGTGACCGACTGAACCGAAAACTCGATCAGCTCGTTGGGAATGTCTACCACACGGTTAATCGCTTTGTAGACGGCATCTACGGGACCAGTGCCAGTAGCCGCATCGGTTAGTTCATCGCCCTCTGGGGTGCGTAATGTAACGGTAGCCGTAGGCCGTGCGTGGTCGCCGCAGGATACCTGCACCAGTTCCAAGCGGAAATGCTCAGGAGCCTGCTGCGTCTCGTCGTTGATAATCGCTTCCAAGTCGCGATCGCTAATATCCTTTTTCTTATCAGCCAGTTCCTTAAAGCGGATAAATGCCTTATTCAGCGCCTGCTCATCCATCTCGAAGCCCAGATCGCGCAGGCGAGTGCGGAAGGCATTGCGACCGGAGTGCTTGCCCAGGACGATTTGATTGGTGTTTACCCCAATCGATTGGGCATCCATGATCTCATAGGTTAGCTTGTGCTTCAGCACGCCGTCCTGGTGAATGCCCGACTCATGGGCAAAGGCATTGGTGCCGACAATCGCCTTATTTGGCTGCACCAACATGCCCGTCAGGTTAGAAACCAGGCGCGAGGTCTTGTAGATCTCCTGCGTGTTGATCTTCGTCAGCGGCTCTTCCGACTCCGGCGGACGACCCAGATAGGGGTTGTAAAACTGCCGCCGCACATGCAGCGCCATCACTAGCTCTTCTAAAGCGGCATTGCCTGCCCGCTCACCGATGCCGTTAATCGTACATTCGAGCTGCCGCGCCCCATTCTTCACTGCTTCCAGGAAGTTCGCCACCGCTAAGCCCAAGTCATTGTGACCATGTACCGAAATAATCGCCTGATCAATGTTGGGCACGTTTTCCTTAATACCGCGAATCAAAGCGCCGAACTCGCTGGGCGTCGTGTAGCCGACGGTATCAGGAATATTAATCGTCGTCGCTCCGGCTGCGATCGCATGTTCCAGCACTTCATACAGAAACTCCGGCTCAGACCGCGCCGCATCTTCCGGCGAGAACTCCACATCATTGGTAAACGACTTGGCATAGGCAACCATCTCTTCTGCGATCGCAAGTACTTCTGGCCGAGTTTTACGCAGCTTGTACTCCAGATGAATATCGGAAGTCGCAATGAAGGTGTGAATGCGCCAGTGAGCCGCTGGTTTGAGCGCATTAGCCGCTGCTTCAATATCTTGTCGAGTCGCCCGCGCCAAACCGCAAATCGTCGGGCCATCTTCGGTGCCAACCTGCTCGGCAATCCGCTGAACAGCTTCAAAATCGCCAGGACTAGCAAAGGGAAACCCCGCTTCGATAATATCTACACCCAGCCGAGCCAGTTGCCGCGCAATCGTCAGCTTCTCTTCGACGTTCAGCGTCGCCCCTGGAGACTGTTCGCCATCTCGCAAGGTAGTGTCGAAAATCAAGATACGCTCTGGACTTTGGGATGGTGTAGTCATAGCAAACCAACGCTAACTCAGAATGATTTTGGATAACAGATCCATTCTAATGTGCAGACTTCGATTGATATCAACCGAGATCAACTGTTTATGTCCAGCTTTGCCAACAGAATATACTCAAGGCTTGTGCCCACAATCACCCCTTAACTTCCTTGCTCCCCTGCCCCTTGACTCTCCTGCCCTAATCTGCCAAGCACCAACTTATCAGCCACTTGTCTACTCCTCAATCCGTAGCTCATGGATATTCCATAGCGCTCCGCCCAAAGCTGAATACTGAACACCTTGAACATCATTTCGAACAGCCGCCAGCGAGAGGGGATTGATCAGGTAAATAAACGGCAAATACTCCTGCGCCAGGATTTGGCTTTGGGCATAGATCGCTTTACGTTTTTCCTCGTCCAGCTCTTGAGCGCCTCGGGTGTAGAGGCGACCAATTTCGGCTTCCCAATCTGCAACCACCCGGCCTTCAATGGGTTCTTGACCCGGCGTTTCTTTTTGGTTGAACGAGTGGAGCGTGCCGTCAGGTCGCCAGACGTTTGCCCCACCGTTGGGTTCAACACCTCCGGTAAAGCCAATTAAATGACAGTCCCAATCCAAGGTATCGGTTAGCTTCGCCACCAGCGCATTGAACGCCAGCGGCTGAAAATCAACTCGTATACCGATTGCCGCTAGATCTTGTTTAATCTGAGCACCCATTGCTTCCCGAATTTTGTTGCCCGAATTAGTAATCAGCGTAAATCGGACGCGATTACCTTCAGCGTCTAGTAGCTCACCATCGCTGTTGTAGGTGAAGCCAGCGCTCAGCAGCAGTTCTTTCGCCCGTTCTGGATCATGCTCATAAACGGGTAACCCCTCTTCTGGCGAGAGATAGTAGGGACTTTGTACAGAAATCGGTGAGTTTTGCGGTTCTCCCAGTCCTTGGTAGATGTTGTTCAACATCTTTTGTCGATCGAGGCCATAGGCAATAGCTTTGCGAAATTCGAGTGAATTGAACCAAGCTGATTTAATTGGATTAACGAGTGGTACGCCGTTACGGCTTCCTTTGTTCAAGTTGAAGCTGATAAACGTTGTGCCAGGTGCTGGGCCACCCTCAAAAATCGTAAAATTGCCGCGTTCCTCTTCTCGTTTGAGCAAAGAAAAATAATCAGGTGCCACACTTGTTACATCTAATCCACCAGAGCGAAATTGGATCAGCTCAGTTTCGGTAGACTCCACGATTTCCCAAATCACTCGATCAATATAGGGCTGTGAAACATTTGAATCGGAAGAGCGCCAATAGTAAGGGTTCTTTTCAAAAATGACTCGTTCACCTGAGACGTATTGAGCCAATCGATAAGGGCCAGTCCCGATAATCTGCTCGGGTGGGGTGTTAGTTCCCCATTTCGATAAAAAGAGCGGATTTCCCTCGTCATCCTTGGTCAAAACCGATTCACGCAGCAGATGTGCAGGTAAGATTTCTAAGCCTGTTGCTCTAAGAAACGGTGCAAATGGTTCAGGCACTGTAAATTCAATTTGGCGATCGTTGAGCTTACGCACTGTCGGCAAAGCGCCACTTTCGCCAACTCGTAAGCCGTCTCTAGAGTTAGTCGGAATTTCTTCGTTCAAATAAACATCGTTGTAGCTGAAGATAACGTCATCTGCTGTCAACGGTTCGCCATCGGCCCATTTCAAGTTAGGGCGCAGCGTGTAGGTAATTCTAAGGTTGTCATCTGAAATTTCCCATGATTCAGCCAGGGCTGGCTCAACTTCTCCGGTCAGGCCGTTAGCTTCTATCAAGCCATCGAACGTCAATGGAAAGATATTGGGTGATTCCTGGCTCAGCGCAGGATTGAGCGTCTTGGGGTCGCTGAGGTTGCTATCGACTAGTTGCGGCACCTGAGCGGCTTCGGTTTCGAAGGCTTCTAGGCTACAGCCAGCTAGAGGAAGGCTGAGCAATAAAATTAACAGTCCGCAGAACCAACGACGTGACCAAGAGGGCATGACGATTTTCCTAAATCTACTTACTCAATTTTGCCCTAAAACTCAGAGTGGGCATTGGGGCTAGTTTAATGAGACGAATATAGTTACTGCGAGGGAGCAGGGGAGCCTGATCAAGTTTGTTCAGAGGAATCAGCTAGCGGGTGAGTAGGGCAACGGCATAGGCGGCGATGCCTTCTTCTCGTCCGGTGGGGCCTAGCTTTTCGTTGGTGGTGGCTTTGATGCCGATTTGATCGGGTTCGATCTGTAGAACGGTGGAAATGCGATCGCGCATGGCCTGAATATGCGGCTTCAGCTTGGGCCGTTCTGCGACCACCACCGTATCGAGATTGCCGATTTGCCAGCCTTTGTCCTGAATCAGTTGATGCACCTGAGCCAGCAGTTTTGTGCTGTCGGCTCCAGCCCAGCGCTGATCGGTGGGTGGAAAATACAGGCCAATGTCGCCCAAGCTCAGGGCACCCAGCATGGCGTCCATGATGGCATGAATTAGCACATCGGCATCGCTGTGACCCATTAGGCCCAGCTCATGGGGAATGTGAATGCCGCCCAGAATGAGGGGACGACCTGAGCCGAGCCGATGGATGTCGTAACCGTTGCCAATCCGAATGTTCATATCCTATGTAGCCGTCCCGTTAGACATAAATTCAACCGAAATTTAGGCTACCTCACATCTTGCACCAAAACCCAGAAGAGTTATTGTGCCGCCGCATCGCGGCGGCACAATAACTCTTCTGGGTTCTCAATATGCAAGGTTCAAGAGGTGAGCTACCGTATCTAGTTTCTCAATACATAATTTGGAGTTTAAACGCCCGAGATGGTTTTACGGGTCAGCATTTTGCTGCCACCGTTCGTACAAATCAGGGCGGCGTTCTTTTGTGCGCTGAACCTGTTGTTCGTGTCGCCACTGTGAGATCGCAGCATGATTTCCCGATCGCAATACTTCTGGAACTTCCCATTCGCGGAACACAGCAGGTCGAGTGTACTGCGGATAGTCTAGCAGTCCGGCTTCAAAGCTTTCGTACTTAAGAGAATCCGCCTTACCAACGGTTCCAGGCCGCAGACGAATCACGCCGTTAACAAGAGCCAGTGCTGGAATTTCGCCACAGGTCAAAACAAAGTCGCCCAGGGACACTTCTTGGTCAACCAGGTTAAGTACGCGCTCATCTACCCCCTCATAGTGACCGCAAATCAACACAAGCTGGTCATAGTTTTCGGCCAGTTCACGAAACAAAGGTTGACACATCGGCTCACCCTGCGGCGTCATCAGCAACACCTGACGCCGAGCCAAAGAGGGCAGAGATTCTACTGCTGCAAAAATCGGCTCTGGTTTCATCAACATGCCGACTCCACCCCCATAGGGTTCGTCATCCACTCGATGATGCTTATCCAGGGCAAAATCGCGGGGATTGGTCAAATGAACCGACGCAATATCATTGGCTAATGCTTTCCCCAACAGCCCACTCTGGAGCGGTGATGTGAAGAAATCTGGAAATAAGGTGACAATATCAATCCGCACAGGTGAATACCTAAATTTCAATTGGTCAGGACTAGTGAGGGGCAGGCTGCAAAAGGCTGCAAAAGGCTGTAAAGGTTGTAGAGGGCTGTAAAGGAGTTGGGGGAGCAGGGGAGAAAGAATACCTCAGTTTATAACTAGCACTCAGCGCTTAAACAGTGAGGCGAGAGGCGTGAGGAGTAAGGCGTATTCTTACCACTCAGTTCTTAGTTCTTTAGTTGAAAACGCAGCAAATGAGACGACAAAGGTCTACTGTGATCTGATTCAATGTTTAAACGTTGTTGGTTGTCAATAACGTCATGAATGGACAACAGGTTGCATCGTCATTGATTTTGAGCTTGAGTAAAATCATAAAATTGCGTTATTGCAGTCTCTTGAGCATTCAATAATTGCTTTCCCCAGGATGCAGCGAATCCCGCTGCTGATCAGAGTAAAAAGCTGGAGCCAGCGCATATTTCAACGTAATCGCGATACACTCAATCATGCTGCAATTAGAGTCTCAACCTCTTTCCAGAATGCCTCAATCCACAAAAACCGCCGTGATGGTGATTGGCGGTGCTGAAGACAAGATCCACGGACGAGAAATTCTCCACACCTTCTTTGAGCGAGCGGGTGGAAAAGAAGCGAATATCGCCGTGATCCCCTGTGCTTCCCGTGAACCCGTTGCGATCGCAAGTCGCTATCGGGACATTTTTACCGACATGGGCGCACGCACGATTGAGGTGCTGGATATTCGCGATCGCGATCATGGCGAAGATCCGCTGTGGAAAAGCCGAATTGAGGACGCAACGGGCGTCTTCATGACGGGCGGCGATCAGCTACGGCTGTGCGGTTTGCTGGCCGATACGCCTGTGATGGAACTGATTCGCCAGCGGGCGCAACTGGGGCAAATCACCTTGGCGGGTACGAGTGCTGGAGCGGCTGTCATGGGGCACCACATGATTGCGGGCGGCGGCAGCGGTGAGTCGCCGAATCGATCCCTAGTGGATATGGCAACCGGATTGGGTATTTTGCCCGATATTATCGTGGATCAGCATTTTCACAACCGAAATCGGATGGCTCGCTTAATTAGCGCTATTGCCATGCATCCCGATCGCTGGGGAATTGGCATTGACGAAGACACCTGTGCCGTGTTTGAAAATGACTCGGTTTTTCAAGTGATCGGCAAAGGCGTGGTCAGCGTGATTGATCCAGGGCACTGCACCTATACCAATCAAGCCGACATCGGCGCAGATGATCCGATTAGTCTGCATAATCTGAGCGTTCACTATCTGACCCACGGCGATCGGTTTGATCTCAAACACCGCAAATCGATCCCGCCGCAAAGCGCTTAGCTGAGTTCATCCCTGTTGAACTAGTTCGCCTGTTGCGGTTGTTTACTACACATCAGTACTCTATTTCCCTGTAAATCAACATGATCCTGCTGAAGATACTTGTTTGAGGAGATAACGCTTCCATAAGATTCAATCCAGAGCTAGAGTTTGCCCAAATTCCTAACTGTCTATCGGTTTCGACCCCACTGTTTCGTCTCTCCAAATAAAACTTCACGGCAAAACTGTTTGCAGTGAACAGATTAGAAACTTTTTGAGGTCTGAGACTAGGTAGGTGCTGCACCCTTACCCTCAGAAGACTGCTGGATATTGCACATGAAGATCCTTAAAACTCAGACTTTGCGTGGCCCCAACTACTGGAGCATCCGTTATCACAAGCTAATCGTGATGCGGATTGACTTAGATGAGCTAGCCGAAACGCCCACTAATCAAATCCCCGGCTTCTATGAAGAGCTGGCGGATTTGCTGCCTAGCCTGGTTGAACACTACTGCTCACCGGGCTGTCGCGGGGGCTTCTTCATGCGGATTGAAGAGGGGACGATGATGGGGCATGTGATCGAGCACATTGCTCTGGAGTTGCAAACACTAGCTGGGATGCCTGTTGGGTTTGGACGTACCCGTGAAACCGCGACACCGGGTATTTATCGCGTTGTTTATGAGTATTTAGACGAGCAGGCCGGACGCTATGCCGGACGAGCCGCTGTTCGTATGTGCCAAAGCATCATTGACTATGGACGCTATCCTCGGGAAGAGCTGGAGAAGGATCTGGCTGATCTGCGGGAACTGTGGGCAGAGGCAGCATTAGGCCCGAGTACCGACAACATTGTTCAAGAAGCTGAGTTGCGTGGGATTCCCTGGATTCCGCTCCAGAGCCGCGCCATGATTCAGCTCGGTTACGGCGTGCATCAAAAGCGCATTCAGGCCACGCTGAGCAGCAATACCAGCATTCTGGGCGTAGAGTTAGCCTGCGATAAAGAAGGCACCAAGCAGATTTTACGAGAAGCCGCGATTCCAGTGCCGCGCGGGACGGTGATCTACTATCTGGATGAACTCGAAGATGCGATCGCAGATGTGGGTGGCTATCCGATTGTGGTCAAACCGCTCGACGGCAACCACGGACGCGGCATCACGATTGACATCGACAAGTGGGAAGATGCCGTCGCCGCTTACGATGTGGCGCGCGAAATCTCCCGTGGCGTCATTATTGAGCGGTACTATCGGGGCTCTGATCACCGGGTTCTAGTCGTCAACGGTTCCGTAGTCGCAGTGGCTGAACGCGTTCCCGCCCATGTGGTTGGTGATGGGCAATCCACCATTCAGGAGCTGATCGACGAAACTAACCGCGATCCTCGGCGGGGTGAAGGGCACGACAACATTCTGACTCGCATCGAGGTCGATCGAAACACCTGGCAACTGCTAGAGCGCAAAGGCTATACCCTAGAAACCGTTTTACCAGCAGGGGAAGTGTGCTACCTGCGGGCAACGGCCAACTTGAGCACAGGCGGCATTGCCATCGATCGCACCGATCAGATCCACCCGGAAAATGTCTGGCTGGCTCAACGGGTTGCCAAGGTGATTGGCTTAGACATTGCGGGAATTGATATTGTCACCCCCGACATCTCAAAGCCACTGCGGGAAACGGGCAGCGTGATTGTCGAAGTCAATGCTGCTCCGGGCTTCCGGATGCACTTCTCGCCCAGCGAGGGACTACCGCGCAATGTTGCGGCTCCGGTAATTGACATGCTGTTCCCACCGGGCAGCCCTAGCCGAATTCCCATCCTCTCCATTACGGGTACGAATGGCAAAACCACGACGACCCGCCTGCTGGCTCACATCTTCAAGCAAACGGGCAAAGTAGTCGGCTACACAACGACCGATGGCATCTACATCGGCGACTATGTAGTTGAAAAAGGCGATACGACTGGGCCACAGAGCGCTCAGGTGATCCTGCAAGATCCAACAGTCGAAGTGGCTGTCCTGGAAACGGCCCGAGGTGGCCTTTTGCGATCGGGGCTGGCGTTTAAGCAGTGCGATGTCGGCATTGTGCTGAACGTAGCGGCAGATCACTTGGGCATTGGCGATATCGAGACGATTGAAGATTTGGCCTATCTCAAGAGCGTAGTCGCGGAAACAGCTTCACCCGATGGTTATGCGATTTTGAATGCTGACGATCCGCTGGTTGTGGGCATGGCTAAGCGAGTGAAAGCGCAGATTGCCTACTTCAGCATGGACGCTGAAAACGAGCTGGTTAAATCCCATATTCAGCAGGGTGGACTGGCCGCGATTTATGAAAATGGCTATCTCTCGATTCTAAAAGGCGATTGGGTGCTGCGGATTGAGCAGGCCGTCAATATTCCGCTGACGATGGGTGGCAAAGCACCATTTCAGATTGCTAATTCCTTGGCGGCAAGCTTGGCCGCGTTTGCTCACGGGGTCGATATCGAAGCAATCCGTGCGGCCCTGCTGTCCTTTGAGGCGTCGTCTAGCCGCACCCCTGGCCGCATGAACCTGTTCGATCTCGGCTCGTTCCACGCCCTGATAGACTATGCTCACAATCCAGCCAGCTATGAGGCTTTAGCTAGCTTTGTGAAAAACTGGCCGGGTAAGCGAATTGGCGTTGTCGGTGGGCCTGGTGATCGGCGCGATGAAGATTTTGTTGAGCTGGGCAAATTAGCGGCTGGCATGTTCGAGCAAATCCTCGTCAAAGAAGATGATGATACGCGGGGGCGGCCTCGGGGTGAAGCAGCAGGTTTGATCATGGAGGGGATCGAAAGCGCAGAAGCGGATTGCTCCTGTGAAACGATTCTGGAGGAGACGCGAGCGATCAATATTGCTCTAGATGAGGCTCCCGAGGGCAGTTTGGTGGTAATTCTGCCGGAAAGCGTGAGTCGTTCGCTGCAATTGATTGAGGAGCGTGGCGGCAAGCCCACCTCCCTGAGCGGTTTACATGCTCATTCCAAGAGTTTGTCAGATTCGTCACAGGAGTCTACTAGCACGGAGGCTGAGACGGATTCCGATTCCTCAGAGTATGTCGAAACGAATAGCTAAGCCCAAGGTTGGTTAGGGGCAGGTTTAGCAATCAAGTTATTGGTCTAAATCAAGATTGACCAACAAAACCGCCCCTACAGTTGGTTATCCTCACAGCTTGTGCCAAAATCACCTTTTGGTTACTACTACAAATGCTATAAAGAGCAAGCCGCGCATACGCGCGGCTTGCTCTTTATAAACAGTCCAACTAATCTCGCTGATCGGGTAGTTCTTCGTAAACGGCGTCCTCTTCGTCTTTGGTATTCATTTCTTCCTTGAAGCCTTTCAAGGTTTTACCTAAGGCACTACCTAATTCTGGAATTTTCTTTGGGCCAAAGATCAAGATTGCGACGATCGCAATGATACCTACTTCCGGCCAGCCGAGTCCAAACATGCCAAGTCTCCCCAGTATTGAATACCGAATTCGCCATTGAAAACTAATTTTAGCGTTTTGCGCCAAGCAAGCGTTGCTTACCTGGCGCGAAATACTACTTGGAAATTTTATCAGCAGATTTCAGACTGCTTCAGTCGTGCAAAATTCAGTTAGCTTACTCATTACTCAAGAGACATCTGGTAGCTACGCTATATCTCTGATGATATGAGCTGCAAGATGGTATCAAAGTCGTTGAGTGCGTCCCGATACTCACGATAGGCAAGTACAGCATCTTCGGTGTCCGCTGCCTCATCAATCCGGACTAGGTGATTATTGAGAGAACGAGCCAGCTCAGCCGCTTCAGCCTGTTCTGCAGGTAGCAGCGTCCGGGACAACCGGAATAAACGCGATCGCAGATCGCCCAGCGGCCCATGAATAAAGTTTTGCACGTTTATCCAGTCTTTCTGATCCAAATAAGATTGCAGTTCTGGCATGCGATCGCGCAATCGCTGTAGACCCGCACCGTAGGTCTGAATCATTTGCACCTGCTCACTGGTGTAGGTCGGTGGTGGGGTGTTCACGTTGCTGCCACAGCCTGCTAGTCCAATGGTTAAAATCGCAACGGCTACTGCTAAAAGCGCCCGGAGTCGTCGCATTGTTCATCCTCCTTGCATTTGGTTTTTTGGGAAAACTTGTGATTTTTTGAGTAAAACGCTTGCATTGCAAGCGTTTTACTCAAAAAATCACGTTCTTACTATTACGTTATCAGGGAAGCTCTTAGCTACTGTCTCTATATCGATTGATATATTTTGGATTGAGACCCCAAAAAGGAAATTAAATGCCGAACTGTAGCGGCTTAGGATGGTACTCATGCTCCACCTCAAAGACGTGGGCATAGAGATTGGCCAGAATCTGCTTGCCCTCTAGGGTAAGCTGCAAATAGCCAATGGCCGGGCCGATATAGGGATAAACGCTTTTCCAGTAAAATCGAGGGTAGTTTTGCCGCAGTTCCTCAGGATTGCGGTAGCCCAGGGTTTTGTTCACGCCTGTCTCTTCAAATTCGTAGAACAGAGACGGAATCTTTTGCAGATAGCGCGGATCGGAGAGCTGACCAATCAAATCGGCGGCTCGTACCAGTCCGGGATAGTTAACCGTGTCTTGGTGATCGCCATCGAGCGGCACTGGAAACCGGGTTAGTTCAATGTTTTTCTTAATCGTTTCAGCCTGAATCAGATTATGACCGCCAAAGCGTTCCTCAATGAACAGCTTGCCCCGGTCAACATGAAACGCGGTGAGACTGGCATCGGTCGATCCCGGTGGCAGCGTGACTGTTTCATCAAATCGGCCTGTGGCATAAATTCGAGCCAAGATGTTATCGCCACGGCAGACACCTTTGACATAGCCAATGTCGTGACAAACCAGCGAAATCATAAAGTGCAGCCAATCTTCGCAGGAAACGCCACCTTCACGAATATGTTTGCCCCGCAGCACTTCTTGGCCCACGAGGGAGACAAAGATGGTGTGTTCGACGTTGTGATAGAGCGCATTGCTGTTGGCAATATTTTCCAGCCCCATGTTGCCGACCCAGGCGATAATATCGGCATAGTCAGGCTTGAGACCGCCATAGGTCAGCGAATATCCCTGCCGCAGGGCTTTGACAAATTCTTCAATTAGCAGCTTGTTGGGATTCAGCATTAGAGACAGTCTGGAAACAATTTAGGCTGTGGATGAACTGTAAATAACTGAAGAATGCGAACTGAAGAATGCGAGATTCTAGCCACATGTGGCAGCTTTGCTTTTGATTGTAGACAAACTCCTTGCGATCGCACACTATTTGGTTACTTGTTGATTACACGAGTCGGTGACACAATTTCGGCGAGGTCATTAGCTGACAACTTGGGTGATTGACAATCGCCGATTGCCGGATCTCAGCTACACGATCTGTTGGCGCAGGAACGGCACTAGAGCATCACAGACCTTTTCCCACCAGTCTTCCTGGGCGTAGTGTCCCGTTTCTTCCATCTTGACCAGTTGACCGTTTTCTAGCGACTCAATAAACTGCTCTGCTATGTCGGTGGCCAACCATTTGTCAGATATTCCCCATGCCACGAGGGTTGGCGCTGACCACTGCTGAAAACCCGTCTCGATTTCTGCTGTGACATCCGCTAAATTTAACCGCTGCACGGTGCTCATCAACGAACGTCCAGCATCTGAGCTTTTCAAAAAGGGGCGACGATACACGTCTAAATCAGCGTCGGCAACCTGGTAAGGGCCTGCCCCTTCGAGCGTGCGATCCACTAGCAGCGGATCTTGGCAGAGCATGTCGCCAACTAGGGGAATGCCGAACTGGCAAATTTTCCAGGGCAGTTTAACAGACGTAGACAATGGGGTATTGAGGATGACCAGCCGATCAATGCGATCGCGATTTCTCAGCGCATAGAGCAACCCTGTTGAACCGACAAATCCCTGCACGACGAGGTGAAACTTGGGTAAATCCAGCGCATCAATAAACAGGCTCAATTCCTGCAAAAACGCTTCTGGAGTGTAGCCAAAGTCCCGCTTGTCGGGCTTTTCAGAAAAGCCAAACCCTAACCAGTCAGGTGCGATCGCACGAAAGCCTTTGTCGGCTAAGGTATTCATTGTCTCGCGCCAGCTATAGCTCTGTGATACTAAACCATGCAGCAGTAAGACGGGTGGCTTATCGCTGGGATTCATTGGGTTAGCCTCGCGATAGAACCATGTAAATTGACCCGCTTTAATATTCTTTTCTTCAATTGTCATTCCAACGTTCCTATATAAACTGTTTTCCTCACATCTTGCACTTTGAAAACCCGAAGAGGTTGTTTTGGCGGCGCGGCCCGGCGGGAAAAAAAACACTCCTGGGTTTGGTTTAAAGGGTGGGGTTTTTCTCCTCCCCTCCCACAGGGAC
>CBKWJC010000055.1:0-46139 GCA_966674685.1 uncultured bacterium
TCGTCGAAAAGAAAAAAAAACCACTTCCGTACTCCCCAAGCTTGGGAAACTCTAGAAAACGGTTGGCAGCAATCATCGAGAATCAAAAAAGAGGCGCTTGCAATCGTGCAAGCGCCTCTGCTGTTCCAATTGAATGACGTTCCTTAGAATGGATAGCTCAGCACGACTGTGCTGGTGCTGGACGGCAAGCTGCTAGAGCTAACCGTTAGCGTATCGCTGCCAGCTTGGCGAACGTCTGCGCCGCTCATCACCTGCAAGAACGGCTCGATGGGATCGAGTTCATAATCTCCAGCACAATTATCTGCGGCGGCTTGGGTGCGATAGTGAGTTGGGACGACAATTCTGGGATTCAGTAGATCAATTGCCGCTTTGGCTTCTTGAGCGCTGTATGCTTTGGCACTGTTGCCTACTGGTACAAACAGCACATCTGGACGACCCAGTAAAACCTGCTGCTCAAACTCTAGTGGAGCTGCTGCCCCGCCCATGTGCACGAGGTTAAGTCCGCCTTGATTCCACTTCCAAATCAGGTTCCGACCAAATCGCCGCCCACCCTCGCGATCGTGATCGACGGGAATGCCCTGAACGGCTAAGCCCCGAAACTCAAAAATACCGGACTCAGCCAGTACGCGTGGATCTCCAGGTAAATTTTCGACTGCGCCTTCATCGAGCATTCGGCTGCTAATCATGACTAAGTCAGCCGCTACATTGGGCGCACGGTAGCCCGCTGTACAGCCAATCGGCTGAAACGGATTAACCAATGCCCGAATGCCACCACCTGTAACCAAGAAGCAGGTATGTCCCAGCCATTGCACTGTGACAGTTGTCTGAGCTTGAGCTGCTTGCCAGTTTGAAACTAAGCCTGTGCCCAGCGTTGTAAAAAAGGCAGCGCCTGCGTAGCGAATAAGGTGTCTCCGTTTCATGTTTAATCTCTACTGTGTCTCCTAGCCACACCAAATGAGATACTCCTTAACATACAGGGTTAAGGGGACTTCTTGAATAGACGTTATTAACGCAGACGTTACGAAACCGAGGAAGTTGCCGAGACGGTTGCGATCGGTTGAGACACTTGTACTAAGAAGTTGGTCAAAATCTGTTTACCCGAGGTGGTCAAAATGCTTTCCGGATGAAACTGCACTCCTTCAATATGGGGATAGGTGCGATGGCGAACGCCCATAATTGTGCCGTCTTCAACCCAGGCGGTAATTTCTAATTCAGGCGGACAGGTGTCTCGCTCAATCACTAGGCTGTGGTAGCGGGTGGCGATAAAGGGATTATCCAGACCTGCAAAAACACCAGTGTTGGTGTGATGCACCATTGAGGTCTTGCCATGCATCAGCTCGGGGGCGGAGGTGACGGTGCCGCCAAAGACTTGACCAATGCTTTGATGGCCTAGACAGACGCCTAGGATGGGGAACTGTGGACCGAGTTCGCGGATTAAATCCAGTGAGATGCCAGCATCTTCGGGGCGACCTGGCCCGGGCGAGATGACAATTCCATCTGGCTTGAGTGCCCGAATCTGATCGAGGGTAATTTGATCGTTGCGATAAACCTGAATATCAGCGGCTACTGGCAGATTAACTCCCAGTTCGCCCAGATACTGCACTAGGTTGTAGGTGAAGCTGTCGTAGTTATCAATGACAAGAATCATAGGAGTGCTGCCGAATGTGCCCAATATCCTTGAACTAGGGTAACAAATGGCGGCAATAAAAGGAGTAGCGCGATCGCAACTGCCACTAGGGCAAATATCATAACGGCGGCAGCGGCGCAATCTTTAGCGATCTTGGCGAGTTCGTGATACGTCTGCTGCACCGTTAGATCAACGACTGACTCCAGGGCTGTATTCAGTAGCTCCATTGCCATCACTGCGCCACAGGTCAAGACAATGACAGCGATGTGGACAGTGGGGAGATGGAGGGCGAATGAAGCTGCGATCGCAACTCCGCCGATTAGTACATGAATCCGAAAATTGCGCTGAGAACGAAACGCGTAGCGGATACCGCCCCAAGCGTATCGAAAGCTGATCCACAGATTTGTCGCAACTCGCCATGACAGTTCGCGATCGGGTGAAACGGGTTTGGAATGCTGCTCTGATGACGATGTTGAGAGGTTCTGAGGCATAGACGGTTAGGCAGTTAAGCGCCAACGAAATAAGACGAAGCTCGATTGATTCTACTATGAGTACTTCAAACGAGTGCTTCAAGTCGAGTTTATGGTAAGGCGGATAGCTTCGTCGAGGGTTGAAATACGCAACGGCTTTACCAAGTCCTTAGAATCGGGCATTGAAGCTGTAGAACCGCGATACACGCGATACAGGGGTGGCATACCACGATCTGCGTAGCGCAAATGAGAACAAACTGCCTCAAATCACCCCATAGGACATAGATCGCCACAAAACTCTCTATCAAGAGATCGATGAATTTGCGGCAAGTTTACGGTCGAATTGATCTGTGCCAAAGGTATCTAAAAACTCAATCAAACCAAGGAAATGTTACAGCTATTGCAGCAAGTCAGAAGCTTATGATTTGAATCCGTGTTGAAAATAGATTGACAGCTCAAATCCATGCTGTGAATCTACTGCAATGGAATAGGAAAATTGGTGTTTTCATTCTCGTTTTTACTGTTTACATGACAGTTTCATGGCAGTACGACTACGATAAACCACACTTGATTTCCTCGGTTTGTTGACGAATGATTGGCTATTTCGAGAGATATATTTTTCTCTCATAAGTGGGTTGGCATAAATCAGCAATCTAAAACCGGGACAATGCCCTCCGGGGTACTCCCTCAGTTTTTGGATATGCATTCATTTATATGCAGCTACTTACATCTGTTTCTCATATCCTGCACCTTGCAATTAGAAACCTCAGTGGTTCGGTTACTGCCGTATAGATTACTAACAGTTTCTTCCAGGTTTTGGTGCAAGGTATGAGCTTTATCACGTCATGTGTTGTCCGTTTATATGGTTAAGGGTATACATCAATGATTCACATATTTGGAGGTTTGGCCGTAGGCTTAACTCCCCTATGGCATGTTCTGCAAGTTCCAGGCACGGTAGTGACTTCTGCCACAGATGAAGCTGCCTATATTTTTTCCGGGCCTCAGTTTTTCATCGCCCTTATTGCTGGCCTCATTCTTGCATTTGCGTTTCAGCTCTTGCTGACGAATTTGTCGGTGGCAACTGGCATATCTATACTTGACTTTCGACCCAGTCGTTCGTCTCATCACCAGAGTGATTCAGGTGGGGGAATTGGTCAAACCGTTCGACAGAATATTGGTACAGCAATGGGGATATGGACGCTTGTAACCGTCACCATTGCCCTATTTTTTGCCTGTCTGTTAGCCGTACATTTGATTCCAGTACCGGGCAATCAGCCGGGACTGGGCATCATCATCGGTCTGGTTATTTGGGGCACTTATTTTACAGCGATGGTTTGGTTAAGTTCCGCCAAAGTCGGTTCGCTGTTTGGTTCTTTGGCGGGCATGGCAACGTCCAGCTTCCAGAAGCTGTTCGGTGCGGCTACTGCCGCTGTTGGGGCTAAAGCGGCCAATGATCAGATTATCGAAACAGCCGAAGCAGCAGCTTCAGCGGTACGGCGCGAGTTGACGGCTGGCTTTGATGCCCACGATATTCAATACAAGATCGAAGATTATATTTCGCAACTGCGTCCTTCTCACATTGACGCACAGGCGCTGCGGCGCGAGTTCGAAGATTTGCTAGCTAGCAATCCCGATCTACAGCAGGCTGACCCAGAAACCCTACAGTCTGCTGTTGACCGTCAAGCGTTTGTTGATGTCGTTCGCAGTCGTACAGACCTGTCTGAGCGGGAAGTTGAACAGGTGGCTCGTCAGCTAGAAGATGCTTGGCTGCGTTCTGTTGGTCGATCTGGTAGTGGCAATACCAATTCCGTTCGAGATTTGGTGAATTACATTCGTACAGCTCAGCCAGAGCGATTGCTGTCAAACGAATTGGGTCAGCGTTTGGATCAGTTGCTGAATGAACTGCGCCTGCGGCGTCAGTCTCAGTCCAATTCAGCCCAGCAGTCACTCATGCAGTTGCTGAATGGCTTAATCGGTGTAGCGATGGGTCGCATTGACCTGTCGGATTTGGATGCTCAAACGATTTCCAATCGGCTGAAGTCGGCGGGTTCTCAGATTTCGTCGCAGGCCAATCAGCTCGTCAGCAGTTCGGAAGAGGCGACCCCTAAGAGCGTCATTCGGGCGGATGTGGAAAACTACCTGCTGAACACTTACTCCTGGCAGATGAAGCCTGCCACTGTGGAGCGCGATTTCCGAGCGATTCTGTATGATCCCGAAGCTGATCCGGCCATGGTGCGCCATGAGCTTGAGCAAATTGGGCGTCCCGATTTTGTCAAAATTCTAAAGTCACGGGGGGTCTTTACTCAAGAGCGGATTCAGAATCTGGCTAATCATTTAGAAAAAATTCGACGGGAAGTTCGCATTGTTGCTTACGAAGCCGAATCACGCGCGATCGCACTTGAACTGCGGCAGCGGGTTGAGACGTTTATCCTCACGACACCTAAGCCTGAGTTGGCCAATCCAGACTATAGCCGTCAGGCATTCAAAGCGCTATTAGAAACACCCGATACGGAATATTCTGTGTTGCGTCCGCGTTTGGAAGCCTACGATCGCAATTTGTTGCGGGAACTGCTGCTGCGTCGGTCTGACGTAGACACCTGGGAGGTTGACAATTTGATCAATCCTCTGGAAGAGGCTCGCAATCAGGTGCTTGATGATGCCAAATCGATGGAAGAAAAAGCGCGGGAGAAAGCGCAAAGCGTGCAGCAGCAGCTAGAAGACTATCTGCGTAGCACGGGGCGCGAGGAGTTGAATCCCGATGCCATTGAGCGCGAGATCACGATGCTGCTCAACGATCCCCAGGTTGGTTTTGCTGCTCTACGGAATCGGTTGTCCCAAATGGATCGGGAAACGCTGGTGCAGTTGCTCAGCCAGCGCCCAGATTTGTCTGAGGCCGATGTTAACCACACGATTGAGCAGATCGAGGAAACCTGGCATCGCGTTCTACGCTCACCGAAGTCTCTGTCTGTCAAGGCTCAGGAGCAGTATGACCGCGCTACATCTGCGATCGCAGATTATCTACGCAGCACAGGCAAGTCTGAGCTGAATCCGGAAGGCATTCAGCGTGATCTATCCATGCTGATGAACGACCCACAAGCAGGCGCATCGGCTCTGCGTGAGCGCTTATCTCATATGGATCGCGATACACTGGTACAGCTCCTCAGCCAGCGTGAGGATCTAACTGAGGCCGAAGTCAATGAAAAGATTGACCAGATTCAAGCGGCCATTCGCAGCATTCTAAGAGCGCCTCGCCGACTAGCACTGCGGGCACAGGCAGAAGTCCTGAACTTTGAAACTGCTCTGGAAGATTATCTGCGTAACACCGATAAGGATGAGCTAAATCCAGACGGCATCAAGCGCGATCTGCGGACGCTGTTTGACGATCCCCGTTTGGGTGCCGAGCGAATTGGCGATCGCATTTCTCGCATGGATCGCTCCACCATTGTGGCTCTGCTCTCTCAGCGCAATGATATTTCGGAAGCTGAAGCCGAACGGATTGTCGGCCAAATCCTGTCAATCCGAGATCAGGCGCTTGACCAAATTCGTCGGGTTCAGTACCAAATTCAAGCAGCGGTTGACAGCATCCTGGCGCGAATTCGCGACTACCTCAACTCGCTGGATCGGCCAGAGCTGAACTACTATGGCATCAAGCAGGACATCCGCTTGCTGTTTGACAATCCAGAAATGGGCTTTGAAGCCCTACGTCATCGCCTAGGAGCCGTCAATCGCGATACGCTAGTGGCTCTACTTAGCTCCCGCAATGACATTTCGCAAGCGGACGCGGATCGGATTATTGCCCAAATCGAAGATGCCCGCGACAGCGTCCTGCAACAGGCTGAACGTCTTCAGATGGAAGTCGATAAGCGCATGAGCGAAATGAAATATCACGCGCAGAAGCAGCTAGATGAAACCCGCAAGGTTGCCGCCGTTGCTGCTTGGTGGCTATTTGCTACAGCGCTAGTTTCGGCCTTTGCATCCGGTTTGGCGGGTGGAATTGCTGCAAGCTAATTCAGCAAATGACCACTTGTGAATTCTGGCGTAATACCGAATTTGACTAAAAAGAACCTCAATTATTTTTGTGGCAGTCAGGCACAGCCTGACTGCCACAAAAATAAAAACTGGTTTTTGCAAGCGGATTTCGTATGACTCGTTGTATAACACGTTGAAGAGGGGCGGTTTAGCCGCCCCTCTTCAACGTGTAAATGCCCTTAAAACTGTGTAGCCAAATTTTTAGTCAGCATCCTCTACATGCCTCAGCGAATTGCTTTTCTGACTTATTCCACCAAGCCGCGCGGCAGCGTGATTCACACGCTTGAGCTAGCCGAGGCGCTCCATACGTTGGGCCACAGCGTCTGCGTTTACGCACTGGATAAAGACGGGCAGGGATTCGATTGGCCGATGAAGTGCGATCGCATTCTCATTCCCGCCCAGCCTGCACCCGGTACCATCGATATCCTCATTCACCAGCGGATTCAGGAGTTTGTCCAGCATTTTCAGCAGAATCAGACTGACTACGATATCTACCACGCCCAAGACTGCATCGGCGCGAATGCTCTCGCTCAGTTGAAGCAGCAGGGCCGGATTCAGCATTTCGTGCGTACAGTCCACCACGTTGAGGACTTTGCCAGTCCCTACCTGCAGCAGTGCCAAGACCGCTCAATTCGTGAACCGGATCTGTGCCTCTGTGTAAGTCAGCGCTGGCAAAAGGCGCTGGCTCAAGACTATGGCATCACTGCGCCACGGGTGATCAACGGCATTAATCCAGAACGATTTTCTGCCGTACCGAATGGCAAAGAAGCCCCGCTCAAACAGCGCTATGGCCTGACGGGGCAGCCAATTTATTTAACCGTAGGCGGCATTGAACCCCGCAAAAATTCACTGCGGATGCTGGAAGCCTTTGCTCACGTCCGTCAGTCACTGCCCAACGCTCAGCTAGTGATTGCCGGAGGTGCGACGCTGTTTGACTATCAGGCGTATCGAGACCAGTTTTTTCAACTGGCTGATCGGTCAAATATGCCCATTGGTGAAGCCTTAGTTCTGCCCGGTGTGATTACCGATGCCGATTTGCCTGTGCTCTACCGCTGTGCTGATGCCTTTGTTTTTCCGTCCGTCAAAGAAGGTTGGGGACTGGTAGTCCTAGAAGCGATCGCATCGGATCTACCTGTAATTACGTCTGACCGAACTCCATTTACTGAATTCCTGTCGCCCGATCAGGCATGGCTAGTTGACCCGCAGCAGGTAAATGCGATCGCAGCAGCAATGCTCGCCATCTATAACGATCCAGACCAAGCACGGACTCGGGTTCAGCACAGCCAAGCCATTCTAGAGCGCTATACCTGGCAAGCTTCAGCCGAACAGCACTTGCAGCAGTATGCAACGCTGCTGCAATGCCCTTAACAGCCGTTAGCGCAGTGGCTCAAACGGATCAACTGGAACAACAAACGGTCTAGGTACATTTTCGATCTGTTCCGGAATCCGATCGACCTCAAGATCGTCCTCCGATGAACCCTCTGGCGCACTTTCTGGCGCACTTTCTGGCGCATCAGTAGATGCAGCAGCATCACCATTGCCATTGCCATTAGCAGGCGAACTTGAGGCAGCAGGAGCCGATCCAGTCGTAGAGTTCGGGCGTGACGGCCTATCTTCTCCAGAGGATGTCGCTGTTTCGGAGGCAGGCGTACTGAAACCTTCAAAACCGAGTAGCGATCGCGCATCCCGATAGTATTCTCCCCAGTAGGCAACATCGGGGCGACTGCGCCATTCTGCTCGACTGACCCGCACATCCATAATCGGCGCAACAATGCCACCTCGATCACCCACGACGATGACAATCACATCTGCTGCTAATAAATCCGCATCAAAACTTCGCTGCACGGCAGCCCTAGCCACATTCTCCGCCCGCTTCAGCATCACCTCATACGTCTCTTCGGGCCCGGTAGCCAGCGTTAAATCGACCCGTGCTGTATAAGCTTGTGCAACTACAGGTGCGATCGCACTTTGCACAAGCCCAACCGTTCCACCTAACGCCAACGCCCCAATCATCGACCACCAATATCGTTTCATCACATTTCTCCTCAAGTGGGCTGACATAGCATACCCAGTTCATCACCACGAACGCTCTCTATGATGGCAAATCTGTGAGGTGTGGGATGGGGTCTGTAATGAAAGTAAGGAGTCTATTTCAACCTCACAAATCCCGCTTCCTGCACCAGTTCCTGCCCCTGCTCCGACAGCAGCAGCTTAGCGTAGGCTTCTCCGGCTTGCTGATCGGTTTGGCCATCTTGCTTCACAATCACAAAGATTTGCCGGGTTAGCGGATAGTCGCCGCTGCGGAAGGCCGCTTGATTGAGCTGATTACGCTGAGCTGGACAGTCTGATTCCGGTACGTATGGGGCCTGATAGGGCGCGACAATCTGGTTGGCACTGCGGCCAATGGATAAGGGTTTAATCGTGCATTGACCCACAACTTCTGGCGCAGAAGCATAATAAATGCCGCCTGGGGTTTCTGAAAGCTGGCGCAGGGCCTGGGTGGTATTGGACACAATGCGGACGGCGTTGCTCAGTTCTGCGCCGCTGAGGACGTTTTCTTGCAAGAACTCGACGGTGCCGCCGGACTGTTGCGATCGCGATAACGGCGTAATTGTCAGCGACGGCCCCCCGACCTGGCTCCAGTTGGTAATCTCCCCGGTGTAGATTTGTCGAATTTGCTCCAGCGTGAGCGCGTCTACTGGCAGCGAGGGATTAACGGCAAAAGCAATCCCTTCCAGAGCGACCGGAATTTGGCTCAGGTTGAAGCCCCGCTGTTCGGCCCGTTGATACTCTTCGTCTTCCAGGGGGCGAGACGACTGGGCGAAGGAAAGCTGCCCATCTAGCAGCATTTCGATCCCTGTACTCGATCCGGCTGCGCCAGTGGTTGGATCGACGTAGCGCAAATCATATCTAGGCCACACGGTTTCAATCAGCGGATCAACCGTGCCGCGAATCGGTGCCCATGTCGTACTGCCGCCGTAATTGAACAGTCCTTGAGGAACGCTCTGCACTTGCGCTAGGGTTTCGGCATTGGATTGGTCAATCTCAGGCGGCACGGTGGCCATTGAGCCGGAGGAGGTTGCGGTTGGGGCACCGGGGGTTGATGGCGCAGAGGAGCCGTTTAATCCATTGAAGATACCTGTGCTGCGATACAGCCACCAGCCTGCACCTCCAATTACACCCACGGTAATCAGCAAGGCTGCAATTAGAGCCGGAGTCTCATTTTTAGAAGCCATAGCTAAACCATTGCCAAGATTAGATGAAAGCCGCTACAGGAAACGGGCCAGGACACTGTAAATCAACCGAAATAAGGTTGCCGCTGCTACTACGACTAAGCCTCCCATCACCGCTAGGATAATCGTCAACAGCCGGGAACTGCCACTGGCCTGTAGTAACGGTAAAGACTGAAACGGCGGCACAAACAGCACGATTAGCAGCGTTAACCCTGCAATGATCAGCAAGTCCACCCGTTCAATCGTGCGACGTGACTGGAAAAAGATAAGCGCCGCAATCAGCACAACCCAGAAGATACCGCTCACTAGGGTACCCAAAAAGCTGAGGCTAAACAGTGCGATCGCAAGTAATGCCCCTTCGACTCCAGTAAACGCAGCGCCACCCAGAAATTCCAGCAGGTTAAAGCTTGAGTTAGGCTGACCGGAGGCCGGAGCGCTCTGCTGAGAAGCAACAGACTGAGAGGGAGCCGGGGTAATTGGAGCCGGAGTCGCGGGCTGAATCGGCAGCATGGCGGGCGAAGGGGATTGCAGGGCTGTGCCTGCGGATGTGGGTGGCATCCCCGTCGGAGCGGTCGTTGCAGAAGAAGATGGATTGGGTGAGGGCTGGGGATGACGAGCGGCTGGAGTTGTACCTGCTAGAGCATCCATGACATCCTGAGCAGACTGAAAGCGCTGGCTAGGTGTCGGCATCAGCATTTTGTCGAGAATCGCCGCTAGTTGCCCCCCGACTTGGGCGTGGGGATGCCAGTTCCAGCCGTTGCTGTAGGAATCGTAGAGGTCGTTGGGCTGTTTTCCAGTCAGCAGCGTAATGCAGGTGACGGCCAAGGCATAGAGATCGGTGGCGGGGTAGACAGTGCTGCCTGCCATCTGTTCGGGCGGCGCAAACCCCATTGAGTAAATGCCTGTGGACTGATTGCTGCCTGACTGAGACGCTTTAGCGGTTACCCGTTTGACTGCACCGAAATCGAGCAGGTAAAGTTTGCCGCTGCGATCGCGCATGATATTCGACGGTTTAATGTCCCGGTGAATCACGCCGCTATCGTGGACAAACTGGAGTGTCTTGAGTACGGAGTCTAAAATTTCGCGAACTTCTGTTTCGGAAAACGAACCTTTTTGAGCCAGCTCCTGCTCTAGATCCTGGCCATCGATAAATTCTTGAACGATGTAGAACAGTTCCGTTTGCCCAGTTCGGGAGGGCGTATCGACGATCAGCGGGAAAAAGGCAAACAGATCGGGAATCAGCGGATGCTTATTGCCAATCTGCTCCAGGATTTCCGCCTCGCGGTTAAACAAATCCTGGGCAATCTGCATCTGGGCCGGGCTTAAGTCCCCAATCGGCTGAAATTGCTTCACCACGCACTGCCGCAGCGTGGGCGTATAGCGGTCAATGGCTAAAAACGCTGCCCCAAACCCGCCTCGGCCCAAGAGCTTCTGCGGCAAATATCGACCCGCCAGAATCAACGGCATGCCACAGCCCGTACAGAACTTTTGCTGCACTGTTTGCAGCGTCGCATTCTGGTCTAAATCCGCGTAGTAGTTCGTCGGCTTCGGGCAGTTAGGGCGGGTACAGTAAACTTCCATTCACCTGGTTGGACAATGCGATGACAAACTGCGATGACAAACGCGGTACGGGCGCTGGTGTGAGTCTTCCTTTCGTGCGGCTTATTTTAAGGATTCACTGCCGGATCGGGGGGAAGCCGAGGCCGAAGACTTTAACGGAACGCTGGCAGGTGGTTCAGTCACTCCACTTCGATCAGCTTTTTGATCCAGGTTAATCGGTTTCGATGTAAACTGGGGCAAAATTTCCTTAGTAAAGGCTTCAGCGGCTTTCGAACGATAGCGGGCCGGATTGACAATAACGGATAAGGTGCGATTAATCACAACCTCATCAACCTTGGTGCGCTGAAGTAAACCCATCTGTAGTTCTTTTTCAATCGCTGAAATCGAAACAAAGGCAACGCCCAGCCCAGACTGTACCGCGTTCTTAATCGCTTCAATTGAGTTCAGCTCCATCTCAATTTTGAGTCGCCGTGTCTCAATACCGCTCCGGGTTAGAACCTGGTCGATAACCTTGCGAATGGTCGATTGGGAGTCCAGCGCAATGAAGTTGAGCTTGTATAGATCGTCTCGTTGAATCAGGTCAACATTGGCTAAGGGATGGAAAACGGGCATAATCAGCGCGAGTTCGTCCTCAGCGTAGGGAACAATATTAAGAGAATCTTGTAGCTCAGGAGGAACCTCGCCCCCAATAATTGCTAAATCAATCTGCCCGTTGGCCACGCTCCAGGAAGTGCGACGAGTGGAATGCACATGAAGCTGCACGGCTACATCGGGATACTGCTGTCGGAAGAGACCAATCATGCGGGGCAGTAAATAGGTGCCCGTTGTCTGACTTGCGCCTACAATCAGGGTTCCACCCTGTAAGTTTTGTAAATCTTCAATGGCTCGGCAAGTTTCCTGACATAGAGTGAGGATTCGATCTCCGTAGCTGAGCAGCAAATGGCCTGCTTCCGTTAGCTGGGCGCGGCGTCCACCCCGATCAAACAGGGGGACATCCAGTTGACGCTCTAGGTTTTGCACCTGTAGGCTGACAGCGGGTTGGGAGACGTACAGACTATCAGCAGCTCGCTTGAAACTCCCCTCAACGGCGATCGCTTTGAGGATTCGAAGTTGGTCTAAGGTAAACGGAAGATCAGACATAGCTGCTAGCCTTATACGGAGGAACAAACGAACAAATTTGAAATACCTGCGGCGAAATACGCCATATATCATATCTCTGTAGTGCGAGAGAGACTGATATTCCAGTGATTATGTAGTGTTGTTGCATGTAGATTTACGCATTCAACGTCTAATGCACTATCCGATGGACTGTATGAAATGCACTTTAATTCTTAGATTACCCTTTGACATGATTTGAAATATTTCTTACCCCATTTCAGACTGAATAGATTTAAGAACGGCATGCGATCGCATCCTTTTCTGAGGTTTATTTTCTTGAGGGGCTAGCTCAACGGTTCCAGATGAGGGTTCTAGACTAATTATTCCAGATTGACTGTTGCTGATTTAGACGGATAACGATTTTAGGCATCCTATGAAACGGGAGGTCGTTCAGGATTTTCTGAATTTACCAGGAATTGCGGGCATTGCCCTAATGGATGGGCGATCTCGCCCCTATTTTTTTGGGCTAGATCAGACGCTGAACTTTCAACAGCGAGAAGCGCTAGCTCAGGGTATTCAACAGGTTATCGACACGACGCCTACTGGATTCGAGTCATTCGAGTTTCAGTTTTCCAACTATAGTGTTTACATTTATAAACTTGAGCAGGGCGCAATCTTGTTGGTCTTGACTGACGACAATCTGGAAATCAACGCCTACCTACAGGGAATTAGCCGACTCAAGGATGAACTACTGGGCGATATTACCAAAGCTGTTGCTACATTTCGGCTATTGGCGGGAAGTATATCGTTATCAGGGCAAAACTACTGGGGGGAGTCTCAATCCCAGGCCGCCTCAAGTGCGTCGGGTTCTATGACCCAATCTGACGCAGGAGCGGCCAATGCCAAGTCAGCTTCTTCTGCATCCGATCCGGCTTTATTGATGAAGCCACCCAATTTGGGTGAAGTACTATCTGCGTTGAATAGTTTAAGCCAATATGCCAGCCAGTATTTAGGTAAAGCTGTGGTGTCTAATTACTGGAAATCGAGCCGCCCTGATTTAGATTGGCTAGACGTTTTTCAGATTGAACGGGTGGGAAAGATTAGTCTCGCGCCAAGTTCTCAAACATCTCTGCAAGAAGAAATTGACGATGAGCATCAAAAGTGGATCAAAATGTGGGTAACTGCATTCACAACTCGCTGTGCAAAGGTTATTCGCGATTTCCCAGTTTTGATAGAGCAAGAGGCATTAGATGAGCGTCAACGGCAAATTTTACTGTCCGATGTAACGGTATCGCCGGAGCGATGAGATCTCTATTTCTTGAGCCTAACACCGTTATTTTAATCTGGCAGTTTAATTCTGCTGAATCCTGTTAAATCGTGCTTTGAATGCTAGATTATATGTCTATTTTTGCTGGGTTAGTGACACGATCGCCTAGATTGATGCGATTTCAGACGGGTTTCTGGGCGACGAACTGGCTCTTCTCGTTCTGGCTTGTGATGTTCAATTTGTTTTGATATTGAGTAGGCGAATCTGATGGTTAAGATTGTTCGACTGGAACCCATTGCTCAGGAAACCGCGATCGCAACTGACGGCAACCTGCTGTCCGTGCTGCTGGACGAGGAACTGGATGTCCTAAAAGAGTGCGGTGGGCGGGGAATGTGCGCCACTTGCCATATTTACGTAAAAGAGGGCATGGCTTCACTCAGCCCAATTAACCGCCGGGAACAGCGCACGCTGGAAGTGATTACCACCTGCAAGCCCAATTCCCGCTTAGCCTGTCAGGCCAGGGTGCAGGGCGAAGGTGTGGTGGTGGAGCTACCGCCCGGTATGTATATTAATTCGCTGAAGGATATTGAAGCGCTGATCGGGCGGCGGGCAGAACAAGATTTGTTGCACCCGATCACAGGTCAGGTGCTGGTTGAACAAGGCAAGCTGATTACGCGCTCGGTTCTGATGCAGCTTGAGGAAAGCAATACCAGTTTCAGTATTGGTTCTTACTTTGTGCAGAGTAAAGACGTTTGAGTTGGGTTGGCAAATTGCTCGTTACAATGAGATGTCGTTTGCTCATCTGTTCGATTCATCTTGGCTGACTCAACCCCTGAAACTGCTACCCCCAAAGCAACTGAGAAACCCACACTGCTCCTCGTTGATGGTCATTCGCTGGCCTATCGGGCTTACTATGCCTTTTCCCGTGGCCCAGATGGTGGGTTACGAACCTCATCGGGAATTCCCACGAGTGCCACCTACGGTTTTCTGACGCTGCTAATGGACGTGATGGATTCTGTGCGGCCAGACTGCGCGGCGGCAGCGTTTGATTCCAGCGCCCCCACGTTTCGCCACGATGCCGATGTCACCTACAAGGCAGATCGACCGGAAACGCCGGATGATTTTCGAGAGGATGTCAAAAACCTGCAAGCGTTGCTGACGCTGATGCGGGTGCCGATCCTGATGCTGGACGGCTATGAAGCAGATGACGTGCTGGGGACGACGGCGCGGAAAGCGGCTCAGGACGGCTATCGGGTCAAAATCCTCAGCGGCGACCAGGATATGTTTCAGCTGATCGATCCAGAGCAGGGAATTTCGGTGCTGCACATGGGCAGCGCTCTCTATCGGGCTGGAGCTAAAGTGAGCGAGTTTGGCCCCCAGCAGGTGCAGGAAAAGCTGGGCATTCGCCCCGATCAGGTGGTGGACTATAAAGCCCTTTGTGGCGACACCTCAGACAATATCCCTGGCGTCAAAGGCATTGGCCAAAAGACAGCAGCTAAGCTGCTGGATGAATACGGTTCTCTACAAAATATCTATGCGTCGATTGACCAGATGAAAGGCGCAACTCGCAAGAAGCTGGAAGAGGGCCGTGAAGATGCAATGCACTCGCAGTATATGGCGCAGATTCACTTGGGTGTACCGATTGATGTCAGCCTGACGATGTGCAGGCTGGAAGGTTTTGACGAAGAGAAAGTTGTCCAAGAGTTTAAGCGCCTAGAGTTTCAAAGTTTTATTAAGCGGATCGGCAAAATTCAGGCGGCGTTTGGTGGTGAGGTTGAGGCGACAGAAACCAATGGTGGTGCTGAGGGAAAAAGCGCGATCGCACCTTCATCTCCATTCTTTGATGATGACGACATTTCCTTCTTTACCTTTGAAGACACGCTCAAGGCGCAAGCGGCTCCCGATGAAAATATCACCATCAAGCCGCAGATTATTCAGTCAGCCGATCAGTTAGACGAGCTGATTCAGCACCTCAAGCAGCACACCGATCCCAAACATCCGACGGCCTGGGACACGGAAACCACAGCGCTAGACCCCTGGCAGGCTCGGTTGGTCGGCATTGGCTGCTGCTGGGGTGAGGAAGCGGCGGATATGGCCTATATTCCAGTTGGTCACACCATTGGGAAATCTCTGGACGTGCAGACCGTGCTGGAGAAGTTGCGATCGCTGTTGGAAGATGAAACCTATCCCAAGGCGTTTCAGAATGCCAAGTTTGATCGGCTGGTGCTGCGCTGCCAGGGGGTTGACCTAAAGGGCGTGGTGTTTGACCCGATGCTGGCCAGCTACATTCTGAATCCCGAAAGTAGCCATAACCTAACCGATATGGCGCTGCGCTACTTCGGCTTGGAAGTCACCAGTTACGACGAACTCGTTCCCAAAAAGCAAACGATTGCCGATGTCACGATCCCAGCGGTGGCTAACTACTGCGGCATGGATGTCCATCTCACCTATCGGCTGGTGCCGATTTTGCAGGCGGAACTGGAGCAAATCGAGGCATTCCCAGCCTTGCTGCATGAGATTGAGCTGCCGCTGGAGCCTGTCCTGGCTGACATGGAATATACGGGCATTCGGATTGATCAGGATTATCTGCGCCAACTTTCAGTCAAGCTAGAAAAGAATTTGCAAGAGCTTGAGCAGCGGGCCTATGAGGATGCTGGCGAGACGTTTAATCTCGGTTCGCCCAAGCAGCTCAGTGAGCTGTTCTTCGACAAGCTGGGACTGGATAAGCGCAAGTCGCGCAAGACGAAGACAGGCTACTCCACCGATGCCGCCACGCTAGAAAAACTGCAGGGCGATCATCCCGTCGTGGATGCGGTGGTGGAATATCGCACGTTGTCCAAGCTGAAATCGACTTACGTAGACGCGCTGCCGGAGCTAGTCAATCCCAAAACGGGTCGGGTGCATACCGACTTTAACCAGGCGATTACGACCACAGGTCGCCTGTCCTCATCGAATCCTAACCTGCAAAATATTCCGATTCGCACCGCCTTCAGCCGCCAGATTCGGGCTGCGTTTATTCCGGAACCGGGCTGGATTTTGGCTGCAGCCGACTATTCCCAGATTGAATTGCGAATCTTGGCCCACTTGAGCGGCGAACCTGTTTTGGTTGAGACCTATCGGAATGACGACGATGTTCACGCCTTGACCGCTCGTTTGCTGTTCGAGAAAGACGACGTTACCCCCGACGAGCGCCGCTTAGGGAAAACCATCAACTTCGGCGTTATCTACGGCATGGGAGCCTCCCGCTTTGCCCGTGAAGCCGGAGTGAGTCGGGCAGATGCCAAAATGTTTATCGATCGGTTTAACGAGCGCTATCCGCTGGTGTTTGGCTATCTGCAACAGATGCAGAAAAATGCGATCGCAAACAACTACGTCGAAACGATTAAAGGGCGGCGGCGCTACTTCAATTTCACCAGCGGCAGCTTGAAGCGACTCCAGGGAAAGAGTCCCGATGAGATCGACTTGCAAAATATCCGTCCCGGTGGCTATGATGCGGGATTACTGCGAGCAGCGGCCAACGCGCCGATCCAAGGCTCCAGTGCCGATATCATCAAAATTGCGATGGTGCAGATCCAAGATTTGCTAAAGTCGTATGAAACTCGGTTACTCTTGCAAGTGCATGATGAACTGGTGTTTGAGGCTCCGCCGGATGAGTGGGACGAACTCAGTACTAAAATTCAAACCACAATGGAGTCGGCGGTGCAGCTAGAGGTGCCGCTGCGAGTTGACGTTCATGCTGGGCAAAACTGGATGGAGACAAAGTAACTCTTGGACAGAGGTGAACCCCTAATTGAGCTGAAAGGCATCACCAAGCGGTTCGGGTCAAGCGTGATCTTGGATGACGTTGACCTGACAATTCATCGTGGAGAAGCGCTGTCGATCATTGGCCCGTCGGGGACTGGAAAATCTACGATCTTGCGGATCATCGCGGGATTGCTGGAGCCGGATGCCGGAGAAATTTATGTGGCGGGCAAGCAGCGGAAAGGACTGATTGAGGACGAAGCCGATCCGATTGGTATCGGCATGGTGTTTCAGCAGGCGGCGCTGTTTGACTCGCTGACCGTTGAAGAGAACGTGGGCTTTCTGCTCTACCAGCATACGCGAATGCCAGCAGCCGAAATTCGTAAGCTGGTCGAGGAAAAGCTCTCACTGGTCGGCCTGCCGGGGATTGGCAAGCGCTATCCAGCTCAGCTCTCGGGTGGTATGCGGAAGCGCGTCAGCTTTGCCCGTGCAGTGATGACCAATCCGTTGAATCCTGCCGATAATCCCGAAGTGCTGCTCTACGACGAACCGACCGCCGGACTTGATCCGATTGCTTCAACGGTGATTGAAGATTTAATTCGGGATTTGCAGAAAAAAGAGGGAGCCTGTAGCACCTACGTGATGGTGACGCACCAGGACAGCACGATTCGCCGCACGTCGGATCGAATTATTTTCCTCTATGGCGGCAAGATTCAGTGGCAGGGCGGTGTCGGTGATATTGATACGACTACACATCCCGTTGTGCGTCAGTTCTTTGACGGTGCGGTGGAAGGGCCGATTCAGGTGTTGAAATAGTATTTGAATCATCGACCTTACGTAGGGGCGAGTGGCCATATAGCCTTTCAGGCATGGCTGCGCTAACGCCCCTACCCCATGCGTCAGACCCACCACAGGTTCATTGTTTAATTCACAAGATAACGATGTTGAACAAAATCTATGGCTGCTCCGGTAACGCTCAACATTGCAAATACTCAACTACAACTCCTGCCTGAAAAAGCGGCGTATATCGCCGAGACTCGCACTCTATTCGTTGCCGATGTGCATCTAGGCAAAGCTGAAACCTTTCAAGCGTTTGGCTTGCCGATCGCCAGTGATGTTAATCTCGCGACGCTGCGGCGACTCAAGCAGATTTGCGATCGCACCCAAGCCGAAAATTTATTCATCCTGGGCGATCTGTTTCATTCTCAGTTTTCCTTGGTAGACGAAGTAATCGCACCCTGGCAAGAGTTTCTGGCCACTGTCTCAGCCAATGTTGTGCTGGTGGTGGGGAATCATGACCGAAGATTAATCGATCAGCTTTCAGTACACATTCCCGCTCAGGCTTGGCACTGCTTCACCGAGGCAATTCAGTTCGATTCCTTAACACTGAGTCATCAGCCGATAGAGTTAGCTGAGACGTCTGAGATTTCTGACATGCAGGGATTTATTCTTTGTGGTCACGTGCATCCTTGCCTACGGCTTAAATCTCGTCTGGATCAGGTACGCTTGCCCTGTTTTTATGTCAACTGGCGCAGCCAACACCTGATTTTGCCAGCCTTCGGAGAATTTACCGGAGGCTACAATGTGTCGCTGTCTCCCTATACGGCGGCCTATGCGATCGCAGATAATCAAATCGTGCCGTTTGAATCCAGGAGCACTCCAGCTTGACCCAGCCCACTGACCCAACAACTGATCCAGTAACTGATCCGACTCCCCAAGTTCACGTCATTGACCATCCGTTGATTCAGCACAAGCTGACCCTAATGCGCCGCGCCGAAACCAGCACTGCCAAATTTCGGCAGCTCCTGCGGGAAATTAGCCTGCTGATGGCCTACGAAGTCACCCGCGACTTTCCCCTGCGCTATGAGCAAATTGAGACGCCGCTGGCGACCATGAATGCGCCCGTGATCGCCGCCGAGAAAAAAATGGTGGTCATTTCGATCATGCGGGCCGGACAAGGTATCTTAGACGGCATTTTGGAACTGATTCCCTCAGCACGGGTGGGACACATCGGCCTCTACCGCGACCCAAAAACGCTGATTGCGGTAGAGTATTACCTAAAACTGCCCCATGATGTAGCAGAGCGGGATATGGTTGTGGTTGACCCCATGTTGGCGACAGGTAATTCTGCGATCGCAGCCGTTTATCGCCTGAAGGAAACAAATCCTCACTCTATTAAATTTCTTTGCTTATTGGCTGCTCCAGAGGGAATTCAGCACTTCCATGAAAACCATCCTGATGTTCCCATTTACACAGCGGCCATTGATGACAAACTCGATGAGCATGGCTATATTCTGCCGGGACTAGGTGATGCCGGGGATCGTCTGTTTGGTACCAAATGATACTCAGCGTAGTTTGTCACTGATTGTTTAGGGTTGTCTGAAATACTGACCTTTTTGGTATTTAAACGATAAATTATTAACTCTTTCTAAAATTTAGCTCTGCTTTGAAGCGTTAGAGTTGGAATAGCACGTTGACGCGTTATTAATTGCTCGTCATGGGCAACATAAGCAAGGAAGCTATAGACGACAGATGTTTGATATCTAGTCCAGTCAGCGAAGGTCGTCATTTTTTTACAGTGGGTCTTTGCCATGCTAGCTGACACGACAAAGAGGTCTCTCTCGGTGGATTCTTGTAACCTCGATCAATCTAGAATTTTGGTGGTTGATGATCATCCCTCCAGCCGGATGACAGCCGTAGCGCTGCTCTCGGTTGAAGGGCATGAGGTCATGGAAGCAGAAAGCGGTGTTGCCGCACTGGAGTGTGTCGCCGTATTTAAACCAGATTTGATTTTGCTCGACGTGATGATGCCGGGTATTGACGGCTTTGAAGTCTGTCGTCGGCTGAAGCAAGATGAGCAGACGCGCCTAATTCCCATCGTGTTTGTCACAGCACTGAATGATCGCCGAGCAAGACTCAAGGGAATTGAAGTCGGGGGTGATGATTTCTTAACTAAACCCTTCGATCAGCTTGAACTCTCAGCCCGAGTTAAATCTCTGGTTCGCCAAAAGCGGCTGAATGAGGATTTAGATCACGCTGAACAGGTTTTGTTCTCGATTGCGCGGACGGTTGAAAGTCGTGACCCGAACACGGGCGACCACTGCGAACGCTTAAAGCAGCTTGGCCAAGCCTTTGGTAAGTATTTGGGGTTGACCCGTGCCGAAATGCGAAACTTGAGCTGGGGTGCCTATCTGCACGATATTGGCAAGGTTGGTATCCCAGATGCAATCTTGCTCAAAATGGGCGGCTTTACACCAGATGAGTGGAAGATCATGCAGCAGCATGTGCAAATTGGCGTCAATATCTGTCAGCCGCTACGGACGATGCGCGGTGTTGTTCCCATCATTGAGTGCCACCACGAACGCTGGGACGGTTCGGGTTATCCCAACGGTTTGACGGGGGAAGAAATTCCCTACTTGGCGCAGGTTTTCCAAATGACAGATATTTTCGATGCGCTGACGAATGAACGCCCTTATAAAGCAGCTTATTCTCCTCAAGAAGCTTTACAGATGATGCAGGCGGAGACTGAGCAGGGCTGGCGCAATCCAGAGCTGATGCAGCAGTTCCATACATTTATTACTGAAGTTTGGCTGCACGCTCAGGACGAAACGGCTGCTTCACTTGCACCTGATCAGGATGTGCCAAATCACCATAGGTTAGATGCCGATCATGAGGAAGTTCTAAGTTTTGAGTTTTGAATGGTTAATTCGACACTCAAAACTTAAAATTCAAAACTCTTCACTCCGTCCTCAGCACTCAGCGTTAACTAGTCTGTCAACTTTGTTTTAATGAGTTTTGCTGGTTGATGTGCCGTGCTCCGCACGGCACATCAACCAGCAAAACTTAATTTACAGAGTACTAACCTCTTCGGTGTAAATGTGTGAATTGTTTTGCTTGGTGTACACTGCTATTTTCCGCCTACTCAGGAGGCTCCAGTGTTTAGCAACGTTTCTAAGTTAGAACTGGTCATTTGGGCTGTCTTCTTTGGCATTAGCGCGGCCACTATCGTGAGAACGTTTTTGTAGAATCATAGCGATAGTCATATTTGGTGGGGATGTTGTTGTGGCGATCAAAACCCATCAAAACAAAGTTTACAGACTACTTACATTTTTGTTGTTGATTTCTGATTTTTTCTGGACACTAGGAGACAGTGCTGCAATTTGCTGTGCGTTTTGCCCTGTAGAAGATTATCCTTCCAATGGTTGAACAGTTAAGACCTCGTTATTCGGCGGCCTGGATCACCCAAGTGGATGAAATTCCCAAAGCGATTTGGGATGAACTGGCGCTGCCGTTGAGAACGCCGTTTCTGGAATGGGAATGGCTGCACGCGATGGAAAAGTCCGGTAGTGTGGGCGCAAAGGCTGGCTGGTTGCCCCAGCATTTAACGATATGGCGCGATCGCACATTAGTGGCAGCGGCTCCGCTTTATGTCAAAGGGCATAGCTACGGCGAGTTTGTGTTTGATCATCAGTGGGCGGATTTAGCCCATCGGTTGGGCGTGCGCTACTACCCGAAGCTGTTGGGCATGTCGCCGTTCACGCCTGCGGAGGGCTATCGGTTCTTAGTTGCGCCGGGGGAAGATGAGGAGGCGATTACCGAGCTGATGGTGGCGGAAATTGATCACTTTTGCGATCGCAACCGAATTTCTGGCTGCAACTTTCTCTACGTTGATCCCGATTGGCGACCGCTGATTGAGCGCCACGGCTTCACCAGTTGGCTGCACCACAGCTACATTTGGCAGAACGACGGGTTTCAGACCTTTGATGATTACTTAGGTGCGTTTAATGCCAACCAGCGGCGCAACATCAAGCGGGAACGCAAAGCGATGGGGCGAGCCGGATTAGTCTTCGATGTACATGCAGGTGAAGATATTCCCAAATCCCTCTTTCCGCTGATGTATCGCTTTTATGCCGACACCTGCGATAAGTTTGGCTGGTGGGGCAGCAAGTACCTGACGCCACGCTTTTTCGATCAGATTAGTCACACCTTTTGCGATCGCGTGGTGTTTGTGGCCGCCTATAACGAAGCGACTTACGATCCGGAACAGGGCCACCATCCTATCGGCATGTCCTTCTGCCTCCGCAAAGGGGATCAGCTCTATGGCCGCTACTGGGGCTGCGACGAGGAAATCGACAAGCTGCACTTCAATGCCTGCTATTACGAGCCAATCAACTGGGCCATTTCTCAAGGCATTCAGTCATTTGATCCCGGTGCTGGGGGACGGCACAAGAAGCGACGCGGCTTTCCGGCCACGCCGAATCACAGCGTTCATCGCTTTTATGACCAGCGGATGAAGCAGATTCTACTAGCCTACATTCGCGAAGTGAATGAAATGGAGCAGGCGGAGATTGAGTCGATTAATGCCGATTTACCGCTAAAGCTGCCAGTAGGCGAATAGCCCCAGTTGGCCGATGAGCCGTTCGCGCAGTGACTGCCGTCGCAAATCAATCGGCTGAATCAGATGGCTATGAGCAAACCCGTTTTCGAAGAAGGATTTCACTTGATTAAAAGTGGTCGCTTCCGCAATTGAAAGATTGAGTTCATCATTGCGGAAAAAGCTGCGCGGATCAAAATTGGCGCTGCCGATGCTCACCCAGGAATCGTCAATTAAAATCACCTTGCTGTGCATCATGCTCGGCTGATATTCGTAGATATCTACACCCGTTTTGAGGATGCGAGGATACAGTCTGCGGCAGGTGTAGTGGACAAAGGGCTTATCGGTGCGCGGCCCCATCGTTAGAATGCGAATATCGACGCCCCGCTGTTTGGCCGCAGCCATTTCCTCACGCGTGTTTAGATCCGGCAGAAAGTAGGGACTGGCAATCCAGATTCGCTTACGGGCTGAGATAATCGCGACGTTCAGCAGTGAGCGGATCGCTGAATCCCGATAGGTGGGATCTTCTCCCGGTGTGACGATAATACGGGGCCGATTGTCCAGAGAACCGTGAATTAAGTTGCGATCGCGAAAATCAAAACTGCCGTGGGTGTCTAACCAGTGCTGCAAAAAAATGCCCCGCAATACTGAAACCACTTGGCCTTCTAAACGGACTTCAAAATCCAGCCACTCTTCATCCGACTGACTGTGGGGAGCAGTGTCCCACATGTCAGAAACCCCAGCTCCACCAATCAGCGCCACTTTTTGATCAACAATCAGCAGCTTACGGTGTGTCCGATCCAGATAATCCAGCGGCGATCGCCATTGGAAGCGATTAAAGAAGCCAACTTGTATACCAGCATGGCATAAACGCTGCCAATAGGATTCCGAAATCGCCTTCACACCATAGCTGTCGGCAACCAGTCGGATAATGACGCCCTGCTGCGCCCGTTCAATCAGCGCCGCCGCAAACTCGTCAGCTCGCCGCCCCGGCGTCATGAAGAATGTTTCAAATAAAATGGAATGCCGCGCATCTGCGATCGCATTCAGCCGCGCCTTAAAAATCTGCTCGGCTCCAATGTAAAAGTGGGTGACCCTTCCGGTTGTAAGCAATGAATCCGAGAGGCTAGCCAGGGTCAAACCAAAATTTTTGGAGGCCGGATCGGGTAAATTCTTCAGAATGTAGCGATGCTGTTGACGAAAGGCTCCGAGCAGATACAGCAGCATCGGAATCATCATCAAGAAGCTAAACAGCAGCACGGTTGCTGCCTGAATTAACAGATTAACGAGCAATAATCCCCCTCAAATTGCTTTTCTCTGTTTGCTTGAGTCACAGCAGCATCTATCCGCCCATATTTTAAACCTCTTACATCCTGCTGCGCTGACTCGCCGCATATCGATATCGATACAGCAGCTCCAGGCGACCCCCAAATTCTTGAATTGTCGATAGCTGACGCAGGTAGAGTCCCCGAAACAAATTGGCAAATAGCAGCGTAAAAATGGCCACCACTAGGCCAGCAGCAGTCGAAATCAACGCTTCGCTGATGCCTGCGGTGACGCCTGCGGTGCTGCTGCCGCCGACATCACCGATTCGTAGAGCGGCAAAGGTATTAATCAGGCCCAAGATTGTACCCAGCAGCCCCAGCAGCGGAGCCACACCAATCACCGTTTCAAATACCGTATTGAACCGCTTGAGAATAGGTAATTCAGCCTGAGCCGCGCTCTCCAGCGCCAGGTTGAACTCTTGCGGTGTCGCCTGATCTAGCTCCAGCGCGGTCAGAAAGATACGTGAAATTGGCAAATTGGCGTGCTTCTCCAGTTCAGTAAAAGCCGCTTTTGGATCTCTGGGATATAGATGCAGAACACTGCGAATGAGGGATGGCTGTTGGAAGCCAATTTGGCCCCAAAACAATAAGCGCTCTAGCACTAGAGCCGTGACAAAGATAGAAAACCCCAGCAGGGGCCACATGACAACCCCACCGAGAGAGAGCAAATTGGAAACAGGCATAGAAATTTAGATGTAGAAGTTGCGATCGCACATCATTCTTACACCTCACATCTTGCACTATAGCCGCTGCCGTTTGGGTTGAGGCATTTACAAAATCCAACGTTCGAACGCTTTAGAGTTTCTCAGTGCCTCAACCGTGGTTGGTGCTTACGTCTGAGGAAAGTGATCAATCTGGGCATAACCGCTAAACAGCAAGCGTTTACCTTGCGTTTCTAAGCGGTTGATACGCATCATCACACCATCTAGATTAAAGCGATCTAAATCCACCATCCCGTTTAAAATCTTGGCGAACGCATTCGACAAAATTTCTGAAATGCTCTGTAGATTTTCCGGCACCTCATCGGCTAGAAACTGGGGATCAGCAAAAGCAATTCGCCGCCGCCGCTCGACTTCTAACCGAGCGAGTATGCACACCGGGACAGCCGACTGATTGGGCAAATCAACCGTTGCACCAAGCTTAATTTGTTGATCGGGCAGCAATTCAACTTGAATATTCTCAAACGAAACTGGCTCATCCCCTGAAATTTGCGTCAGTTCTGGATCATCTAAGTCTCGTAGATGCTGCGTCACAAGATCAGACTTAAAAGCATCATTAATGGCCTGCTCAGTCAGGACAACTTGTGCAACCGCCTGAGTCGGCTGACGCAGCTTGATTTTTCCTTGCAGTGCTGCACCAAAATCAATTGAGACTGCATCCGTCTCAAACGACATCTCTTCGACTTCAAAATCCCGACGAATTACCAGTCCACGCCCCTTCATGCTGAAACTGTCAATTCCACCCTGAAGGAGCTTGCTGGACGGATAGCACTTGATGTCTACCTCTAAATCGTCACATCGACTAAAGAGGTGACGTAGGGACTGACCCGCAACTGTATTCAGCATACGCTCTCCGAAATCAGTACCCGCTGAGTTTTTGAAGCTTGTAAGGCTGCCAAACATGAAGTCCCTACGATACGTTATAGTTCTGCTCTACTCACTTGTAACAAAATATGAAGCAAACGACAATTCTCTGTCAAAAAGACCTCAAGAACGGACTATGTCTAATGTCAGAGCTGAAAGACTTGCAATGCTTAACAATCGTTATTTAGAAAGGATTTGATCATCTTATGGTTACTATAAAAAGAATACAGACGGCATCAGCGTTTATTTGTCAAGAACTGGTGTGAATTAGAGGGTGAAACGGCGAAAATGGGAGAAAAAATTGCGAGATGTAAGGGGAAGTACTGCGATTTATAAACAGATGGGCTATGATCTCTGCCAAGGTTCGGTATAAAAAGCTGAAAACCGTTTTAGGGTGAGCACTGTGGCGTTATTCAATGCCTGATGCCGTTTCCTTCTATGCCTTGTTTGATTTGGTGAGAATCGTGACTATTTACATTGGTAATTTATCATTCAGCGCAACTGAAGAAGATTTAATGGAAGTATTTACCGAATACGGTTCAGTTCGGCGAATCAGTCTTCCGGTTGATCGCGAAACAGGTAAGAAGCGTGGCTTCGCTTTCATTGAGATGGAAAGTGAAGATCAAGAAGATGCGGCAATCTCCGAATTGGATGGTGCAGAGTGGCTTGGTCGTGAGCTGCGGGTTAATAAGGCGAAGCCCCGCGAGTCCCGCCGTTAATTGGTTACGGTCTTCAGCCCCCTTGCAATTGCCTCCGATATCGGTTGAAAGATTGAATAGCTAGCCGCTCGTTTGTGTTAGTTTGAGCCCAGTATACTGCGCTGGGTTCGTTTGTTATGCGAAGTTTCCGGTATCTGCCGATTGCGATCGCAGTTTTGGTCATCGTGACGCTGATCATCATCGCGATTGGTTTTCTGGCAGGGCTTTATGCTGATGTTGCTTTAATTTCGCCAATATTGGCGCGGATTTTGCTGGTGATTCTGCTGCTGGTCTTGGTGGTTGCGATCGCAGGTTTGATCTACTACAGCTATTTGTTTTTGCGTCCGCGACGGCGACGCTGGCGGCAACCTGTGCCCCGCAACAAGGCCGAAGCTGCCGACCAAACGCTCCAGGCTCTGCAACGGCAGGCTCAACAGATTCAAGACGAGGTGGCGCGGCAGGCGATGCTACAGCGGTCGAGCCGGCTCGCGGCAGAGTTCGCGCAGCGAGCTATTCGAATCGTGCTGTTTGGCGCGGGTTCTGTCGGCAAGACCTCCATTGTCAACGCGATTATGGGCGCATTTGTCGGGCAGGTCGGCGCACCCATAGGAACTACGCAGGTTGAGACAATCTACCGACTTCAGCTCAGTGGCCTGCGGCGAGAGATTCAGCTCGTTGATACGGCGGGCTTATTTGAGGCTGCGATCGCAGGCGTAGAACGAGCGAATCAAGCGCGAGAACTCGCCATTTCAGCCGATTTGATTTTATTTGTTGTGGACAACGATCTGCGGCAGTCCGAATTTGGGCTGCTGGAACAGTTGGCAAACCTAGGTAAGCGTCTGCTGCTAGTGTTCAACAAAATGGATTTGTATCCTGAAGCAGAGCAGCAGCAGATTATTGTCCAAATTCAGCGGCGACTGGCTACTATTATTGCGCCCCAAGATGTAGTTGCGATCGCGGCTGATCCGCCAATCGTATCCATTGGCAGAAACGAAGTCTTTCAGCCCGAGCCAATTATTGAACCGCTATTACGCCGCATGGCGGTGGTGTTGCGCTCTGAGGGCGAGGATCTGGTAGCCGATAATTTGCTGCTCCAGTCGAAGCAACTTGGCGAGCAGGCGCGACAGCTCATTGCTCAACAGCGCCAGCAGCAGGCCGATCAGGTGATTGACCGCTACCAGTGGGTTGGCGCAGGCGTAGTAGCCGTGATGCCGCTACCAGGAATTGATTTACTAGCAACGGCGGCAATTAATGCCCAAATGGTGGTCGAACTCGGACGTATCTACGGCTGCGAGATGGACATTGAGCGGGGTCGAGAACTGGCCCTGTCGCTCGCCAAGACCCTGGGTAGCCTGGGCATCGTCAAGGGAGCGCTACAACTGCTAACGGTGGGGCTACAGACGAATGTGGCCACATTCGTCGTCGGTCGCAGCATCCAAGGTGTGACTGCCGCTTATTTAATCCGCATCGCAGGTAAAAGCTTCATGGAATACTTTCAGCATGATCAAGACTGGGGTGATGGGGGGATGTCCGATGTTGTGCAGCGGCAATTTCAGCTCAATCGGCGGGATGAATTAATTAAAGCTTTTCTGCAAGATGCGATCGCACGGGTTGTCACTCCCATCTCTGAATCGCTCCAATCAGCCAATCCTTCATCCCAAGAGTTACAGGCTGATTGGCAACTTGATGAGGCCAAGCGGGACGATAGGCTTTAAGCCAGCATTGCACAAACAATAAACAATGGATCTTCAACCGGATTTCATCTAAGCATTTCGGCAGGTTGTTTTTTGGCAGAAGCACATCGCTGTATGCGCTTACATGGAAAGGAGCGGGGAAGCTCTGCCTCACCGCTCCTCTCGATTACTAATACCCCCAGGGGAATTCGAATCCCCGTCGCCTCCGTGAAAGGGAGGTGTCCTAGGCCTCTAGACGATGGGGGCCTGATGGACGTTCGCTTTGGCAAGCCGATACAGCTACTTACCGAACGCAGACTATAGGTTTGAGCTTCGCCAGTGAAGACTCAAGCCGCTAAATCCAGTCAACTTGCAGTATCGTTGAGCCAAAGTTAGCGGCCTGTCTATACCCCCAGGGGAATTCGAATCCCCGTCGCCTCCGTGAAAGGGAGGTGTCCTAGGCCTCTAGACGATGGGGGCTTGATGGGCGTCGCTCCGTCTGTGCGCTGCGAACATTTGTAAATGTAGCGCACGGTTTTAGCCTTTGTCAATTCCCAATCGGAATTTTTTAGATCGCGTCCTTCATGTTGCGTAAACGCATAAGCTGGCGGCGCATTTGGGGCGAAGCCATCATCTCCGAAATGAGCTGTGTACTGACTTCAACCTGCATCGACTCTAAATAGCTGTCCTCACCGTAGGTGTAAGCATCCAGCAGAGCTTCCAGCAGATGATCTGGATCGCGATCGCACAGGACGCCGTTTTCCTCAATCATCCGAAACTTAAGATGAACCTCGCACTCGTAGACGCTAACTTCGTTGGCTTGGGGATGATGCTCTACAGAATTTGTCTTCATTAGGGAATACTCTATGGTCTAGGTAATAGAACGCATCTTGATGAACCAGCCTGAAAAATTGACTCAACACGTCTTTATTCAATTCAGTGGGTGTGGGTAATCTGGCTGGCTGAGTACAACTCTGAATCTGTGAACAAACACCGCATCCATCAACATCGGTCAACAAATGGCTCTGTTTTTTGGTGTAGGGCCAGACAGTAGCGAATCAAAGTTGCAGGCTCATAGGTTAGGCAAGACAACCTAACTACTCTTCGAAGCTATCATCTTCATTCGGGTCACCAAATCCGCTAATTGTCGGAATTTAAGTTGTTTTAACTTTAAAGTTATGAACATCAAAATATCAGTTATTTAAAGCCTACATTAATTGGGCTATCACCTATATAAGGTAAAACGAATATTTGAAAATTTAATAGTTGATGCTTGTTGAGTTCATCAAGTTTTTCATAAAAAAGCATCTAGTCTTTATCTTAGCTTTATCCCTGTTTTGGAAGCACGCAGTTGAAAGTAGTAGATATTACGTAAAATCACAATCTCTTTTTCTACAAGGGCTTCACGACTCGATTGACATTCTGAATGCTGCGATCGCGCGCTCATATGTCAAACTTTTAGGCTAAACTTTCCGTATTTATACTGTCATCAATAGTCGATGTAAAACCAATGCCTTATGTCAAATAAGGTGGTTATAGATTTAGCTTAAAAGCAAAATATTAAATACACGTTTTTGCAGCGCTACTGGTTTTCAATTGAACAGAGCATCGTTTTGCTTATCTACTCCACGGTCATCATTTTTTGTATAAAAAGTGCGTAGGTGTTCGTTAATTATGCAGAAGCCATGTTTTCAGTAGGGTCTGGGACAACATACAGTTCACCCCGTCGTTGTTGACGACACAATTGCTGCGGATTTGCTCCAGCCGTTAGCAGGTATTCGTGTAGCAGATCGTAGGCTTCATCTTCTGTTTCCAGGATGTAATTCATCGCAAACAGGAAGGGACGAGGACGCTGGGGTGTCGGAGATTTGGGTTCCCATACGCGCAAGTACAAACCGTTGGGGCGCTGATCAATACTGTAGTGAAGTACGTGGCTTTTGGCGGGGACGTAAGCGGAATTCAACATGGCTTTGCAACTAAGTAAACGGTTGGAGCTGGGTATAGTCCGAAACATTCAGCGCGGCTCTAGCCGAAAACGCGGATTCGTCCCTGAAAAAGAGCTTGATGAATTTGGTTGATGTAGGACTGCTCTTGAGCGGTGAGTTGATTTCGCGAATGCAGACTCATGATCATCTGCTGATCCTGACGAGTAATTTTGCGCGTCAGGAAAATGTTTTGAATGAGTTTCTCTAAATCAGTAGGAGCGTTTGAGGTTTGTATTGCCATCGGGGAACCACGGAACTCTGACATTATCAGTATCCCTGTCGGCAGTGATTTTATCCGTGACTCGTAAAGTGCTTTCCCTGTGACGTTTCAGGACATTTCTCGTGATGGAACCCGCCCTCAATCGTGATGCATCCTAGTCAATTGCGTGACTGAATGAGATGTAACTCGTGACACTAGCGGTCTAATACAGGTGACGCATATCACTCTTAGATTAAGCTGTCCTACAGTAGTATTTGCTGAAACTATGGCAGAGCAGATGTTTCAGCAATTCCTTTGCCGTATATAGCCGTCGCCACTTGGCTTGAAACAGTAATGCAATCCAACGTTCAACCGTTAGAACGTTTTCAGTATCTGATAACTGGTGCGTTTCGTGCCACTCAACACACCCTACAAAACTGCTCTTTTTCTACAACCCTTTACAGCCTCTACAGCCCTTCTTTTCCGGTCTCAGAACCAGCACCAGTACCATTCAAACCGTAAAACTCCGCTTTTTGGACGAGTTCCACAGCCGCTTGTTCTGCTGGGTATCCAGTTACGTCTAGAGAATAGATCGGGCCGGGACGCCGTTCGAGGTCGTAGCGGTAGGTTTTGTCGTAGTAATTCAAGACCAAATCAATTGCCGGGGCTAGATCACCCGCTTGAATACTTGCGATCGCATCTTGGGTACGGTCTCCACCCAACCGCTTTTTGATCCGCTCGGTGGCGATAATTAGCTCTTGTGGATCGGCATCACCATAGTCATCAATGAGGAGCTGAATGCGCTCAGAACGCGATCGCACAATTTCCAGTACAGGCGCAGCCATCATTTGCAGAAACAGTTCATCGGGTACGCGACAGGTGCCAATTCGGCGACTTTCGGCTTCAATCCAAGTCGGTCGAGTGCGATCGCACGCAGCCCAAGCCAGTGCGACCAAATTCTCAAACTGCTCCGTCGATGGCTGTGGCGGCATACCCAGACTGCCATAGCTGCTGCCCCGGTGATTGGCATAGGCTTCTAAATCAAGAATTTGTTCGCCGTGCGCTTCCAGCGCTTCCAGTACCGACGTTTTCCCTGTTCCGGTCATGCCGCCCAGCGTGATGATCGGTTTCGGTTCAGCCAACTGGCAACGCACCCAGCGGCGAAAAGCTTTGTAGCCTCCCGTCAACACCTGAACCTCAAACCCCGCTGTTTGCAGCAGATAGGCCATGTTCTCGCTCCGCATGCCGCCGCGCCAGCAGTGAACGCGCACCTGGCGATGGGGCGCTAACTCCTTTGCCTGCCGAATAAAACCAACGGCCTTTGGCCCCGCAATTTCCCAGCCCAGCTCGATGGCTTCCTCTCGCCCAACTTGCTTGTAGCAGGTACCAATTCGCGCCCGTTCGTCATTGTCAAACAGCGGAAAACTGACAGCACCGGGAATGTGCCCCTGCTCATACTCGCCCGGACTCCGCACATCTAGCACAACGCCTTCAGCGGATAGGAAATCATCAATTTCAAGCGTACGCAGGGACATGTGTGATACCAATTTGATGAATTCACGTTGCAAACAAGGTCAGTTTTGAGTTTTGAGTTCTGAGTTTTAAGTTTTGAGTTTTGAGTTTTAAGTTTTGAGTTCTGAGTGTCGTCGATCATTCAAAATTCAAAATTCAAAACTCCTCACTCCTCACTCCTCGCTCCTCACTCCTCACTCCTCACTCCTCACCCCTCACCCTTTTCATCCTAATCGGCTGAGTGGGATTCTCGCAGGGAGTGACGCGGCCAATCAAGCGGCTTTCAGCATAGCCTAGTTGGTGCAGCACCGTTAGACAGTCTGAAGCAAGCTCCATCGGTACGGCGGCCAGTAGTCCTCCAGAGGTTTGCGGATCGAACAGCAGGGGAAAGTCGGGATGCTGACTCGCCTGTTCCGGTTCAGCTAGGTAAGCTGTGGCTCGCTGATTTTGCGGCTGGAGCGAGCTGACGATGCCTTGCCGAACGGTTTCTCGTGCTCCGTCGAGGATGGGGAGCGCGTCCCACCAGAGTTCAACGTTGACATCGTAGACATCGTAGGTATTTACTCCGGTCAAATTTTGATCGGCACTAGCCGGAGTGCGTGTAGACCGCAGCATCTCCGCCAAATGGCCGAGTAAACCAAAGCCCGTAATGTCCGTACAAACTTGCACCTGATGCTGCTGAAAACACTGAGCCGCTTGCTGATTGGACTGAAGCATCGCTGCGATCGCAGTTTCAATCCATTGCCCCTTAGCCTGCAACTGCATATCAGCGGCAAATAGCGTACCTGTCCCCAGCGCTTTGGTCAGAATCAACGCCTGTCCGGGCTGTAGGCCACTTTTACGCATGATCTGGTCGGGATAAATTAACCCGTTGCAGGTGAGGCCAAAGGCCAGTTCTGATCCTTCTGCCGTGTGCCCCCCGATCAGGGAGGTTTTGGCTGCGTTGAGGACTTGAAATGCACCCGAGAGTAATTGGTAAAGGGTTTCGGCTTGCTTGGCAGGTTGCACTTCCGGCACAACTGCGATCGCAAGTACGCTATCTGGACTTGCGCCCATTGCAAACAGATCGCTTAGGCAGTGGTTCGTCGCGATTTGACCAAACAGATAGGGATCATTGACAATCGCGCGAAAGTAATCCGTCGTTTGCACCAGCAGTTGATCGGCAGGCAGGTGCAGGATGGCGGCATCGTCGGGATGATCCAGTCCCACCACCACATGAGGCGCAGGTGCGGGCACAGACTGCTCGGTTTTAAGACGGGTGAGCACCTGCTGGAGAACGGAACTGCCCACTTTGGCACCGCAGCCAGCGCAACGCATGGCAGAAATTGGCGCGTCCTCATCCCTCTGATCTGGCGGAGAAGGCCGATAATGGCTGGATTCAGCGTTCATGCTGGGCAGTTCGCTGAACTGATGCATGAATTTGCGGTCGATGTGGTCTTTCCAGTGCCAGAACCAGCGCGATCGCAGGGCAAAGGGGCCGCGAGATGCGATCGCAGAATAATCTCCGGTACCGAGCAGAATCAAAAACTGTTTTTGCGGCACAAAAGGTTTCAACGGTTGCCCCAAAACCATGCGGCGCAGGTTGTTGACCAGAGGTTTACCCTGTCGCACGGCAAAGACGCCAGCCTTGGGACGCGGATGATTCACCATTGTCGCCACATCTCCAGCGGCGAACACAAAGTCATGGGACTGGGACTGAAGCGTGTCGTTGACGGCAATAAAGCCGTGATCGTCAGTGGCTAAACCTGAAGCTTGGATCCAGGGTGGAGCTGAAGCCGTTGTCACCCAAAAGACATGCGTACAGTCCACGGTTAAACCCGATTCACAGCACACTCGTCCGGGCTGAATTTCGGTGACCGTCTCGCCGAGGTGAAGCTGAATGTTGCGATCGCGCATTACGCCTTGAGTAATTCGCTGCATCAGCCAACTGCGATCGGACAGGATATCGGGCTGTCGCTGAAAGAGATGGACTTGAATTAAATCAGGTGCTTCTCCGGCGGCCTGCACAATGCGCTGCAAGCGGGACTGGAGGTTAAACGCTAGCTCCACGCCACCCGCGCCACCGCCCACAATACCAAATACGCGCGGCTGGGCTGGATCATGCCGCACCTGGTCAAGAATCTTACGCCATTCTTCCAATAACCGAGGCACAGGCTTGGCCGGAATCGCGTATTCCACGGCACCGGGTACAGTCGAGGCCGCAGGGGTACTGCCCGTGTCAATGGACAGGTAATCAAAAGCAACGGGCGGACGATCGCGACACAGAACGCGCCGATTGACTAAATCTAAACCAATGGCTTCATCGACATAGAGCCGACAGCCAGCAAAATTAGCCAGAGGCCGCAGATCAATATGTGCCTCGTCATAGTCATAAAATCCGGCGATGTAACCGGGCAGCATTCCGGAGTAGGGCGTATTAACCAAGTTGCTAATCAGCGTCAGCCGCACACCGGGAATCGGCTGCATCCCCAGCATACGTAGGGCAATGGCATGACTATGACCGCCGCCAATCAGAACCAGATCGGTGGTGACGGTTTTATCGGTTGATTTATCAATTAACGGACTGTTCTGCACGAAACGTCGGTAGATAAGTTGGCTACAGTGCTTCACCTATCTTACTGACTGGGCGTTGCTTAATCTGGGTATGAATTGTGATGTGGGGGCACCGTCCCGCTATTACAATTCAGACTTAAAATCAGCAATCCCACTGCCTGAATCAAGCTAAATTAAGCGGATATGTCGTTTGGAGAGTCTATGCCACCCTGGCTTTGCGGAATTGTAATGGTAAATGTTGTGCCCTGATTGGGAGCAGAGTCACAGGTTAAGGTGCCGCCATGCTTTCTAACGACAATTTCATAGCTGATGGAAAGCCCTAGTCCAGTGCCTTTACCGACAGGTTTGGTGGTGAAAAATGGATCAAAGAGGCGATTTTTCACCTCTGCCGTCATGCCGTTGCCGTTGTCGGAAATTTGGATCATCACTTGGTCATCGCCAACTTGGGCGGTGCGGATCTCGATCCGAGGTAACTGATCATCCATTTCTTCTAGCGCATCAACGGCATTGTTCAGAATGTTCATAAACACCTGATTCAGTTGACCCGCCATACATTCCACATCCGGCAAATCGCTGTATTCTTTCACAATTTGAATCGTCTGATGATCAGACAACTGCTGGAGGCGGTGCTGCAAGATCATCAGGGTGCTGTCAATGCCCTCATGGATATCGACAACTTTCACTTCGGCTTCATCCAGGCGCGAGAAATTACGCAGCGACTGAATAATTTCGCGAATCCGCATCGTCCCTGCTTCCATCGAATTCAGCAGCTTGGGAAAGTCCTGGGCAACAAAGTCCACATCCAGCGAGTGGGTTCTCTCTGTGATATCGGCATTGGCATCCGGAAAGTGCTGCTGATAGAGCGATAGCAGCTCCAGCATATCCGTGGCATATCCCTTGAGATGTACTAGGTTGCCATGAATGAAATTGATGGGATTGTTGATTTCGTGGGCGACACCCGCCACGAGCTGCCCCAGACTGGACATTTTTTCCGTATGAATGAGCTGGGTTTGCGTCTTTTGCAGCTCCTCTAGTGTTTTTTGCAGATCGGCAGTACGGGCTTTGACTTGAGCCTCTAACGTGTTGTTGAGAGCTGTGACGTGCTGATAGAGGGTATGCTGCTCAATTGCGATCGCAAACTGTGCCCCCAGTCCCACCATCAAATCCACATCGCTCTGCGACCAGGCATCAACTTGCCCCTGCTTAGTCTGCCGCCAAATCTCAAACGACTGCCGGGGAAATGCTTGCCGGACATCCGGATCAAACTGGCCTGCCCAGAGCGTTTCTGTGTCGCGTTCGGTACGAAATACGCTGAGATAGGCAACGACTCGTTTACGGGCAACCAGCGGCACGATTAACCAGCTCCGCAATCCCGCCTGCTGAAACGATAACTGGAGATTGCGTAGGTTGCTGACCGCAAACACATCATCAACGGCCCAAGGCGCGTAATCAGTTGCCTGCAAGTGAGACTGCACACCATACAGAGCTTCCATCGGTTGATGTTGAGCCAGCTCATGCTCAACGGGTTGTGTGCCGTAGGTACATACCGTACCCGTTGTGGACTGACGGTAGCTATGGTTGCTTGCGATCGCAGGATCCAGAATCAGCAGACGACCGCCAACCCCTCTTAAAGCCTCGATCGTGGCCTCTAACGCCAACTCCAATTTGATCATTGGGAAGCCGTGCAGCAGAGAGGTAATTCGGCTAAGCGTCGCCTCGCGCTGCCCTCGTTTTTCTGCCTTTGCCAACAAATCGGCCTGTGCGATCGCAGTTGATAGCTGCCCGACAATCAGTTGCACCGCCTCTAGCTGCTGGATCGGCAATTCTCGCGGTGCGGAGTGATGGGCAACCAGCAAACCCCAAAGCGCCTCACCGTGGAAAATCGGTGATGTTACACTCGACTTGACGCCCATTGTGGTCAAATATTCAGCATGGCAGGGGTCAAGCGATCGGTACACCCAATCTTCAGCCAGCGCTTCACCCGTCTCTGGATCGCGTAGCCGACTTTGACCGATCACCCCAGACTCAACATCTACAATGTTGCGAATCCGAGCTTCTATGAATAGCTGCCGAGATGCTGGCGGGATATCATCTGCTGGAAAGCTCAATCCCTGTAAGGAAGGCAGAACATTGTCTGAAGACCGATACTCGGCCACTACATAGCCACTCTGGTCGGGATAAAACTGATAAATCATTACCCGATCAACATCCAAAAACTGCTGGATTTCTTGGGCAGTCGTATCGAGAATGACCTGTAGATCAAGAGACTGACGAATGCGGTAAATCACACGTCGCAGTAAAATTTCATGATCCACACATTCCGGCTGTTCTTGGAAAGAGGTAAGAGGCATAGCAAATCAAACTCACGACCAGATAACTAGATGTGTAAGAACAAAATGTCCTTATAAATATAAAGAATTCCCTAAAAATACCCAGAGCTTACATTAGTTCACTTTGGATAGTCCTTACAGAAGTTCTTCCCCGACCCAACTGTCTATATAGACACGACAAATGTCAGCAGATCCTGAAAACTAAGGCTGTCAATCAACGATAACGTTTGGTTAAGCACCCATAATTTACTGTTGCGAATGCCGACATTGTGGACATTTCACGGTAAAAAATCCGGCTTTTTGCACCCGATTGAATCGGCATTAACGTTTGGAATTAACGCTAATGTTTGTGAAGCAACAGTAGACAAGCCCCACTCCCTAAATATTAGGAGACTTCACCATGACGAGTACGCTTTTGAGACATGCCCCCACTGCCGCAGAGATTGAGGCAACGAAGCAGGTCATTGATGCTCATATTCGCCAGATTGCCGCCCACCCGGATCGTCGCGATGGTGCTTATCCATACTATTTATTTCATGAGCCAGATCAACCGATTCGCGGCACGGTGATGATGTTTCACGGGTTTAGCGCTAAGCCTCACCAAATGTGGCGATTGGCCGACTACTTATTTCAAAATGGCTTCAATATTTATCAGTGCAATCTTGCTGGACATGCCTTGGTCAACCCAGCGGTGAATTGGCCGCAGGTGGATCTGAAACCGGAATATGCTGAGCCGCTGAAAGCCAAGATTCAGCAAGACCCAGTACTAATGAAAACGCTACAGACTTACCAGTCGGGGGGCGACAAACCGAATGCCGTGCAGCAGGCGGCGTTGCTGGCGCGGCTGATGATGATTGAGCCAAGGCTACTGGATATCAAAACGGCGATTGAACGAGATGGCGATCCGCGCTTCAACGATTACTTCATCTCGTCCGATATGAACTATTTGACCGATGCCCGCGATCGCATCCGCGAACTCGACGCCATGCCAGGAGATATTTATACGCTGGGTCTATCCGTCGGTGGATCGGTGGCGCTCGGACTGGCTGCCGATCAGCCCGAGCGGGTCAAAAAAGTAGTTGCCTATGCGCCACTGCTAGAAGTCTATGGCGAAGATCGGCGAGCCTATGTGGAATTAACCGGGCCGTTGGACATCAAAGAAATGGGCTGGGATCCCAATCTTCAGTTTCCGGTTGGCTGTTTGACCGCAGCGGATCGCTTTGGTGGCAGCTACGTGCGTAGCGAGGCCGTTATTCGTAAACTGCGCCAGATTCCGACACTGATGGTGCTGACCGAGAATGAAGATGCGGCAGATATCAAAACCAATCAGCGCTTTTTTGAGCAAATCGGCGGCGAGCGACAGGGACATTGCCAACACCTCTACCAGGCGCAGGAGATGGTGCCCCATCCGATGGTTGATCCGCAGGAGGTCAGCCAAAACATGAGCAATCGATTCTGGCAGAGCCTTTACCAGGAAACATTCCGCTTTTTAACAACAGGTGAGGTTCAGCCAACAAACTTTTCTCGACTCGAACAATCGGCGGATGTGCCGCTGGTCGCGGATATCTAGGGCTAAGCTAGCAACTAGCCCTTTCAAGGTGTTAAATCCAGAACGGAGAAAAATGAGCGGCTAAGCCTTGTATTTTCAATGCTACCAATGCAATTACCGGACTTGAATCCTCGCATTCTAGCCGCAAAAATCATAGCTTCTTTTTTTCTTTTACCAGAAGCTGAAAACCAAGAACGGAAAACTGGGATTTCAGATTATTGCCCGTTCCAAAAAATAACACCTTGAAAGGGCTAAAGCTAGCAACAAAATCACCACGTTTAGGGGTCGCATCATTGAGAAAAGTTAAATGAGGGGTATCACCCCTCACCTCATTCGTGTAATAATATGGTAAGTAGATGCACCCTGATGGTAGGGGGAGCCAGTTTTGGCTTCCCCCTTTTCTCTTTTGGGCTTTGCTTTTTCGATCCTACCCACCTGAACAGTGAAATCGGTCTACGGTATCGCGGTGCTTGCGTAGTAGGCAAAACCCACTTGATGGGAATTCGCAATCAGCCGTTGAAGTTCGCTCGTTGCGTGAGTCTGTGTTCAGCGTAGCTGTATCATCCTCCGCTGTCGCCGCGCTAAATTAAGGACCCGCGCACACTCCCCAGTGCTCTTACCCTGAGCCAACGTTATTGACCGAGTATGGCATCCCATATCTTCATCTTCTGACACATAGACGGCAATTCCGCTAGTGGAATTGTGCCGCTGTTCCCGCTGTCCTTGCTATAATCGCGTCGCACTGTAGAACGCGGATTTGAATCAAGAGCTATGGCGGATTGGCAGATCATTCCAGGTGGTGTAACCGCTCCCAAAGGATTTCAGGCGGCAGGAATTACAGCCGGACTCAAGCCGTCCGGTACTCCTGATCTGGCGCTAATTTTTTCAGAAACCGATGCGATCGCAGCTGGGGTCTTTACCACCAGTCAAGTTCGAGCCGCCTGCGTCGATTACTGCCGCGAAAAGCTACAGGCTAAACCCAGCGCCCGCGCTATCCTCTGCAATGCCGGACAGGCCAACGCGGCCACCGGACAAGCTGGTTGGCTGGATGCGATCGAAAGCGCTCAATCCGTAGCCCAAGCTCTAAATATTTCGACCGATGCCGTCCTCGTGGCCTCCACGGGCGTGATCGGTCAGCGGATTAAGATGGATGTGCTCAAAGCAGGAGTGCCGCAAGTCGTCGCCCAGCTTTCTCACGAAGGGTCAGACCAGGCAGCTCAGGCCATCTGCACGACTGATTTAGTACCCAAGAGCATTGCGCTAGAAACGCAGATTGATCATCGACCCGTGCGGATTGGCGGTATTGCCAAAGGCTCCGGCATGATTCACCCTAATATGGCGACCATGCTGGCGTTTGTCACCTGCGATGCGGGTATCTCGCCCCATCTGTGGCAAGAGATGCTGGGTCGAGCCGTCGATAAGAGCTTCAACCAAATCACCGTCGATGGCGATACCAGCACCAACGATACGGTGTATGCCCTCGCCAACGGCCAGTCTCGCACTCCCGCCATCACTGAAATGACTGCCGAAGCCGAAAAGCTAGAGGCGATGCTCACTGAAGTCTGTGTGCATTTAGCAAAAGCGATCGCACGGGATGGAGAAGGCGCAACCTGCCTAGTTGAGGTACAGGTGACAGGAGCACCCAGCGATGCCGCCGCTCGGAAAGTCGCTAAAACCGTCGTTGGCTCATCCCTGGTCAAATCAGCCATCTTCGGTCGCGATCCAAACTGGGGACGGATTGCCGGGGCAGCGGGTCGAGCAGGCGTACCGTTTGATCAGGAAAATCTGCGGATTCAGCTCGGTGAGTTTGTGATGCTGGATCAGGGCCAACCCCAACCGTTTGATCGGCAAGCAGCTAATGAATATTTGAAGCAAGCCGCTGCCGGGGAATACTTAAAGAACGATACGGTACTGATTCAGGTGGATCTGGGTGCAGGATCCGGCTCCGGGGTCGCCTGGGGCTGTGATCTAAGCTATGACTATGTGAAGATCAATGCGGAGTATACGACGTAGGGGAAGGCTGTAGAGGGGTGTGAAGGCTGTAAAGGCTGTAAAGGCTGTAGAGGGAGTCAAGGAGGAGTTTTGAGTTTTGAGTTCGTTCAAAACTCAAAACTCGGCTAAAACTCAGCACTTAAAACTCAAAACTTAAAACTTAAAACTCAGCACTCAAAACTCAAAACTTACAGCTCACCCCTCACCTCTCTCTGCATCGGCTTACTAACCATAGGTTTCCATTATGTTGCTCATACTTGGACTGCTGGTAGCTGGATTGCTGTTGATGCTGGGGGGATTTCTCCTGGGGCGGTGGTCGGTTGAGCGAGGGCAAGGCAGGGGACAGGGTCGTCAGACGGTGCTGGAATCTGCGATCGCAAAGTTGCAGCAGCAGATCAATGCGCTTCAGCAGAGCAAGGACAGCTATCGGCAGTTGGCGGAAGACATGCCCGCGATGATCTGTCGGTTTTTGCCGGATAGCACGTTGACCTATGTTAACTCGGCCTATTGCAAGTATTTCAAGCAGCCGCCGACCGAGCTACTGGGGCGTCAGTTTCTGGATTTTTTGCCTCGTAGCGAACGACAAGCTGTGCAAGCACAGTATCTATCGCTAACTCCTGACGCTCCAGTTGCGATTCATGAACATGTGGTGGAGCAGATGGACGGTAGCCAGGGGTGGCAGCGATGGGTGAACCGCGCTTTTTTTGATGCTCAGGGTAAGATCACGAGCTTGCAATCCATTGGGATAGATATTACGGAGCAGAAGCAGCGTGAAGCAGAACAAGAGCAAGCGGCTGATTCTCTTCGCCAAGAACGTAATCTGCTCAGTCGGATCATGGCCATGAGTCCAGCCGGAATTGTGGTTCTTAATTCAGATGGCGAAATTACATTTGCGAATAATCGGGCCGAAAAAATTCTGGGGTTAGCAAAAGATGAAGCTATTGGTTGCACTTACAAAGCACCCGCTTGGCAAATTCAAAGTTTAGATGGGTCTCCGTTTCCAGACTCGCAGCTGCCTTTTGTCCAAGTGATGCAAACGAAACAGCCTGTTTTTGATGTGCAGCATGGAATCCAGCAGCCCAATGGTCGGTTATTAGGGTTGTCCGTCAACGCCGCTCCGTTGTTTGATCCGGCGGGCGAGATTGATGGTGTTGTTGCAACCATTGAAGACATCACTAAGCGCCAGCAATCAGAACAAGAGCTACGGCAGGCATTAGCCACTAATCAAGCTCTGCTTGACGCGATTCCAGATCTGATTTTGCGGATTAGTCGGGATGGTATCTATCAAGGTGGGTTCCCTTCTCAGGAAGTCCCCATGCTGTCACCGATTGATGATCATCTGGGCAAGAGCCTTTGGGATATTTTGCCTCCTGAACTGGCCCAGGAGCGATTAGAGATGATTGAGCGTGCGTGCCAGACCAAGCGGACGCAAATTCACGAGTATCAGCTTGGCGTTGATGGCGAAGTTCGCTATGAAGAATCACGCTGCGTTGTGTGCGGCGAAAATGAGGTGATGATGCTGGTGCGGGATATCACTGATCGCAAACGGGCTGAAATTGCCCTGCGAGAAAGTGAAGCTCGGTTTCGACAACTGGCCGAAAACATCCAGGAAGTCTTTTGGCTATCGGATGCAGAAGTTAACCAAATTCTCTATATCAGTCCAGCTTACGAACAGATTTGGGGCCGCAGTGTTGAGAGTATCCACACCGATCCAAAATCATTTGTCAATGCCATTCATCCCGATGATCGACAGCGGGTGGCAGACAATCTGGCTCATCCCCACCGACCCTTTGAAATTGAATACCGAGTCATTCAACCCAATGGTGAGATTCGCTGGATTCGCGATCGCGGATTTCCCATTTTTGATGCATCCGGCAACGTCACGCGCCGAGCAGGCTTGGCCCAGGATATTACAGAACGCAAACAAGCAGAAGAACAACTCCGCAATTTGACCGAGCGGCTGAAGTTAGCCATCAAATCAGCCAATATTGGCATCTGGGAATGGGATTTGGCCACAGATTGCCTGATTTGGGATGACCGCATGTTTGAACTTTATGGGATTTCAGCCGCAGACTTTGAGGGAGTCTTGACGGCCTGGGCAACCAGGCTTCATCCCGATGATCTCCCTAAAGCCTATGCCGTGATGCAGCAAGCCTTAGCGAATGGGCAGGACTATCAGACGGAGTTTCGAGTGGTGTGGCCCGACGGTAGCATCCGCCACATTGTTTCCTATGCGCTAGTCCAGCGTGATGCCGAGGGACGATCGGTTCGTTTGGTGGGTGCAAATTTAGATATTAGCGATCGCAAACAGGCCGAACTAGAAATTCGTCAGCTCAATGAAGCCCTCGAACAGCAAAACCGCAACCTAGAAGTGTTAGTCGCAAAACGAACCGATGAATTAATGCGGCGCACCACCCAGCTTGAAGCCAGCAACCAAGAGCTTGAATCGTTCTCCTACTCGGTTTCCCATGACTTGCGGGCTCCGCTGCGCCATATCCACGGCTTTGTCAATGCTCTTCAGCAGCGCCTACAGGGACAAGAGGTCTTGACCGATGCCAAAGTAGTGCACTACTTGCAAGTAATCGAAAACAGCAGCCAGAAAATGGCGCAGTTGATTGACGGTCTCCTAACCCTATCCCGCGTTGGCCGAAAACCGATCGTCTACGCTCCCGTCGCACTCCCACAGCTCGTGGATGAAGCAATTGAGGTTATCAACAGCAGTCTTGAATCAACCCACTCAGTCGAATTTGTCATTGGTGATTTGCCAACCGTTGAGGGAGATGCCACGCTGCTGCAACAGGTTTTAAACAATTTAATTGGCAATGCCGTCAAGTTTAGCCGCCAGCAGCCCCAACCCCGGATCGAAATCGGTCAGTCGTCAGACGGAGCAATTTTTGTCAAAGATAATGGCGTTGGCTTTCAAATGAAATATGCCGATAAGCTGTTTGGCGCATTTCAACGACTCCATGCCCAAACGGAATTTGAAGGAACAGGCATTGGTCTCGCCATTGTGCAGCGTATTATTCATCGCCATGGCGGCATCATTTGGGCTGAAAGTGAACCCAACCAAGGAACCGTATTTTACTTTACGCTCAACTAGCGTCTGCAACATCAGGCTCTAGTCCTACAGATCTGCATTCCTCTTTACGGCCAAGCACCTCTCCCACAAACAAGCTGCAATCCGAGCGGCGGCTCCCGGTGAACCCATGCGGCGTTGACCATTTTCGGCGACTAGCTGTAGCAAATCAGGCCGAGTGAGAAAGCTTTGCACGATCTGACCTGCTTGCTCTGGCTGAGTCAGCGTCACTGATGGCCCCAATAAACGGGTTTGGGCTTCGGCGAAGCGGGGCGTAAACTGCGGCCCTGTTCCGGGCAGAATTAGCGCGGGTTTACCCAGACCGACAAACTGCTCCGTTGCGGTGCCTGCCATTGCGATCGCAAAATCCGCCTGCTGTAAAAACTCGGCGTATCGATCAGTGGCTATCGTCAGCGTTGATGCCCCTCGGGTATACGTTAGCTCATTGGTTGAACTGGGCCGCCAGCCCTCCATCTCTAAGCGTTCACGGAGCGGAGCTAGATCGAGGCTCGGCGCGATCGCAGCTAAAAAGCGAACGGAAGGCTGGTATAAATCGCGCATCAAAGACGAACAAGCAGTGAGGATAGTTTGCCAGTTGCGATAGGCTTCTGGGGGACGCGAACCGGGTAGCAGGACGACCGTCAGCGGCTGAGCCGATTCATCAGCATCGGTTGGAGAGTTGACGGTAGACGCCTCTAAATCGGCGCTGGTGGATGTCATCAAACCGTCCATCATAGGATTGCCTAGGTCGTAGGCGGGTAGCGACTTGGCTTGCAGAACCTGGCTTGTAAGGGAATCTCTGGGGAAGATGGCCTGACAGCGCTTGCGCCCCATCAACCAGCGCTCCCACGGTTGATACACCGAACCTGACCAGCTTTCTAGCCCAGCTAACCAGGACTCACGCGGCAACCAGCCCACCTCATCCCGCAAATAATATTCGGATTTCGCGGTACCGACAAAGGCGTAATTGGCACCGCTGAGCCACGCAAACAGCAGCGGCACAATATCGCCCACGGCCAGGATAAAACCGCCCTCTTTAGCCCAAGCTCGAATGGTTTTGAGTTGCGATCGCGTCAGTTTCAGCAGGCCACCCTGCAAGTCTTTTGCCAGTTGTCGCCCGTCCATATAAATAAATCCACCGGACGGCATGGCCTTCACGGCTCCGATAAGTGGGATTCCGGCTTGCTCATAGCTCAGTCCTTCCCCCACAATCGGCAGTGCAGCTAGTTCTAGCTCAGGAGCCTGCTGCTGAAGTGCCTGCAAAATCCGCAAGCCAATGATGTCTTCGCCATGTCCATTACTCAAACAGAGGAGCTTCATTGCCATCCGTCCGCATCCAATTGCAAACGTTGCAAATATAGCAGTGGATGTTACCAGATGACAGTGCAATCTCTGCAAGAGGTGCGATCGCAGTTTATGCCTTTAGAGTGAAGTCAATTTTCCACTGCGTTTGTCAAGCTTTAACTTGGTTCAATTGAGGCTTGATCCAATCAAAGCTTGATAGTACGTTGCTTAAGTAGAGGATATGTCGATTTCAATCGTCAATACGATAGCTATTTTGATTTCAGACAAACGTCATGACTATGCTGAACAACCTTTCTGGAAGCATTTTTTGACTTGGACTCTTCCTGGCGAAACCCATACTAACGGTGGGCAGGACGAAGTTTTACGACCTTCTACGGACACTGGTGAACAGGATGAGGCTTCACCTGCTTTTGCAGATCAAGACATGATCAAAAGTCAGGAAACCTGTGCCTACTGTTCGTTTTACGAGTTTGGATGGTGCAACTTTCACAACAAGTCGGTTGCCTCAGATGCCGAGCTTTGTGATGAAATACAGCAGATGCAATAGACTAGGCGCGATCGCATCTTTTGTGGCGTAGGCTCTAGATGTTACTTGAGAAAATTGCCGTGATCGAATGCAAGAGAACGGAACATTCCAAACATCTCAAACCTAAAAAGATTATGAAAAAATGAGCTAAATCTAAGGCGCAGTTAAGCTTTGGCAATGCTGAAAAAGTCCGGCAGATCCCTTGTTAAGCTAAGCATGGGATAGGTGAGGAGGGCATCAGACCTATGCATCGATTGCTAACCGGGCCGCTAACTGTTGAAAATATTCAACTCGACATTGAGGGACTGCCTCAGTCACTTAAAAATCTCAAAATTGTTCAGCTCACAGACCTGCACTTCGACGGGTTGCGGCTGTCCAAACAGATGCTGAAAACTGCGATCGCACACAGCAACGCCGTTCAACCCGATTTAGTCGTCCTCACAGGCGATTACGTCACGGACGATCCAGCCCCGATACACGAGCTGGCCGACTGGCTGAGTCAGCTTCAGAGCCGCCACGGCACCTATGCTGTTCTGGGCAACCATGACATTGTGCCGCGTGGCGCAGACCAGATTGTCACTGCCGCCTTTGAAAAAGCTGGCATTCGCGTACTGTGGAATGAAGTCGCCTATCCATTTGGGCCAGAGTTCCCGGTGGTGGGCTTAGCCGATTACTGGTCACGCGAATTCAATCCTGCGATCGCGCTTGATTCGATTCCGCTAGACACACCGCGACTAGTACTGTCCCATAACCCTGATACAGCAGAGCATCTGCGGGCCTGGCGGGTCGATCTGCAACTGTCTGGTCATACCCACGGTGGCCAGATTCGAATTCCTGGTCTGGGCATCGTTCCCACCTGGGCGCAAACCATTCGACCTCACATTCCGAAGCGAATTCGCCGCTACATTCCCTATATGCGTGGCGAATGTGTCAAAGTGGTGCGCCACTGGGAATGGGCACAGGGCTTACATCAGGTGGGTTCAAATCGGCTATATGTCAACCGAGGACTGGGCACGTTTCCGCCCGGACGGTTTCTCTGTCCGCCCGAACTGACCGTAATCACACTCGATCCAGCAGCCCAGAAAGAATCCACTGGGAGCGTTCCAGCAACGGTTCTCACTCCTCACTCTTAGTCTCTACTGGGTATACATAAGTCCTAGAACCTTTTCTATCAGGCTTTTCCCTCATTCCCCAGCTCCTTCTCCCACTCTGGGAGAAGGGGAAGCCGGAAACAAGAATCTGGGTTCCCCCTTGCCCATTCTGGAGAGACAGGGTGGTTTCATTTAGGCAAAAAATAATTTAGAACCCTAAATGTTGCGTAGGGGCGAATGGCCATTCACCCCTACCAATTACATGAAACGGCAACCCTAGAACTTACTGTGGCCCAATGAAACCACCCTGCTTGCCCACTCTGGCGAAAGAGATTGAGGGTGT
>CBKWJC010000056.1:0-46020 GCA_966674685.1 uncultured bacterium
TGGCAGCAGTACGTTGCTCTAGCAGACCAGCCAGCCTATGAGTCCGGACGATGCTATTACGACAATGGCTGGATGAGGATTGAAATGGCAGCTCTGGGGCCACTGCACGCGCGTGAAAATTCGATTTTGTCCAACGTAATCAGCCTGTTTGCCACGCTGAAAGGTATTCGTATCGTAGAGCTGACCAATCCCACCCTGCGTAAGGTGGGAATGCGAGACGGACAGCCGGATATTGCCTTTTATATTGGTTCAACATTTCAGTTGCCGCCGCGTGAATCGGAACCCTTAGATGTGGATCGCTACGGTGTGCCCCAGTTGGTCGTAGAGATTGCGTCAACGATGCTCAGTGATGATTTAGGCCGCAAGCGCTTGCTCTATGAACGCTTTGGCGTGAGTGAATACTGGGTGGTTGATGTCACGAGTGGCAGCGCGATCGCATTTGAAGTTGCAGATGGACGCAGTGGCGAAATTCAGTCTTCACAGGTCTTACCAGGATTAGAATTAATCACGGTAGAAGAAGCACTGAAGCGGGGGCAGACCGAAGATGATGGCGCGATTAATCGCTGGCTGATTGGCTTGTTCAGTCACAAATAGCTCTCAAGTCGATTGGGAGCTACAATTCCGTAGATTCAGGTTTCTTGTACCAACGTCCAAAACTACATGCCGCTGGGTGAGACCTCTCGAAACTTACATCCGGCGAATGTTCAGACAGCACCATTCACCGCGTCGCCAAAGCGTGGCCACCGTCCAGCCATTCTGATCCAGCACATTGGCTACATCGGAGGCTTGCTCCAGCAAAATACCACTGAGAACGCCCCAGGTAGACGGCTTTGAAATTTCGACCAGTTGCGGAATCAGCTTAACGATCACTTCGGCCAGAATATTGCAGACAATGCCATCGGCAGGAGACGGCATATTTTGAATCAGTTGATCAATACTGCCGGGATAGATGGTGATTTGCTCGTCCGTCATCTGGTTGAGTTCGCGGTTTTCTCCTGCTGCCTTCACCGCTAGGGGATCAACATCTACGGCATAGACGTGTTTGGCACCCAGCAAGATTGCACCGATGGACAAAATACCGGAGCCGCAGCCGATATCGGCAATCACTAAGCTATTTGGATCAGCTTCAGGCTCGGAACCCATGCCGAAATCAGACAGCGTCTGGATGCTCTCCAGCCGCATTTCTAGCGATTCCAGACAGAGCTGAGTCGTTTCGTGGGTACCTGTGCCAAATGCAACGCCCGGATCGAGCTTCAGAATGAGCCGATCCGTTTTTTCGGGGAGGGGAATCCAAGCGGGATTAACTAAAATGCGATCGCCAATTTCCTGAGCGTGCCAGTGGGATTTCCAACTACTCGACCAGTCTTCTTCGTCAATCAAATTCCACTGCATGGCGGGCACGGGCAGTTCGGCACAGAGAGCGTCTTGGCGTAATTTCAGCGCTAAGGCCGCTAAGTCTAAAAGCTGCGCCTGCATCTGGGGCAAATAGGCTCGCACAAGCTGAGTATGCGCCCCTTTCTTTTCGCTAGCTGCACCACGACAGCCAAACTCATCCAGCCGCCAAAAGACTAATTCTTCTGCCGACTCGTGGCATAAAACTTGAATTTCCCACCAGCTATTTGCCAACGCTCACGTCCTATATGACTCACCCTTGTCATACGAAGTCTGATTGAAACCCGATAATTTATTGTTGTGAAAGCTCGGCTAGGCCAAGCTTTCACAACAATAAATTGGGTTCTTACATGGACTTGATATCACTTCCAACAGGTTAGTACCAATCGGAGATATCAGCACATTTGGTAAAGGCAGATGTTGTATCTCAATACCATACCGAGTAGGGGCAGGTTTCGTTGGCCAGTTTGGGCTTAGCCATTAACGTAACCGTCTAAACCTGCCCCTACAGTCCCTTTACATCGTGCTAGAGCGTCATGCTAGAGCGTTACGGTGTAGGCATCCCGAATGCCAGGCACCTTGGTGATCTCAGTCAGGATGCCTTCGGGTAGGGGATCATCAATGGTGAGAACCATGACCGCGTCGCCTCGGACGATCTTGCGACCGACCTGCATACTGGCGATATTGACATTGAAGCTGCCGAGCAGCGAGCCAATCTTACCGATGATGCCAGGCATATCGCGGTGCAGCGTAAACAGCATGTATTTGTTCGGCGGCACGTTGACCGGGAACTCATCTACGTCTGTGACGCGGATTTCGTCATCACCTAGCAGCGCTCCGGTAACGGAATGGGTGCCCAGTGAACCCTTCACTTCCAGGTGAAGTGAACCCGTGTAGTCTCTCACATTGGGATCGCGAGTTTCGGTGACGCGAATGCCGCGTTCCTGAGCTTCCAGGCTGGCGTTGACGTAGTTGACCCGCTCTTGCAGCGCGTGAGACAGCAAACCCTTCAGCGCGGCGACAACGACAGGCTGGCTGTCTTTGGTCGCTAAGTCTCCCTGGAGGCGAATATTGAGCGATTCAATCCGGCCACCGCCGAGCTGACCGACCAAATTGCCCAAGGTTTCAGCCAGTTGGAGATAGGGCCGCATTTTCTCCAGAATGTCGGGCCGCAGACCGGGAATGTTGACCGCAGAGCGAGCAGGTAAGCCGAGTAGGACATCACGAATTTGCTCGGCTACGTCGATTGCCACGTTGACCTGCGCTTCTTCGGTAGACGCGCCTAGGTGAGGCGTGAGAATCAGCTCTTTATTTAGCGATCGCAGATTGGATTCACCCAGCGGCTCCTCTTCGTACACATCCAGTGCCGCACCCGCAATCTGGCCGTCTTTCAGCGCTTCGACCAGCGCATTTTCGTCGATGATACCGCCCCGCGCACAGTTGATAATCCGCGCCGTCGGCTTCATCTGGGCAAACATATCGGCGTTGAACAGATGATAGGTTTCCGTTGTTTTCGGGATATGCAGCGTGATGTAGTCGGATTCCTGCACCAGCACATTCATTTCGACTAGGCGGCAGCCGAGCTGTTCTGCCCGTTCGGTCGAGATGAAGGGATCATAGGCCAGGATCTTCATCCCCATCGCCTTGGCCACAGTGGCGACGTGGGAGCCGATCTTACCCAGACCGACGACACCCAGCGTTTTCTTGTAGACTTCGACGCCCGTATATTGCTTGCGATCCCAGTTGCCTGCTTTGACCGACTGGTTAGCCGCTGGAATGTGGCGGGAGAGCGACAGCATCATGGCCAGCGCGTGTTCTGCCGCTGCAATGGTGTTGCCCTCTGGGGAGTTGACGACCACAATTCCCTTGCGCGTCGCGGCAGGCACATCGACGTTATCCACGCCAACTCCCGCTCGACCAATAATCTTCAGTTGGGTACCCGCTTCAATCACCTCACTGGTGACGCGGGTTCCAGAGCGAATCATTAAGGCATCGTACTCTGGAATAATGCGAACCAATTCTTCGGGGGGAAGCCCTGTTTTGATATCAACCTGAGCGACCTGATTGAGAATCTCAATTCCGGCTTGGTCAATCGAATCCGAGACGAGAACCTTTGGCATGATAACTACGATGATGGAAACACAAAAACTGCTCTCAGTCAGCAATCCCTTTCAATAAGTGGAAGGTGCGATCGCAATGGAGCAGGACAACAACGAAATCGGCTAGAGCGCAAAATGGAATTTGCCACGGTATGCCATTTTACTGCAAAGCGGAAAACCCTCTAAATGAGATACGGAAACTTTTTGGGATTGCTCTTGCAGTAACGTGGATGAAAGGGATTCATTCAGCGGCATAATAGGGGCAATTCGCTCTGCATGTTTTGTTTCAATTATTTATTTCGTTGTTCATCGGTTCATAACATCCGTTTATGTATTATCTTGTTGCCGTTTTTCGCGATCGCATCGAAGCCGAGGCTGCTTACACCAAGTTGGAAGAAGGCAATATCCCCACCGACGCAATGGCCATCTTGGGCCAGGGCTACCAGAGCGCTGATGAATTTGGCCTGATTGATCCCAATGAGCAGGCTTGGCGGCAGGCCAAACTAATGGCAACCTGGCTGATCCCGTTCGGTTTTCTGGGCGGCATCACGTTCAATGCAATTACCGGACTAGATACATTTCCCTGGGCGGGTGAGCTGGGTAATCGTCTGCTAGGTGGGGTGTTAGGTGCCATTTCTGGGGCAATGGGTAGCGTATTCGTGGGCGGCGGCGCTGGACTGGTGCTCGGCAGTGGTGATGCTCTGCCCTATCGCAATCGCCTGCGGGCAGGCAAGTACTTACTGGTTGTCCGGGGTTCGGAGCGAATCACCAATCAAGCCACGCTGATGATGCGCCCGTTCAATCCCGAAAATCTGCAGGGCTACGAAGCCCCCAGCGATGCTGTTTAACCGCAGTCTTACAGACTGACTAAACCCTGAATGGTACAATTTGGGTTACTTTTCGCTATCAGCGGTGCGGCAACGCGATGAGTAACTTATCGCGTTTTAAGGACTGCAAGAATCTTCTTTACCAAAATTAGGCGAAGGATTTTTCTATAATAGAAAACCGAGCAAAACCGCACTGTCGTTATTCCGTAAGCATCCGTGACCCAGACTCCTATCTCTCCTCAATCTGCTTCTTCGCCCACTTCCCTGTCGGTGCGGCCTGATCCGCTGGGACGCTACGGCCAGTTCGGCGGCAAATATGTGCCGGAAACTCTGATGCCCGCGCTCAGCGAGCTAGAGGACGCCTACAAGCGATACAAGACCGATCCCTCATTTCAGGACGAACTCAATGGCTTGTTAGGGGACTATGTGGGGCGACCCAATCCGCTGTACTTTGCCGAGCGGTTGACAGAGCATTACGCTCGACCAGATGGCACGGGGCCGCAGATTTATCTAAAGCGGGAAGACCTGAACCATACGGGCGCGCACAAAATCAATAACGCTCTCGGTCAAGTTTTGCTCGCAAAACGAATGGGCAAGCAGCGCATCATTGCCGAGACTGGTGCTGGACAGCACGGTGTTGCCACGGCAACCGTTTGTGCTCGTTTCGGCCTAGACTGCGTGATTTACATGGGCGTCCACGACATGGAGCGGCAGGCGCTAAATGTCTTCCGGATGCGTCTAATGGGGGCTGAGGTGCGCCCGGTTGAGTCGGGTACGGGCACGCTCAAGGATGCCACCTCAGAGGCGATTCGTGACTGGGTGACAAACGTTGAGACAACGCACTACATTCTTGGTTCCGTGGCTGGGCCACACCCCTATCCAATGATTGTGCGCGACTTCCACGCCATTATTGGGGAAGAAACGCGTGCCCAGGCTCAAGAAAAGTGGGGCGGGCTGCCGGATATCCTGGTGGCCTGTGTGGGCGGTGGTTCCAACGCGATGGGCCTATTCCACGAGTTTGTCCAGGATGAATCTGTGCGGTTGATTGGCATTGAAGCGGCTGGTTATGGCGTTGATACTGACAAGCACGCTGCCACGCTCACTAGCGGTCGGGTTGGCGTACTGCACGGTGCCATGAGCTATTTGCTACAGGACGCTGACGGGCAGGTGATTGAACCCCATTCGATCAGTGCCGGATTGGACTATCCCGGCGTTGGCCCAGAGCATAGCTACCTGAAGGAAATTGGTCGGGCTGAGTACTACTCCGTCACCGATGATGAAGCGCTAGATGCGTTCCAACTGATGTCGCGGCTAGAGGGCATTATTCCGGCTCTGGAAACTGCCCACGCCTTTGCTTATCTAGACAAACTCTGTCCGACTTTAGAAGGCAGCCCCCGCATTGTCGTCAACTGTTCGGGGCGCGGCGACAAAGATGTGCAGACAGTTGCCAAGCTGCTAAAGGAAAAAGAGCAGCAGTAGATTGCTTAACCCGAAATCAGCAGAGTGTTGCGAGAGTCAGCACTCTGCTATTTTGATCTTGACGTGACAAACAGCAGGTGAAACATGGCTGACGAGAATTTCCAGGTGTGCGATCGCGATTTGCCCAGTGACGATTTAGATCGCTATCTGGAGGCGGATACGCTGGCCGTGGATACGGAAACGATGGGCTTGCTGCCCCAGCGCGATCGGCTCTGTCTCGTGCAGTTGTGTAATCCCTCTGGTTTCGTGTCCGCGATTCGGATTGAGCGGGGTCAGACCGAAGCGCCAAATCTGAAAAAGCTGCTGGAAGCGGAGCATCTGACTAAGATTTTTCACTTTGCCCGCTTTGACGTGACGACGCTGCGCTATCACCTGGGCGCAGAGACGAATCCGATTTTTTGCACCAAGATTGCCAGTAAGCTAGCTCGCACCTACACGCCGCGTCACGGTCTCAAGGATTTGGTCAAGGAACTGCAAGGTGTTGAACTGGACAAAAGTGCCCAGAGTTCCGACTGGGGCAACTGGGATAACCTCACCCCTGAACAGTTGGCCTATGCTGCCAACGACGTTCGCTATTTGATCCCGATGCGGGAAAAGCTGATTCAAATGCTACAGCGAGAAGGGCGCTGGGAACTGGCGCAGCAGTGCTTCCAGTGCATTCCGGTGTTTGCCCAGTTGGATATTATGCAGTACTCCAACGTATTTGAGCATTAGAGTTTGATTTAGGTAACAATTTTTGTGTGTTGCCAACGCCCACACCACAAAAAATTATTCCCCTTCGAGAACGACCGAGTTTAGTTTTGAAGCTGCTCCTGAAGTTGCTGCTGCAAGTAACGTTTACCCTGTAGTTGCTCCTTCACAGCGGGATCAACACTGGTGCAGAGGTCGGCTAGCTCACAGCGATCGCACATGGGCTTACGGGCATCACATACAGCTCGACCGTGATAGATTAGCCGAATTGACCAGTTTTCCCAGTCGGGCTGAGGCAAAAGCTTCATCAGATCCCGCTCAATTTTCTTCGGATCGGTGTTTTTGGTCAGACCCAGACGTCCACTCAGCCGCTTGACGTGGGTATCAACCGTAACCCCTGCATTGATGCCAAACGCATGAGCCAGCACCACGTTAGCTGTTTTGCGAGCCACACCGGGCAGTGTGAGCAACTCCTCCATCGTTTTTGGCACCTGCCCGCCGAAGTCAGTCACAATCTTTTGGCAGGCTCCCTGAATATTTTTGGCCTTGTTGCGATAGAAGCCAATGGAGCGCACCAGGGTTTCCAGTTCCTCACGATCTGCGGCTGCCAGTGCCTCAGCGGTAGGAAATCGGGCAAACAGGGCGGGTGTCACCATATTCACCCGTTCGTCGGTGCATTGCGCGGATAGAATTGTCGCCACCAGGAGCTGCACTGGCGTTTCGTAGTCGAGCGAACAGACGGCATCTGGATACAGTCGCTTGAGGCGCACCAAAATTTCGAGCGCTTTTTGCTTTTTGGAAACGCGACGGGTTTTAGTCATTGATCGATCTTCTAAAAAATAAGCCTTCCTGTAGGGACAGGTTTAGTGGATATTGTCTGCCATTTCACAAGTGTAGGGGCGGGTTTTGTTCACCAACCTGGGCAGAACCCAAGATGTAACAACTAAACCCGCCCCTACCAATTGATGTGTGGATAGACAGTTATTGCAAGAATTGCTGGAACACTTCGAGCTGCGTCGTATCGCGCACAATTAGGAAGACGCCTAGACCGAGCAGTAACACCAAGCCAGTCTGCATGACATTTTCTTGAATTCGCTGTGGCAGTGGCTTACCGCGCAGTCCTTCAATCAGCAAGAAAGCAAGCTGACCACCATCTAGCGCAGGCAGCGGCAGAATGTTGATGATTGCTAAGTTGATGCTGATGATGGCAGCGAAGGGGAACAGGCTGGCCGCATTATTTTCGGCCAGTCCAGCGCCCTGCTCGACAATTTTCACGGGGCCACCCACCTGGCTAGCCACTTGAGAAAAGTTGGTTGCCAGAGCGACAAAGCCCTGAACGACATCAATCAGCCGCGCCTGGAACTCAGCTGCCGCCATCGTGAAGATCTCGAAGATGTTATCCGCTTTGCGGTACTGAACGGAACCGTTAGGAATTAACTGCACACCGATGCGCGGTATGCCATCTTCTTCCACAGTTGGCGTCACCGTCACGGGCAGCAATCGACTACCCCGCTGCACTACCATCTTGATTGGCTCACTGGGGCTGTCCTGAATCTCCTGCATGAAGGTCTTAATCGCCTGCTGAGATGCATCGAGTTCCTGGCCATCGATTTCGATAATCACATCGCCAGCCCGGATACCTGCTTCGGCAGCGGGAGAAGACTCAGAAACTAACTGGGGCACCATCACGCCGGGTTCGTAATTAAAGGACTCCGGCACGCCCACGCCCGCAAACTGGACGACAAAGACAAGGTAAGCAAAGACTAGATTGGCAACCACTCCGGCACTGATGACGATGGCGCGATCGAGAATGGGGCGATTCCGCAGCAGATTGGGATCATTGGGCGGAATGTCGCTGTCGGGATCATCATCGGGGAAACCGACAAACCCACCCAAGGGAAAGGCTCGCAGGGAGTATTCGGTTTCAGCGCCCTGATACTTCCATAAAATTGGCCCAAAGCCAATGGCGAAACGATTGGCGTGAATTCCCTGTAGACGAGCTGCCATAAAGTGGCCTAGCTCATGAACAAAAATCAGAAGTGCAACGACTGCGATCGCGGCCAGTACGGACATAGTCTTTCTTTAAAGTTGCTATACGGTGCTGATAATCTTATCCATTCTACCGTTTGGGGATTGCAGGTGCAGGGATTGGGTTGGCGTTATACCTTTGGATAGAGATTAATCTGTCTTTGAATCGTGCGATCGCAGATGAGGGCAGGGGGGCAAGGGGGCAAGGGGGAAACGGGGCAAGAGAGATATGCTCCGTTGCTCCCCTGCTCCCCTGCTCCCCTGCTCCTACTACCTCTACTTCTTTCAAGATCTCAAAAATTGGTATTACAGGGATCGGTAAAAATCCAAAAGCTGCTTTGCTAGGGCACGATTGGTGTAGTGAACCATTGCTCGCTGATAGCCGCGCTGACCGATTTGAGCAGCGAATTCGGTATCGTTTATCAGTTGCAGCAGGCGATCGCGCAGTTCTTCAACGTTCTTTTCGGGGAAGACGAGTCCTGCATCTTGAATGACGTGGGGAATTTCGCCGGAGTCCGAGCCAATTACGGGGACGGCACAGGCCATGGCCTCGATGAGGACGTGGCCGAACTGCTCTTTCCAGCCGACGGAGGTGAGGGTTTTGAACTCGGTTAAGTCGGTTTCAGACGGCAGCACTAGCGTATCCATGACGTTGATGTAGTCCGGCACCTGATCGTGGGCAACGCTTTCAATCCAGATGATGCGATCGCAAATTCCGGCTTCGGTCGCTGCTGCTACTAGCTTTTCTTTCAGCGGCCCTCGCCCTAACATCAGCCATTTCCAAGGCCGATCGGTTAATCCCGCTAGCGCTTTACACAGCGTCATCAGCCCTTTTTCAGGGACAAAGCGCCCCACAAACCCGACAACAAACTCATTGTCCTGAATGCCTAACTGAGCACGGAGTTGCGGCTGAGGCGAGGGTTTAAACAGCGTTTCGTCGATCCCCAACTGCGGCATGACGGCAACCGGGCCAGTGTAACCGCGATCGCGCAGGATATCGGCTCCGTCTTGATTCCCGACGACCAGGCCATCGGTATGCTTCAGGTTATAGGCTTCTAGCAGCGACACGGGAAACTTGAGGTCGTAGGGCAGATTCCACCAGGTAAAAAAGACATTTTTGGCCCCCAGTCCCAAAATGCGATTGAGCGTAATCGTTTCGATATAGGCCAGCGACTTGGAACCCTGCTCCACCTGAATGATATCGGGTCGAAACGCTCGCAACAGGGTAATCAAATCTGTGCCAAAGCAGAGCATCCCCTGATTGTTCTGGCTGAAATTGGAAACAGGCACAATCCGAAACGAGCCTTCATCGCGCGGCTGGGGTTCAACGATGTCTTTTTGCACACCACCCGGTCGCCAGCGCTTTGGGACAACGACGGTCACTTCAATATCCGGTTCGAGCTGCGCCAGCGATCGCAGTTTTTCACAGTTCAAATCAACGATATAGGTATGGCTGGCAACCAGGATTTTCATGTCACTTTGGCTCGTTTTCGTGATTTGCGTTTTTTCTTTTTGCCCTTCTTGGATGCTTTTGGATCCTCGACTGGACGGGGATTTAGCCGCTCTTGCTCTGCCAGCTTTGGCAAGCTGACAATAATGCCAACCGCGAACCAGTAATAGACTGCTACCGGATCGACATCCAGCGGATAGTAGTAGGGGAAATAGCTGATAAACAGCACAAACACCCACAAACAAGCCCCATAGTTCCGCAGTTCCGGCTGCTTCACCGACCGATAAATTTTGAACGTCGAGACCACTAGAGTGGTAAACAGACCCAGCAGCGCAAACAGACCCAGTGGGCCAATTTCATAGAGAACTTTGGGATGATAAGTCTCTACTAATGCAGTCTTCCCAAACGTGCGGGCAGAATTGGTAGCTCGTCCCAAACCTTGGCCAAAAATTCCTTCTTGTTGAGCAATTGACCACTCAATTTGCTCTTCGATAAAAGCCGTTGGGGGCGACGCTTGCCAACGGTCTTGAAAACTCTGAACCCGCTCTTGCACAATTGCTGGATTATTGGCTACGGCGACACCCAGAATAAACGCTAAGCCGACGCCAACCGGAATAAACCGCTTCAGGTTGGCAATTTGGCCAGACAAAATGAGCTGAATCACAATCGCCACTGGCACCAGCGCTAGAGCAATCCGCTGACCCGACAGTACCGACATCACGAACGTTACTGCCAAAGAAACCAGACCAATAATTCGCCAGTACCATTTGGGATCGCTGAAGGCGACCGTAAAGCCCCAAAAGGCACTTGAAATCAAGAACCAGCCCCACTGCCACGGCGCAACAAAGGTTCCCGGCAAGCGGATTTGACCCTGCTCTGGAGTGTAGAGGAGCGATCCCCCGACAAAACAGCGGGCATCGATTGAAGCTTGGAATAATTCTGCCCCCGTCCCGGTTGTGCCCTCACAGCGTCCGGTTTTCAGGAACATGTACTGCACAAACGCCAAGGCACAGCAGGTGATGATCAATCCGGCCTGCATCCGCAAGAGGAGTTCTAGGTCTTTGCGATCGCGAATGAGATAAAACGTGCAGGTAATCAGCGGCAGATAGCCAATCAGCACCTTCAGCCCCAGAATGCCCATCAGGATCGGCTGTTCGCCTTTGCTGGTTAGCTGCTGCAATCCATTGACAAACAGCAGCGTCGCCAAGCAAAACGTGAGTAAAATGCCCAGCGGCACCTGAATTGATTTGGGAATCACAAGCGGTTGCTTTTGTTTGATGCACAGCATAAACACAGCCACGCAGGCCGGAATGTAGAACCCATCCTTGGCCAATTGCAGCACGGCACTACCGCCCGAGGAAATGGCATAGGTGACCGTGCCGGAAAAGGGCATGTACAGAATAAAGCCATACAGCGCCGCTCGCGGAAATTTGTAGGACAGGACAAGACAGGTAATGCCTAACGCCAGTCCAGCACCAATAAACAGTCCTCCGAATAGACCGACAACGATACCCAACATCGCGGCTCCAAATACCGTAGACAGCACAAACTGCGTGTTCTTTTTACGGATGCGTTTGGCCTTACGCTCTAGTGCTAGCCGTTCTTTCAGGCTCAGCTCAGCCGACGGTACCGTCGTCGCAGCGGTCTGTTTGGACTTGGTTTTGGGCATGGGAAGAAATGACGATTGCGATCGCGGATTTCAGATTTCAAACTGGAACGAGATGACCCTGCTGTTCGCCCTCTATTCTAAGCAACAGACATTGAACCCAATCTGCTCACTTGGTTCCACAATACCCACCCTCGTCACAAAACCGAACAGCCCAGTCTGAAATAATCAGCTTGGGGTGAGTGCTGCTGATTTGATAGTGCTAGGCGCTTAGAACCCGGAAAAATAGCTTTGAGCAGCCTGATTACATAAGGCTATGAACTAGCTCCCTGTGGTGAGGAATTTTGAGGAACAAGATTCATGTCAGTACCAGCTAATCATTTCGCTGCCCCGAAATCAGTTGCGGTATCCCCGTCCACTCCACGCAGTTTAACCGTTGATTTGCTTCGGACTGCCGCGCTGCTGTACGTCGTTGGCTTTTGGCACCTGTTTGAATATGCCGATGCGCTTAATACCCACAAAAATGCGGTCACCAGCGTATTCACCCACGTTTGTCTGGGGCTATTTGTGTTTATTTCAGGATTTGTGCTGGCGCAGCGCTATCAGTTTCCCAATCGCGATCGCATTTGGGCCTTCTATCGGCGGCGCTGGCTGCGAATTTATCCGATGTACTGGATCGCGCTGACTGGATTCTGGCTCTTGCAGCAAATCGATGGGTTCACCTATCTGCGCGCCACGTTTTTGACCACGGCCTTTCCCTTTTTGCCGCTGACAACGCTGTGGTTCATTCCGGTGATCATGGCCTACTACGCGCTGACGCCGATTTATTTATATCGATATCAAAATCAAACTCAAGTTGCGATCGCATTTACCCTGGTTCTCTACGCGACCCTTCTATTCGTCTTCTTTACCACCAATGCTATCGATCTGCGTCTCGTCATCTATCTGCCTGCCTTCGCCTATGGCATTGTCCTAGGTCGGCAAACCCACCTTCGACAAGCAATACTCAGCAACTGGGCCATCTGGATCTGCCTGATTGGATTTGTGGGCATGACGATGCTGTATGCCAAGCTCGAATTTGGTTTAGTTCACATCCTGGTCACCGACCTAGCGATTGGCTGCGCTATTCCCATTTTGTGGCGCATCGCAGATGCGATCGCAGCTCGGTTGAAACATCCCCAGTTGCTGCATTGGATTCAGATCATCAGCTACGCCAGCTTTGCCGCCTATCTCATCCACCGTCTAACCTTCCATCTCGGCCAGGTCATCTACGAACCAACAACGGTGCTGGCCTCGCTGCTCTACTGGGTGGGAATCATGCTGCCGATTACGTTTATCATCGCCTACAGATTTCAGCAATTTTACGATGGTGTAGTGAAAGTGATCGCGCGGAAAGGGGTGTAGGGCTGTAGAGGGCTGTAAAGGCTGCAAAGGGCTGTCAAGAACTTGAGAAGAAGATAAATCTTCAATCACCGCTACAGACAAGGCTCCCCTGCCCCCTTGCCCTACTCTCTGCTCCTCCATCTCCCTACTTCTCCTTTGACTTAGATCAAGGCAACGTCCGCTCAATTTCTTTACGCTGTAAGCATGACCTGGATCGGGCTGGAGCGAGACACCATGACCACTACAGTTTTGTCCATGCAGCCTGCTGCGCTACAGATTCACGATCTGCTGGAATTTCCGCAGTCAGGAATTTTGAGTAAAGTGCTTCTACAAGATCAGCAGTGCCAATACCCCCTCTTTTGTTTAGCCGCAGGCACGGAAATCTCTGAACATAAGTGACCAGAATACGCCTCACTCCTCACGCAACTGTAGCTACAAATAACATCCCCAATCAGTCGTAGTTTTGAGGTGTCAACCTAGCAGACTTAAGTTGATCAACAGGCTGGATATCAGTCTAAAGATCAGACAGCTTAGGTCAATTTTTTGCTGTTATTAAATGAACGGCTCGATTGTCTGCGTTGCCAAATTTTGCTCACGCTCCACTCAATCTGTCTCTCCTGAAGTTCTGTCTGGAGTTTTGTCAATTCTCACGCCCTGTCACTTTCCAGTCACATTTGTCATCGAATCATGAAGTAAAACGCGATCGCAGTAGAGCAGTATCTACATGCCTGGACTGTGTCAGGTTCTGCTCGTGCTTCCCCAACCTACGGTCAATCTACAGTAGCTACAGTGACTCGACAGGGTAAGCGGTAAGGCGAGGCAACCTCAATCGGGAGCGGGGCAACCCCTCACAAATCGTCGGATTAGGAAAAACACCATGACCGAACAGAATGGTAATCACGAACAGCGCAAAAACGAACAGCTAGAAACCTTCCGCCGCGAGTCAGGCGAACATCTCACCACCAATCAGGGCGTGCGGGTAGACGACACCGACAACTCCCTCACCGCCGGGGAGCGGGGGCCAACCCTGATGGAAGACTTCCACTTCCGGGAGAAGATGACCCACTTTGACCATGAGCGGATTCCGGAGCGGGTAGTGCATGCCAGGGGGTCGGGTGCCCACGGCTACTTCCAGGTGTACGAGTCGATGGCGGAGTTTACCAAGGCTCGCTTTCTGCAACACCCTTCGGTGAAGACGCCCGTGTTTGTGCGGTTCTCGACGGTGGTGGGCTTTCGCGGGTCTGCCGACACGGTGCGCGATGTGCGCGGCTTTGCCACCAAGTTCTACACCGAGGATGGCGTGTACGATCTGGTGGGCAACAACATGCCCGTATTCTTCATTCAGGACGGCATCAAGTTCCCCGACCTGGTGCATTCCATTAAGCCAGAACCCCACAACCAGATGCCCCAGGCGTCTGCCGCCCACGACAATTTTTGGGATTTCACCTCCCTGGTGCCCGAGTCGATGCACATGATTCTGTGGGTGCTGTCAGACCGGGCGCTACCCCGCAGCTACCGGATGATGGAAGGGTTTGGTGTTCACACCTTCCGCTGGATTAATGAGCAGGGCAAAGCCCGCTTCGTCAAACTCCACTGGAAACCGAAGCTGGGCATGCATTCCCTGGTGTGGGATGAAGTGCAAAAGCTGGCAGGCAAAGACCCCGACTACAACCGCCGCGACCTCTGGCAGGCGATTGAAATGGGCGACTACCCCGAGTTTGAGCTGGGGGTGCAGATGGTAGACGAGGAGGATGAGCACCGGTTTGACTTCGACCTGCTCGACCCCACCAAGCTGATTCCCGAAGAAATGGTACCGATTCGCCCCGTGGGCAAGATGGTGCTGAACCGCAACCCCGACAACTTCTTTGCCGAAACGGAGCAGGTGGCGTTCCACCCCGGCCATGTGGTGCCTGGAATTGATTTTTCAAATGATCCGTTGTTGCAGGGGCGGTTGTTTTCCTACACGGATACCCAGCTCATTCGCCTGGGTGGGCCGAACTTTACTGAAATTCCCATCAACCGTCCGGTGAATGGCGCTCATAACAATCAGCGGGATGGCTACATGCGGCAAACCATCGACAAGGGAAAGACCAACTACTCTCCCAACTCGCGCAGTGGGGGCTGTCCGATGGCGAACCCCGATAACCTGCGGGCCTATACCCACTACGCCGAAAAGGTAGAGGGACACAAAATCCGCAAGCGCAGCGACAGCTTTAAAGATCACTACAGCCAGGCTACCCTGTTCTGGAACAGCATGTCGGAGGCCGAAAAGGAACACATCGTCTCGGCGGCTCACTTTGAGCTGGGCAAGGTCAACGACAAGGCGATCCGGGAGCGGATGGTCGATCACTTTAACCACATTGACCATGACCTGGCGAAGCAGGTGGCGCGGGGCATCGGTGTACCGGAACCGACGGCACCGGCTGGACAGAACCACGGGCAAAGTTCTCCGGCCCTGAGCATGGAAAACACCGTCAAGGATACGATCGCGACCCGCAAGATTGCCGTGCTGGCTACGGATGGCTTTGACCACGGGCAGCTGATGGCGATGAAGCAAGCGCTGGAAAATGCCGGAGCCAAAGCCCAGATCGTCTCCCAATTCAGCAACACAATTCGCAGTGCCGATGGTCAGGCGGTGGAGGTAGACAAGACCTTCCTCACCAGCGCTTCAGTGATGTTCGATGCGATCTACGTGCCCGGTGGGCAGCAGAGTATCGAAACCCTGAAGCAGCAGGGGGATGCGCTGCATTTTCTGAATGAAGCCTTCCGCCATGCCAAAGCGATCGCAGCTACGGGCGAAGGGGTCGATCTGCTAAAAGCCTCTGACATTGTGGGGGCTGACCTGGCCGACCAGGATGGCCGCATTGCCGCTGACAACGGTGTCGTCACCACCCGCCACGGCGCAATGGAGGAAGTGAGCCAGCGGTTTATCAGTGCGATCGCACAGCACCGCCACTGGAACCGCACCCAGAAGGAGCGAGTACCCGCATAGTAGAACGAGAAATGGATGCCCCCATGGAATGGCTACGATTCAGCTTCGAACAACTTCTGATCCATGCGTTCAAGGTGATCGTGGCCTTCCTGTTGGCCCTACCGATCGCCTTGGAGCGAGAAAAATCTACCCGGATTATGGGACTCCGTACCTTTCCCCTGGTAGCCGTCGCCAGTTGCGGCTATGTGCTGATGGCGATCGGTTTTATTGGATCAGGGGGAGAAGACTCAAAAGCGCGAGTATTGCAGGGCTTAATGGGGGGCATTGGTTTCATTGGCGGTGGAGCCATTCTCAAAGAAGGCGTGAATGTGCGCGGCACCGCCACCGCCGCCAGCGTGTGGTCGACCGGAGCACTAGGAGCCGCCGTCGCCTATGCCCAGTACGAAGTGGCGATTTTGATTAGCCTGATTAACTACCTGACGCTGCGCCTGTTGACTCCCCTGGAAGAGCAGATCGGGAAATCCGATCGCCAATCAAATGGACAGTCATCTCAGGCCGATGCTGACGAATAGCTGTGTTATCTACCTGTCATGTTCATGTCATATTCGGTACTCACCTTCAAAATAGTTCCCATAGCGTGTATCTCTAATGCTTGACCTCTGGTACAAAAATGCCGTTATCTACTGCCTTGATGTAGAAACCTACATGGATGGCAACGGTGACGGCATTGGGGATTTCATTGGCCTAACCCAGCGCCTGGACTACCTGACGGGCTTGGGTATTACCTGCCTGTGGTTAATGCCCTTTTACCCCACCCCCAACAAAGACAACGGCTACGACGTGATGGATTATTACAGTGTCGATCCGCGTCTGGGCCACATGGGAAATTTTGTCGAGTTCACTCGGCAGGCCGAGGAGCGGGGCATTCGCATCATTATCGATCTAGTGGTGAACCATACCTCAGACCAGCACCCCTGGTTTCAGGAGGCCGTGAAAAACAGAGAGTCACAGTATTGGGACTACTACTTGTGGTCTGAAAAGAGACCAGAGAATATTGATGAAGGAGTGGTTTTCCCCGGTTTGCAGGAAACCACCTGGACTTACCACGAAGAGGCCGGAGCTTACTACGCCCATCGCTTCTACGACCACCAGGCCGATTTAAACATTACCAACCCCCAAGTCCGAGACGAAATTCAGAAAATTATGGGGTTCTGGCTGGCGCTGGGGGTGTCGGGCTTTCGCATTGATGCTGCACCCCATTTAATTGAGTTTCGGCAAGCCGATAATTTATTTGAAAAAGTTGATGACCCCTACGTCTACATCGGCGAGATGCGCGATTTTCTCTCCTGGCGACGGGGCGATGCGATTTTGCTGGCTGAAGCTAACGAAACCGTTGATGAATTACCCAGGTACTTTGGGGATGGCGATCGAATGCAGATGCTGTTCAACTTTTGGGGCAACCAGCATCTCTATCTAGCCCTGGCTCGACAGGAAGCGGCCCCCCTGGCTGAGGCATTCAATGAGCTGCCCCCGGTGCCCCCCACCGGACAGTGGGCCAATTTTGTCCGCAACCACGACGAGCTATCTCTCGACAAGCTCTCCAGCCAAGAGCAGGATGAAATCGCTGCTGCCTTTGCCCCCGACCGAGAGCAGATGTGGATTTTCGATCGCGGCATCCGTCGCCGCTTTGCCCCCATGCTTGATGGCGACTTGCAACGGCTCAAGCTGGCCTATAGCCTGCTGCTGAGCCTACCCGGTACCCCCGTGATTAACTTTGGCGAAGAGTTGGGCATCGGCGACGACCTCTCCCTAGAGGAACGCAACCCAGCCAGAACTCCCATGCAGTGGTCCATGGGCAAAAACGGCGGATTCTCGACCGCGTCCCCCGAAGATCTGGTACTACCCGTCGTATCAGAAGGCCAATTCAGCTACAAAGACATCAACGTCGCCAGCCTGCGCCGCGAACCTAACTCCCTTCTGAACTGGATGGAGCGAGCCATTCGACTGCGGAAAGAATGCCCAGAACTGGGCTGGGGCAACTGGCAAATCTTGGACGCCAACCATCCCAGCGTCTTCGCCCACCGCTGCGAATGGCAGGGCAACGTCGTCCTCGCCATCCACAACCTCAGCTCTGAACCCTGCACCGCCAGTCTCACGCTAAAAGGCGGCGTAGGCCAGTGTCTAGTTGACCTATTCACAAACCAACCTGAAGAAACAATTTCCGGCCCTACCCACGATTTTCGGCTTGAAGGTTACGACTACCGCTGGTTAAAGGTGACTAGCTCAGGATCAGGGTAAAGCAGTGAGGGTGGATGAGTCGTGCTTATTGACGGCAAAATTTGCCTCTAGCGTTTGCGGCTTGATTAAATTCACGCTCCTTAGTGACGTTTTGCAATCTGTTAAGGTCTAAATTTCGAGGTCAAGATCATGAAGCACTTAGTGCGTCAACTCAAATATATCTTTGCAGGCATGGTCATCGTGCTGCTCACGGTAGCTTGCCAGGACATTCCTCAGGCTCAGTCGCCGACTGATACTTCTACTCCCACTCAGCAGACTCAGACCGAGGTTGCCCCCGTAGCCTATACTGATCGCACCTTATCTACTCCGGCTGAATTACCCCCGTTGCCCTACGATTACGGTGCATTGGAAGCGGTTATTGATGCCGAAACGATGCGGCTGCACCACGACGAGCACCATGCCGCCTACGTCAATAACCTGAATGGGGCGCTGGAGGAAGACTCCGACCTGCAAGGACAAAGCGTTGAAGCCTTGCTCAGTGACCTGGATGCCCTGCCCGAAGATATTCGCACCACGGTACGCAACAACGGGGGTGGCCACTTGAATCACACCATTTTCTGGCAAATTATGAGTCCGGACGGCGGGGGACAGCCCACGGGCGAAATCGCTCAGGCCATTGAAGACTCTTTTGGCAGTTTTGAGGAGTTTCAGACCCAGTTCAACGAAGCTGGCAGTGGTCGTTTTGGCAGCGGTTGGGTCTGGCTGGTGAGCGATGGCCAGGGCAGTCTCGAAATTGTCGATACCCCCAACCAGGACAACCCGATTATGGACGGGCAGTATCCTCTGATGGGCAACGATGTTTGGGAGCATGCCTACTACCTGCGCTACCAGAATCGTCGGCCTGAGTATCTCGAAAACTGGTGGAATGTGGTCAACTGGGAAGAAGTTAACCGTCGCTATCAGGCGGCTAACGAGGCAGCTTAGGCAAACGTTGATAAGTTATTCACTGGCGAGCATTGAGTACAGGAGGTGTGTATGTCTGGCATAGACACAACCGACCCGGCATCTTTAGTATGGCAGCCTCGTTCTGGCTTGAAGCGCTGGCTGCATCGCTATAGGGGGTTTCATGAAGCATTAACTCAATCCGTGTATCGCCTCCAGGTTCCCAGGGCACAGGTGGCTGTCGTTCTAGGATTTGGCGACGATATTGCAATGCGTTCGGTTGGTTCTGATGTTGCCGCAACAGCGTATCAGTCTTTTGTGGTGGGCATAGACGCCAGGCCACTGATTTCTGAACACAGCGGCACGCGCTCCTGTATTGAGATTTCGTTATCGCCTTGGGTGGCTTACCGACTGTTTGGCGGAGCTGCACCGGAATGTGCGGCAGAAGTTGTTGCCTTGGAAGATTTTTGGGAACAGGATATAAAATGGCTGACGGCTCAACTCAGCGAATTGCCCTCTTGGTCGCAGCGGTTTGCGCTGATTGATCAGGTACTGGTAAACAAACTAGCCCACTCTCATGATTCGACTCGGCCAGAAATTCGCTGGGCTTGGCATCAACTGAATGTATGGAGGGGCTGTCTACCCATACGGCAACTGGCACAAGCGATTGGCTGGAGCGATCGCTATTTTGCCCAGCGGTTTCGGGAATCAATTGGAATTACACCTAAAGCTGCTGCCCGCCAGATTCGCTTTACCCAGGCTCATCACCTGATTACAACGGAGGTTGAGCAACCCCTCAGCCAGATTGCCCTGGCTTGTGGCTACAGCGATCAGAGCCATCTGACGCGAGAGTTTCAAGTGTTTTCGGGCTATTCTCCAGCGGCGCTGCAACAAGAAGTCTTTACTCAGATTCCGGTGGTTTCTGGCACTGTTATCCAGTCTCAGCGGTAAGCGAGGTCAATTTTCTGCAAGACAGTACCTGAGCATCGGTTCTAGGCTGGCAGAAATAGCTCAGGAGGATTTCTATGAAAATTCTATCCACAGTTCTCATGCTGGGCACGCTGCTCTTAGTGCTGCTGCTACCAGGCACGTTGCAAGCCCAGAATGAACCACCTGGCCTGACTGTCGATCAAGGGCCAGATCAACAACTGCTCTATTTGCCTGAAACCGTTGAGTGGCAGGCTGCCCCTGCTTCCCTGGAACCCGGTGCCGAAGTTGCTGTTTTGGAAGGCAACCCTAGTGAACCGGGTGTGTTTACTATGCGAATTAAAATGCCGGATGAGTTTATCATTTCTCCGCACTGGCACCCCGGTGTAGAGCGCGTCACGGTGCTTGCCGGACAGTTTTGCCTGGGTGCAGGAGAGGAGCTGAACCGGGAAGCCGCAGAACAGCTTGATCCTGGCAGCTACACTGCAATTCCGCCGGAGACGCGACACTATGCGATCGCAGATGGTGAAACCGTGATTCAACTCACCTCTATCGGCCCCTGGGAAATCAACTACGTCAACCCTGGCGACGATCCCCGCCTGCGGGCTTAAAAGGGCGCAAACCCACGCACCAGAGCAAGAAACTAGAGGTGAATCACCCTTGCCAAGGGGGTACCATGTAGGGGCAAAGCACGATCGGTCAGCGCTAACTGCTCCAGACAAGCGGCAGCAGATTAGGCGGCAGACCCATCTCTGCTCTGGTAAAGGCTAGGAAATTTCCTATGAACCCCTTGAACGATCAGGCAAATCCCCGCAGCCAGAAAGGGAATCCCGTTTCGTATCCGACGCTGTTCTGGACGTTTTTTCGGATCGGCCTGTTGACCCTAGGTGGCGGGCTGGCTATGGCGACTGTGATGCGGCATGAGCTAGTGCTGAAACGCCAGTGGATTAACGATGACGACTTTATGGCTGAAATGTCCCTGGCAACGCTGGTGCCGGGGGCTATTGCGGTCAATGTGGCCTTTCTTCAGGGTCGCCGTCTGCGGGGCAAATGGGGTGCGGCTACGGCTGTTTTCGGCACTGTTTTACCCGCCTTTGGGCTGATTCTGGTGATTGCATGGGTGGCGCTGCCCTACTTTAATCATCCCTGGGTAGCGGCTTTTTTGCGGGGCTGTGCGATCGCAGTTGGAGGACAGTTGGCCTTTGCGGGCTTCATTTTTGGCCGCCGCCATTTGCGTACCTGGCAAAACATCGTTATTTGCGCCGTCGGGCTGGCAATCGTCGCCGGATTACAGTGGCATCCGGTGGTAGCAGTGCTGGCCACCGGAGGTTTAGGTTACCTGCTGTGCAAACCGGGCCGACCATCCGACCCCCTGCATGAGTAATACCAAATCTGACCAGCAAAAACTCGAAGTAAGCAACTGTATATCTAAAAAATATCTAAAACCAGGGGGCGACCCTCCGGGGCGCTCCCTGGTTTTTAGATGCGCTGAGTGATGCGTTTGTAATGCCAACCCACCTAAGTTGTGTAAACATCAGGCACACCGCTCAAAGCCGCAGGTGCTCGCGGTGCCTTCAACACAAACCTGTGAATTTCAAACTCACCCCTTCTTATGCAGACAGCCTTACAGCTCTTTAGAAGTTTTTTGCTGATTGGCCTGGGAGCCTATGGTGGCGGCTTGGTCACTATTCCCCTAATTCAGCATGAAATTGTAGTGAACCAGCAGTGGCTCACCTTTGACCAAATGGCCTCCTTATTGGCCGTAGCCCAGATGACACCAGGCCCCATTGCTGTCAATGCTGCCACCTTTGTTGGGTTTCAAATCAATGGCTTGCTCGGAGCGATGATCGCCACCTTTGCGGTCATTTTGCCCGCGATCTTGATTTTGTTCTGGCTGGCTCCCTTGGTCGATCGCATCAGTCACAATCTCTACATGCTGAAGATTCGCCAAGGCATTCAACTTGGCGTCCTGAGCCTAATTTTGTATGCCACCTGGTTTTACGGAGTAGGGGTGACGGAAGGATGGCTTGACCTCGCTATTGGCATTGCTGCTTTTGCCGTGTTGGTAATTTTTGAAGGTAAGCTGCATCCCATCTTCGTGATTCTGGCCTGCGGTGTGCTGGGACTGATTATTTTCTAATAAGTAGCTACATGCAGATAAATGCATATCTAAAAAAACGGGGGAGCGCCCCGGAGGGGCGTTCCCCCGTTTTTTTCGATGCGTTTATTTATGCCAAACTCCTTATCCGTAGGGAGTCGGAAATGCCTCAACACTCACTCATCTCTAGTTTGCGTTCATATTTAGCGAGTAGCGCCCTGACCTGAGTCTGAATTTGGCTATGTCGGGCAATTCCTTCATATTGATAGCGGTTAAAATTGCGTTCTTCCACTACTTCAGCCGTGTACTCAACCCGCTGATTAGTTAAGGGGTGAGTGGATAACCAGCTAAAGACGGGGCTGTCTTCTTCTTGATTTTCTAGAGTCACCATTAAATTGTGCAAGCCGTCTGCGGCATAACCTGCGCTGGCTAAGATTTGAGTACCTAAGACATCGGCCTGTCGCTCCATGTCACGGCTGTAGCCCATGATAAGTAGGTCTGCAATGGTGCCGCCAAACGGCAGATATCGAGCTAAGCTAGCGGTCAAGTTGCCTTCCGTGACCATTTGGAATCCGTGAGATAGAACTGCATGGGCGAGTTCATGGGCCAGTAGCCCAGCGAGTTCAGCCTCTGATCGAGTTTCTGCGATCGCACCTGCGTTGACAAAAATTTTGCCGCCAGGTAGCGCAAAGGCATTGAGTCGATCATCCAGAACCACTTCGAATTCATATTCAAACTCATCTCGGCCTGCCACCTGGGCGAGACGCTGACCGATGTCATCAACATAGGCAACAATTTCTGGATCATGAACCAGGGGCAGTTGCTGTCGCGCCTGATTTGCTACCTGTTCACCAATTCGCTCCTCGCCCTGTAAGAGAGCAACGGCGGAACTGACGCCAGAGATGGGCGCAAAGATGTTGCCTGTCACCACGGCGCTAATCGTGCCTGTGACTACATTTGCGATCGCACTGCCCCATTGGTTCGACCGCGCTGCCGATTTAAATTCGTCTAAATACTCATCAGCCAGCCAGCGGAACTTCTTGGCTTCCGGTGCGGCTTGATTGAGCAGAGCAAACTGTCGTGCGGTAATCGAGGCTTCCATCCACTGCTCCTGCTCGGCTAAAGCCCTGGCATGAGCGCGAATCAAGCTCGATTCATTGGGATAAATAGCCACGGCCTGATCCAGCACAGTCAACGCTTCTTCAGTTTGCTCATACTGTTGGAGCGTTTCTGCCAGTTGAATATGCCCCGGAATGAATTCTGGATATTGCTCGACTAAAAGCCGTAGTGGAACCAGAGTGCGAGTTTCTAATCCGGTTTCTAGCCCCATCATGGCTTCCTGCCAATATACCCGTGCCGCAGGTGCGATCGCATTTGGATCATACAGAGCCAAGGGGCGTTGGATCGCCTCACCCCGTCCCTTCCACAAGGGATCTTTCGCCTGTCGATAGAGCTTTTCAGCCGCCTCGATATTGCCAGATAAATACAGCGCATCCGCCTGCATCAGTAACTCACGCCGCTGCCGTTCCTCAGGCGTTAATTCAGGTTCTGCTTCAGCAACTGGCTCGGATTCTGCCGCTTCAGTCTCGGCGGTTTCCCCACTCTGGGGTTCCTGCTCAGCGGGTTCATCGATTGCATCGGGATTAGAATTAGGATCTGAACTGCTCGATTCTGCTGTCGCTTCCCCATTGCCACCCGTATCGATGTGGGTATCTATAGATTCCGTACCCATAGATTCCGTAGCGGTAGATTCTACAGGATTTGTACGCGTAGATTCTGTAGAGTCTGCGTCAGGAAAGTCTAGATTGACGTTAGGGCTTGCAGATTCGACATCAGAGGGTTCTACGGGGTCTGTATCCACACTGGTTTCTACGACGACCGATCCGGATGGGGCATGGCCAGAAGTATCAGTGTTGACCTCATCCTCTAACTGAGTCATCAAATTTGAATCAGCAGATTCAATATCAATGAAATCAACCGAAATCGCCTCAGTTGCATGACGCTCTAGTTCAGCACGCTCGAATGAATCGCTGACTAAGGCAAGCGTTTCCACTGTGTTCTGCGGCTCATGATTCGGAGCTGGATACGGTGGTAGAGAGAACTCTTCTGACAGTTGCGGCAGGTCAGACTCTACGGTATTAGCAATCTTGGCCTGACCTGCCGTCGGCAGTAAGACAAACAATCCAATCGGTAACAGGCTGCCAACCGTGTTGAACCATCGCAGCCAGGGCATCGACATGTTAGGCATCTTGAATATCCGAATCAGAGGATGTAGAAATGGTTTCCTTGACTGGTATATCCCAAGCAGGGTTCCTCGGTGATGTAAGAATAAGCGCCGCTAAGTTTTGCTGCGGGTGTATCGCTGACCTAGCCTGAGCAATACTGTTATGCTAAATTTTGTAACAAGTATCCGCCGTTCCGAGACACACTATGAACCTAGAGACTATCAAGCCCTGGCTTAACTTTTTTCACCCCATCGCCATGTGGGCTTTATTTGCCTTGACCCTCTATGCACTCTATTTGGGCTTTCAGATTCGGCGCACCCGGAAAGCCGAAGGTGAGAAGAAAAAGAATTTAATTAAGGGTAAATTCAACATCCGTCATCACCAAATGGGGGCGGCTCTACTTGCCTTTATGGTGCTGGGTTCGATTGGTGGGATGGCCGTTACCTATATCAACAACGGCAAGCTGTTCTTTGGCCCTCACTTACTAGTTGGGTTAGCCATGACGGGACTCATTGCATCGGCTGCGGCTCTCGTTCCGTTTATGCAGAAAGGGAATGATCTAGCGCGCTACACGCACATTGGCTTGAATTTAGTTTTGGTTGGATTATTTGGCTGGCAAGCTGTAACGGGTATGCAAATTGTGCAGAAAATTCTCAGCAATTTCTAGTCAATGATTCTTGGCGAAATAAACAAGCAGAAAGCGGGTGATGACATCATCACCCGCTTTCTGCTTGTTTATTAAAATTCTGGTAGTGGTATGTAGGTAATGATTTTTGATGGTGTGGGCAGCGCCCACACCATCAAAAATCATTACGGCTTGAGAACTACCAAAATTCTTAGCCTATTCTCAGGTTTGAGTCAGCTAAAGCAGGAATAATGGGCTAGGAAGGGTGCTGTGCTAGAACGTGTCTAGCCCTGTCGTGTCTAGCTATGTATTGATAGCTAGGGATTGTGAATTAAATCAGTTCGATATGGGTGGGGGCGGGTTTAGTAGGCTAATCTGCACTTTGCCAAAAAATTGACGGCAAAACCCGTCCCTACAGTGCGGCCCAGGTTCATTCTGATTTGAAGATTAGCGTCTGGAAAAAGACCTATGGCACCCGCTGCTCCTCTATTTTTTAAATCATTTCAGTCGAAACTCTCGCGGAAAATTACGCTTTGGGTGTTTCTCAGCCTCATGATCATTGAGGCAATTTTGCTGATTCCAGCCTACTACCGAAAAGAGCAGGCTCTACTGAAGCAGTGTGAGGAAATTTCAGCCGCTGCGGCAAAAGCGATTCCGTTACTGAGTCTGCAAGGTGCGTCTGAAGAAATCATCTTAGATACGATCGCAACTTTGGAAGATGAGCCGTCGATTCTGGGCGGGGCGCTGTACATCACAACGGGTGATGCCAATCAGCTCGTGGGAACATTTGGACAATCACCGACTCTGACGCTAGCGGATATGCCAGAACCGCAAATGATGCGGGTGCGATCGCAAAATGGCAATCGCTACGACGTGTCCTGGGTATTGGAAACGGCAGATCAGGAATATACGTTAGTCATTCACCATGACACATCGACCATACAGCAGCAGCTTTATCTTTACTTACTGGGATTACTGGGGCTGATTGTGATCATTGCGGGGTTTGTGACGCTGGCCACGTTCTGGGGATTAGAACGGATGATTGTGCGGGCGATTTTGGCCCTGAGGAATGATTTGCTGTTGGTGGGCGATGCCATTCAGCGCAATGGAAAGGCTACTCAGTTTCAATCACTCCAGTTTCAGCGCCGCGATGAGCTGGGCGAGGTGATTGCTGCTTTTGAGCAAATGTTTCAGCGGGTAACGCAGGAAATTGCCGAACGGCAGCAGGCTGAGCAGTCGCTACGTGAATCAGAACAGCAGGTGCGGATGTCGCTCCAGCGCGAAAATTTGCTCAATCAACTGGCTACTGAAATTCGCAATTCCCTGAACTTGGAGCAGGTCTTGACGACGGCTGTGACTGCAATTCACCAATTGCTGCAGGTGGATCGCTGTCAGTTTATGTGGTTTTGTCCCAATACTGGACAAGAACCCTGCAATTTTGAGCAGAGTGGTGCTTTTTGGAACGTTGTCACCGAGTCCAAAGCGGACTCACTCGCTAGCATTTTGGGACAGTATGCGATTGATCCGGCTATTGATGTGCAGGAATTACAAACTCGGCTCGAAACAGCTTCGGTACTGCGCTGCGATCGCAACCATCCCACCAGCACAGTTCTCCTTCAATCCATAGCTCCCATCAGCCAGTGGAACGCGCTACTGGCGATTCCAATCAAAACGCGCTCAGGGGCAACGGGCTTGTTGCAGTGCAGTCATCACTGTGCGGAGCGGATGTGGCAGGCCGATGAGGTGGAGTTAATTCAAGCGGTGGCTGACCAACTTGCGATCGCAATTAGTCAGGCCGAACTCTATGCCCAAACGCGAGAAGCCCAGGAAAGTGCCGAAAAACTGCTGCTGAACATCCTGCCGGAAGAAATTGCGGTACGGCTGCGGCAGGCGACTCACTGTATTGCCGATCGGTTTGACTCGGTCACCATTTTGTTTGCCGATATCGTGGACTTCACTGGACTAGCCGCGCAGATCTCGCCGACGGAGTTGGTCAACCTGCTCAATCAAATTTTCTCAACCTTTGATAACCTGGCCGAGCACTACAATCTAGAAAAAATCAAAACTATCGGTGATGCCTACATGGTGGTCGGTGGCTTGCCCCAACAGCGCCACGATCACGCGGAATCGATTGCCGAAATGGCGATCGCCATGCAGCAGGCCGTGCAGGAGCTGAATCGACCCGATGGCCAACCGTTTGCAATCCGCATTGGCATCAGTACTGGCCCAGTTGTCGCGGGCGTAATTGGCTTGAAGAAGTTTATCTACGACCTCTGGGGCGATGCCGTGAATACAGCCAGCCGCATGGAATCTCACGGTGCAGCGGGCGGCATTCAGGTGACAGCCGCAACCTATGAACTGCTGAAACATCAATATCGTTTCGAAGCGCGCGGCGAAGTCACGATTAAGGGCAAAGGCAAGATGCAGACATACTGGCTGCGCGGTAAAACGACTAAACAGCTTTCTCCAAAAACGGTGGCAGCGGACAATCCAGCGCAATCACAATCGCTCGCAGCAGTTCCGCCTCTTGAATCGTGACGGTGTTATCGACCATAACTGTATGGGCACAGGCATCAACAATCGCCTGCTTCAATTTAGGCGCGGCCTTTTCAAGCTGGTTTAAGCTGTTGCCAATGTCGTAAATACCGCAGGTGGGCGGCGTTTGGGGTAGTTCTTGTGTGGCAGCATTCGGTAAGCAAAACAGGCCAGAACGGAGTGCATAAGCGGCATCTTCCGTTTTGCTGTGGCCGACTCGCGCCAGTCCGGTTAAGACCGTGACGCAGTCTGACCACACTTGCTCGACCTTGGTGTATTCCACCTGCCCGCGATTATTTTGCTCTGGGTTGAAATAGGGCATCAGCCGTCGCTGTAGCACGATTTGCAGCACATACTCCGACAGCGAGAGCCTCCCATCGGCTCGGACTAGCATCTTGACCATGTTGAACACTCGGCTGCACTGTTTGGCCGAAATGGTACGAATCGCCGGAATCGTTAAATCCAACAGCGGCAGACGCAGCCGGGGATTCAGGTGCAAAATCAACGACTGGAACTGGCGGACAGTGCTGACAATGTCTTCTGGTTCGTTTTGCTCAAGCAGCGCTAATTGCTTTTGACGAATCTCTTCACTATCGGGATCGAGCAGGAGACCGTAGACAATTGCGATCGCACCATGAGGATGCCGCAACGCTTGGCGGAGTTCTTCCGGCATTTTCGCCATTGTTTGCTGAATATAGGCCAAATGCTCAGGGTTGACCGTCCCGACTTGATTGACCACCTGATTCGCAGAAGCTTGTATCGTCGCCGAACCGGAGGCCGATCCAGCCCCGGTTGCCCCATTGGCAGCAGTCGCCACCGCAGCTATAGGTGGAGTTGCTGCCCCACTGAGACCCATAACTGCGGTTTCAGGCTGAGTAGTACTCGCTTGATGGATCACGGTTTCTATGACAGATGGTTGAGCCGCTGCTGCTTGAGACTGGCTCACACCACCGAGCCGCTTAATTCGGGTTGCAAGCGGTGGATGGGTGGCAAACCAGTCAAAGGAGAAGAGGCCATTTGCGATCGCATTGCTGAAAAACATGTGACTGGCTTCTTCTGCGGCGGGGGACATCACCCGCGATCCAGCAGAGAGCTGATTAATTTTGGCCAGAGCACTACTGAGGCCGCTGGGGTCACGGGTAAACTGTACGGCTGAGGCATCGGCCAGAAATTCCCGCTGGCGTGAGACGGCGGCCTTGATCAAGCGACCGAAGAAAACACCAATTAATCCGACCACGATCAGAACTAAACCGAGTAGGGCAAAGCCATTTTGATCCTTGCTACGTCGCGAACTACCCGAACTCCGCAGCAGCACGCGCCCAATGATATAGAGCACCAAAATCCCGTTCAGTACACCAATTAGCCGAATATTCAGCCGCATGTCACCGTTGAGAATGTGGCTGAACTCATGGGCAATCACGCCCTGCAACTCATCTCGCGTCAGGTTGTCCAGACAGCCACGGGTCACGGCTACGACGGCCTGATTCGGGCTAAACCCAGCGGCAAAGGCATTAATTCCCGACTCGTTTTGCAAAACATACACCTGCGGCACCGAAATGCCAGATGCGATCGCCATTTCTTCGACCACGTTGAGCAACCGCTGCTCGTTCGGATCTTGAGTCTCAACCGTGACGAGCTGCCCCCCCAGATTTAGAGCCACAGTCGCACCACCCGCTTTGAGCGCTTGAATTTTCCAGAGGCTACCAATTCCGACCGTAGCTAGCACCGCACTTGCCACCGTTAAAAACAACCCTGGGTCCCACAGTGGGATTAAGCTTCCGGTTGTATGGGATGTCATCACCGTGACCATGACGGCTAGATAGATAATCACGATCATGCTGCCCAGCGCCAAGGCAAACAGCAGCAGCAACTGCATCGTATTGCGGCGGGCTTGGTCTTGATGCTCAAAGAAGTTCATGGTGAATGGCCAATTGACAGCGATGGATGTTGAGTCTGCACACGAGAATCGTTTAGCTTATAAAACGCTTGCAGGTCTGTGTTTAGCGCAGTTATCCGATCCCCCGCTGTCGCCGCCCCCTTAATAAGGGGGCTATACCAACACTAGCTCCAAGTCCCCCTTATTAAGGGGGATTGAGGGGGATCTAACAGAGTGTCGCGCTCAGCAAGTACGCTTGCACCGCAAGCGCTTTGCAAGCATCGTGGATTTTTAACTAAACGGTGTATTAGAACGAAACGCGGGGTGTTTCGCGCACTTCGGGGCTGCTTTCTTCGAGCAGTTCAGCCGCACCGAAATTAAACATGCCCGCAATGATGTTGCTTGGGAAGACTTCCCGCTTCGTGTTGTAGAGCGTGACCGCATCGTTAAATGCTTGGCGAGCAAAGGAAATCTTATTTTCCGTGGAGCGCAGTTCTTCCATGAGCTGGCCCATGTTCTGATTGGCCTTTAGGTCGGGATAGGCTTCTGACAGGGCGAAGAAGCGACCGAGTACGCCAGTTAATGCCGCTTCAGCCTGACCGAGTTGGCGCATCGCTTGCGGGTCTCCGGGTGCTTGAGCTGCTTGACTACTGGCCGATACAGCCATATTGCGGGCTTGAATCACGGCTTCCAGGGTTTCCCGCTCGTGCTTCATATAGCCTTTGACGGTTTCGACCAAATTGGGAATCAGATCGTAGCGACGACGGAGCTGCACGTCAATTTGGGCATAGGCGTTTTGGTAGCGGTTACGCAAGGTGACGAGACTGTTATAGCCGCCGATTGCGATCGCGCCTACGACGCCAATTACGACAACTAGAAAAATGAGCAAGCCCATAGGTTTTCCTCTTGATTCACTGGATTCATTGCTGGTTGCACAGGTTCAAATGCTGCTTTGCTGGAGGGCAAAATCTTGATGCTTCTAGGATGCCCATCTAATTCAAATCGGAACGCGAAGTTCATATTCCGTTAGAAGAGCATAATGATACCGAATCCGACTAGAAAGAATTTGAATTATTTTTGTGAACGTTAGGCACAGCCTGGCGTTCACAAAAATAAAAACTGGTTTTTACAAGCGGATTTCGGATGAGAGTGCTGTTAAGCAATGTCTTTAACTACAGTGATTTCAATCGCGAATCCAGATTGTAATGGGCTGCTTAATTGCTAGTTTTTATGGGCTACTGTGTCTACATATCTTGGCTTTCATTCCCTCAGCGTATTAGACCTCTTGCATAAATCGAAAAACACAACGTAATCACAAGGGTTTCAGCCTTTAAATCCTGGTTCGTGCAAGAGGTCTATTTGGTAGGGGCGAATGGCTATTCGCCCCTACGGTAACTATTCCTATTAACAAACTCCATCATTTTGTTCACACGCGCCGATACTGACCCAGGAGGTTGAACCATCGGCCCAGTGTTCTTTTTTCCAAATTGGCGCATTGTGCTTCAGCGTGTCGATTGCAAACTTACAGGCCGCGAACGCTTCACTACGGTGGGGACAGCCGACGGCTACCAGAACGCTAATTTCGCCAATGGTTAGCTTGCCGATGCGGTGATGAATCACTACGCGGGTGGCATCTGGCCACTGGCGGCGAATTTCAGCCGCGATTTGCTGAAAAATTTGCAGCGCCATCGGCTCATAAGCCTGATACTCCAGCGCCACTACGGGCTTGCCGTCCGTCTGATTACGTACCGTGCCGCTCATGATCACGACTGCGCCATTGGCGGGGTCATCCGCGAGCTGATACACCTGGTTTAGATCCAGTGGGGCAAATGCGATCGCAAAGCTGTCGTTGGGGTGGGTAGATTGGGGGGAGGGGTTGAGGGTGAAGGTCATGGGTAGGGGGTGAGGAGTGAGGGAGTGAGGAGTGAGGGCGTGAGGGAGTGGGAGAGTAGGGGAGTGGGAGGGTAGATGGGTGGATGGGTAGGGGTGGGTGAGAAATTATGCTTCGTCTTTGCTGACGCCCATGAGGTAGAGAAGAGCCATGCGGATGGCAACGCCGCTGGTGACTTGTTCGGAGATGAGGCTGAGGGCGGGGTCGTCCATTACGTCGGAGGTGATTTCGACGCCGCGATTGGTGGGGCCAGGGTGGAGAATTTTGACATTGGGATGGCAGTGGCGAATGCGATCGCGGGTGAGGCCGAACTGCTGGTGATAGTCGCGCAGGCTAGGCAGCAGATGCTGGGTCATGCGCTCTTTTTGCAGGCGCAGGGTCATGACAAAATCAGCATCTTTCAGGGCAGGCTCCAATTGCCAGTGAAGGGTGAGATTACCCGGACGATTTTCGCCGTAGACCTGAAACAGCTTCGGCAGCAGGGTTGGGGGAGCTGCTAAATGAACATCCGCGCCGCTGGCAGTCAGGCTCCACAAATTAGAGCGGGCGACGCGAGAATGGAGAATATCGCCTACAATGGCAATTTTCTTATTGGCCAGCAGCTCAATCCGGGGCTGATCGGGGTCAAGGCTGCGACAGATGGTAAACAAATCCAGCAGGGCTTGGGAGGGATGCTCATGCTGACCGTCACCTGCGTTGAGAACTCCCACGCCTGTTTTGAGCCGATCCATTTCCTGTGCGATCGCAGTTGGCACTCCGGCCTCGCGGTGGCGAATCACCATCAGATTGGTGCCCATTGCCAGATAGGTCTTAGCCGTATCGAGAATGGTTTCGCCTTTAGTGAGAGAAGAGGAACCGGGCGCAAAGTTGAGCGTATCCGCCGACAGCCGCTTGGCTGCCAGTTCAAAACTGCTGCGGGTACGAGTCGAAGGTTCAAAAAACAGATTGGTGACAACGCTCCCTTGGAGAGCGGGCACCTTCTTGGTGCGGCTGGATAGCACCTCGCGCAAACCCATTGCCGTTTGCAAAACCGTATTGTACTCAGCGGTTGTAAAGTCTTGTAACGAAATAACGTGGTGGCGCGTCCACCGTGAAGTCGGCATGGTGATTCAGCTCCATTTATTAATCCAAGCTTAAGAGAGTCCCGATCTCGCCAACGGTTCATCCTATCCTGAACGTAGACTTTATCAAAAGACAGTTGAAACTGCATTCACAATATTGAATCTCGGTGTTGAAATGACATCTTCAAAACTCGTTTCCAAACGTCTTTAGACCGACTGTTTTTTGTCCTGCAACCTTATCTGTCATCGGCAATGCTTACCCTACGTCTACCTCATTAGGTTCGTACTAGTGATGGGCATTGCTAATCTTACGGCTCTTTAAATCTTGATTTTGATTAACTCTTGCCATGCCGACTGACGCAACGCCTGATTTGGAAGATTTACGGTTAGAAATTTTGGCTCAGTATCGCATTCTCGACACCGAGCCAGAGCCAATTTTGGATGATTTGACCCAATTGGCAGCGCAAATTTGCGATGTGCCGATCGCACTGATCAGTCTGGTAGACGAAACGCGACAGTGGTTCAAGTCAAAAGTAGGGCTTGATGTGTGTGAAACTCCGCGTGAGTTGGCGTTTTGCGCCCATGCAATTCAGCAGTCTGACATACTCATCGTGCCCAATACCCTGGCAGATCAGCGGTTTGTTCACAATCGGCTGGTGACGGATGCGCCTCATATTCGGTTTTATGCTGGGGCACCACTGATTACGCCGGAAGGACAGCGGCTGGGTACGCTGTGCGTGATTGATCAAAAAGTGCGATCGCTATCTCCAGCCCAACTGGAAGCGCTTCAGCGGCTCAGCCGTCAGGTGATGTCGCAACTAGAGCTGCGGCGCACACTGATCGATTTGACGACTCAGACCGCGCAGCTCAAAGCGGTGATGTCTGATGTGCAGGAAACGCGGCAAACGCTGGAGCAGGAAATTTTGCACTATGTGTCTCAGCTATCTGCCACTAATCAAAATCTGGAGGATCAAGTTCATACTCGGCAGCAGGCGGAACTCTTGCTCCATCGCCTGAATCAGCAGCTTGAACAGCGGGTGGCTGAGCGCACGGCAGCATTAGCCATGTCCAATCATGACTTGCGGCAGGAAATTGTCGATCGCGAGCAGGCCGAGTTGTCCCTGCGCGCCAGCGAACAGCGCTTTCATCTGATTGCCCAGGCGACCAATGATGCCGTTTGGGACTGGAATTTGACAACCAATCAAGTGTGGTGGAACGAAGGCTTACAGACGCTGTTTGGCTATGAGATGGAACAAGTCGAGCAGACTTCGGATTGGTGGTATGCCCAGATCCATCCGGAGGATCGGGAACGGATCAAAGCTGAAATGCAGGCTGCGATCGCGCATCCCAAAACTAGCCACTGGCAAGCTGAATATCGCTATCGCTGTGCCGACGGCAGTTATGCCAGCGTGGTTGATCGGAGCCTCATTGTGCGGGATGAGCGGGGCAACGCGGTACGTATGATGGGCGGCATGATGGATGTCAGCGATTTGAAACAGGTCGAGGCCGAACGCGATCGGCTGTTTGATCTATCCCTTGATATTATGTGCATTTCCTCGATAGATGGCTATTTCAAGCGGATTAATCCGGCTTTTGAACAAATTCTTGGCTATACCGATGGCGAGCTGCTCAATCAGCCGTTTTTAGACTTTGTTCATCCAGAGGATATTGATGCCACAATCCAAGAAGTGCAAGCTCTCGGCCAGGGCATCCCTACGATTTATTTCGAAAACCGCTATCGGCACAAGGCGGGGCACTACTGCTGGATTGCTTGGACAGCTTATCCAATCGCTGAAAAGGGGCTGATTTATGGCGTTGGACGCGATGTGACGGCCCAAAAACAAATTGAGCAAACCAAACTAGAACTGCTCCAGCGAGAGCAGCAGGCTCGCAGTGCCTCAGAAGCAGCCCATGAGCGAATCTTGAGTATTCTTGAAAGTATTACCGATGGCTTCTTTGCACTGGATCGAGACTGGCGCTTCACCTACGTCAACTCACAGGCCGAAGTGCTGCTTCAGCGGCGGCGGGAAGACTTAGTAGGTCAGCAAATTTGGACAGAGTTCGAAGCCGCTATTGGCCTTAAGTTCTATGAAGAATACCAGCGGGCAGTACGGGAAAAAGTCAGCGTCATTTTTGAGGAGCATTATCCGCCGCTCCAGTCCTGGTTTTCCGTTCATGCCTATCCCTCCGAGGAGGGGCTATCGGTGTATTTTCAGGATATTACGCAGCGCAAGCAGGCGGAAACCGAACTGCTGGCGGCCTCGCGCTTACAGCGAGCGATTCTAGACAGCACCAACTACACCATCATTTCCACCGATGTTCAGGGCACGATTCTGACCTTTAACGCAGCGGCGGAGCGGCTGTTAGGCTATCAAGCGGCTGAAGTTGTGGGACAGATAACGCCAGAAATTCTCCATGATGCCGCAGAAGTTGAGCAGCGAGCGGCTGAGCTGTCACAGGAACTGGGCTACCCGATTTCACCAGGCTTCGACGTGTTTGTGGCTAAGGCCATGCAGGAACAGGTTGAGGAACGGGAATGGACGTATATCCGCAAAGATGGCTCTCGCTTTCCCGTCCTGCTGTCCGTCACGGCGCTGTGGGATGAACAGGGCAATATTACGGGGTTTTTGGGCATTGGTAGCGATATTACCGAACGTAAGCAGGCGGAAGCGTCCCAGCGGCGACTGGTGGATGTGATGGAAGCGGCGGCGGATTTTATCGGCATGTCCAATGCTGAAGGTCGTACCCTATATCTCAATCGGGCTGGCCGCGAGATGATGGGGTTTGATGAAACGGTGGATGTCTCAACAGTGATGGTGTCGGATTACTGTCCCGCATGGGCGGCTGAAATCGTGCTGAATCAGGGTTTACCGACGGCTCAGCAGCAGGGGAAATGGTCGGGTGAAATTGCGTTACTCAACCAGCACGGCGAGGAAATTCCGGTGTCCCAAACTATCGTCAGTCACACCAATGCTGATGGTGGGGTTGATATTTTCTCGACGATTATTCGCGATATTCGCGATCGCAAACAGATGGAGCAGGCGCTACGAGATAGTGAGGAACGCTGGCAACTGGCTCTGCAAGGGAATAACGACGGCATTTGGGACTGGAACTTAGTCACCAACGAGGTGTTCTACTCCGCTCGCTGGACTAATATGCTGGGCTATGAAGAACAGGATTTGTCGAACCAGATCGAGGAATGGCGCAGCCGCGTGCATCCGCTCGACCGAAATCGCGTCAAGCACCTCATCGATAACCACTTCCAGCAGCGCACGCCGTTTTTTATCGCCGAATATCGTATGCGCTGCAAAGACGGCTCCTATCGCTGGATTCTGGATCGGGGTCAAGCCCAGTGGGATAAAACTGGACGACCTGTACGGATGGTTGGCTCTCATACCGACATCACTCAGCAGAAACTGGCTGAACAGGCGCTGCGGGAAAGCGAGGCGCGCTATCGGGGCATCGTGGAAGACCAGACCGAACTGATTAGCCGCTTCAACCTGGACGGCAAGCTCACCTTTGTCAACGATGCCTACTGTCGCTACTTTGAGCAGCCCAGGGAGGCGCTGCTGGGTAAAAGTTTTCTGCATATTCTGCCAGCCAGCGAATGGCAGACCGTGCAGCAGCATATTGCCAGCCTGGGGCCCGAGCAGCCTGTAGCCACGATTGAGCATCGGGTACTGATGCCGGATGGCCGCGTCCGCTGGCACCAGTGGAGCGATCGCATTATTGTGGACGATACGGGTCAGATCATTGAAATCCAGTCCGTCGGGCGCGATGTCACCGAGCGGCGACGAGCCGAAGAAATTCTCCGTAACATCGCCAAAGGGGTCTCCGCCGAAACTGGAGCAGCCTTCTTCCAGTCCCTCGTGCGCTATCTCACCAAAGCTCTGCAAATGGACTACGCCTGCATCGCCGAACTCATTCCCTCCACCACCCATCCACCTGCTCACTCCCCTACTCCCCACCTCTCCCCCCACTATCACCAACTCCAAACCATCGCTTTCTATGGCCAAGGCCACGTCCTCACCAATCACGTCTATGACTTAGAGGAGACCCCCTGCCAGCAGGTGATTGAGACCCAACAGATGCAGGTATATACCCACAATCTGCGATCGCAGTTTCCCACCGATGCCAAGCTGGTTGAGATGGGAGTTGATGCCTATATTGGCGTACCGCTGTTTGCGGCCAATGGTCAGATTTTGGGGCTGATGGCCGTGTTTGGTCGTCATCCCCTTGATCAAAGCCAGCAGGTGCAGTACCTGAAGGAAATTATTCAAATCTTCGCGGCTCGTGCAGGATCAGAGCTAGAGCGGCAGCAGGCTGAAGCTCAACTCCAGCAGCAGCATCTGCGATCGCAACTGTTTGCTGAAATTAGCCTCAAAATTCGCCAGTCGCTCCAAATTGACGACATTCTGCAAACCAGCGTCGATGAGGTACAGAAAATCTTTCAGGCCGATCGGGTACTTGTCTTTCAAGTTGCAGCCGATGGCTCCGGCAGCGTCCGCAAGGAAGCACTGGCAGATCATTTCCCATCCATGATGAGCATCAATGTCACCGATCGCTGTTTGGATGAGCGCTATTTAGATCGACATCGTCACGGTCGCGTTTACACGACTCAAGATCTGCCACAACTGCCAGATGGTCAATGCTTAGCCCGCTTTATGAAGCAGTTTCAAATCCAGTCCAAGCTGGTGATGCCGATTCTGCAAAACCAGCAGCTCTGGGGCTTGCTGATTGCTCACCAGTGTTCACACACTCGCCAGTGGAACGCCTTCGAGGTAGAACTACTGGAGCAAGTGGCGGTGCAGATTGGCATTGCCCTGGCTCAAGCCAGACTGCTCCAGCAGGAAACGCAGCAGCGCCAGGAATTAGCTCGCTCCAATGCGGATTTGGAACAGTTCGCCTACGTGGCCTCGCACGATTTACAGGAACCGCTACGGATGGTGGTCAGCTATCTGCAACTGATTGCCCGCCGCTATCAGGGCCAGTTGGATGAGGATGCCGACGAGTTTATTGGCTACGCTGTAGATGGAGCCAAGCGGATGCAGTCGCTGATTCGCGATCTGCTCAGCTATTCGCGCGTCGGGACTCGCGGCCATGCCTTCCGCGTGACGGACTGTAACGAAGTGGTGCAACAAGCAGTAGCGAATTTACAGTCCGCGATCGCAACTCGACAGGCTCAGATTATGATTGAGCCATTGCCTATTCTGGTGGCAGATGCGACGCAACTGGTTCAGCTCTTTCAAAACTTGATTAGCAATGCCATTAAGTTTAGCCACGAACAGCCGCAGATCCGGATTTCGGCTCAGCCTACTGATACTGGTTATGAGTTCCAAGTGGAAGATAATGGAATTGGTATTCATCCCGAGTATCGAGATCGCATTTTTCTGATCTTCCAGCGATTACACCCGCGTACCGAATATCCCGGCACGGGCATTGGGCTGGCCCTCTGTAAAAAAATTGTCGAACGACATCAGGGTCGTATTTGGGTGGAGTCTGAACCGGGTGTCGGTACTGTCTTTCACTTTACCCTTCCGGCACAGGAGATGGAACAGTCATGAGCCACAACCGCAAGACGGAACATCCCATTGACATCTTGCTGGTAGAAGATAGCCCTGGGGATGCCCGACTCACCCAGGAAGCATTGCGCCATAGTGCGATCGCAAATCGACTGCATGTTGTGGCAGACGGAGTCGAAGCCCTCGCCTTTTTACATCACAAAGATCCCTATACTCACGTACCCCAGCCTGATTTGATCTTGCTTGACCTCAATTTGCCCCGCAAAGACGGACGGGAAGTCCTGGCCGAAATCAAAGCCCACGATCACCTGAAGCAAATTCCCGTTGTCGTGTTGAGCATGTCTCAAGCCGAAGATGATATTGCTCGGGTTTATCAACTGCACGGCAACTGCTACATCAACAAACCTGTTGAACTCGACGAATTTTTCAAAATTGTGCGTAGTATTGAAAACTTCTGGTTGATGACCGTTCGTTTACCGCGGGAGGCTGACTCATGGTGAGTTCACTCATTACCGCCTTACTCATTGAAGATAACCCCGGCGATGCCCGGCTCCTGCGGGAATACCTGCTGGAAATTCCATCGGTGCAAATTAATCTGATCACCACCACTACCCTCAAGCAGGGACTCATCCAAATTAAAAAGCATCCCGACACGGATATTGTGCTGCTTGACTTATCCCTGCCCGATAGTCACGGCATTCAAACCCTTGAACAGGTGCAAGCCCTCGATCGTAGCCTGCCCATTTTAGTCCTGACTGGCATGGACGATGAGGATATTGCCCTCCAATCCATGCAGATGGGAGCACAGGACTATCTGGTCAAGGGCCAATTTACCGGAGATCTGCTAATTCGCTCCATCCGCTATGCGATCGAGCGGAAGCGGGTAGCCGAAGATCTGCGGCGGGCAGCTAATGCTAATTTAATGCTGGCGCAAGCGGTTGCCGCCTCGGCGGAGGGCATTATCATCACCGATCCCAACCAGCCGGACAACCCAATCATCTACACCAATCCAGCGTTTTCCGAGATTACAGGCTACAGCGCAGCCGAAGTAGTCGGTAAAAACTGCCGCTTCCTACAAGGAGAACACTCCAGTCCCTCAACGGTTGAGCTGATGCGGCTGAGTTTAGACGAAAAAAAGCCCGTCAACGCCACCCTGCTAAACTATCGCAAAGACGGTCAGCCCTTTTGGAATAACCTAAAGCTGTCGCCCATTTTCTCCGATCAGGGGGAGCTACTCTATTATCTCGGTATTCAAAACGATGTCACCGAACAGAAGCGCACGGAAGAAAAGCTGCGGCAGCAGGCTGCTCTAATTGACATTTCAACCGACGCAATTTTGGTGCAGGATTTGGAGCATCGCGTCCAGTTTTGGAGCAAAGGGGCAGAACGGCTGTATGGCTGGAGCAGTCGCCAAGTGATCGGTCAACCGATTGGTCAGTTTCTCTATCCCGAAGGCGACCAACCCTATCTCGATATTCGCCAGGAACTGCTGGAAAAAGGCACCTGGCAGGGCGAACTGGAGCATTTAACTCAAGAGCAAACCCGCGTAATCGTGGAGAGCCGCTGGACGCTAGTGCGCGACAGTAATGGTCAGCCCCATTCGTTTCTGGTGGTCAACACCGACATTACCGAAAAAAAGCAGCTAGAAGCGCAGTTCCTGCGGGCGCAGCGTCTAGAAAGTATCGGCACGCTAGCCAGTGGTATTGCCCATGATCTGAATAACGTACTGGCTCCCATTTTGATGTCGATTCAACTGCTTCAGCGCAAGTTTGCCGATGACCCGCAGGCGCAGCGCTGGTTGAAAACGATTGAAACCAGTACGAGACGGGGAGCCGATTTGGTTAAGCAGGTGCTGTCGTTTTCCCGTGGGATTGAGGGGGAGCGATCGCTGATTCAAATTCGTCATTTAATTGCTGAAGTGGAGCAGATTGCCCGCGAAACGTTTCCTCGCTCTATTGATATTGAAACCGACGTTGCGGCCAATACCGCAGCAGATGATCTGTGGCCGATTTTGGCCGATGCGACTCAAATTCATCAGGTGTTGATGAATCTCTGCGTCAATGCGCGAGATGCGATGCCAGCCGGGGGGACCTTACGCATCACGGCCCAAAATTTCATTGCTGATGAATACTATGCTCGAATGCACCTAGATGCGCGGGTGGAAGCCTACGTGCAGATTTGCGTGGCCGATGAAGGAGTTGGTATTCCAGTCAATCATATTGATCGGATTTTCGAGCCGTTTTACACTACCAAGCGGCTGGGGAAAGGAACGGGATTAGGATTGTCCACGGCTTTAGGGATTGTCAAGAATCACGGTGGCTTTATCGATGTGTACAGCGAGCCGGGGCAGGGTACGGAATTTAAGATTTACTTACCCGCTACACCAGCGAATAAGTCGTTGCCCAATCAGGCTGATGTAAACGGTCAGGGCCAGGGTCAGGGAGAACTGGTGCTCGTGGCAGATGATGAAGCGGCACTGCGCCAGATGGCATTGGCTACTCTGGAAACTCATAATTATCAAGTAGTGACGGCTCAAGATGGAGTGGAAGCGATCGCACTTTATGCGGAATATCAGCATCAAATTCAGGTGGTGCTCGTAGACATGATGATGCCGATGATGGATGGAATTACCACGATTCGCACCCTGACTCAAATTAATCCGGATGTCAAAATTGTGGCGATGAGCGGTCTCTCAGCGAATCAGCAAAGTGCTGCGATCGCAAGTCCAACGGTGAAGGCGTTTCTTGCGAAACCCTATACAACCGAAACCCTCCTCACCACGCTGCGTCATGTTTTAGATGATGCCCCCGTGATGAACTAGTCCACTCATTTTTCCTTGTGGACAAATATTAAGGTTGACAACAACTGACTTCGTAGTTCAGAGCAGACCGACACTATTAGCTCGGAATCAGACAATATTTACCTACAACTATGAAAACTTCCATTGGTTTTAAGCGCATCGTTCTAGCGGCACTGCTGATTGGTCTAGTGGGATGCGGTAGCCGATCCGGCGATTCTCCGTCTGATCCGGCTGCGGATACGGCTCCAGCGACGGAACAGGCGGAGGCGGTTCCGGCAGATGGGGCTGAATCGAGTACGGATAAGCCGGATGGTGAACTGAAGAACTTTGGCGATCCGGCAACTCAAGTTAACGGCCAACCTCTGGGCAGCACGCGCTCAATTAACAGCGAAACCGATGCGGCTGAAGATGAAACGATTGCCGTTACGCTCTATGAAGCCGATCAGAGTTGTCAAAATCTGGTTCCTCTCCCGTCCCAAGCTGCTGCCAATGCTCCTGTTGACGATGTGGTGGGACAGATTATTGCTGATCAAAATTTGCCCAGCTTTGAGCTAGAAGGCTACAGCATCGACTATGACCAGGCTAGTGGCTTAGCGACGGTTGATTTTCGCGTGTCGCCGGATTCAACCCGTCAGCTAGAATCTCTTTCTTCTTGCGAAAAACTGGCTCTCTTTGGCGGTATTGAGAAAACCTTGACCAGTGATTCACGCTGGCAAATTGAGACAGTGGAGTTTACCAATCGCGGTGAAGAGGTTTTGCTATAACACGGATGAGACTCAGTTCTTTTTGGTGGAAAGCTTGTGGCGCAGGCTTTCCACCAAAAAGGACATCTGAGAGTTATTTGATGTGCGATCGCACATTTTCATGCCTCGTTTTTGATGCGTTTACCCTGAGACTTGATACAGCACTTTTCAATCTAGTGAGATTCATAGGAATACCTCTTTGCCGGAGGCGAAGAGGCATTCCTGTACTTCACCAGCATGGAAAACGCTGTACTAATTTTGAGAATAGGGAACTGGTTGCTGAGCCGTAATTTGGGGGCAGTTGCGGCTAGATTTTGGTGGCAGCAGGGCAACCACATGCGGAACGGGTCGCGGAACATATCCAACCATCAGTTCCTGTTGATATACGAGCGACGTACTTGCTCCTGAATCAAGCATTACAGCATCGCGCAGACCAGCCTTTACCAGTGCTTGCCCCAGCGAGACGGAATCAACGCGATCGGTTGTGACACCAATAACGGGCTGGCCGGACTGATTAATGCCCCAAAATGCCCGATGGCGATACGCATCAAAATCAAACAGGCTTTTGAAGGATTCGGGCAATTGAGGTTCCCCATCTTTCACGAGCCAAGCTGCTGCGACAAATACATCACTTACATTTGGCAGTTCTGCCTGTACACCATCTAGAGTGTTGTGTTGCCCTGGATCAAACTCGATGAACTTGACTGTATCTGAACTGATCAGAACTAACGGACGGCCTACGAGCTTACCCAGTTCTCCTGCGTAGCCAGGAACAAAGTCGCCTGTGTACTGACTGAGGACGGGGCCAATCATCACGTTGGAATCGAGGTACTTGAGTGAGAAAAAGCCACCATCGACGGCTGCGATCGCATCTGTATTGGCAATGATTTCTGATACTTGATAGCGGCTATCGGCATGGATCGTGATTGGTTTGCCGCCTGAGACCAGCACCAGCGCGATTTCATCAATTTCCGTCTGATCCATCTGCACCTCGGCATCGAAGTTAAAGTTTTGACCCCAGGTGGGAGCAGGTGGCCCGCCCCATGCCTCTTCGACAACGTTTTCCAACTGAGACTGGCCAAAGCGCGAAATCGCCAGCAGGCTTTCTGAATCGCCCGCGAATCGCTCATCAACGTCGTCCATCGTCAATGCCGCAACATAGCCCGCCTCTTCGACCGCTTCCAGCACGGTCTCGTCATACTTGCCTTCTGGATAGGTGAAGTAGCGAATAGGAATCCCCAGCTTAGCTTCTAGCTCCTGCTTAGAATCCACCACTTCTCGCACCAGCTCATCACCCTCCTTATCGCGCAGATCGCGAGGATGGGTGACGCTGTGGGAGGCAATGGTCACTAGCGGATTCTGGGTCATTTCTTGCAGTTGCTCCCAGGTGAGCGTGGAGCGGCCAGCGATATCGCCATTGGGCTTGGCCGGAAAGATCGAAAAGACGGCAGGATAGCCAAACTCTTCCATCATCGGCAAGACATGCTCGTAATGTCCCACGTACCCATCGTCGAACGTCAGCAGGATGGGCTTTTCGGGCAGCGGCATGCCCGTACGCAAATGCGAGACAAGCTGATCAAGACTAATTGGGGTTAAACCGCGATCGCGGATCAGCTCAAAGTCTTCTCGCAGTTCTTCGGGAGTAACGTCAAAGAAAACTTCCTTCTCTGGCAGAATATCGTGATACATGATCACCGGCACACGCGCCATTTCCGAGCGAGGATGGAGCTGCGGCCACGGCTGTGGATTGGCATAGGCCATCACCATTGGCCCCACTGTATTTAAAACGCGCTCAATCTGCGTTTGCGGTGTGACCAGTTGACTCACCAGTTGAACGGGCGCAGAAGCGGTAACTGAGGATTGACCAGTGGCTGGACACTCTAGAATGGAGGGCTGCTGAACATCTTCTGTTTGGGCTAACGACTCAGTGCTACCCACTAGGCTGGTACTGAGCAAACCCAGCCCCATAAACATGGCGAAACCGCGACGAGTTTGCTGGAACATTCTGCGTAAATCTGACATATTCGCGTCACAAAATACCGTACTGCGTAGGAGGCTAATCACGTCAGAACCGCTCGCTGAGCGAACGGTTCATCTGGGTGGAAAATATGCGTAAAGGAAAGGGTCAAATCGATAACCTAGGCGTACTGAACCCTGATTGGCCCTCAGTTAGAGACCAATCTGAAGATATCTCATATTTTGCGAAATGCAATAGGGGAACTTTAAAGAGTCTGTTATGCCTGAATTAACTTTGGTTGAGAGACTACTGTTGGCGGTTCAATGTGCCGCAACAGACTCAATTTGCCAAAGTTTGACAGTCTATCTTTTGACGAGATTTTATCCGGTGGGACATATTAATCAGGCTCTTTGCTTTTAGCAAAAGGCGCTGATATGAAAAAGGCTGCGATCGCACCTAACCCGACACCCACCACAGAGTCTCCCAGCAATCGGTTCTACCGTACCGTCTGGCGCTGGCATTTCTACGCTGGCTTGTTTGTCATTCCCTTCATGCTGATCTTGGCGATTACAGGCATCATCTATCTGTTCAAACCGCAGTTGGATGCAGCCATGTATCCCAATCTGATGTTTGTGACACCAGCGGCGACTACACTGCCCTATACCGACGTTTAAGCTGGTCGGTCATTGCTGATCTTCTTGGGCAAGCATTACTGCATAATCACTCATTCCAGCTTCAGCAAGAGAACGGTCTTCTTCCGCAAACTCAGTTGATAGGGAAGCCAACTGAACAGGATCAAGAACGATACGACGGCGTTTATCCCGAAATTTGAGAAAAGCAATGAAGTCGGCAACTTGTTGAAGTTGCTCCGTGGTGAGTTGATCGAGATCCTGCTTAAGAGCTTCGCTGGTGACTGGCATGACAACGTAGTAAAAGGATTTTAAGCTATCGCTCTATTGTAGATAATTCGCTGCTACCATATATCTCCTCTCTTCACTCTGCCATCAACTAGTGCCCTACTGAATTAAAGGACTTAGCATCTCTTTCCAACTCCCCGAACGACTTCGAGTCGCGCGCATAACTATTGATTAGACGGAAACGTTCTACCCAAACACCCAACTAGGTGGAAAATCTTGGCTTCGCAGAACCTCATTCTTGGAGCAAGCCTTAAGTTGATCCAATCAGCGGTAAGCCAATGCGGATTCTTAACTAAATGGATTCGGCGCTAAGGTTAGAACTGCGATCGCAGTTTGCTGTAGCTAAGAAACTGCGATCTCAATGTTTTTGTACTGGTGCGAAGTTGCGATCGCGCATTTCAACCCTATACACAAAACGTGTTAGCTGTTGATTTAATACTCGATACGATAGAAACATACGAAGTACAGTAGAACCTCATGAACTCAGCAGTTAGCTTGCTTAATCGCATCACCCAAACACCAGGTCAGTGTGGTGGTCGTCCTTGTATTAGAGGGATGAGAATCCGTGTTACCGATATCTTGGAGATGTTAGCTGAGAATGTTAGCGTTACTGAAATCTTAGAAGACTTTCCTGATCTTGAACTAGCAGACATTCAAGCTTGTTTACTCTTTGCAGCCCGCCGTACTGATTTCCCCAGATTAACGGCATGAAGCTTTGGGTTGACGCTCAGCTTCCTCCAACACTGGCTAATTGGCTGTCAGTGACTTTTGAATTAGAGGCTGCTGCTTTACGAGATTTGTCATTACGAGATGCTCAAGACATGGAAATTTTTGAAGCAGCACGAGCTGAGAATGCTGTAATCATGACCAAAGACAGTGATTTCATTGATTTGGTTTGTCGTTTAGGAACACCCCCTCAGATTTTATGGTTAACTTGTGGCAACGTTACTAACCGCAACTTACGACAATTGTTAAGCGCAACTCTACCTGATGCACTAGAACAGCTACGACAAGGGGCAATGATTGTAGAAATTAGCAATGCTTCCTAAATAAGAAACTGCGATCTCAATGTTTTTGTACTGGTGCGAAGTTGCGATCGCGCATTTCAACCCTACACACAAATACGTTCGCTGTTGATTTAATACATGAATGCATTTATTAGCTAACGTTCCTACTCACCGGACACAGATACCCTTTGGAACTTACCGATAACTTGACATTGTGCTGGTGTAGCGGGATTGTTGTGCTGCACTCAAGCACAGCGTCTCATAACTTTTCAGTTAGGTTATTCTTTATTTGAATTAGGTTGCAACTTCCCCAACAAAGCTTTAGCCATTTCTATTTTGGCTTCTTGTAAAGAATCTGCTGAATTTACTTCAGAAGACTCTCTAGTATTTTTATTCCTTTCAGTAGCATTATCTAGCATCTGCATTGCCATACCAACAAAGTTCATTCTTTCTAAGATTTCTGTGTATCTGTCTGCTTGCTGCATACTTGATTTATATACAAACAAAAAAGTTGCACCAATAAACTCTGTAAGAACACCTGCCATTCCTCCAATCGCGGCTACCATCCAGTTTTCTTGAGGATTTTGATAACCTACTATTACCCCATAGACTATTAGTATGAAGCCCAAAGACATAACGGCTATACTCAACCAAAATATCCAACGTATTTGGTTTAAGTTCCGATTAAAATAAATTTCAAGCGTTAATTGTGCCATGGGAGCGTGTCACCTTCTGAGTAGAAAAACCAGAATGGAAGAATCCTCAATCGC